>JAZQJD010000025.1:0-71538 GCA_045541435.1 Acutalibacteraceae bacterium
AGGCACATTTTTATTTAATGTTACAATATTAAAAAAACTAATAAAATTTTATTGCAATTTAAAAAACTGTGGTATAAAATAACTGTCATAAAAAATGTATATATTTATTTTAGGAGTTGTTCCATATGAGTTACATTCAAAATGTTATTGACGATGTTGCAAAAAAGCACGCAAATGAACCCGAGTTCGTTCAGACTATTACTGAAGTTCTCACATCACTTGTTCCTGTTATTGACCAGCATCCCGAATACGAAAAGGCAGCTTTACTTGAAAGAATGGTAGAGCCCGAAAGACAGATTTCTTTCCGTGTTACCTGGGTTGACGATAACGGCAAGGTTAACGTAAACACAGGCTACAGAGTTCAGTTCAATGGTGCTATCGGACCTTACAAGGGTGGTCTTCGTTTCCATCCCTCTGTATATTCAGGTATTATGAAATTCCTTGCTTTTGAGCAAACTTTTAAAAACAGCCTCACAGGTCTTCCTATCGGTGGCGGCAAAGGCGGTTCTGACTTTGATCCCCGTGGTAAGAGCGATATGGAAATTCTCCGCTTCTGCCAAGCATTTATGACAGAGCTTTACAGACATATCGGCCCCGATGTTGACGTTCCCGCAGGTGACATCGGTGTTGGTGGTAGAGAAATCGGTTACCTTTACGGTCAGTACAGAAGAATCCGTGGTGCTTTTGAAAACGGTGTTCTTACAGGCAAAGGTCTTTCCTACGGCGGCTCTCTCATCCGTCCTGAAGCAACAGGCTTCGGTGCTACTTATTATGCAGTTGAAGTATTCAAGCATTTCGGCGAGGACATCAAAGGTAAAACATTTGCTCTTTCAGGCTTCGGTAACGTTGCTTGGGGTGCTGCAAAGAAAATTGCTGAGCTTGGCGGTAAGGTTGTTACAATCTCCGGTCCCGATGGCTATGTTTATGATAAAGACGGCATCACAACTGATGAAAAAATCGACTACCTTCTTGAAATGCGTGCTTCAGGCCGTGATAAAGCTCAAGATTATGCAGATAAATTCGGTGCTGAATTCTTCCCCGGTCAGAAGCCTTGGGGCGTAAAAGTAGATGTTGCTATGCCTTGCGCAACTCAAAATGAAATCAATATGGACGAAGCTAAAAAGCTTGTTGCAAACGGTGTTGAATATTACATCGAGGTTGCTAATATGCCCACAACCAATGATGCTCTTGAATACCTTAAAGAAAATGTTAAGGTTGTTGCTCCCTCTAAAGCGGTTAATGCAGGTGGCGTTGCAGTTTCTGCTCTTGAAATGAGCCAGAACTCAATGAGATACAGCTGGACTGCCGAAGAGGTTGATGCAAAGCTTAAACAGATTATGAAAAATATTCATGATAATTCTGCTGATGCATCCGAAAAATATGGTCTTGGTTATGACCTTGTTGCAGGTGCAAATATTGCCGGCTTCATCAAGGTTGCAGATGCTATGATGGCACAAGGTCTTATCTAAAAATTAGTCAATATATTAAGGACGATAACTTATCCGACAGTTATCGTCCTTTTCGTTTGGTTAAATTAACTAACCCTTTTTTATATTTTTTGTAACTATATACATTTTTGAAAAATATGTAATAAAAGCATTTACTTTTTCCCGCAAAAGTGCTACATTAGTTTCGTAAAGGTTTCGGAAAACTTCCGAAAAATTCGATTTTGGGGGTTATATTATGCAAAAGTTTCTTAAATCAAAAATAGGTTTTACTTTAGTAGAATTACTTGTGGTTTTACTTATTTTAGGAACAATACTTGCAGTTGGTATTCCTGCCTACCGCAATGTCGCAAAAAACAATCGTATAAAGGTTTGTAACGTAAACCAGCGTGAAATCGCAAAGCAAGCAAAAGAATGGTGTATTGACAATGAATTCAATGAGGATTTCAACTACAAAATAACTTCCGATGGTGAAAAAGGAACAATAACAGAACATGAAATGAGTTTAAACAACGATTTGGTTGAGTTGCTTGAGGTATCTGTTCATCACAATAATGTGCTTTGTTGTCCTGCATGCGGAGATATTGTTGTAACCGTTATACCAAAAGGTAACAAAATTCCTAAAGTTGAAGTATATTGCACCGGTGGTAATGACGGAGATTGTCATAAGCCGGAAGAAAAGTAAAAAAATTATATAAAAATCGTGTATGATGCAAAAACATCATACACGATTTAATTTTTTCCGATATTTGCTGCGAACGTAAACAAACTCACGATTTCGCAAATTTAATCACCAATTTAAATTCTTTAAAAAAATTTGATGAAATCGGGTGAATTGCGAACCGAAGCTGTACAAAGGTACTGCGAGTGTGAGCAAACTCACGATTTCGCAAATTTATTAAAGAATTTCAACAGTGCCATCTTCGTAGACTTTAATCTTATCCCCTGTCTTAACTGTGTTAAGGAATTCGTCACCCAAGCAGTCAACTGTGGGCATGGGAGTGTCTGTCCAAACTGAGCCAAGGATTGCACCTGCCGCTGCAAGAGAGTCAATGTGCTCTGAGAAAAGCATACAAGCAGGACTTTTTCCCAAAACCTTTGCACAATAAAGAACCATACCACCGGTAGTAGAACCGATAGTCTGAGGAAGGCAAAGTGCTGAACCACCCATAGGTTTTTCAAAAATATCAGCATTGTTCTGGTCACCGCATTTTGCAGTTTTATCCTCAGGCTTATCAAACTGAAGAGCATTCTGGAAGGATGCAAGTGTATTAAAACCACCATGAGAAACAAGAGCTACTGCCTCTGCTGTGCCCGGTACTACGGGACGACCTTTAAAAGTTTTCATCTTATTTTGCCCCCTTTGTGATTATGTCAAGAATTTCTTCGCTTGTGTAGTAGCGAGAAGTTGTGTATGTACGGAGTTTGTTGGAGTTTGTAATAACTCTTCCCATTTTAGCTAAGGGGTTGTTCATATACATAAGAGGACAAATATAACTGAGAGTTACACCTGTTGCAGCAAGCTTAGCAGCATATTCAGTTTTGTTGAATTCGTCACAAACTGCAGGAGCTGCTGTGAATACTGTGGGGATTGTAACTTTCTTCTTACCACTCTTTTTAAGACCTTCACAAACATTATCGGTCCATTCTTTAAGCTGCTGAAGTGAAAGATGAGGACAACCTACAAAGCAAAGCTGAGGAGCCTTGTCGGGCTTTTTCCACATAACAGGATAAGAATTTTTAACTCTTTCAAGCTCTGCATCATCAATAACATAAACCTGTGCATTTTCTGCAATAAGGCTTTCGCCCATTTCAACTGCTTCGGGAGTAAGACCTTCAATATGATAAAGACCTACTGCACCGTTAGAAGCTGTTGCAGCACCAAAGTCTTTAAGATATGCCTTTGCAACATCATCAAGCTCTGTACCTATCCAATCAGTAAGACCTTTAACATAAGGCACATCTTCCATAACCTTCATACCGATAGCAGAACCGAGAACCTGTGCTTCGGGTTTCTTTTTACATTTCACTTCTACAATCCAGGTTGCTTTTCTGCCTTCATCGGTTACAAGACCAAAGTAAGGAACAAAACCTGCGATTGAGCCAAAAAGCTCAATAATACCTGAGTTACGGTTGCAACGTGCACCGAGAACCGAGTTTGCGTAAACAACCGCACTGGACTCTGCCCATGAAAGAATGTCGCCCTTTTTGGGAAGGTTACCAACTTCATTCATATAGCAAGTACATGTATAAGCATCATCACCTACAAGGCCCAATTTTCTAAGCTGGGCATCATAGCTATCCTGCTTAGTGTACATAAATTTGTTGAATACGAGGTTTTTTGCAAAGTTTGAGGGAACCTTGGGATCAACAGGCTTGGGGTCAACAGAGAATTTCTGTTTTGAAGAAAGACCTGCGTCAATAAGCTGCTGCATAAGGTCGTAAACAGGTGTCATAACCTTAAGACCAAAGCTTGTAACGAGGTGACCCATTTCGCTTGTAACGGGAATCATTTTTGTTGCACCGAAAGCTTCACCATACATAACAAGAGTCTTTACAACCTTTGCCATTGTTTCGCCCTGTTCGCCGTTGAGCATGGCAAGTTGTTCAGGGGTTAATTCCATTTTGTAGTCCATTAGATTCATCCTTTCTAAAGTTACTAATTTATACACAAGTAATTGTATCACAAAACCTATAAAATGCAAATACTTTTTTGTTAAAATTATAACTATTTGTGTGAAAAGCAGCAAAAAAGACCTCCAGATATTCTGGAAGTCCTTTTCTTAATTTATATAACGATAAAATCCTTAGCGGAAACAAGAATTCCGTTAACCTCAACAACCGAAGGATTATAATTCACATACACAACCTTGCTGTAATCATAGGTTATTTTATAAACACCCGAAACAACTTGTTCATGTGATGTAATTTTCATATCCATCAACGGTAACATTCTTTTTACTGAAGAATAAAATTTGGCTGTCTGGGTTGCATAAACACCATAGTCAAGCACATTGCAATTATCATGAGTGAAAACAAAGGATGGTGAAGCACCGAGCTCTACAGCTTTAAGAACAGCATCCTCGCTATTCTCAAAAATATTAACAGGCTCTGAGCCATAGCAAACACTTCCGTGAATTACCATTTGTAAAAGCGGAATATCCGTCACACCTTCACAATCCTCAAAGCTTGAGCTCTGAGGAACAGAGAAAACTGCATCAGCTTGATTCATAAGATATACCGCAGGATGCGATAACATAAGATTACCATTAACACCTAAAGCTTGAGCTTTCTCGCTAAAGCTCTCCATAGCAATCTGGCGGTTAACATTACCGACTAAATCCGTATAAAGAAAATGCGACAAATCATTTATACAAACATTGGCTGATTCATAATTTGACAAGGCTTTATAGGCTTTTGAAATATTAGAATAAGCTGAATTATATGTTTTTACATTTGATTTCATCGGTTCTCCGGAAATATATTCTCTGAAGCTTTTATAAACATCAGGAGTCTTTCCGTTTTCAGCAGCAGTAAATGAAAAATCCACATCGTACCAAACAGAGCTGTTGTTTTCACCTGCGGTTTTGCAAAGCTTATTATATTCTTTTTCACCGCCGAGAACGCTACTTATTTCTGCAGAGCTTTTTGCACCCGAGTTCAAACCGTTTTTACCGGCACCGCTGAAACGCAAAGCAATACTTCTGACGCCTCGGGTTTTTAACAAGGCTATCATTTCTGCTGCGTTTTCAAAAGTGGTATAAACAGTATTCTTTCTGCCGTTTTCGCTACCTATAACAGTAATAAAAAAGGGATAATCAACAAATGTCTCGCTCATTTCAGAGGGTAAATAACCTTTTAACATAAGATTATCCCGTATAATTGTTGAAACGGAATTATAATCTTTTTTTTCGTTCTCTGTTAAATAATAAATTTGAGAAATTGTGCCGTTATAGGACTCCCCTTTTAACAATCTGCCGTCAACCTTACCATAAGGAGTAACAACAAAGGAGTTATATAAATCTCCCCCTGTGCTTTTATTATGCTTTACATAGATTGAAGAAAGAGCATCACCATCATCAATAAAAGCAGTAAGCATTACCTTACCTTTAGTCATAGAAAAGCAGGGTAAGGTTGCCCCCTGTGAATATTCACCGAAAGCAACATCACTCCCATAAACATCAAGGGTCTTAAAATATGTTTTCTCCGAATCGGCAGTTAAATCGACCTGGGCTCCACAACCATCCGGCACAGTATAAAAGCACTCACCCTTTGGCTTATTCTCGGAAAACAACCCTGGTAAAACACTGATTTTTTCAATACAAAAGCCATCTTTCAAAATAACTTTTCGTGTATCAATTTCAACCTTGATTCCGCCATTTTCTTCAAAAAACTTAATCGGAACCGCTTCAGCAATAGCCTCACCTTTATCGTCAGCAAACGCAAAGGTTATAGTAACATCATTTTTCTTTTCAGTTGTTACATCAAACTTATTAAGAGAAGCACTGTTAACAGCACTGTTCAACAAATATGAGTTGCCTTTTCTATCTCTCAAAACCAATCCGAGAACGTACGCAAGCTTATTTTCAACAGCACTTTCGGAATGAGAATTAAAAATTACCTTTTCCGAACTATTTGTTATTACAACAGCAGAATTTTTATCATTTACATATAAAACACTTTCTCCTGCCAAAACAAATGGCTTAAAGTCTTTATTAAATTCAGCTTTATTTTGCTTTCCCGAGGAGTAGTTATATTGAACTGCATCTTTCACCTGTAAAAAAGGCACTATAACAGCACACAATATGCCTATTATTAAAACCACGCAGGCAGGAATAATTATATATTTTTTTGATTTCAATCTACTCATTAAATACCATTCCAAAAAATAAATTTCATCATATAATAACACAAAAACCAATAATATGCAACAAAAAGAACCGATTACTAATACCATAAAAGGTAAATTAAATCTTAATTATTTGTAAATTATGAGGTATTATACAAATAAATATATAAAATACTCTTGTAAAATTTTTATTTTTGTTATAAAATAGTCCTATTATTGTGCGGCAATATTGCCGTGCTATTAAAAGAAAGCAAAGGATGAAAACTTATGGCAAACAACGAAATCAAAACTAATGCCGAAATTTATCGCGAACAGCGTAAGGAGCGTCTTGCAAAAGCGCAGAAAAAGAAAAACGGCAAAGGTGACAAGATTATCAGAATTCTTGTAAAGACAATTTGCATTTTACTTATTGCAGGTGTTGTTCTCTACGGTGCAGGAAGCATTCTTACAAAGGTTTTCTGCCTGCCTCAGAAAGTGCTTACAGTAGCTAAATACGAAGGCGAAAAAATCAATGTAGCAGAATACAACTACTACTACATGAGCCTTTATAATCAGATTGCATCAACAACTCAGCAGATCGATTCATACTATGGCTCAGGTTACGGTGCTTATTACACAGGCTTCGACCTTACTAAAGACCCTGCTCAGCAGGATTACATCGGTGAAGATGCTCCCGAAGGTGTTGAAACATGGGCTGATTATTTCAGACTTATGGCTCCCGAAAAAGCATTTATTCAGAGAGAAATTTATAAAACTGCTATGAGCGAAGAAGCTAAAAAAGCAGGCTTTGAGCTTACAAAAGAGCAGAAAGAAGAAATGACTACATCAATCGATGAAGCTATTGATTCTCTTGCAAAGAAAGCTGAAGAAAATGACTTTTCGCTTAACAACTATATTGCTAAGGTTTGCGGTGAAGGTCTTACAGAAAAATCATACAGAGAATATCTTGAAAGAGATAGCGTTGCTCAGTATTACCTCGAATGGTATGAAGGCAACATTTCAGACACAACCTCTGCAGATGATGTTAAGGCATATTACGAGAAAAACAGAACCGACTTTGATTTAGTTGATGCAAGACTTTTCGCATTCTCTTATGCAAAAGTTGAAGAAAAAGCAGATAAGAAAGATCCCGATTACTCTAAAGCAGAAGCTAAAAAGCTTGCTAATGAATTCAAGAATAAGGTTACAGACGAAAACAGCTTCGTTCAGTTAGCAAAAGAATACGCCATCCCCTCTCAGAAAGAAAGCTTCGCAAAGGATAGCTCAACTCTTGCAGAAAATCTTTCAAGTGCTTCAATCAGCTCCGATAAGGTTTCAAAATGGCTTTTCGATACTGCTCGCAAAGCAGGCGACATTTCTGTAATTGAAGATGAAGCTTCCGAAACATTCTATGTTGCATACATCATTAATCCTCCTGCTCCCGACAAGCAGACTGCCGGTGCTGATGTAAGACACATTCTTGTTCAAGCTGAAACAACCAAAGAGGATTCCGAAGGTAATGAAGTAAAGCTTTCACAGGCCGAAATTGACAAAAACTTTGCAGAAGCAAAAGTTGAAGCAGACAAAATTCTCAAAGAGTGGAAGGACGGCAAAGCAACAGAAGAAAGCTTTGCAGCTCTTGCAACTGAGAAAACAGATGATACAGGCTCTAAAGAAACAGGCGGTCTTTACGAGGATATTACATCAACAAGCAGTTATGTTCCCGAATTCCTTAATTGGGCTCTTGCTTCTCACAAAAAAGGTGACACAGGCATAATCAAAACAGATTACGGTTATCACATTATGTACTTCGTTGGCGCAGATAAAACAGCAAAATGGGAAAGTGATGTTCGCGCTGCAATCGCAACTGAAGAATTCAACAGCTATTCAACTGAATTTTTCGATAAAGTTTCTGAAAAAGTTGAAAAATCCGAATTTATCATTAATATGTTTGTAAAAACAAGCGAGAAGGCTATTGCAAATAATGCTGCATACTATGCATCCTCAGCTTCCTCTTCCGCTTCTTCTTCAATCACATATTAAAACAATAGAAAACGGGTATTTGGAGTGAATTCCAAATACCCGTATTTTTTATTATTTGAAAAATTTATTTGCATTTTCGAAAAACATTTTATTTAACAAGAGATTGTCACAACCCATAGTCTTCAAGTCTTTGTAAATCTTGGGTATTTTTTCAATACCGTTAAAATTCTCGTTAACCGAACAACCGTCAAAATCGCAACCCATAGCAATAACATCCTCACAGCCTAAAGAAAGCATATACTCTATCTGACGATAAAGGGCATCTATTCCCTTTGCTTTTTCATCCTCTATGAAATCACAGCAAAAATTTAATCCTATCAAACCATTCTGTTGTTTTATAATTTGAAGCTGCTCTTTATTAAGGTTCCTTTTTCTGCCGAATTCATTATTAACTATATCTGCATTGGAATGACTTGCTATAAATGGTTTTTCGGCAATTTCAGCAAACTCGAAAAAGCTTTGTCTGTTAAGGTGGGAAACATCAATAGTTATACCAAGCTGCTCTGCTTCTTTTATAAACTCTTTTCCGAAAGGCGTTAACCCTCCATCAGAAAAAGCTCCGCTTCCTATTTCATTCACACCATTCCAAGTTAGCGTTATTAAACGTACTCCTCGTTCATAAAGGTGGTGAAGTCCGTCAATCGTACCACCGCAGGCAGAGCCACCCTCTACGGAAAGAATTGCTTTTACCGGGGTTTCTTTATTATCTCTATAAAGAGATACAAAAGCTTTGTTTGCTTCAACCTCCTTATAAAAATAGTCAGCAGTTTTGTTGAAATACGCTACTGCCTCATTTCCTCGAAGCTCATCGGGAATCCAAACAGCAAATACTTGAATATATTCTTCGATTTCTTTTGCTCTGAGCAAATCAATATGCAAGTTATTTTCTTTTAAGGAAAGTTGATTATTACTGCATTCCCCTATGGTATCGCAATGCAAATCAAAGTATTTCATAAAAACACCTCAAAAAACATTTTTCAAATGGTTAATATTTTGCAACTGCTTATCCTCAAGAAAAACCTCAATAATATCAAAGCGATGTTCAGCACCATTTGCCCACTTATTTAAATATACGGCTGCGGTGCTTTTAATATTCTCCATCTTACGAACATTAACTGCATCTGCAGGAGCAGTAATTCCGCCAATCTGACGAGTTTTAACTTCTATAAAACATATAATTCCGTTTTTCTCGGCAATCAAATCAATTTCGCCTGTATAGGTTTTAAAGTTTGCCGCTTTTATATCATAATGCTCTTCTCTCAAATATTTTGCTGCAAGATGCTCACCATAAGCACCGATTAAATCACTTCTCATTTGTTTTCTCCCAAAATATTTTTTAGGAATGTTCTTCTGTGGATTTCTGAAACACCATACTTTTCAATCATTTCATAATGAAGCTTGGTTCCGTAGCCCTTGTGCTTACAAAATTGATATTCGGGGTATTTTTTGTCCATTTCCATCATAAACCTGTCTCGGCTTACCTTTGCAATAATTGATGCTGCTGCAACAGACATACATTTACTGTCACCCTTTATAATTGTTATCTCTTTAACTCCTGTATTAGGGTATCTGTTACCATCTATAAATGCAAGGTCGGGTTTAATATTAAGTCCTTCTACCGCTCTTTTCATAGCCAGAAAAGTAGCATTGAGAATATTAATATCGTCAATTTCCTGTTCTGTTGCAATACCCACAGACCAGCAAATTGCCTCTCTGATTATATCATCATATACTAAATCACGTTTCTTTTCAGAAAGCTTCTTTGAGTCGTTAAGAATTTCGTGAGAATAGTTTTCGGGTAAAATTACCGCACCTGCAAAAACGGGTCCAGCAAGAGGGCCTCTACCGGCTTCATCCACACCGCAAACAACAGTATAACCATCATTATGAGCTTGAATTTCATAAGAATAATCTAACATAATTTAAACCTCAAAAAATAAAAGTCAGAACATATTTGTTCCGACTTTCATTTTATCTTATTTATTAAGGAAGTTCAAGAGTTAATCTGCCTAATTTACCGCCCCTGTATTCATCAAGAAGCATTATTGATGCTCTTTCGGTATCAATTTCACCACCCGAAATGAGCATCCCCCTTTTTCTGCCAATCATTTCAAGAATTTCGTAATCTTCCTTATCTTCAAATCCTGTAATTTTATAACGTTCAATTATTCGGTCACAGTAGCCGTTTTTAAGCACGTTAATAAGACGCATAGCAAGAACCTCGCTATCAAGAATCTCGTCTTTAACAGAGCCTATAAAGGCTAATTTATCACCAACGGCTTTATCATCAAATTTAGGCCATAAAACCCCGGGAGTGTCAAGGAGTTCAACTCCGTTACCAACTGCAAACCAACTGTTAGAACGGGTTACACCGGGTTTATCCGCAACCTTGGCACGATTACGCCCTGCCATTTTATTGATAAACGAAGATTTACCTGTGTTGGGGATTCCAACAACCATAACACGAAGAGGCTTACCAACCATTCCTTTTTCGGTATTGCGTTGGATTTTATCTTTCAAAACCTCTCGTACCAAAGGCAGATAAGCATTTAAGCCTTTACCGCTTCGGCAATCAACAGGAAGAGCATACATTCCGTTGCTTTTGTAATATTCAACCCATTTTGCAGTTGCTTTTTCATCGGCAACATCACATTTATTAAGAAGAACTATTCGGGGCTTATTCCCTATCATTTCTTTAAGCTCGGGGTTTGAAGAGCTCATTGGTATTCTTGCATCAACAATTTCCGTCACCAAATCCACAAACGGCAGGCTTTCTTTAATAAGCCTGCGCGTTTTAGCCATATGACCGGGAAACCATTGAACTGTTTGTTTCTGGTAATCACTCATAATTATATATATCAAAATCTCCGAAAGGCAAAATTCTTATTACAGCTTTGCCTAAAACATATCTTTCGTCTAAAGGACCAATAAGGTTTGAACGGCTATCAGTTGAGCCATTTCTATTATCTCCCATACAGAAAATGTGACCCTCCGGTACTGTATAAGGGAATTCAATATCATCAAGCTTGGGAATAATGAAATCCTCTTTTGTATATGGCTCTTGAAGTGCCGCACCATCAACGTAAACCGTACCTGTTGCAAAGTCTATATCGACAGTTTCTCCACCTTTTGCTATAACACGTTTAATAAGAGGCTCATCAAAATAGTTAGGTTCGGTAATAACAACTATATCTCCACGCTCGTAGCTTTCTTTATTAACTGTTAAAAGCCAGTCGTTATCCTGGAGTGTATTTGTCATCGAATAACCTTCAACACCCACCAAACGAAAAACGAAGGTAAACACAACAGCAATAATTATAAAGGCTGACATAACTATTGAAACCATATCATAAACAGAAAGATGAAAACTGTTATTGCCTTTTTTAGAAGCTTTCTTTTCGATTTTAGTTGTTTCTTCCGTGTTTATATCAATAATTCTTTCATCTTTGTTCATATTATTCTACCTTCCAATCGCCGATAGGAAAAAATCTGAAAAGAACCTTTCCCACAATAAGCCTTTCATCAACGCAACCAACTCTTGTTGAACGACTATCAAGAGAATTACCTCTGTTATCGCCAAGGACGAAAACAGTTCCTTCGGGAACAGTAATGGGGAAAGCAATATCGAACTGCTGAGAAGTAAGCTCATCGCTATAGTCCTCTTCTGTTCCGTTAACTGTTACAACACCTGTTGTGAAATTTATATCGACAGTATCGCCACCAACGGCAACAATACGCTTTATAATAGGCTCTTTAAGACCATCAGTGCTTGATATAACAACAATATCGCCTCTCTGAGCTTCATAACCAACAGCTGAAACAACAACCTTATCATTATTCTGAAGAGTTGGCTTCATTGAAGTTCCGTCAACATTTACAACTCTGAAAGCAAATATAAAAAGAATGGTTATAACAACAAGAGCAGAAATGATTGCTTGAAAAACTTCAAAAATGTTAAGCTTGCCGTCATTTAAGATTTTTTTCTTTTTGGAAGCGGTTTCTTCGCTCAATGTTATATTATATTCTTCGGTTTTACGCATATTGCTCACCTCTTAATTTATAATATAATCTTAGTATAATCTTTTCTAAAAAGAAATCAAGGGCAGATTATACATCTGCCCCGTTTTTCGACTGTAATCAGCCGATTTTTTCCTTAACCTTAGAAGCCTTACCAACTCTGTCACGAAGATAATAAAGTTTTGCACGGCGAACTTTACCGTAACGAACAACTTTAACAGATGCAACGTTAGGAGAGTGAACAGGGAAAACTCTTTCAACACCTACGCCGTAAGAAACACGACGAACTGTGAATGTTTCGCTGATACCGCTACCATTTTTTGCGATTACTGTACCTTCGAAAGCCTGAAGTCTTTCTCTCTGACCTTCACGGATTTTAACGTCGATTCTTACTGTATCACCAACGTTAAACTCGGGCTTCTCAGCCTTAAGGCTGTCCTGTGCAATAAGTTTTAATGCGTCCATAATAAACCTCCGAATTTTTTCAAGCGTTCTTATCAATACTTTGACAGCGGACCGCCAGCTTTAATGTTGCCATTAACTGCCGTTGTCTCGAAACAACGCACACATAGACTTGATAATAATATCACAACAAAATAAAAAAATCAACTGTTTTTTCAAAAAATTCTAAAACAGTTGATTTTTAAATTATTATACTGCCGGTATGAAAACAACCTTAAGATTTTCTGTTGTATCCCCTTCCAGCCCGTTTTCTTCAGCTATGGCATTTACCGTTGTATTATAACGTCTTGCAATAGACCAAAGGCTCTCGCTTTCTTCGGGGAAATAAACTGTGATTGCATTTGAATTTCTGACAGGTTGATTTTCGCTTTCGGTTATATCGGTAACAGCGTCGATAAACAGCTTACCTAAAACATTCGCTGATACATTAATCTCCGCCCTTACATCAATACTGTTATTCCCTTTTTCTGCACAATCCAATGAAAAAACATTTAGCTTTGGCAAACATAAAATATCGATATTCTCGTAATCTGCCTTTCTTTCATATTTCACATCAAGAATTTTATTTATATTTGAAACGCTTCCCGCTGTATCTTTTATCAATAATGACAACGAAAGATTAGCTGAAATAACAAGCTTATCGTTTTCTTTTTTAGCGGCTATGTTTGATAATTCGCAGGTTGAACCCATAACCCTGCTTACACCCTCTCCGCTTACTTGAAACTCTTTTCTGAAAATATATGTATCTCGAATTTCATCAAGAGGTGTAAAAAATACCATTGACTGCTTCTTTAAATCAATGGAGCTGCCAACTGCATAAGCATCGTTTATAACAACAAGCTCTTTTTCTTCCCACATTAAAGCGGATGCTTCTATACTAAGACCGATGTCAAACGAGCTGCCCACCCCATCCTGCTCATTTTTTAGCATAACATCAACTGCGGTTACTTGAAGAGTTACATTTCCTGTAAAACGCTCTTCCATACCGTCAAATTCCAGAATCTGATTTATGGGAAGAGTGTGCCTTATAAGCTCGGTACAGGTTTTATCATTGGCATTAACGTAGCATACCTCTACTACCGCATCACCTTTTACCATTATTTTTTTGCTGATTTTTTTAATCTCTGTGCAAATGGCACTTGCACGTGTGCTTATTATGAAAGCACACGGAACGGAAAGATTTACTGTATCACTCATAGAAAATGTTCTTGTCTTTTTACAACCTAAGGACGCAGCTCTTACAGCCCTACATTTCTTTTCAATACAAGGCTCATCTACTGAAATAATCTCTTCTGTTTCTTCAAGAAATGCGTTAATTTTTATCAAGATACCCGCTTTTATTTCTGCTCTTTTGGTGCTTGTTGCCCGACAATTAACATAAGAAACGGCAACATCGCAATTTATATCTGTTGCTTCATTAAAAACATTATTTTCACAATGGCGTGTAAATGGTCTTGACTGGGTAAACGAATAAATACAACCGTCCTCAGCAGTATAAATCATACGAAGCTCACATTCACCGTCAACTGTTACCCTCTCGCCTACTGCCTTGCAGGAATTAATCTTTGGCTGAGCAGTTGATTTTATAATCCGCAAAATCTCAGGCATATATTCCGGCAAGGAAAAATCCGCCTCTACACATTCTTCAATGGAATTATCTTTTATTGTTTGCAATATTTTATAGTTCTCTTTTTTTAAGGTTATGTCCATAAAAATTAACTCCCTTCATATACCTTCTGTGAAAGTATATGAGGGAGAAATTTTAAATATTACTTATTCTTCAGTTAAATCTTCCACAGGCTCTTCATAAAGAAGTGTGTAAAGCATTTGCTTATTTTCTTCAAGGTCTATTGAAATACTTGAGCCGTCCCATTGGGAAGAATACCACCAAGTATCATCAAAGGGAATCTGTTGAGAAACTAAAAGCTTGTCCGTATCAGCCCCCGACTTTGTAAGGCAACCCGAAAGACTGAAAATAAGACTCCAGAAATCAGATGTTGAAAGAGTTGTTTCGATATAGGGTGCAACCTCTTTTGCAGTTGAAACAAGACCGAAAATACCGATAGGATTAATCTGTCCTTTAACCTTTGAAGCAATAGCCGATATAACCTTTCTTTGACGCTGGGTTCTCATAAAATCGGAATCCAATTTACGAATACGGGAATACCATAATGCTTGATAACCATTCAAATGAACGCTTTCACCGCTTTCAAATACATCAGGCTTTTTCTCTTTTCCGTATCTGTGACGGTTATTAATATAATCTGCTTCGTCTTCAGTCACCTCAACATCAACGCCACCAAGGCCATCAACGAGAGCTGTAAACATTTCAAAATTCACTGTTGCATAATCATCAATTTTTATGCCGAAATTGTGTTCAATAGTCTGAATAAGAAGATTTGCTCCGCCCCAGGCATAAGCCGCATTAACCTTTGCTTCACGCTCACCGGGAATATATAAATGAGTGTCACGAAGAATTGAACAAATTGTTATTCGGCCTGTACTTTTATTAACGGAGGCTATCATAATACTGTCGCTTCTTGAGGAGCCACCGTTTGCTTTATCGCAGCCTATAAGAAGAATATTTCTTACATTTTTATCACTTACAAGCTCGACACCATCAATGTGCTCAATATCCTCCGCTTTGGTAAATTTACCAACAACACTGTTTGCCATAACAAACAGAATTGCACCAAAAGCCAAAACAACCGCAAGAATTATTGCAACTATTTTTTTACCCTTTGAGCCTTTCTTTTCGGGCACAAGCTTACCCCTTCTTGCTTCAAAATCTGATATTTCATCAGTATCCTGTAAGCTTTTCTTCCTGCTTAAAGGAGGTGTTACGGGTATTTCAACAGAAAATTCATCCTCTTTATACTCTTCTGCTTGTTTTTGTTGATAAGAAGATTTATTTCTGCTTATATAAATGCCGTCTTCTTCCGCAATTTTTCTGCGACCTCTACTTATATAGATATCTTCTTTTGAAGAATCGCTGAAAACATCTTCGTATTCATCTTCATCGTGTGAAGAATAGCTATATACATCTTCGTATTCGTCCTTGTCTTTTACATAGCTTAAAAGCTCTATGTAATCATCATTTATAGATAATTTTTTCTCTTCGTTAGAGTTTCTTTGGTCTGACAATACAATTCTCCTTCTGGGCGGTACGGTCAAGACCGTACCCTACAATTAAGGTTAAATATTATTCTCCTAATTTTATATTGATACCATTTCCGTTAGATGTGGGCTGAGGAAGATATCTGTGAATAGCGTGTGCAAGATTAATTATAGGCATAGACTGAAGGTATACCTTACCGGGCCCTGTAACAACAGTATGGAAAGCACCCTCACCGCCCAAGAACATATTTTTAACACCTTTAACAGTCTCAACTCTCATTGAGCAGGTTTCGCTCATTGCTGCAAGGTGACCTGTATCAACAATAATGCTTTCTCCTGCACCGAGAGTATATTCTTTACAGTGTCCGTCAATTTCAATAAACACCATACCGTTACCGGTAATTCTCTGCATTATAAAGCCCTCGCCACCGAAAAGACCTGTTCCGAAACGATGTTGAAAGAAAATTGAAAGGTCAAGACCTTTTTCCATAGCAAGAAAGCCTTTTCGCTGAACAACGATACCGTTACCGGGAGTTACCTCATAGGGAATAATTTCACCAGGGAAGCTTGATGAAAATGCAATCATACCTGTTCCGCTTACAGAGGTAAATTCATTAAGGAAAAGGGATTCACCTGCAAAAAGTCTACCAAGAGCTTTTTTTATACCGCCACCGGAATTAGTTTCCATTTTCATATTAGGACTCATCCAGCTCATTGAACCGCCTTCGGTACAAAGAGTCTGCCCCTGTTCGGGATAGCATATAACAACGGGCAAGCTGCCGCCTTCAATTTCATATTTTAACATAGAATTACCTCCTTTGTTTAATTTATAAGATTATAACCTTTTTCCCGTGTGTTTTCAAGTATATACACATAAAAACACTCCAAGCAACAAAATTGCAAGGAGTGTTTTATATATCAATTTAATCAACTTTTACAATCCAGCCAAGCTTATCTTCCTTTTTGCCCCATTGAATGCCTGTAAGCTCATCATAAAGGAACTGTGCAACAGGACCGATTTTGGAATCATTGATAACGAGATGCTCGTCACCATCAATATATTCACCAACGGGAGAAATAACAGCAGCTGTACCTGTACCAAAGGATTCAGTAAGAGTGCCGTTTTTGTGGGCCTCTTTAACTTCATCAACAGAAAGCTTTCTTTCTTCTACCTTGTAGCCGTTTGCTTTAAGAACTTCAATACAAGAAGCTCTTGTAACACCGGGAAGAATGTTTCCATCTTCAAGAGAAGGTGTAATAACTGTGCCGTCAATAACGAAGAAAACATTCATTGCACCAACTTCGTCAATGTATTTTCTCTCGACACCGTCGAGCCAGAGAACCTGAGCATAGCCCATTTTGTCCGCCTTTTCTTGACCGATGAGAGATGCAGCATAGTTACCGCCTGCTTTAGCCATACCCGTACCGCCTTTTACACAACGAACATATTCACGTTCAATGTAAATCTTAACAGGGTCCATACCATTTGCATAATAAGAGCCAACGGGTGAAAGGATTATTGCAAAAATATAGCTATGAGAAGCGTGAACGCCAAGGAAAGCATCAGTTGCAATAATGAAAGGACGAATGTAAAGTGATGTTCCGTCGTTGTGAGGAACCCAATCCTTATCGACCTCAACAACAGTCTTGATAGCTTCAAGAACCATATCGGGATCAAGTCTGGGAACGCAAAGACGGTCGCAGGTGTTGTTCATTCTTTCAATGTTTTTCTGAGGACGGAAAAGCTGAATGCTGCCGTCTGCAGTTCTGTATGCTTTAAGACCTTCAAAAAGCTCCTGAGCATAGTGGAAAACCATTGATGAGGGGTCAAGTGCAAGAGGACCATAAGGTACAACTCTGCCGTCATGCCAGCCCTGACCTTCATCATAGTTCATAATAAACATATGGTCTGTAAAGATTTTACCGAAACCAAGCTTGCTCTCGTCTTGAGGCTTTGCCTTGGGAGCAGTAGTTCTTTCAATCTTGAAATCGTAACTCATTGAAAACAACCTCTTTTCAATTTATTAATAGTCGTAACCGAGTTTAAGTGCGGTTTTATTTACTTCAAGAAGGTTCTGGCGGCGAGCAGAAACAACCTTTGCGAGAGGTGCGTCAATACCGTCGAAGCCAAGTGCTTCAACCTCTTTAAGAAGCTTACCTGTAATAATCATATTAGCAAGAGTGCTGATACCCTGCTCATTTGCAAGCTGAGTTGCAGGAATGTAGAAAACATCAACATCCGTTCTCTCAACCTTACGAGTGATAAGAGTTGAGTCAACGAAGATTTTACCACCCGAAACAACTTCATTTTCGTATTTATCAAGTGAGGGAAGGTTCATAGCAACAAGAACATCGGGTTTACCAACAATGGGAGAACCGATGGGTTCATCGCTTACGATAACGCTACAGTTTGCAGTACCACCACGCATTTCGGGACCATAAGAAGGAAGCCAGGAAACCTGCTTATTCTCAAGAAGACCCTTATATGCAACAAATTTACCTGCAAAAAGAATACCCTGTCCGCCGAAACCGGCAAAAAGAATGTTACATGCTTTACTCATTATTTTGCCTCCTCTGCGTAGATATCTTTATAAACACCCAAGGGATAATAAGGAAGCATATTTTCCTCAAGCCATTCGAGTGCTTTTGCGGGTGTCATACCCCAGTTTGTAGGACAAGTGGAAACAACCTCGATAAGAGAGAAGCCCTTACCGTCAAGCTGGTTCTGGAAAGCTTTTTTAATAGCTGCCTTCGCCTTTTTAACATTTGAGGGGTTATTTACGGAAACTCTTTCAAGGTATGCTGCGCCATCAACATTCTGAAGAAGCTCACAAACCTTAACGGGATAACCAACTGTTTCAACATCTCTGCCATAGGGAGAGGTTTGAGTTACTTGACCGGGAAGAGTTGTAGGAGCCATCTGACCGCCTGTCATACCGTAAATTGCATTGTTTACGAAAATAACTGTGATGTTTTCACGTCTTGCAGCAGCGTGAACAGTTTCTGCAGTACCGATAGCTGCAAGGTCACCGTCGCCTTGATATGTAAATACAACATTGTTTTCGGGGTCTGCTCTCTTTACACCTGTTGCAACTGCGGGAGCTCTACCATGGGGAGCCTGAATAAAGTCGCAGGTGAAATAATCATAAGCCATAACGGAACAGCCAACGGGAGCAACACCGATAGTTCTGCCTTCAATACCGAGTTCATCAATAACCTCGGCAACAAGTCTGTGAATAATACCATGAGTACAACCGGGACAATAGTGAAGCGGTGCATCAGTTAATGTTTTCGGTTTTTCGAATACTACCATTATTTGTTACCTCCTTCATTGATTTCTTCTATCTTTGCAAGTACCTCTTCGGGAGCAGGAATCATACCGCCGGTACGGTTGCAAAGATATACGGGCTTCTTGCATTCTGTTGCAAGCTTAACATCTTCAATCATCTGACCCATATTCATTTCAACGCAAAGGAATGCTTTGCATTTATCTGCAGCAGCTCTGAGAACTTTTTCGGGGAATGGCCAGAGAGTAATGGGACGAATCATACCAACCTTGATACCTTTTGCTCTTGCTTCAACGATAGCGTTTTTAGCAACACGAGCAGTAATACCAAAGGAAACAACGCAGATTTCTGCATCATCCATGAGATATTCTTCGAAAAGAACTTCATTTTCTTCTACTGTTTTATATCTTTCGAAACGTTCAAAGTTTGTTTTTTCAAGCTCTTCGGGTTTAAGGTAAAGAGAGTTAACGATATTATGCTTTCTCTCTCCTTTTGTACCTGTAAGTGCCCAGGGCTTATCAAAGCTGTTGGGAGCAGTATCGGGGAGCTCAACAGGCTCCATCATCTGACCGAGAGTACCGTCTGCAAGAATCATTGCAGGCATTCTGTACTTATCAGCAAGGTCAAATGCAGTGCTTGTAAGGTCTGCCATCTCTTGAACAGACGCAGGTGCAAGAACGATTTTCTTGAAATCGCCGTGGCTACCGCCTTTAACAGCCTGGAAATAGTCAGACTGAGAGGGCTGAATACCACCGAGACCGGGGCCACCACGCTGAACGTTAACAATAAGTGCAGGAACATCTGAACCTGCTATGTAAGAAATACCCTCGCTCTTAAGAGAAACTCCGGGGCTTGAAGATGATGTCATAACACGTTTGCCTGTTGCGGCAACGCCAAGAACCATATTAATAGCAGCAATTTCACTTTCTGCCTGAAGGAATACGCCACCTACCTTGGGCATTCTTTTTGCCATATATGCGGCAATTTCTGTCTGAGGAGTAATGGGATAACCGAAATAATGCATACAACCTGCACGGATTGCAGCTTCGGCAATAGCCTCATTACCTTTCATTAAAACTTTTTCACCCATTTATTTCACCTTACCTTTCAACAGTTATAGCACAGTCAGGGCACATTGTTGCACAGAATGCACAACCAACACATTTGCTTTCATCAATACAATGTGCAGGATGATGTCCTTTTGCATTAAGCTTTGCAGAATCAAGTTCCACAATTTTCTTGGGACAAGCAGTTACGCACAAACCGCAACCCTTGCAAACATTTTCTGCGAATGTTACTTTTGCCATTTTTCTGCCTCCTAAATTATCTTTTTTTGTAAAGTCAGCGGAAACAGATTTTCAACTTTTCCGTTGAGATTATTTACTAAATTTTCTGTGACAGTTGTCATCTTAACAGGTAACCCTGTTAATTTTGATAACTCTTCGGCACTGTCAACCGAATTTATAACATCCTCCGCTGTAGTGAGTTCACCAAGGTTGGAGTTATTAACAATAGCTGTAAATTTAATTTTACACGCCGCTTCAATTTCCTGCATTATCTGTATTGCAGACTCTGCATCGGGAGTCAAGGGACGGTATTTATTGAAAACGAAAAGCATTTCATAATCGTTTTCTTCTTTAATAGCGTCTGCATATCTTCCTAAAGCATAAGCACCGCGGTCATCACCGCCAATATCCATTATGGCTTTTTCTTCCCGTTTGTCAAGAAGAGAATAAACATCTTGCGGTAATGCGGGTAAATCCACATTTGAATTTGCAAATGCAGAAGAAATGAGCTTAATTCCTGCATTATTTAAATCTTCAAGACTGTCACGGGTTCTGAAATAGGGATTTACTATATCAAGGTCGGCGATAACAACATTTTCACCAAGGCTTTTAAGATACAAAGCATAGTTTACGGCAATATTAGTCTTACCGCTGCCATAGTGCCCTGCGAAAAGGGTCATTCGTTTGTTATTCAATATATCACTTCGCTTAAAGTGTGATTTTTAAGTTGCAAGTGGCAAATGACAAGTTTAGGGTCTGCGATGCAATTAAATTTGAGATGCTGTCCGCAGGACCCGACATTTTGCACTTTGCATTTTGCATTTTTATTATAATTTATTTCTTTGGATTTTTCCGCTTGTAGTTTTTGGTAATTCATCACGGAAAACAACAATTCTCGGGTATTTATAAGGAGCGGTTTTCTCCTTAACATACTGCTGAATTTCTTTCTTGAGCTCTTCTGTACCCTCTGTTCCGGGAACAAGAACAATGCTTGCTTTAACAACCTGTCCTCTAACCTCATCGGGAGCAGCGGAAACGCCACATTCGAGAACATAGGGAAGCTCCATAATAACACTTTCAATTTCAAATGGTCCTATACGATAGCCCGATGACTTGATAACATCATCAACACGACCAACATACCAATAGAAGCCGTCCTCATCCATCCAGGCAACGTCACCTGTATGGTAATAGCCATCGTGCCAAACCTCTTTGGTTTTTTCTTCGTCATTGTAATAGCCTTTGAAAAGACCGCAGGGCGCACCATCTTTTACGTTAACAACGATTTCGCCGTTTTCACCGACATTTACTTTATTGCCGTCTGCATCAACAAGGCAAACATCATAAATAGGAGCAGGTTTACCCATTGAACCGATTTTATGAGGTGCACCTGTCATATTACCGATAATCATTGTGCTTTCGGTCTGACCGAAGCCTTCAAGAATCTGAAGACCAGTTGCCTTTTCAAATTGGCGATAAACCTCAGGGTTAAGTGCCTCACCTGCTGTTGTCATATGCTTAACAGAGGAGAAGTCATATTTAGAAATATCCTGCTTAATCATCATTCTGAGCATTGTGGGAGGTGCGCAGAAGGTTGTAATATTATGCTTTGCAAACATAGGAAGAATGTCTGCAGCGTCAAAACGGTCAAAGTCATAAACGAAAAGTGCTGCTTCGCAGAGCCACTGTCCGTAGAATTTACCCCACATTGATTTTGCCCAGCCTGTATCGGAAATTGTGAAATGAAGCCCGTCCGGGTCAACATTATGCCAATACTTTGCAGTATGGAAATGACCGAGAGCATATTTATAACAATGAGCAGCAATTTTGGGATAGCCTGTTGTTCCCGATGTAAAGAACATAAGCATTAAATCGTCGCCGCCGGGAGCATCTTCACCTCTCTCATAATGAGAGCTGAAGAGCTTGCTTTCTTCATCGTAATTTCTCCAGCCTTCACGGTCTTCGCCAACTGCAATTTTGATTTTAAGGTCGGGGCATTTTGCTGCTGCCAAATCAACTTGATTTGCAACATCACCATCAGTTGTGCAAAGAATTGCTTTAATTCCTGCAGCTTGGAAACGATATTCCAAATCATGCTCCTGGAGCTGATTAGGAGCAGGAATACCGATTGCACCCAATTTATTAAGACCGAGCATTGCAAACCAATACTGATAGTGACGCTTGAGAATAAGCATAACTCTGTCGCCTTTTTTGATACCTAAGGATTTGAAATAGTTTGCTGCTTGAGCAGAGCCCTTTTTCATATCCTTAAAGGTAAAGCGTCTTTCGGTCTTATCTCTTGAAATATGAAGCATTGCCAATTTATCCGGCTCTCTGTCTGCAAGAGCGTCAATAAGGTCAAATGCAAAGTTGAAATTATCTGTATTTTTGAATTTGATTGACGTGGGTGTACCTTTTTCGTTACGCTCAACATCAATAAATTTATGATAAATTCTTTCTTTTTTATCTTCCTTAATCTTTTCGGGAGCTTTATACTCCTCTGTCTTCACGTGCTGAAGCTCAGGGATTGGTTCGCCCGAGGGGTTAAGAACTATAGCATAGAAGGTACAGTCCTTACCGTCAACGGCAATCATACCGTGAGGTGTAAGAGAGTCATAATAGATACTGTCGCCGGGTCCTAAAATTTCAGAGTGCTCGCCAACTTGAACCTTTAATTTACCATCAACAACAATGTCAAGCTCTTGACCATCGTGAGAGGTAAGCTCAATATCTTTATTTTGATTTTCTTCGCTGTATGTAGCCTCAACAAAAAGAGGTTCTGCAATCTTATTTTTAAATTTGGAAGCAAGGTTGAAATAAGTCATACCATGGGCTTTTTCAATCTTCTGTCCTTTACCTGCTTTTGTGAAAACATAGTTTGTAAGCTTGGGTGTGCTACCCTCTATAATGCTTGAAACATCAACATTAAATGCAAGTGCACAACGATAAATGAAAGCAAAGTTAAGGTCACTTTCACCATTTTCACAAGCAAGATATTCACTTTCGCTTACACCTGTTTTTCCAGCCATTTCGGCAATGGTGTAGCCTTCAATTTCACGTAACTCTCTGATACGTGCCGCCATCTCCTTGATTTTAAAATCAAGTCCGGTGATTTTGTCCATTCTTTAATCCTCCTGAATTTCGATAGGGACATAACAATAAAAAACTCGTCCCAAAGATATTCTTTGAGACGAGTAAAAATCAAAATTCATACCCGCGGTACCACTCAAATTGCAGCTAAAAAACTGCCTCTCTCGAAGTCCATCAACTTCTATGCCTTTACGCAGCAATCACGGAGAGGTTCTACTAAGCGAAAGCCTTTCTTCCTCCCGGCTCGGAAACTACAAACATCGGATTCTCAACCTATGGCTTACACCAACCGCCACTTCTCTGAAAGGTGAAATAACCGCGCCCTTTTCTTCAACGCCTTTTATTTAATTTTCTCAAAGATACCATAATATAAGGTAAATGTCAAGTTTTTTATTAAATTTAATTAAGTTGCAAGTGGCAAATGGCAAGTGGCAAGTGGCAAGTGGCAAGTTAAGGGTCTGCGACGCTATTTAAAATACTGACCGCAGGAACCTACACTTTGCACTTTGTGTTTTGCACTTTGTATTTTCATCAAAGCTTATTTCTGATTATCTTACCGCTGATTGTCTTAGGAAGCTCATCACGGAAAACAACTATACGGGGGTATTTATAAGGTGCAGTATTATTCTTAACATACTGCTGAATTTCCTTTTTAAGTTCTTCTGTTCCCTCTGTGCCGGGTGTTAAAACGATACTTGCTTTAACAACCTGACCTCTTACCTCATCGGGTGCGGCAGAAACGCCACATTCGAGAACATAAGGAAGCTCCATAATAACATTTTCAATTTCGAACGGTCCGATACGATAGCCGGATGACTTGATAACATCATCAACACGACCAACATACCATAAATAACCGTCCTCATCACGCCAAGCAGTATCGCCTGTATGATAAAGCCCGTCATGATAAACCTCTTTGGTTGCTTCTTCATTGTTGTAATAGCCAAGGAAGAGACCGCACGGAACTTTGCTGTCTGTATGGATAACAATCTCGCCTGTTTCACCATCTGCAACGGGTCTGCCCTCAGGGTCAACAACATCAACATCATAAAGAGGTGTGGGCTTACCCATTGAACCGATCTTAATATTAGTACCCTTAAGAGTAGCGATAGAAAGAGTTGTTTCTGTCTGACCGAAGCCTTCATGAATACGAAGACCTGTTGATTTTTCAAACTGCTTGAAAACCTCAGGATTAAGCGCCTCACCTGCTGTTGTTGCATGCTGAATTGATGAAAGGTCATACTGAGAAATATCTTGTTTTATAAGCATTCTGTACATTGTAGGCGGTGCGCAGAAGGTAGTGATATTGTATTTTGCAAACATAGGAAGAATCTTTGAAGCATCAAAGCGTTCAAAGTCATATACAAAAACTGCACCCTCGCAAAGCCACTGTCCGTAAAGCTTACCCCAGAGAGCTTTACCCCAGCCTGTTTCGGAAATTGTAAAGTGGATACCGTCTCTCTGAACACAGTGCCAGTACTTTGCTGTAATAAAGTGTCCGAGAGGATATTTGTGGCTATGAGTAGCAATTTTGGGATAGCCTGTTGTGCCCGAAGTAAAGAGCATAAGCATCGGGTCATCACCGCAGGGTGATTCTTCATCACGAACAAAACGACGGCTGAAGAGAGCATACTCCTCATCAAAGCAATGCCATCCGTCTTTTTTGCCGTTAGCAACGATTTTTGTTTTAAGGGTGGGACAATTTTTCTGTGCCTCATCTACATAATCTGTTGCTACACCGTCTGCAGTAACAACAACAGCAGAAACCCCTGCTGCATTGAAGCGGTATTCATAGTCGTGCGTAACAAGCTGATTTGTTGCAGGGATTGCAATAGCACCAAGCTTATGAAGACCAAGAATTGCTAACCAGAACTGATAGTTTCTCTTGAGAACAAGAAGAACTCTGTCCCCTTTTTTAATACCGAGAGATTTGAAATAGTTAGCTGCCTGAGATGAACCCTCTTTAATATCCTTGAATGTAAAACGACGTTCTGTTAAGTCGTCTGCAATATGAAGCATTGCAAGCTTTTCGGGGTATTGTCTACCGATTTCATCAACAACATCAAATGCAAAATTGAACTTATCTTCGTTTTCAAAGGAAATGCCTGTACAAACTCCATTTTCATCCTCAACTGTTTTAATGAATTTATCGCAGATAAGAGGAACTCTCTTTGTGGGATTGGGTACATTTACTGTACTCATATGAGTATCAGCAACCTCTTCATCCTCCGCCATAACCATAGCTAAGAAGAGGCAATCCTCACCGTTAACAGCAATCATACCGTGAGGTGTTGAGCTTTTATAATAGATGCTGTCACCCTCGTGGAGAACTTCAGTATGGTCACCAACCTGAACCTTAAGAGAACCTTTAATAACAAGGTCGAATTCCTGGCCCGAATGAGTTGTAACCTCAATGGGTTTTGACTGAAGCTCACTTCTGTATTCATATTTAACCCAATAGGGATTTGCAAGCTTGTTTTTAAATTTGGGCGCAAGGTTCTGAATCAAAATGCCCTCTTCATTGGCAGTTGTCTGACCCTTGCCCCTGCGAGTTACGTTATAGGTTGTGAGCTTTGCACTCTGACCTTCAAGAAGGTCTGTGATTTCAACATCAAAAGCAAGAGCGCATTTATGAATGAATGAGAAAGGAAGGTCCTCTTCACCCTTTACGAAAGACACATACTCTTCAAGAGTTACTTCGGTTTTTTCTGCCATATCAGCATTTGAAAAACCGTAAATCTCGCGAAGCTCCTCAATACGCTGAGCAACCTCTGCAAGCTTGTTTGTTACTGTTTTGTCTGCCATTTTCATCAATCCTTTCAAAAGAAAAGTATATTTTACTTGAAACACACAAATAAAAAACGCCCCAAAAAACCTTTTTGGTTCTTTGAGACGAAAATAAATTCCGCGGTACCACTCAAATTGCAATTAAAATTGCCACTCAGGAGTCCATCAACTCCGTTGCACTAACGTAGCATTCTCGGAAGGCGCCTACTCAAAAAAATCTTTCGGACCTTCAGCTCAGAAGGGATAGGTTCTGAAAATACAAGCTATCGGCTCACAGCAACCGCCGACTCTCTGGAAGTTGTAAAATTCAACCGTCTTCGTCACAGCTTTTATTTGTGATATTTTCAATTGAGTGGATTTTAACACTTTATTTATGAATTGTCAAGCACTTTTTTGATAATTTCGGTTGGAAATTTTATAGCATTAAATATATTTTTCCAAGATGCCAGTCGCCAGATGCCAGATGCCAGTCGCGAGTCACTAGTATGTAAAAGTATTGCAATACCTATCCCTCTTTTTTGCTTGCAAAAAGGAGGGGGGACCGTTCTTCTGCTTGTAAAATATTTGTATATGTATATTTCGGGTGACACAGTTTATAAAAAGCACAGTTCGGGCGGAACGGTGGGTGGTACAACAAATACAGAATAAGTAAAATATTGCAACCGGTTGCCCGCGTTAGCGGTGGTGGGTTGCCCCGCCCTCTCTTTACATCGTTGATGACCGCAAAGTGATTGACTTTCCTCTTCTAATGTATTAAACTGATGTTGCTGGAGGTGCAAGATATGAAACTCAAACAAACTTTAACTTCAATTGCAGATGGTGTAATACAAGGTTTTTGCGTAACAAAGGTTTTATCTGGCATAGCATTCTCTCAATTTGTTCTTAAAATAACATTACAGCCATTTTTGATAATAGGTTGTATTATTGCCTTAGTAACTGCAACCTTTTATTTTTTATTACTATTCAAAGAAAAAAGCAACAAGAGTATACTTAAAATTTCTGCAATAAGCTTTTTATCTTTTGTGTTTTCTTCCCCTATTCTCTTTGCTTTGCCGTTCACCATTTTCCCGCAACGAGAGATTGGCGATGCTGATGGTTTAATGTATATGCTCATTTTAACATTTTTTCTTATAACTGCAGTCATTGTAAGGTTGGGTATTTTTGTTGGTATTTTGATAAGGAACAAAAAGATTACTTAATCATTTCGGGACGGTCAAGACCGTCCCCTACGGTTACAATAATTTTATTATGTTACGCAAATAATGTACCACCCACCGCTAACGCGGTCCCCCCTCCTTTTTCGTTTCACGAAAAAAGAGGGATAGGCTTCGCAATACTTTTACTAATTGCTATCTGCTATTTGCTATTTGCTATCAGCTAACTTACAACTATTTTTCAAAAAAATGTTGACAAATAAAAAAAACAGTGTTATATTCTTATACAATATTTTTCAAATGCGATGAAGGAATTACGTGTTTTTGGTTTGGCGTTTCAGAGAGCTGACGTTTGGTGCAAGTCAGTGCGTTGCAAAAATTCGGTCTCGTTCCGGAGCAGAGCTCCCCAACCGATTATTCGTGTAAGGAGCTACGGCAGCCCCGTTACCATGGCTACAGGCTTTATTAAGAGTCCTAATGAGTGACTGACTTTTGTCAGTAACCGGGGTGGTACCGCGGATTTTATGTAAATTCGTCCCTGAGATATCTATCTCAGGGACTTTTTTTATTTGGTAAACCGCAAACTTATACATTTATATAATACACGAAAGGATGAGTAGAATGAAAAAAATTATTATTTCAGACATCACACTTAAAAAGATTTCAGAGGATAGGGCTGTATCCTTGCTATTCCGTGAAAAGTCAGCTATAGCAAGCTGTGCCGATAAAATCGGTGTGGATGTAATTGAAATTCCTGCAGTAAAATCCCCTCGTGAAGATAAAATCATCTACAAAACAATAGCACAGAATGTGCAAAATTCTATTTTTGCAATCCCCGTAGGCTTCAGCAAGGATGATGTTGCTGTTGCCTGGGAGTGCATCAAAGAGGCACAAAACCCTCGTCTTCAGGTTGAGCTTCCTGTATCTACTATACAGATGGAATACACATATCACGTAAAACAGGCAAAAATGCTTGAGAAAATCACAGAGCTTATCAAGGAAGCAAAAGCTACTTGCTCTGACGTAGAATTTTCCGCACTTGATGCAACAAGAGCAGATGAGGATTTCCTTATTGCCGCAGTTAAAGAAGCCGAAAGCTGCGGTGCAAGTATGATTACCATTTGCGATGATGCAGGCGTTTCAACTCCCGATGACATTGCAGAATTGGTTTCAAAGGTAAAAGAAGCAGTCAGCATCCCTGTTTACGTACAGGTATCAGACCGTATCAATATGGCAGTTGCATCAGCATTTTCCGCAATTAAAGCCGGTGCAGATGGTCTTAAATGTGCAATGGCAGGCAAAAACGCACTTCTTACAGGTGAAATTTCCGATGCAATAAATGCTTGTGGTGCTCAGATCAATACCGAAATTAAACTTAATAACACAAAAATCCACGCAAGCATTGAAGATATGCTATCAAGCATTAGTCATGATGAATATGAAAACAATAATTCAATAAGCGAAGGTAAAAAGATTCTTATTGACTCAGATTCTACAGTTGTTCAAGTTGCTCAAGCAGCTGCTGTATTAGGCTACGAGCTTTCAGATTCTGACATTGGCAACGTACACAAGGTTCTTAAACAGGTATGTGAAAAGAAGGGTGCTGTTGGCTACAAGGAATTCGAGGCAATTATAGCAAGCTCAGCTATGCAGGCCCCCTCTACCTACCACTTTGAAACATATACAACCACAAGCAGCAATATGTCCACATCTATGTCTCAGGTTACCTTGAAATGCAATGACGAAATTATTTGCGGTGTAAGCAATGGTGACGGTCCTATTGACTCCGTTTTCCGTGCTATTGAGCAGTGCATAGGTCACCACTATGAGCTCGATGATTTCCAGGTGCAAGCCGTAACAGAGGGCAAAGAAGCTCTCGGTTCAGCACTTGTAAGACTTCGTAATAACGGAAAGCTTTATTCGGGTAACGGTACCTCTACTGACATTGTTGCCGCAAGCATCAGAGCATATATCAATGCTTTAAACAAAATCGTATTCGAGGAGGCATAAAATGAAAATCGTATTTTCGACTAAAAATGTGAGTCGAGCTTCATTCCTTGACACCTGTCGTTATGCCTTTGACTATGGTTTTGAAGGCTTTGAGATTTACGATGCCATAAAGGAACGAAGCACACATCACGACAGTATTTTAAGACGTGAGCGTATTGCTGATGCAAAAAGGAAGCTTGTTAACAGGAACCTTTCTGTTTCAGCACTCCGTATGCCTGACCCTATTGAAAGTGAAAACACTACTGCTGAGCTTGTAGAAAAATATGTAAGCTTAGCAGCTGCGTCGGGTATTGAAAATGTTATTGTCCGCACAGAGACCAAAACAGACTTCGAGCTTCTTGACAAAAAGATATCTATGGCAATTAAGCGTGCTGAGACATCAGATGTTAATATTTTATTTGAAACCATTGGTTATCTTGCAAGAACCGAGAATGTAATCGGTATCATCAACCACTTTGCTTCTGCAGCTATCGGTGCATCCTGGAATGTAAGAGGAACATATTTTGATGCAGGCGAAACCGCTGAAACCACCATTAAAAACCTCGGTGCATACATTAAATATGTGCGTCTCGGAGATATGAAGGACGGAAAGACTGTTTTAATCGGTGAAGGCGATTTAGATGTTGAAAAATTATTAAACTCTCTTTCTTCACTTAATTATGAGGGATTTATCTGTGCCGCCTGGAACGAAGAAATCAGCGATGCTGATATTGTTCTCACACACTTTACTAACTACATTTCATCTTTAGGCCGTGAAAAGAAAGCTTACGACCGTGCATATTATAACCGGGATAAAACAGGTACATTCGTATGGAAAAAATATGACCTTATAGATGCGACCTTCTCCGACGTGCTTGACACAATGGCAGAAAAATACCCCGACCAGTATGCATTCAAATATCCTACTCTTGACTACACAAGAACCTATGAGCAGTTCCGTCGTGATGTTGATGAATGTGCAGCGGCTTTAATTTCGCTTGGCGTAAAGGCCGGTGACCATGTCGCAATATGGGCTACAAATGTTCCTCAATGGTTCCTCACCTTCTGGGCAACAACCAAGATAGGTGCTGTTCTTGTTACTGTTAACACAGCTTATAAAATTCACGAAATAGAATATTTGCTCAAGCAGTCAGACACTCATACGCTCGTTATGATTGAGTATTGCAAGGACATCAACTATAAGGAAATTATTGAAGAGCTTTGTCCCGAGCTTAAAAATCTTGAGCCCGGTTCACCCCTGTATTCAAAAAATCTTCCATTCCTTCGCAATGTTGTAACTGTAGGCTTTGATATGGATGGTTGTCTTAACTGGGAGCAGATGTTATCACGTTCTTCCCTCATTCCCAGAGAAGAGGTTCGCAGACGTGCATCTCTCGTAAAGCCGGACGATGTTTGTAATATGCAGTATACCTCCGGTACAACAGGCTTCCCCAAGGGCGTTATGCTTACACACCGCAACATCATAAACAATGGTAAGACAATCGGTGACAGAATGGATTTATCAACCGCTGACCGTATGATGATTCAAGTGCCAATGTTCCATTGCTTCGGAATGGTACTTTCTATGACCTCTATGATGACTCACGGCGGAACCCTGTGTCCCATCCCCTATTTCTCACCCAAGTCATCACTTGCTTGTGTAAACGATGAGCGTATCACCTGTTTTAACGGTGTTCCTACAATGTTTATAGCAATGTTCAGCCACCCGGATTTCTCAAAAACTGACTTTTCATACATGCGAACTGGTATTATGGCAGGTGCTAACTGTCCTGCTGACCTTATGCGCCGTGCTTCCGTAGAAATGAATATGCGAGAAATCATTTCAGTTTACGGTCAGACAGAAGCCTCTCCCGGTTGTACTATGGGTGAAGTTAACGAGGACCTTGACCATCGTGTTGAAACTGTTGGCAGTGCATTCCCCGGTGTTGAATGTAAAATTATTGACCCCGAAACAGGCGACGAGCTTCCCGATGGTCAAAGCGGTGAATTTGTTGCCCGTGGCTTTAACATTATGAAGGGCTACTATAAAATGCCCGAAGCAACAGCTCAAGCAATAGACAGTGAGGGCTGGCTCCATTCCGGCGATATTTGTATGAGAACTCCCGACGGATATTACAAGGTTACCGGAAGACTTAAGGATATGATTATCCGTGGCGGTGAAAACCTCTATCCACGAGAAATTGAGGAATTCTACCTTACTAATCCCAAGGTTCGTGACGTTCAGGTTGTTGGCGTTCCCGATGAACAATACGGCGAGGAATGTTGTGCTTGGATTATTCTTCACAAGGGCGAAACAGCCGATGAAAAAGAAATGAAGGAATACGGAAATGCATCTATTGCAAAGCACAAGGTTCCCAGATACTTCTTATTTGTAAACGAATTCCCCATGAACGCTGCAGGCAAAATCCTCAAATATAAAATGCGAGAGGAATCCCTTGAGAGATACAACAGCCAGAAATAAGGCTTTAACTGTAAATTGACAAATAAACAAAAAGGTCGGACTATGCACAGCAACTGTGCCTGTCCGACTTTTTATATACCAAGAAGGTTATTTTATGAAAAAGTTCCATATAATCGACTCCCATTGCCACATATTTCCCGATAAAATTGCTCAGAAAGCAACTGATAGTATTGATAATTTTTATCACATAAGCGAATCGGGGGTTATTAACGGATGTGGCTTTGTGGGCACTGCAAAAGCACTTATAAATCAATGCGATTCTGTAGGTGTTGAAAAATGCCTTGTAACATCAGTTGCAACAACTCCCCACCATGCCCAGAGTATTAATTCGTTTATTGCAAATGAGGTTGAGCTTTTCCCCGAAAGATTTATCGGCTTCGGTTCTCTGCACCCCGAAAGCGAAACCTTGGAAGAGGATGCAGAGCATCTTATTGAGCTTGGTTTAAAGGGTGTTAAGCTTCACCCCGATATTCAGAATTTCAAGGTTGATGACCCAAAGGTTATTAAAATATTTGAAATCTGCAACCAAAAGAATTTACCTGTACTTTTACATACGGGTGATTCAAGATATGATAATTCTAATCCCGACAGAATTGAAAAAATATTAAAACTCTTCCCTAATTTAATTATAATCGGTGCTCATTTCGGCGGTTGGTCAATATGGGATAAAGCTCCCGAAATTTTATGCAAATACAAAAATCTTTATGTTGACACCTGCTCATCCTTCTACGCCCTTTCAAAAGAAAGAGCGAGAGAAATAATTGACCTTTACGGTACAGACAGAGTTATATTCGGCACTGATTTCCCAATGTGGAAGCAGGAAGATGAATTAAATTTCTTGTTCGATTTAGGGTTGTCGGAAAAGGAGCTGCAAAATATATTGTATAACAATTTAGCTAAAATCCTTGAAAATCAAACCGCAATATGCTAAACTTGGTAACTGTGTGTTTTTACTTACATATTATGGTAATATATTAATTTCTGAGGTGCAATTAATGATTTGCAATAATATTTTAGAAGCAATGGGGAATACCCCTGTTATTCGTCTTAATAAAATAGTTGACGAGGACAGTGCTGAAATCCTTGTTAAATTCGAAGGTCTTAATGTTGGCGGTTCAATTAAAACAAGAACGGCTTATAATATGATTTTAGAGGCAGAAAAACAAGGAAAAATCAATAAAGATACAATAATCGTTGAGCCTACAAGCGGTAACCAGGGTATCGGTCTTGCTCTTGTCGGCGCAGTTAAGGGCTATAAAACAGTAATCATTATGCCCGACTCTGTTAGTGAAGAAAGAAGAAAGCTTGTTAAGCACTATGGTGCCGAGGTTATCCTTGTTCACGATGCGGGAAACATCGGTAAATGTATTGATGAATGTCTTGAGCTTGCATTAAAAATGCAAAAAGAGGAGGAAAATGTTTTCGTTCCCCAGCAGTTTGAAAACCCAGCAAATCCGGAAATTCAGAGAAAGAAAACCGCTGTAGAAATTCTTGAACAGGTTGGCAAACCCATTGACGGTTTTTGCGCAGGTATCGGCACAGGCGGTACTTTAACAGGTATCGGCGAAGTGCTTAAAGAAGCAAATCCTAATATGGAAATTTGGGCAGTTGAACCCGAGGATGCGGCAATTCTTTCAGGCGGTCTTATCGGTACACATATTCAGATGGGCATTGGTGACGGTCTTATTCCTCCAATTCTCAACACTGATATTTACAATGATATTTGCATTATTACAGATGAGGAAGCCCTTAACACTGCAAAAGAGCTTGCATCAAAAGAAGGTATTCTTTGCGGCATTTCAAGCGGTACAAATGTTGCGGCGGCAAAGAAGCTTGCTAAGAAATTAGGCAAAGGAAAAACCGTTATAGCAGTTCTTCCCGATACCGCAGAAAGATATTTCTCCACTCCCCTTTTTGATGAATAAAAAATTACCACCAACTCAAATCTGAGTTGGTGGTTTTCTTATACCTTTAGAGTGGGTAAAGTATACCCGAACCAGATTTTGGGATAGTCTTTTCCACTCATATTTCGTTAAAATACTCGCCAATCCGTTAGGATTAGCTCCGTTTTTGCCTCATCTGAGCGAAAAATACTTAATCACAAAATTCTTCGACCTTAAACGGATGAGGTTTCGAGGAATTTTGGTCGTATTTGACTGCAGATAGGCTGTCGCCTTTCAAAGGCGAATCGGGCAAAAGTACCGAAACATCACCGTTTAAGGCTGGTTTGGATACACTTTACCCACTCTAATTATTAAAGGAAAAATTCATCATAAATAAGTTCGCCGATAATAGTTCTTCTGAGGAATGAAAGAAGCTCCTGGAAGAAAGCAGCGATAATGTTGTTTGGAACGTGCTCTTCAGGTAATTCAACTGCTTCATCGCTCATATCACCATCATCGCAAACGAATGGCTGTGAGCAAACGATACCGCCCTTGTTTTTAACCTGGAAACGAACATAGCAACCAATTTCATCGCTGTGCTCTGCAAGTGAAATGCTCTCGCCTGTTGCAATAATTTCACCGTCTGCAATCCATTCGATTGTATCATAATTTGAAGCAACAACAGAAATTGTGTCTCTGTTATCATCAACAATTATTTCGTGGATATCTGCATATGCACCTTCGCCAACAAAATCCTCACCCATTTCAATATGAGCGTATCTTGAGCAAGCAAAGAATGTACCGTTTTCCATAGCAGTGCGAAGTGCTTCATTAGAAAGCTCAGGCATAAGCATAATATCACGGGTTACATCAATATCTTCAAATTCGTGGGAGTCATCATTAGCGAAGCCCCAAACATTTTTGCCTTGAGGAATTGTGTATTGAAGAATTGTATCCCACAAAATACGGTCACAGCGATCCACTGTGTCTCTGAGGTTGAAAATTTCAATACCTACACAGCTGTCATATTTCATAAGAGGGTCGATGAAAACCTTAAGCTGATTATAATCACGAGCTCTTGATTCGTCACGGGTTGCACAAATGAAGTCACCGGGATGGTTAATGAATGTAATACCGCCTGCAGCACTATTACCTGCAATAACAGTTTCGTAATCCTCTTCTTCACCTAAAATGCCGTTACCATAGTCAACAAAGAAGCCGTTGATATGATTTTTTCTCATAACAAGAGCATTTAACTCAATTCCGTAAGGAACGTCAAGCATAGGTCTGCCGTCACGGCCTGCACCTTCAATTGTAATTTCTTCATAACGCTCCTGGCTCATTGGTTCAAACTTGTTAATGTACTGGTTATAACCAACAAGGTCGAGAACATCGGGAACTCTGTTCCAGCCTTTGTTAACAACACCGTGGTCTGTAATAGCAAGAATGTCATAGCCGAGTCCATAGTATGTTTCAACAACATCTTTTACATCCATTGTTCCGTCACTGTAAAGCGTGTGAGCGTGAAGCATAGCCTGGTACTGATTCCAATTATCCCAATCAACTGTTTCATAAGGACTTGTGATGTCGTAAGAAACTGTTGCAGCAGATGCTGTTAAAGGCATCATAACTGTTACGAATAAAGAAACAACAAGTAAAAAAGAAACGAGTTTTTTTGTATTTTTCATAACTATTTCTCCTATTTATTTTGTAATTATTTCTAATTATAATACAAAAGTTTTAAAAAATCAATCCAAAAAATCACGAAGCTTCTTTGAACGTGAGGGATGGCGAAGCTTACGAAGAGCTTTTGCTTCAATCTGACGGATACGCTCACGGGTAACATTGAATTCCTTACCAACCTCTTCAAGAGTTTTTGGGTTACCGTCTTCAAGACCGTAACGAAGGCTTAAAACTCTTGCTTCTCTGGGAGTGAGTGTTTTAAGAACTTCAGCAAGCTGCTCTCTCATAAGTGCCATTGATGCAGCATCAACAGGTGCCTGAGCATCATCATCGGGAATGAAATCACCAAGGTGGCTGTCCTCCTCTTCACCGATAGGTGTTTCAAGAGAAACAGGCTCCTGAGCTACTCTTAAGATTTCACGAACCTTTTCAACAGGCATATCAAGCTTTTCTGCAATTTCCTCTGCGGTGGGATCTCTGCCGTTTTCGTGAAGAAGCTGACTGTTTGTTTTCTTAACTTTATTAATAGTTTCAACCATATGAACAGGAATACGGATTGTTCTTGCCTGGTCTGCAATAGCACGGGTAATTGCTTGGCGAATCCACCATGTTGCATAGGTTGAGAACTTAAAGCCCTTTGTATAATCAAATTTATCAACCGCTTTAATAAGACCCAAGTTACCCTCTTGAATCAAATCAAGGAACTGCATTCCCCTACCTACGTATCTTTTTGCAATACTTACAACAAGACGAAGGTTTGCTTCGGAAAGTCGTTGCTTTGCCTCCTGGTCATTTTCAGAAATTCTGATAGCAAGCTCAATTTCTTCCTCAGATGTAAGAAGCGGAACCCGTCCGATTTCTTTAAGATACACTTTAACGGGGTCATCTATTGCCATCGCTTTTGCATCAGCAGGGCTTTCCTCGTCGGGTGTTTTTGTTGACTCAATGTCCATCGAAAGAGCATCAAGCATTTCATCGCCGATATCATCGATAATCTCAATGCTGTTACTTTCAATAAGCTCATAGAGTTTTTCGATATCGTCAACATCAAAGCCTTCAATTTCAAGGATAACATTGTCGATGTCGTGAGTTGCAAGCTTACCGCTAACCTTACCTTTATCAATAAGTGCTTTAATTTGCGGTTTTTTCTCCCAACCTTCCATTTTAGCATCACCTTTCTTTTTCACACTGTTTTGTAAAAATTAATACCACTTAATTTCCGTCTTTATTAAGAGAATTAAAGAACTGAAGAAAACTATCATCACTCATATTGGCGGGTGTGGGTGTTTCTCTCTTTCTCTTTTCCTCTTCAAGAACCAAAAGACAATCTTCACATTCTTTCAATGTATTTGAAACCATCGCCTGATTTGCAAGCAGCCTTGCAACAACACTTACTTCTTCCGATGTCAGATACTGAGAAAGATGGGAAATATCTATGCTTTCCGATTCTTCAAGACGTTTGATTATTATTTCTAAAAGATGCTTGTTAACAGGTGTAACAAAAACATCATTTGAAAGCCTTTCTTTAAAATTCTTGTAAAAAGATGCATTATTGAGAAGCGTTACAAGAATTGTATCCTCAGCCTTTGCAGCCCTTACATTTTTTAATCTCTGAGGGTCTGCGGCAATATCTAAATTCTGAACCTTTTTCTGAGCAGTTGAAAGCTCAGACTTTGCTTTACGGTAATTTTCTCTTTTTCTTACCTCGCCGATTTGTTGAAGTATTGCTTCCTTACCAACTCCAAGCTCGTCCGAAAGACGCATTGCATAAACATCTCTTTCAATGGAGTCGCAAAATGCAAGAACCTTAACAGCTTCACGAAGGAAATTCAGTTTACCGTCATCTGTTTCAACAATATATTTTTCACGGAGCTTTGACAATTTATACTCTGTATCGTTATCGGCTTTGTCAAGAAGCCTGCCGAAACGGTCAATCCCGTGTTTTTTTATAATTTCATCCGGGTCTTTGCCGCCCTCGAGGCGAATAACCTTTACTTTAACACCTGTTTTTGAAAACAAGGTCATTGCGGCTCTGACTGCTTTCTGCCCCGCCTCATCAGAGTCATAACAAAGGGCAACCTCATCTGCATAACGAGAAATAAGGCTAACCTGCTCGGGTGTTAATGCTGTTCCAAGACCTGCAACTGCATTTTCATAGCCTGCTTGATGAAGAGCAATAACATCCATATAGCCCTCGCAAAGAATAAGCTTACGGTCATTTCCGTTTTTAGCAAAATTCAAAGCAAAAAGCTCATTACTCTTTTTGTAAACAAGAGTATCGGATGTATTAATATATTTCGGCTTACTGTCATCAAGAACTCGTCCGCCAAAGGCCACCACATTGCCTCTTACATCAATAACAGGATACATAACCTTGTTTCTAAAAGCGTCATAATAATAGCGTTTACCATTTTTCTCGCTACTTCTTAAAAGATTTGCTGCAACAAGCTCATCCCGATTAAAGCCTTTATTTTTTAGGTGTTCCGCAAGGGCGTGCCAGTCATCAGGTGCTGCACCGAGTCCGAAATGCTTTATCATTTTCGGAGAAACGCCTCTGGCTAAAAGGTATTCAAGCTGTTTTTTACCTCTTTCGGTAAAAAGGGCTTCGTGATAAAACCTTGCGGCTTCACGATTAGCTTCATAAATTCTGCGACGCAGCTTTGCAATCGCATCATCATAATTATCTGTTTCGGGGATTTTAAGCCCTGCTCTGTCTGCAAGAAGCTTAACAGCTTCAATAAAATCAAGATTTTCAATATTCCTTATAAAATTTATTACCTCTCCGCCTGCACCACAGCCGAAGCAATAATACGATGCGGTATCGGGATACACAGTGAAGGACGGAGTTTTCTCATTATGAAAGGGACAAAGACCCACAAGGTTTTTACCTCTTCTTTTTAAATCGACATAGCTGCCGATAACAGATTCGATATCGTTGTTATCTCTGATTTGCTGAATAAAATCATCTGAAAAACGAGCCATCAAGCTTCACCTCCCGAATCGCTATATCACAAATTTCTCAAAAATCCCAAGTTTTCGGAACGAACAGGTCTTTATAAACTTTGAGAGAATAACTATCAGACATACCGGAAATATAATCACAGGCTGCTCTCTGAGCACCCTCTTTTTTTGCAATTTCTTGATACAATACAGGCATTTTTTCGGGGTCATTTGAATAGTACCGAAAAAGCTCTTTTATCATACTTTCCGCCTTACCCTCTTCACTTTTGCATTTAGGGTTTGTATAAACATATTTGAACATAAAAGAATGTAATTGGTCAAAGGCAGCTTGAACATCATCCGCCATTTTCAATTCATCTCGGGTATTATTGATAGCAGACATAACCATGGTATTGATTCTCTGAGTTTTTGAGAAACCAACAACCAAACGAATTTCCAAAGGAATATCATCTTCCTTGATAATATCTCCAAGGATTGCATCATCAATATCGTGATTAATATAAGCAATCTTATCGCTTAATTTAACAATTCTTCCCTCAAGGGTATCTGCTTCTTTACCTCTGGTATGACAACGGATACCATCTCTTACCTCATAAGTAAGATTGAGCCCGCTACCGCCTCTTTCAAGTATATCAACAACACGAAGGCTTTGCTCAAAATGGGTAAAGCCCTTTTCATAAACTTGATTAAGAGCTCTCTCACCTGCGTGACCGAAAGGGGTATGACCTAAATCGTGGCCTAAGGCTATCGCTTCTGTTAAATCCTCATTCAAGGCGAGAGAACGAGCGATTGTTCTTGCAATCTGAGAAACCTCAAGGGTATGAGTCAAACGAGTTCTGTAATGAACATTACCGGGTGCTAAAAAAACCTGGGTTTTATCTTTTAATCTTCTGAAAGCGGAGCAATGAATGATTCTGTCCCTGTCACGCTGATAAGCAGTTCTGACGGGACATTCTTCTTCAGGAATAATTCGACCTTTTGAATTATCGCAAAGCATGGCATATTTTGAAAAAGAAATTCGTTCTCTTGCTAAAGTCATTTTTCTGATTTCACCATTCACAGAAGCCACCGCCTTTAAAATAAAAAATATGTCTTATATTTATTAATACTATAAAAACAAAAAAATCCCTCTTTTTTTGACGGATTTTTTTGAATATTTTTATAATTTATTATTTATACGGGTCATTCTCCTGCAATTACCTGGCCAATTTGAGAAAATCCTACCCTGCCGTTACTTAAATCCTGTAATTTTTTATCAAAGCTTTCTTCAAGTCCTTTTTTTATTCGGAATTTGAGAGTTACATTTTCTCCAAAGTCACTATCTTCTATAACACCGCCAAAATCTCTGATAAAGGTTTCAAGCTTTCCGTAAAAGGTATATTCGCATTGGATTTCACAAACTGTCCATTTGGACATGGTAACAATTTCTGCCGCATCGATACCTATTTTGGCAGAATGAGTATAGGCACGGACAAGCCCACCGCCACCTAAAAGAATACCGCCGAAATAACGGGTTACAACAACTACACAATCTGTAATATCTTCTTGAAGAATAACATTGAGAACAGGCATACCGGCAGTCCCTTGAGGTTCGCCATCATCAGAATATCTTTTTATGCCACTCTCCCTTATGGAATAGGCATAGACATTATGCTTTGCATCCCAATGCTTTTTTGAAATTTCATTGATGTAGTCAACAGCTTCTTTTTCGGTTTTCACGGGCTTTGCGTACCCTATAAATCTCGAATGTTTAACTATATATTCATCGCAAGCTTCCCTTGCGAGAGTTTTATATGAATCACTCATAATAAAAGCAGTCCTTTATAACGCAAAAAGTCGGTGATAACTCACCGACTTATCAAGCAGATATAACTTACTTAGAGAGGTTATATTTTCTATTGAATCTTTCAACACGTCCGCCTGTATCAACGAGCTTCTGCTTGCCGGTAAAGAAGGGGTGACATTTTGAGCAGATATCAACACGCATACCGTCCTTTGTGGATGCTGTTTCGAGAACTGCGCCGCATGCACACTTTACCTGTGTTGCGCCGTATTTGGGATGAAGTCCTTCTTTCATTTAGTTTCACCTCTTTATTTTTGATAACACATTAGCAGTAGAATACTACCACAAAGAAAGTCAAAAAGCAAGTGTTTTTTTCAAAAAAATGAAATTATTTTTAACTATCAAAATATATTACCCAATATATTTACAAAAGAACACAAAAACATACCCAAAACAGTTGGTAAAACGAAGGCTAAAAATGTCCATTTCAGACTTTTGGTTTCTTTAAAAATCGTTAAAAGAGCTGTAGCACAAGGAAAATGGACAACTGAAAAAACAATATAACACACAGCACTTAATGATGTCCAACCATTATTTATCAACACTTCACCGATTATTGCTGTGCTTTCAATACTCACTACTTCCCCTGCTCCTAAATATGACATCAAGACAATGGGCAAAACAATTTCATTTGCAGGTATTCCTAAAAAGAACGCAGAAAGAGTTTCCCCATCCATCCCCATAAGCTTTCCGAGAGGATTAAAAAATGACGTAATTTGATTTAATATACTCACTTCGCCAAAAGTTACATTTGCTAAAAGCCATATTATTACACCTGCCGGAAAGGCTACTGCAACTGCTCTGAATAAAACGAGAAGAGTTCTGTTTAAAACGGAATTAATTATAACCTTTGATATCTGCGGTTTTCTGTAGGGTGGAAGTTCAAGAATATAATGAGAGCTTTCTCCCTTAAGCAAGGTCTTAGAAAGAATATTTGAAACAAAAAGAGTCAAAGCAAGGCTAAGAACAATTATTAATGCAAGAATCAATGCCCCTAAAGCTCCGCCAATAAATCCCCCGCTTGAAACAAGGAAAACAGAGATTAATGTTATTATAGCAGGAAATCTGCCGTTACAGACAGTTAAACTGTTTGTAAGAATTGCAACAAGCCTTTCCCTCTTTGAATCTATAATTCTTGCACCTGAAATACCGACGCAATTACAACCATATCCCATACATGTGGTAAGTGCTTGCTTTCCGCAGGTTTGAGCTTTACTGAAGCTGTCATCAAGAACATAAGCAATCCTTGGCAAAACGCCTAAATCCTCTAAAAGAGTAAAGCAAGGGAAAAATATTGCCATTGGCGGCAGCATAACCGAAACTACCCATCCCAACACCCGAAAGCCACCTGATATAAGCGCCCCTTTCAGAAATTCGGGTATATTCATATATTCGGCAATATTCATTAGCTTAAGCTCGCACCAACTGAAAAAGGCTGATAGCCATTGCGACGGATAGTTAGCACCTGCAATAGTGATGTAAAGAATCAAACTAAGCATTATAAACATAACAAGATATGCAGAGAATTTATTTGTAAATATCTTTTCAGCCTTTGTTAAATTATAAGAATCATTTGACTTTAATGTAACTGCATTACTTATCCGGGAAGCAGCTTCATATAGGGATGATGCTATTGCTTCCGACAAATCGGCTGACTCATTCTGAGATTTTAAAAAATCCTTTGCTTTTTCAACAGAATTGAAAATTTCACTTTTCTCGTTGTAATTTAACTCGTTGCTTTCTTCTACAAGCTTTTTTACGCTTTTGTCTTCCTCCAAAAGACGTAAGGAAAGCCACCTTTGATTAAGCTGATTAACATTATATTTTTTCAGCACCGGAATAATAATTTCAACTGCTTTTTCCACATTGTCGTTATATTTGATTTTTACAGGCTTATTTCTTGCTTTTTTTGATATTTCAACGAGCAACTCTTCTATACCTTCACCACTGCGGGCAGTCATGCCCACAACAGAAACACCTAATTCCTTTTCCAGCAAAGCAGTATTGACTCTTATTCCTTTTTTCTTTGCTTCATCAAGAAGATTTATGCAAACAACCGTATCCACGCCTGTTTCAAGAATTTGGAGAACTAAGTACAAATTTCTTTCGAGGCTTGTTGCATCACAAACCACCGCCACCACTTCAGCATCACCGAAGCAGATAAACTCACCCGCAACTCTTTCCTCCTTTGAACGAGGCTTTAATGAATATGTTCCCGGAATATCGATAAAATTATAAACACAGCCTTTTCGTTCTGCCTTGCCCTTTGCCAAATCCACAGTTTTTCCCGTCCAGTTTCCTGTATGCTGCTTAAGACCTGTCAAAGCATTAAAAACCGTGCTTTTACCTACATTAGGATTACCTGCTAAAGCTACCGTGATTTCTTTTTTAACCATTGCCTTCAACACGCACAAGAATTTTTTCAGCATCACAATTTCTCAAAGCGATAACCGCACCACGTACCAAATATGCACGAGGATTACCTGCCGGACTTTGATGGACAACCTTTATTTTTGTACCCGGTACAAGACCAATATCATATAATCTTTGCTTCAAGGAATTTTGCGTATCTACTGACAAAACAACTGCAAACTCCCCTGTTGAAATCTTATTAAGAGTAGTCATATTGCTCTACCTCCTATATCATCATATGAAAAATGTGCTACTGTGTGAAAATAGGTATTGCAATTATTCTCATAAATGGTAAAATATAGGGGTATCAAACACAAAGGAGACACTCAATTATGAAAAACAAAATTGTTGCAGGTATAATCGGTCTTGAATTTGGCAGAGCTCACCTTGAAGGCGCTTTGGCTTACGGTGCAGAAATCGGTCTTATTTGCGATTGCGATGAAAAAGCACTTAAATTCGCAGCTGATAAATATAATATTCCCGAAGAGAAATGCACGCTTGATTACCATGACATCATAAATAATCCCGAAATTAATGCTGTTTCAATCGGTATTCCGGACCAGCTTCACAAACAGGTTGCTCTTGAAATGCTTGAAGCGGGTAAGCACGTTTTATGCGAAAAGCCCCTTGCCCTCACAAAAGAAGACATTACCGAAATGGTAAGAGCTGCAAGAAAATCAAACTGTATTTTTATGGTTGGTCAAATTTGCCGTTTCACTCCCTCTTTTGCAAAAACCAAGGAGCTTATTGACAATGGTACTCTTGGTGAACTTTACTTCGTTGAAAGCGAATATGCTCACGACTATATGAATATCGTTTCCAATAAACAGAACTGGAGAGCAGATAATGCCCGTCACGGCGTTATCGGTGGCGGTTGCCACGCAGTTGACCTTCTTCGTTGGCTTGCAGGTGACCCCGAAGAAGTTTTCGCTTACGGAACCCACAAGCTTTTACCCACAGTTACATACGATGACTCAACCATCGCTATTATGAAATTCCCCAACAATGTTGCAGGTAAGGTTTATGTTTCAACAGGCTGCAAGCGTGACTACACAATGAGAACCTGCATCTATGGCACAAAGGGTACAATTATTTGTGACAACACTTCACCTACAATGCAGTTGTTTGTTGCAGACGAAAACGGTGTTGCTCCCGAAGAACCCCAAATTATTGAGCTTGAGGTTAACAACCATAACTTCGTTAAAGAATTTGAAGTTTTCGGCGACGCTATTGTTAACGGCACAGAGGTTCCCACTCCTGTTGAAGAGGGTGCAAAGACCGTAGCTGCTTGCCTTGCGATTGTTGAATCTGCAAATACAGGTAAAATTGTTAAGCCGGACTACGAATTCTAAAAAAATATCGGCAAAATATATGTGAAAGGATGAAAAGTGTGAAATCAAAAAAGAAAATGTTTTACATTACTTGCTCGGCATATCTTTTGACAATTATACTTGACCTCTTATTCACATATATCGCCACCCCAAATTTACTTTTAGAGGGCAATCCCTTATATGATTCCTTTAATTTCGGTTGGACAGGGTTAATTGTTATCAATGTAATTACATTTATCGGTTATGCGGCAATGTCTTACTATGCTTTTGTCAAATATAAGCCGCCCTATTCTGACGAAACTGATATGAAGCGTTATCTTGCCCAGATTAACTACGGCGACCCGGACAAATATGTACCGATGATGTGGAAACTGCCGAAAAACTGGGGACCTCAGACTGCTTGCCTTTGCTGGTCCGTTGTCTGCGTTCTCCCCTTTTGCAGAATGATTATTGTTCTTGAATGGTTTTTAATGATTTTGAAAATACAAAATACGGGAACAATAATATTCTTCACCATTGTTTCAATGTTTCCTATGGGAAGAATTGATATTTTTCTTGCAGTTATCGGGGCGTGGATTTTATCGTTTGTTTGGATTAAAAAGGAATTCAAAGCAAACTTAAAAGAGATTGAAAAGAGATAATTACAGCAATAAAAAAGAACTCCACTTGGGAGTTCTTTTTTTATTGTATTGCAAAATTCATTGGCAAAGAAAAGGCTGAAACTTCCTCTTTCGTTTCTGAATAAACAAGCTTTACATTTGTATGCTGAGCTTCGTTAATGTAAAGCTGATATGAAAGTGCAGTTGCTGCAACCGCATACTCTCTAACCGTTGAGTCAGTTACATCATACAGCTCTTTATTAACGCTTATTGTTAAATTACGGAAGTTTTCATCAAACTCGACTTTTTCAACATAATTATTCTGATCATCCTCAAACTCCTTGAATTTATCGACACATTCCTTATGCTTATCATCAAGAAGCTTTTTATATTCATCGCTTGAAAAAGTGAAGTATAAGCTATCAGACTCTTCTTTATTGCTAACCTCAGCACCGTAAGCCTTCATACCCTGTATAAAATCCTCCGAGTCAACAACACTGTCTTTTTTTATTGAAATTGTTACGTCAGAAAGCTTTTCTTCGGTGGTTTCAGCTGTAGTCGTTTGGTTCTCGGTTGTATCTGTTAATGTATTTTCTTTACTTGCGTCACAAGCTGAAAACATACCCAACATAAAAACCAACGCTAAGATTAATGATATTTTTTTCATTCTGTTCACCATAATTTTTCGGGGTATTTTCCCTCTTCAACAAGGGCGGAAATTGATGCTACAACATCGGGCTTATCTTCCTTATATGTAACACCGAACCATTTGTCATCAGTTTCGATTACATCAACGGTGCATTTACCCTCTTTAAGCATATCACGAACAAGGAAAGGAAGGAAAAACTCTGATTTAAGAGGATTTTCGGGAACTTCATTTTTAAGGAAATCTATGAAATATTTTTCAATTTCATCAAGCATTACTGCAGGGAAGCACCAGCAGTTCATTGATGCAACGCTATCCTCGGGAAGCTCTGTCCAGCTTTCGCCATCTTCAGTATAAGAAATCTTACCGTCAACACGCATAATTTTTGTTCTTTCGATAACATCATTAAGCTGACCGTTCTCATCAACATCGCAAACACCACGAGAAACAGTACCATTATCGGTAAGGGTGTTTTTAAGATAATAGCCAGCCATTGCAAATTTATATTTTTCTCCCGAAAAATCAGTCTTTTCTATCCAATTTGCAAGGTTATTATAAGCACCGCTACCATAAAAATCATCAGAATTAATAACAACAAAGGGCTCATTAACAACGCCCTTGCAGCAAAGAATTGCATGAGCAGTACCCCAGGGTTTTACACGCTCTTCAGGGCAAGAGAAGCCCTCTGGCAAACAGTCTAAACCTTGGAACACATATTCAACCTTAATGTGCTTTGAAACCTTATCGCCTATAACCTCTTTAAAAAGTGCTTCGTTTTCTTTTTTTATAATGAAAACAACTTTATTAAAGCCCGCTTTTACCGCATCATAAATTGAATAATCAATAATAATTGAATTATCGGGTCCTACAGGGTCAATCTGCTTAAGACCACCGTATCGGCTACCCATACCTGCCGCTAAAATAACAAGAGTTTTATCCATTTTTATACCAACCTTTCGGTAATTTATTATTTGTTATGAAAATATAATATCACACAAATCAGTTTTTGTCTACTGTAGCAAATTTCATTGACTTTTCATAAAATAATTATATAATGGTTTTACATATTTTTACAGGTGATATTATGACAAAGCTACTTATAAAATTATTTTTGAAGAATAAAGATGCTTCCACTCCTCACGGAAGAGAAGCTTACGGAAGAGTTGCAGGAATTGTTGGGATTATCTGCAACCTCTTATTGAGTGTTATAAAATTCATTATCGGTTCTGTTACAAACAGCGTTTCTATTACCGCTGATGCTACCAACAATATGACAGATGCAGGTTCTTCAATAGTAACCCTGATAGGCTTCAGACTTTCAGAAAAGCCTGCAGATGAAGACCACCCTTATGGTCACGCAAGAATTGAATACATAACAGGTCTTATTATTTCTTTCTTAACTTTGATAATCGGTTATGATATTTTAAAAACCTCTGTTTCAAAAATATTCAACCCCGAGGAAATTGTTTTCAACTGGGTATCGGTTATCATTCTCGGCATTTCAATTTTCTTTAAGCTCTGGCTTGCTCTTTTCAATAAAACATTAGGGAAAAAAATCAAGTCAAAGGCATTGGAAGCAACTGCAGCAGACAGCAGAAACGATGTAATTTCTACTACCGCTGTTCTTCTTGCAACTGTCATTTCTCATTTCACCGGCTTCAACCTTGATGGCTATATGGGCTTTTGCGTTGCGGTATTCATAATCATTTCGGGCATAGGACTCGTTAAGGAGACAATCGGTCCCCTTTTAGGCCAGGCACCCTCAAAAGAAATGTATGAAATGATAGAAAATAAAATTCTTGCTTATGAAAATGTTTTAGGTGTTCACGACCTTATGGTTCATTCCTATGGTCCCGGTAGCTATTTTGCATCTGCTCACATTGAAATGGATGCAAAAATTGATGTTCTCACCTGCCACGACATTATGGACACAATCGAAAGAGATTTTGCAAGAGAAGACAATATACATATCGTTGTTCACCTTGACCCGACAGTGCTTGACTGCGAAGAAACAAACGAGCTCAAAGAGGTTGTCAGAACGATTCTTTATGATATTGACCCTATAATCACCTTCCACGATTTCAGAGTTGTTTATGGTGAAACAGCTAAGAATGTACTTTTCGACATTGTTGTTCCGCCAAAATACAAGTATTCCGATGATGAGCTTCTCTCAATTATAAAAAACCGCGTAAACGAAGCCGGTAACGGCAACCTTTACGCAGTTGTGGTTATTGACAGAAGCTATGGCGTTTTGAAAAGCGAAGAAAACTAATCACAATATAATGCAAATCAAACCGCTGCAGCCATCGTTAATTATTCGTTCAAGAGTTTCTTGAATTTTGCCCCTTGCATCAACGGGCATATGGCAAAGCTTATTGCGAAGCCCCTCGTTAACAAGCTCATTAAGAGATTTACCGAAGATATCAGACTCCCATATTTTATGGGGGTCTTCTTCAAACCCTGTAAGAAGATATTTGAGAAGCTCCTCGGACTGACTTTCCGTTCCAACAACGGGGGCAACCTCAGTTTCAATACAGGTTTTCAGCATGTGAATTGACGGTGCGGAAGCAGAAAGCCTAACACCATATCTTCCGCCCTGCTTCACAATTTCAGGTTCTTTAAGGGTCAATTCATCAATATCGGGCATAACGATTCCATAGCCCGTTGCTTCGACCTCTTCAAGAGCATTTTTAATTTTATCATACTTCTTTTTAATTAAAACGAGCTCTTCAAAGTGCTCAACAAGCTCCTGCTCATTTTCAATCTGAATTGCGGTTTTCTCTTCAATTATTTTATAAATAAGCTCACCCGAAAGAATTGCTTCAATTTCTGCACAGCCTTTACCTAAATCAAGCTTTGAAATTCTGGCAGAGGTTATATATTCATTATCGCAGATACCTTTAACAACAACCCCTGCATCACCAACACAGCTGATACCGCAAGAGCATTCCTTTACGCAGCTGCAGATAGATTTTCTCAACCAATGCTCACGGTTAAGACCCATAACCCAACCGGGTAAAGAAATACCTATTTCACGGACAGGGAAACGAAAAAGAACCGCACCTAAAATTTCACGAATCAAATCCTCATCAATTTGCAGACAGTTTACCGGGATAACGGGAACTCCATACTTCTCTGTTAACTGTGAAGAAAGATGAATTGCCTCTTGTGAGTCGGGATAAGTGCAATTAAGAAGCGTTACAAAGGGCTTATTGATAGCTTTAAGCTCTGCTACAACTCTTTCTTCTGCTTCTTCATACTCTTCTCTCGGAATATCACTTATACTGCCATCAGTCGTTATAAGCAAGCCTATGGTGGAATGCTCTGTTATTACTTTTTGAGTACCCAATTCAGCCGCCATATTAAAGGGAATTTCGTGGTCATACCAAGGAGTTTTAACCATTCTCGGCTTATCCTCTTCAATATACCCTAAAGAACTCGGAACAATATAACCTACGCAGTCAATAAGGCGAACATTTAAAGAAGCGTTATCGGGCAAATCCACCTTAACCGCTTCTTCGGGAATAAATTTGGGCTCGGTTGTCATAATGGTTCTGCCTGCGGCAGATTGCGGCAATTCATCCTGCGCTCTTTCTCTTTTATATTCACTATTCATATTGGGTAAAACAAGTGTATCCATAAAACGCTTAATAAAGGTTGATTTACCCGTTCTTACGGGTCCTACCACCCCGATATAAATATCCCCACCTGTTCGGGTTTCAATATCCTTATAAATGCTTGTATCTGTCATAAATCTACCTCCATAGACCTTTTAAAATCTTCAATAAATGCTATGTATATAAATATTAGTTTATGACTAAAAAAGCAAACAACAAAGACATAATTTGACACAAATTAAAATATGTATTATAATAAGCAGATATATATGTAATTAGGAGATTTATTATGTTGTTGAATATTACACCAACCTACGATGTAATGGATGTTATCAATACATTCATTTCAACCTTTAAGCTTGAAAGCTTTTTCCCATATCTTTTAGGCCTTGTTACTGCGGTTGTTTGCGGTGCTTTAATCGGCGTCGAAAGAACCTTCCGCCAGAAAGAAGCCGGTATCAGAACTCATATAATTGTTGCTTTAGGCTCTGCTCTTATTATGATTGTCAGTAAATACGGCTTCTTTGATATTGTGGGGCTTGCAGACCACGTTAACCTTGACGGCTCCCGTCTTGCAGCTCAGGTTGTTACGGGTATTTCCTTTCTTGGTGCAGGTATTATCGTTTTTAAGGGTACTGTTAAGGGTCTTACCACCGCTGCAGGTGTGTGGACAACAGCAGGTATCGGTCTTGCAGCAGGTGCAGGAATGTATGGTATTGCAGTTTATGCCACACTTATTCTTCTTGTTGTTCAAGTTGTTATTCACAAAATTCTCCCTGTTGAAAACACAAGCACAACTGCTGTAAGCATGAAATTAAAAGACGACCCCGAAGCCATCGAAAGCATCACAAACCTTTTCAAAGAAAATGATTACATATTGATTTCAAGCTCTGTTGAAAAGAAAAACGATAAATATTATTGCCTTTTCACAATCCGTGCAAAATCTCATATCAACCCCGATGATATAAGCAAGCTTTTCACAGGAAACGATTATGTACTCTCTCTTTCTGTTTAATTGTTGATACTGCCTATTAAACTGCTCTATTTTAGGGCAGTTTTTCTATTGCTAAAAAAGCTTTAATATAGTATCATATTCGTTGTAATAAAACACAGTTAGAAGTGAGGTTTTAAATTTGAAAAAAGGTATTACTTTTGACAAAGCTAAAAAGGTTCTTCCTCTTATCACTGCAATAATAGGTCTCGGACTTGCTCTTGCACTTTTAGTTCTCCGAATTAATATTGTTGCAGTTGTAAACGTTGCATTTATGTGCATTATGTCGGCACTTATTTTTATCGGCATTATTGCGAAGAAGAAGGTTTATCTTTTCAACATTATCGGCTATTGTGCAAGTGCTATAGGCATTTTCCTCTATTTCTTAATTTGGGGTGCTGATGCAGGCTTCGGTGCATTCTCAAGCGGTAAAACAGGCTGGGCAAGTGCAGACAATCCCTTATTCAGCGGTGAGGGTTCTTTCCTTACAAGACTTGGAGGTAACATTCTTCTGCTTCTCCCTTGTGCTCTTGCAGTTGCGGCTCTTGTTTTCGTTGCTAAAAAGAATTTTGAGAAAAAAGGTGCTCATAAATTCCTCACATCAGTTTTGAGCGTTGTTCTTGCAGGTACATCTGTTCTCTATGTTCTCACAATGAATCTTCGTGCAAAGCCCAATGTTGACAGACTATGGGATGGTCACGATGATTATCTTGACGGTGTTGACAAAGCAAAATCAAAGAGCCCCAACGTTCTTTTTGTGCTTATGGATGATATGGGTTATGGTGACACCTCTCTCAATGGTGCAATTTACGATACACCCAACATGGACAGAATCGGCGAAGAGGGTCTTAACTTTGACAACTTCTATTCAAGCTATTCTGTTTGCTCTCCTGCAAGATTCTCTCTTATGACAGGCAGATACCCATTCAGAGGCTACGCTGATAACGTTATTTATCCTACTTATGATACATTCTCACCCTTTGCTCAGACTCGTATTTTTAACTCTATTGAAATGGGTAACAACTGCGACGGTATGCTTGGTGACGAAATCACTCTTGCAGAAACATTCCAGGCAGCAGGCTATAACACAGGTGCTTTCGGTAAATGGCATTTAGGTGACTATGGCGAATATCTCCCAACAAACCAAGGCTTCGACTATTTCTACGGTAGCCACCACGTTAATGATATGGCACCCTTCTACCACGTAAGTGAAGAAAATGGTGAGTTTGAAATCGTTCACGGTGTTGAAGAGCTTCGTGATGAAAACGGCAAAAAAGACCAAAGACAATTAACAGAATGGATTCATGAGGAAATCACTGATTGGATTACCGATAAGGTCGAAAATTCCGATGAACCCTTCCTTGCATATTATGCTACTCCCTGGCCTCACGCACCCGTTTTCGTTGGCGACGATTTCAATGGCGAAACAGGTATGGGTACTTACGCTGACTGCATCACAGAATTTGACTATTATCTCGGTGAGCTTTTCACAACTCTTGAAGATTTAGGTGTTATGGACGATACAATCATCGTTTTCACAAGTGACAACGGTCCTGCTCTTGAGGGTTCAGTTGGCGGTCACCGTGGCGGTAAATATCTCGCTTACGAAGGCGGTCAGAAGGTTCCCTTTATGATTCGTTGGGGTAACAATGGCGGTCTCTGGAAAGAGGGCGAAGAAAGACATAGCAGTGCAACACTTGTTGATATGATGCCCACACTCGTTGAGCTTTGCGGTATCACCGGCAACGGCGGAGAGAAGAATTATCTTCCCTTTGACAGAGATATTGACGGCGTTTCAATCGTACCTCTTCTTAAGAATGACACAGTTATTCACACAAAAGACCACCCCATTCTTCACATGAAGAGAGAAAGTCTTAAGGCAATTCAATACACAGTTCCCACAAAGGATATTCTTTCACAGGAAGAATACAGGGATTATAAATACGATGTTCTTACAGATAATGAATACATTACTTTCAAATATTTCAAAAGAATCCAGAATGACAACTCTGCTTTCTTTGACAAATACAGAAAGAACTGGTTACATATTTTAAGCGATGACAGAGGTGAAAACCTTAACCGCTCATCAGTTTATCCTACAGTTGCAGAAGAAATGAATGCAAAAATGGACGAGATTATGAAGAATTTCAAATCCGACCGCCGTGGTATGAATGAAGAATATTACAAATAAAGAAATTAAACCTCGGAGCTTTTTCCGGGGTTTAGTTATATAAAAGGATTGATTTAGTTGCCACCTTTATCTATTATGATTAAGCCTGCATCCGCATTGTGTAATATGAGATGTAAGTATTGCTTCTATCACGATGTTACAGACCACAGAGATGTAAAAAGCTTTGGAATGATAAGCGAAGAAACAACAGACAATTTAATAGAAAAAGCATTGGATTTTGCCAACGGAGAAAGTATTGCTTTTGCTTTTCAGGGCGGTGAGCCAACACTAAGAGGTATTGAATATTTCAAATATTTCTGTAACAAGGTCGATGAGCTTAACACCAAGAAAAGTAAAATCTATTATGGTCTTCAAACCAACGGAACACTCATTGATGAAGAGTGGGCAAAATTCTTCAAGGAAAAGGATTTTCTTATAGGTCTTAGCCTTGACGGTGATTTTGACAACAACTCATTCAGAATCGATGCAAATAATCAAAATGCTTTTTATAAGATTATTAAAGCTGCTGATATTTTCACAAAAATCGGTGTGCAATTTAATATCTTAACTGTTCTTACAGGCAAATGTGCTGATAATATTGACGATATTCTTCGATATTTAAAAAAACGAGGCTTCAGATATCTGCAGTTCATACCCTGTCTTCGTCCTTTTGGTGACAAAACAGAAAGCGAGCTTTATATGACTGTTGAACAGTACAAGCACTTTTTGATTCACGGCTTTAATGCTTATGTTAAAGACTATGTTCAGGGAAATTACACAAGTATAAGATATTTTGACAACCTTGTACATTTATATCTCGGCAACCCTACTGAACAATGCGGTATGTGCGGTCACTGTATGCACCAGTTTGTTGTTGAGGGTAACGGTAACATTTACCCCTGTGACTTCTACTGCACGGATGAATGGCTTTTAGGCAACATTAACACCCCAACAGAAAGCTTTGACACCCTCGCCCATTGTGAAAAGGCTATCGAATTTTTAAGAGAGAGTATTGCAGTTCCCGAAGAGTGTAAAAAATGCAGATTTTATCCCATCTGCCGTGCGGGTGGCTGCAAACGCTCAAAGGAAGACAGAAACTATTGCGAAAGCTACAAAGCCTTTTTCTGCGCCTGCCTGCCATTATTCAGGGCATTTATTGCGGAGAAGAAATAAAAAATTACAACCGATTAAGAAAATTCAGATTTTCTTAATCGGTTTGTTTTTTTGGTGAAAAACAAGAAGAACAAAGTTGTTGTGCTCTGAGCCTTCCTTCAAAGGAAGGTGGCGCGAAAAATCTTGATTTTTCGTGACGGAAGGTTCTTTGTTGCAAAGCAACATTCCACCATAGGTGGAACTTTAACAAAGCAGTTGTTCTCGGTTAAGCAATTCAACGGTACAGACAAGCCTGTACCCTACGTGGGCATTACAATTGAAGCTCACGCTTCAACTACGCTCGAGGACTCGCGTAGAGAACCACCCACCATTCCGCCAAACTGTATTCAATAGTTTTACAATTGACACGCTTAATACATCGTTCAATTGGTTTACATATTCAAGATGGTCCCCCGCCTTCGAAGGCAGGCACCACAAACCACAACTTTATTTTTCTATTTTTACTTTGTTCAAAATGAAGTGTCTATTAGTTTTTCGTTTAACAAACAGCAAATATATGCTATAATCGTCTTAGATACTCATATTCCACCTAAATTCTCTTGTTAATGGGTGTAAAAAAGCACCTAAAAGAGTTAAAGTAAAATCATCGGAGGTAGAAATATGAAAAAAACTTTTATTAAATTACTCTGCTTGGCTTGTTCTGTTATTCTAATTTTAACATCCTGTACTGCTTTTAATGCCCAAAAAGAACCTGATTTTAATATTGAAGATGAGGAATATATTATTAGCTTCAATCTGGTTGGTGGTTATGCAGGAAACCGCTACACTTTTGCTCTGACACCTGATAACAGACTCCTTGCAGAATACCAAACAGGCAATAACACCAAACAAGCTGAAATCCAATTGAACGAACAACAACTCGACGTAATGGAAGCTCGTATAGACGAGGTCCTTACTCTAACAGAAGACGATATTGAGTATTTTGTGGGAATTAGTGACTATTGGCGTTGTACTATAAGTTATAATGATGTTCAAGCATCATTTGATTATGGTGCTTCCAAAAGCACGACACTCAATATATTACTTGAACAAATCATTGGTTGCGTTGATTCAGAAGAAGCCTTGAAAACTAAAGAAAATCTGCAACCCATACCATCACTATTCAGAGAGTACATATCATATTATGGGGATTTTGAGGAGGAAGAAGAATGAACCAAAAGCAAATCGGTAATTTTATTGCACAAAAAAGGAAAGAAAAAAATCTTACTCAAATGCAATTGGCTGAAATATTAGGAGTGTCAAACAAAACCGTTTCAAAATGGGAAAACGGTAACTGTATGCCCGATTACAGCATAATTAAACCACTTTGCAAGGAATTGGGAATTACGGTTTCCGAGCTTATGGACGGTGAAGAAAAGGACAACACACCCGAAAATGCAGAAGATATGAGAATAATGTTTTTATTAAGGCGTGTTCATAGCCTTGAAAAACAAAACAAAACTATTTATGGCTTTCTGGTTGTTGTTCTCGGTGTCACATTTTTAGTACTTTCCCGTCTTTTAGGCGGAACGAATTTCACCGATTTCTTTTCAGGAGTTTTCCTGGGTTTATCAATAAGTCTGATGCTAACCGGAATTTATGTTATAGGAAAAAATTTAAAAGTATAAAAATTACAACCGATTAAGAAAATCAAAATTTTCTTAATCGGTTGATTGTTTTAAAGGTCGTTTTTAATGATATCATCAAGTGTTTCGCCTTTTACTGCAACATAGCTTTCATCACCGTTTACCATAATAACGGGAAGACGGGGAATTCTGTTGTAATTGGAAGCCATTGAGAAATTATATGCGCCTGTTGTGAGAACTGCTACAAGGTCACCCCTTTTAATGCTTTCCGGAAGTACTACCTTAGGCTGAATAATATCTCCGCTTTCGCAGCATTTACCAACAAGGTCACAAAGGAAATTGCATTCCTCTTCTGCCTTATCTGCAGCAATTACGGTATATTCAGACTCATAAAGGGCGTATCTTGGGTTATCGGTCATACCGCCGTCAATGGCAACATAGTTTTTATAACCCTCAATTCGCTTTACATTACCTACTCTGTAAAGAGTGATACCCGCATCTGCAACAATGCTTCTGCCCGGCTCCATACTAACCGCAGGTTCGTTTATGTTAAGTTCTTTGCATTTCTTTTTAAAATACTCCGCAACCTGTCTGATATTGTCTTCAATATCTATTGTTGGGTCGTTTTCGGTGTAACGAACACCATAACCACCCCCAAGGTCAAGCTCCTTTGCTTCATAGCCTAAGGTGCTTTTCACTTCTGCAATAAATTCAAGCATAATTTCTGCAGAACGGATGAAAACTGAGGACTCAAAAAGCTGTGAGCCTACATGACAATGGAAGCCTGCAAGGTCAACATTATCTTTAGTGAGAGCATATTTTGTAATCTCCATAGCAGCACCGGTTTCAATGGGGAAGCCGAATTTGGAATCGACCTTACCTGTATTAACCGCTTCATAAGTATGAGTATCAATACCGGGAGTAACTCTGAAAAGGATTTTTTGCTTAATGCCTCTATCCCCTGCAAAGCGGTCAACTGCATCAAGCTCTTCAATATTATCAACTACGAAGCAACCAACGCCACAGTCCATAGCAAAATTAATATCATAATCATTTTTGCTGTTTGAATGAAAGCACACATTTTTCATATTGTAGCCTGCTTTTGAAGCGGTATAGATTTCACCAACGGAAACCACATCAACACCCATACCTTCGCTCTCTACAATATTATAAATCCTTTTAAAGCTACAAGCCTTACTTGCATAAAAAGGCTTTGCATTTTCACCGAAATAGGTTTTCATCGAGTTAACATATTTACGGCAGTTTTCTCTTATCTTCTGTTCATCCATTACATAAATGGGTGAGCCGTATTTTTCGGCAAGGTCAACTGTACTGTGGCCGCCGAAATATAAGGTTTCATTTATTACTTTTAAATTATCTGCTATCATACTAAATCACCTTTTTGGGTTCTTTCAGTTTTTCGGAAATTCAATTATACGCGCCTTTCAGCACTAGAACCCTCCACCACACTAAAACAAGTGGTTAGTTGGTTTCGCCCCCTCCAGTTACAATATAGTCACACTGCTTCGTTATTCACTCGCATTGCTCCTTATTGTGCCAGTGCTTATTGTTCGCTTCATCTGCCACCGGCAGTGCTCACAAACGCACCCCTTCGCCAGGGAGGCATAGTTATTGCTCTCTTATAGTTAATCAGACATTTAAACCCTGCTCTCTCATAAGTTCAAGCATTTTTGCTTCGTTTTCGGGTTCCATTGTTGTAAGAGGAAGTCTTACATAATTCTCACCGAAACCGATAGCTGCAACTGCAGCTTTTGCAGGAATGGGGTTAACCTCACAGAAAAGAGAGTTAATAAGAGGAAGCATTTCAAGCTGAAGAGCACGGCTACCCTCTAAATCTCCTGCAAAGAATTTATCGCAAATCTCAACTGTTTTCTTGGGAAGAATGTTTGAAAGAACTGAAATAACACCTTTTCCGCCTAAGGACATAAGGGGAACAATCTGGTCATCGTTACCTGAATAAATATCAAATTCACCTTTTGTAAGAGCAGCAATTTCTGCAATCTGAGAAATATTACCTGAAGCTTCCTTGATACCAACGATATTAGGATGCTCTGCAAGAACTGCACAGGATGCGGGAGTAAGGTTGCAGCCTGTTCTTGAGGGAACATTATAAAGAATGCAGGGCTTTGTTGAAGCATCTGCTATTGCTCTGAAGGATTCAATAAGACCTTTCTGAGTTGCTTTATTATAATAAGGTGTAACAAGAAGCATTGCATCGCAACCAATTTCACAAGCGAATTTGGTAAGGTCGATAGCATAAGCAGTATCATTTGAGCCTGTTCCTGCAATAACAGGAACTCTGCCTGCAACCTTTTCAACTGAAAAACGAAGAACTTCTCTGTGCTCTTCATCGGTAAGAGTTGAACCCTCACCTGTTGTACCTGCGATTACAAGAGCATTAATACCCTCTTCAATCTGCCAGTCAATGAGTCTGCCGAATGCTTCGTAATCTACGCCGTTTGCGTTTAAGGGGGTTACCAGGGCTGTTGCAACACCTGTGAAAACTGTGTTTTTCATAATTTTTACCTCACAAAAAAATAATAGTTGCCGAAAAGCAACTACCCACACAAAAATAAATACTCCAATAAAAAGAGTATAATATTATGTAAGATAGCTCTCCACCAAAATGGTGACAACAGTAAAGATATTATTCCGTACTGCCAGACCAGCTTTTTACCGTAAGCTGACTTCGGCACCTTGCTCCTTTCACCGCAACAGTTTTGGTAAACCTTTTAGGCTACGGTTACTCTTAACAAAATGCACCTCTATCGGTTGTCAATAATATAACACACCCGTTCTTTATTGTCAATCATAATTAACAACAAAGAACGGGTATTTTTTATATAATTATTAGGTGCTTTAGTATAAAAATTTTATTTTGCCTCAATGGTTTTAATCCACTCAAAAATATAAGGCTTATAAAATAAAGAATAGTCACTTTCGGTTATAAAATGAACCATCCAGAAACGGTCCTCACCCTTATAGCAAAACACCTTATAGTTTTTTACCATTTCATCATTCTCGCCTTGGTATACATATTCAACTAACGGCACACCATTATGTTCACTGATTTTGACACTGCCCCCAGAACCATCAGCAATACTCTTAGCGTACTCCATAGCAGTCAATTTTAATTCCTTTGAACCGGCCTCAAAAGCCTCTTCGAAAACAAATACCTCTATACCCTTTGCGACACAACCGATTTCAAGAGCACTTTCTTCATATATTTCAAAATCTTCAGTTAAAGTAATACTGAAGTTTTTGGTAGAGAACTCTTTTTCCTTTTTGCTTAGTTTTATTTCTTCGGTCGTTATATTATTGATGCTATCAGCATATTTTTTCTCTTTGATTGCAGTTTTAATACCGATAATCGTTCCGACAACACCGATACCGATAATTATCACCAAGAAAATTGATAATATCATCTTACCGGTTGATTTTTTATTTTCTTTCATAAAAACACCTCATCTTCTTAATATTATCATATTTTATAAGAATCTTCAATACTAAAAGGCCATAAGAACTGAGGCAACAAAAGAAATTACAGCGGCAATATAGTCTGATTTAGTTAATTTTTCTTTTCTTATTGCACTGATAACAGTCGAGAAAACCATTACGCCCCCGGTTACCAACGGATACTGAACAGAAGCAGGTAAATGAATAAGAGAAATAAGCAAGAACCAGTTACCAACACCATTGAAAATACCGTAACCACCTGCAAATAAAAGTGATTTACCCTTTACTACGGGAATTTTCTTATACTTAATAAGAAGCCATATTCCGCTGATTATGATGCTAACTAAAGAAGAAAGAAACATAAAGCCTGTGCTATCTGTATGAGCTATTTCGGAGGATTGATGAATTTTTGAAATCACACCAACTCCGCCGTTAAGCACAAATACTGCCATATAGTATAAAAAGGCTTTTTTACTTTGCTTTCCGCCTTTAAGGTTAAGAAGAACTGAAACAACTATTAAACCGCAACAAATAACCTTAAAAATTGTCAGCTTTTCATCATAGAAGCCTACGCCTAAAAGGAACGGAAGAAGCATACCGCCGAGCATTGAGAAAACGGAGTAAACCGAAAGGTTTGCTATTGTAAAGGCTTTCAAGCTGAAATAAGTCATCAGTATACAGGCAACAGCATAAACAGTTGCCAATACCACGCTGAACGGAGTTACAATAATTTTAAATCCGCTTATTAAAAGCATCATAACAACAATCACAATGCTTTTATAGAGAGTGAATTCCAAAGCGGATTTTAAATCACTTCCCCTGCTCTCTTCAAACCTTTGATTAAATAAAAACTGCAGAGCAAATAAAATTGTTGCACCGAAAACAAGTATGTAATAAAGCATTTTTATTCTACATTTCCTTTGTAATATTTTTGTAAAAGTTTTTTCGTCTTTCTGCTTCTGCAGATTTCGCCATTCAAGAAAAGCACTTCTTTTTCGTGGCGATAATAGATTTTATAGTGGGTAAGTCCGCTTGTGTTATGGTAAAACCAACTGCCGTATTTATTTATACTGCGAATATCTTCCCAATATATTGTTTCCCTGCGTTTAAAGGGGTGGCAAATCACTACACTTTCATTTGAGAAAATATAATGAGTTGGTGAAATAAGTAAAAGAAAAATGAAAATCAATATAATCAAAACACCAAATACAGCAAAAATAATTTCATCTATCGCTAAACCAAATGAGGCTCCCAAAAAGCCAAAAAGTACAGCAAAGGAATGGGCAAAAATATGATTACTTAAGGCTATCTGTTTTTCTGCATCAACAGGTGCTTTTGTTTTCATCTTTGCCTCACTTCCTTTCACCCTAAGATTTCAAAATATTTTTCTATTTGCTCTTCGGTTGGTTTATAATCCGTTACAGAGCAACAAGGCATATTGGGTTCTCTGCCGTCTGTATAATAGAATGGTGTCAGTCTGTCATTTTCATATTCCTTGCGACATTCTTCCCTTTTAAAATCGGGAATATCATAGGTTTTACCATTTTCAAGCATTGAACGATGACCAAGAATTGCAACAGATGACATTGTTACCGCAGAAAAAATATCGTAAGGATGTTCAGGTTGTTTACCCTCTTTAATACATTCAAGGAACATTCTCGCAACTATGTAATCGCCACCGCCGTGACCTGCTTGATTTATGAAAGCTTCATCCTTATCATTCCAGGTGGGCTCATATAGGTTTACTTCCTCTTTACCCTCGGGAATTGACCAATCGTTGTAACGAAGCATTACCTTGCTTCCCATACCACGAAGATTTTCAATCTGTCCGTTTTTTCCGCAGATACGGTATGCATTATGGTGAGCACCAAATGCACCACAGCCTGTAAATTTGAAAACAGAGCCATCATCATTCCGTGTCATCATAATGGTTGCACTGTCACCTACATATCGGGTTGTTCCGTATTCTTCCATAGGGGAGAAAACGCCAAAAGCAGAAACCTTTTTGGGTGTTGCGCCTGTTGACCACATAAGAGGCGCTAAAGAATGAGTCACATAATATGAACGGGGCAAATAATTTCTCCAATGCTCAGGGAAATATACATAACCTTTATAGAAATCATAATCGTTTGGATTAAGCGGATGATTATATTCGCCCTCTGCATAAAGAATTTTACCAAGAGTTCCACCATCACAGACTTTTTTCATTTCTCTGTTAAAAATCATCTGCGGGTAGTTTTCTGCCAGCATAAAAATTGATTTGCTTTTTTCATAAGCTCTTATAAGCTCAACACCCTCTGCCATTGTGCTGTTACTGATACATTCGCAGAAAACGTGAATCCCCTTTTCAAAGCATTTTATTGCAAATGGAGTATGTTCATGGAAATAGTTTGCAAGAACAACCGCATCCATTTCGGTTTCTATAAAATCATCAAAGCTTGCAAAAGCCTTAACATCTTTACCAAGATTTTTAAGACCTTCCTTAAGTCTTTTTTCGTTAAAATCACAAAGAGCAACAATTTCACAGTCAAGAAGCATTAAATTCTGTGCAATGTCAATTCCTCTGCCTGCACCCAATATACCGATTTTTATATTTTTCATAGTTTTACCTCCCAAAGCGAGATAATCTAACATTTTTAGTTTATCAAATAAAGCATTTTTAAACAATAGATAAATTCCATAATTTTATTAAATTAAGTTTGTTTTGTATTGATTTCACAAGATTTATGTTGTACTCTATATTAAATTGAAAAAAACGAGGTTTAGTATGGCAAACAAAAATATATGTAAATTTTCAACACCGCTTATTTCAAGCTCGTTGTGGACTCGTCGTTTCATTTTAGAGTCGGATGAAGAAATTATGAAAAGATTCATTACATTGGAAGAAAACAGGGTTTACCTTATTTCCAAAGGTGATGGTGTTTTTGTTATTAATTCAAAAACATTCCCTTTTCAAACAGGGGATTTGATTTTTGTTTTCAAGGATGAAAAAATTTTTGCTGAGAGCACAAACAAGTGTGAATATATGTACATAGATTTTTACGGAACACGTTCGAACGAACTATTCAGACGTTTCGGAATAATTGATGGTAACAGAAAATTTTCAGGCTTTGATGGTTTGATTCCCTTCTGGCACGAAAGCCTTTCAAGAGCTTCCGCAGAAAACATTGACCTCTCTTCCGAAAGCATTTTACTCTACACATTTTCAAGGCTTTCAGTCAGTGCACCTAAAGGAAATCCTCTCGTTAATAAAATTATTGAACTTTCAGAGGAACATTTCAAAGAAATTGATTTTTCAATTAGTTTTGTTGCAGAAAAGTTAGGTTACAATGTAAAATACCTTTCTCATATTTTCAAAGAAAAAACAGGTGTTACCTACTCGGAATATTTAAGAGATTTAAGAATCAAATATGCCGTTTCACTTTTTGACCACGGCTTAGATTCAGTCAAAAACGTTGCGGTTTTGTCGGGATTTTCAGATCCATTGTATTTTTCAACAGTATTTAAAAAATGTATTGGTGTAACACCAAAAGATTATAAAAAAGGAAGAGAGAGTTAACGCTCTTTCTTCCTTCTTTCATTGTTATATCAATAGTATTTCTCAATAAATTCAATTAAGGGGGTATTATCTTCCAAACCATGGGGATGGTGGTCGCACCCTTCTTTGAGAATTTCAAAAAGAATCCCTCCATTTTCTTTATAGTAATCTGAAAGGAACTTTCCGTTCTCTTTATAAGGAACAACAGTATCACTATCGCCACATATAAGGGCAACGGGAATGTTATTTTCAAGGAGCTTTGGAATATTGTCAACGGGGTGATTTCGATAGTTTATCATATCAACCAAAGTAAAGCCCGTTGCCTCTTCAAATTCTTTCTGACTGTCAATGTGGCCATTGCCCAAAGAATAAGGACAACTTAAAAAATTCATTACAGGTGCATCAATATAGGCAACTGCAACACATTCGGGATTATTTGCAGCAAAATATACTGCCTGCATCCCCCCACAGCTCATTCCAACAGGAACGCATTTTTTGTTAAAAGCAAAATTTTCTGTTAAAAACTTACAGAAGAGCGGTCTTAATTTATTATCTTCTTCACAATTCCAACGGGTTTTAGTATCAAAATGAGCAAGGTAATAACCTCTTTTTAGCATTTCAATTTCAAACTCGGGGAATGCACCGAAATATTCTGTTTTAAGTAGCCACTTATTGCCTTCTATAGCTTTTTCGGGGCAAATGATAAGGGCTTCTCGTCCGTAAAAATCAAAATCAATTTCCTTAAAACCGTACCATTCATCAACAGTGTAAGAAATACCCTTTTCTTTAAAAAGCTTTTCCATATACTTTACCTACCTTAAAAACACTTTCCGTCCTTACAGTCGTGAGTATTACCGCCCCGGTAACAAAGCTCATTTTCACATTGGTTGGTTTCAAAAAAGCTTACAAGGTTATTAACGGTTGTTTCCGCAATGTTTTCAAGAGCTTCTTCAGTTAAAAACGCCTGATGGGATGTAACAATAACATTGGGCATTGAAATAAGCCTTGCAAGAGTATCGTCTTCCATAATATGACCCGAATTATCCTCGAAAAAGATATCGGATTCTTCTTCGTAAACATCAAGACAAGCCGCACCGACCTTTCTTGACTTAATTCCTGCAAGAAGTGCTTCTGCATCCACAAGACCGCCTCTTGAGGTATTGAGAATAACAACACCTTTTTTGCATTTTTCAAGAGCATTTCCATCAATAATATGATTCGTTTCATCTGTTAAAGGACAATGAAGAGATATGATATCACTGTTTCGGAACAACTCGTCAAGCTCAACATATCTTACTGTGTCACCATTGTCAAGGTCATTTGCTTTAAACTTATCATAGGCTAAAACTCTCATACCAAAACCACGGCAAATATCAATAAAAACTCTGCCTATTCGCCCTGTTCCGATAACACCAACTGTTTTTCCGTGCAAATCAAAGCCTGTAAGGTTTGCAAGGCTGAAATTATAATCTCTTGAACGGATATATGCTTTATGGATTCTGCGGATTGAGGTTAAAAGGAGTGCCATTGTATGCTCTGCAACGGCATAGGGCGAATATGCGGGAACTCTTAACACGTGGAGCTTTCCGAAAGCATGCCTCATATCAACATTATTAAAGCCGGCACATCTGAGAGCTAAAACATTTACTCCCATTTCATTAAGCTTATCTATTACAACATCATTTATTGTATCATTAACAAATGCACAAACACCGTCAAAGCCTTTTGCCAAATCAACAGTATCTTCATTAAGCTTTGTTTCAAAATATTTGAACTTAATACCCTTTTCCTGACCGTATTTTTCAAAGGACGGTTTATCGTAAGGTTTTGCATCAAAAAAAGCTATTTTCATATATAACACCTCTTACTCTCTTCCTCTGTATTCTTGTTTTATTATTTCTGCCATTTCCTCGGGAGATTCATTGCACCCGTTTTCAAGCCACATCTTTATAATAGCATTTATTCCGTTTTTAAAAAAGGTGATGTGATAATCAATATATTTATTATCAAAATCTTTTTGAGCTCTATTCACATCATAAACCACAACCTGATGCTTTTCATCATACCCCAATTTAAAATATGTTTTATAAAAAATCTGATTATCTTTTATATGCCTGAACATCTTTAAAGCACTGTTTGGTTCATTGGATTTTTCTTCGTTTGAAAAATATTGATTAAAATCATTCTCTAAATTTTCACGAACCTTATCTGCAAGGTCATAAACATCTAAAAAATTAGCGTAAAATGTACTTCTGTTAAGACCTGTCACCTTGCATATATCAGAAACTGTTATTTCTTTAAGCTCCTTACTCTGAAGCATTTCAACAAAGGCTTTTTCTATTTTTCCAACTGACTCTCTTCGCCTTTTATTATTTTTAGTATTCATAAAACACCTTTCATTATTCCAACACTTGTTCAGAAATTGATGATTGTTTTCAGATTTCAAAAACATTATACTTTAGTTGTAATAAAAAGACAAGTGTTGGTTTAAAGATTTTTCCAACAGCAAGAAAGAAAGGATGATTTTTTTGAAAAAAAGCAGTTTTGTTGCGTTGATTTTAGGAACAGTAAGTGGTGTTTCGTTTGCTCTGGGAATGTGTATGGCACTTCTCCCTCAATGGAAGCTTTTTAAAGAAGGTATTGTTGTCGGTACAATCGGTTTAATTCTTGCTTTAATTACAATTATGGTATGGCGAAAAATGGAGAAAAAGCCACCTATAAAGCTCAATAAAAAAACTGTTATGATTTCTATTTTTAGTATTTTGGGTGCACTTATTCTCGGTGCAGGAATGTGTTTATGTCTCGTATGGGAAAATTTCATTCTCGGCACTATAATCGGTGTTGTCGGAATAATTATGCTTCTTTCTCTCATACCCATTATTAAAGGCTTGAAATGAAAGATAACCATGTTTTTAAAATAGCAATATTAAGTCTTGGTTTTAACCTTGCATACGGAATTTATAACGGAATAATTGGCTTTTCATCATATAACTGGTGGCTTATCACTCTTTGTGCTTATTACATAATTTTAGGTGTAACAAGATTCGGTGTTTTAATTTTCAACACAAAGAATAAAAATGAAGTTTCTTCAAACAAATTCATAATGCGATTCACAGGATTTTTATTGATATTTTTATCTGTTGTTCTCGCAGGCACTGCATACCTTGCGGTTGAAAGCGAAAGAGGTATTAAATACAAAGAAATTCTGATGATAACAATAGCAACCTATTCATTCACAAAAATCACTCTTGCAATAATAAATCTTATTAAAGCAAGAAAAAATGATTCATCAACTATAAAAACCTTGCGATATATTTCCTTTGCAGATGCATTAGTTTCCATTTTCGCTTTGCAACGCTCGATGCTTGTATCATTCGGCGGTATGGCAGAAAATGAAATACAAATTCTCAATATTTGCACAGGAACCGCAGTTTATATCGGTGTTTTCATATTAGGAATAATATTAATCGGAGGTAAAACAAATGGCAAAATCAAAAATAGTAAAAGCTAATGAAAAAATAGCAGAAAAGGTAGTTGACAGCTACAAGAAAATTGAAAAGGGTGTTGTTGACGGTTATAAAAAAATCGAAGACGGTGTTGTCGGAGGCTACACAAAAATAGAGGATAAATTTGTTGACCAATTCTTAACTCGTTATGGAGAAACAATAGAAGAAGCAAAGGAAAGGCTTAAAAGAGAACAGAACTTATGATAAAAACCACTCTGTTGATAAAATAATCAGCAGAGTGGTTTTTTCATATTGCATTTAAAACCAACATAAATCCTGTAAGCACAACGAGGAACAAAAGGTTAAGAATAGTAAAATGCTTCATAAAATGCCCTGTCATCATAGGATTCCGTTTGGTATATTCTCTGAATGTTATAAGACTTGCAAGTGAAGAAATCAAGGTTCCAACACCACCGATGTTTACACCAACCAATAAATCCTTATAATTCTCTGTAAATTGAGATAACAAAATCGCAGATGGGACATTACTTATGAATTGGCAGGAAAGAATACTGACTAAAAGAGTATTCTTTTCCAAAAGGAATGAGAAAAATTCTCTGACAACATCAATTCTCGCCATATTTCCTGCAAAAATGAAAAAGAATACAAAGGTTAAAAGCAAGGGATAGTCAACCTTTTTCAATGCGCTTCTGTCGGCAAAAAGAAGCACAACAGGAATTATAATAAGACCAATCCAATAAGGTATTCCCCTGAAAACAATGGCTATTGCCAATGCAAAAAGAACAAGATACAACGCAACTCTCAAAGGCGGTAACTTGGTGTAGGCTTCTTTGATTTCAAGAGGTTCGGGTTTAATAAAAACAATGCAACATATTGTTATCAAGGTAATTGCAAGAATAAATGGCGGTGCCATTATTTTCACGAAATCAAGATTATCTATATTGAATTTTGAGTAAAGGTAAAGGTTCTGAGGGTTTCCGAAGGGTGTGAGCATTCCGCCTAAATTTGCTGCAATATTCTGAATTACAAAGGTGAATGCCATATATTTTTCTTTTCTCGTCTTACGAAGAACATAATAGCCTAAGGGCAAAAACGTTAAAAGTGCCATATCGTTTGCAATAAGCATTGAACCGATAAAGGTTATATATACCAATGCAAGAACACTTAAACGGGCATTTTTGAAAACCTGCACTATTGCTTTTGCTAAAGTATAAAAGAAACGGATATTTCTTAAAGCACAAACTACCGCCAGAACACAGAAAAGACAGGTTAAAGTTTTGAAATCAAAATAGCCTAAATATTCTTTATCAAAAGGCACAAAAAAACAGGTAATGACCGCGGCTACAAAAGCAACCACGGTCACAGTATTCTTTTTAATAAATCTGATAATTTTTTCTGAAACGACAGATAAAGACATTTTTTAACTTCTTTCTGAAACGGATTAATAAAAGCTATACTTTATATCTGAATTAATAAATGCTATATTTTTAAAATCCTCGGGATTTTTACGAATAATGTAATCAATATACGAATCAACCAAATTTGCAGTAAAAATATAACCCATCGGATTCATATGACCATAAAGGTAAAATTTCTCCCTAAAGCGTTCATCATAAACGGGACCGTATTTATAAAGGTCAATAACATAGGAATCAGAGAAAACCTTTGTTAAATCATAGAGAGCTTTTATGGTATCCCTTGTTTGCTCCTCTGTTCCGCGAACATCGTCATTAGGAAAGGTTACAAAAAAGAACTTTGCATCGGGACTGATTTCTTTATATCGGCTGATAATCTGCGCATAGTTTCCGATAAATGTAGGCTTGTTATTGCGGTAATCGTTAGGGTCAATATCTTCAATTCCGCCAACCTCTAAGCCACCGTTATAAACATCGTTTACACCTAAAGCAATAACATAAGCTTGACATCTTTTATCTTCGTCCCAGAAGCCATTCTGCTCTGCAAAGGAATCAAGGTATTCTCTTGCAGTCATTCCCCCTCGGGAGAAATTATAGGCCTTAAGTCCGTTTTTTCTTGCGATAAACTGCCCCCAAGAATAATCGAACATATCGTGATAGGATTTATTTTCCTTCTCATCACGGGCTTCAAATTCACCTGAGGAAAGACTATCGCCAATAAAAGCGATAGTCCTGAAAATTGATGTATAGCTATACCCTTCTACTAACCTGTCGAGAGGCTTTTCGTCAGGGGCATATAACAATTTTTCCCAATCCATATTAATCCTCGTCGGGATGAGCTGCTCTGTAAGCTGCAACCGCATCATCATAAGCCTTCATAGACTCTTCTGTAGGAAGATATTCAGCTCTTTCGGTATTAGCTATTGTGGGAGGATTGCCCTTTGAATCGAAGCAAGGAGTAAGGAAATCGTTTTCCCAGAGCTTTCTGTCCTCTTCCTTACGGAAATCCGGAATATCATAGGGCTTGCCGTATTCCATAGCACTTCTGTGGCCGAGGATAGCAACGGAAGCCATTGTTGTTGCGAAATATTCGTCCATTACGGGCTTCCTGTTTTCTCTGATGGAGTTGAAGAATTCTCTTACAATGAAGAAATCGCCACCGCCGTGACCAGCTTTTTCTGCAGCTTCCTTGGCATCGGGTTCGAAGTCTGCTTCATAAGCAGTAACTCTCTCCATACCCTCGGGAGTGTGCTGTTCATTAAAGGAAAGAAGAACCTTGCCATCCTCTGCACGAAGATTTTCAATCTGACCTAATTCACCGCAAACACGGTATGTATTGGCGTGACCACCGAAATGGGACCAACCTGTTACACGGAAAACGGAATCATCATCGTTAAGGCAGGTAACAACTGCACTTCTGTCGGGCAATCTCCAGTAAAGGTCGCCACCACCGTTTTCTTCATTAAGGGGTCCGAATACGGGCATTGCAGTAACTCTCTTGGGGAATGCACCTGTGATATACATAAGCGGTCCGAGAGAGTGAGTAATATAATAAATTCTGGGAATATGGTATCTCCAATGCTTTGAGGTGGGGCAATAATGCGCAATTTCCTTTTGAGAAATAATGGGGTGGTTATATTCACCCTCGCAGAACAAAGCCTTACCGAGAACACCGGACTGATAAACCTTACGCATTTCCTGGTTAAATTTCATAAAGGGATAGTTTTCAGCAATCATATAGAAAGCGTCGCTTTTTTCAACCGCTCTTACAAGCTGAACACCCTCCCCCATTGAAATATTAGAGGTACATTCACTTAAAACGTGAATATTTTTCTCCAATGCTTTAATAGCATAGGGAGTATGCTCGTGGAAATAGTTGCAAAGGAAAACTGCTTCTAATCCCTCGTGATTTATAAATTCATCGAAATCAGTATATGTAGTAACATCGGGATGATCTGCTTTTGCTTTAGCGAGCTTTTTCTCATCGAAATCGCAAACTGCAACAACCTCACCGTTGTTGGCAGAAACACCGTCATAGAAACCGCTACCGCGACCTAAACCAAATATACCGAACTTAATTTTATCCATAATAATACCTCCGTAGGTAAATAATTCCACATACCATTTTATCACAGAGTTTTAGTTTGTAAATAGATAATTTATATAAAAATAAAGAATTTTGTTTGATAAAAAAGTTTTGTAACAGGTAACTATGAAAGGAATTATTGATTTATGTTGTTCTTTTTGATATAATTACAGCAATAACAGAAAGAAAGGTAATTGTATGAACAAACCACCTTTTAAAATCACAGAAAAAATTTTGAGTTATGTGGCTGAAATCACAGAACTTTCAGATAAGCTTACATCAATAAACGGATTATCTTCGAACCCCACTTTAAGAAGAACCAATCGAATAAAAACCATTCAAGGCTCTCTCGCCATTGAACAAAACTCACTAACCATTAACCAGGTTACTGCTGTTATAAACGGCAAACACGTTCTTGCTCCGCCTAAAGATATTGCAGAGGTAAAAAACGCTTATGAGATTTATGAGCGATTAGACGAGCTTGACCCGTATTCAGTTGAAGATTTATTAACCGCACACGGCGTTTTAACAAGAGAGCTTGTTGCAGAAAGTGGAATGTTTCGTTCAGGTCAGGTCGGGGTTGTTGATAATGAAGGCAACATTTTACATTTTGGTACATTACCTCAATATGTTCCAGAACTTATTGAGAATTTACTTAATTGGGCAAAAACTGCCGATGTTCATCCCCTTATCAGCAGTTGCGTTTTCCACTATGAATTTGAGCTTATTCACCCCTTTGCAGACGGCAACGGCAGGCTGGGAAGATTATGGCACACACTTCTTCTTTCAAAATGGAATCCCCTTTTCGCATGGCTTCCCGTTGAATCAATTATTCACGAAAACCAAAGTGATTATTATGATGCAATAAATGCTTCAAACGACGAGGGTGAATCTACCAATTTTATTGAATTTATGTTATTGGTAATTAAGGCTGCACTTTTGGAAGCTATTGAAAACGAAGAATAAAGTTAAACGACACCTATCAATTACGATAAGTGTCGTTTGTTTTATGTTTATAATTAAAGCCTCACATAAATTAATCTATGATACCAATAAGGCCAAATCATTTCGTCTGCACTGCCCTGCTTCGACCAGATAGTATTCCAGCCTGTTTCTTGCCATTCACCGTTAGCCTTTTGATATTTTAAAACATTTCCCACAGTATTATTATCACAAACATAATAAACCTCGGCAGTTTTGCCGTCACACTCTAAAACCTTAAAAGATTCAATTTTACCAATCATTGTGTTTTCGGTATGTGCATATTCAAGTTCATCGTAGTATTTATTGGTAAGAACCTCGCATTTAAGAAGCGACCCTCCCCACACAACAAGGAACACTAAAACTATTGCTAATGGTATGTATAAAGGTAATCTTTTAATATGTTTTTTCATTTTTGTCACCTCTGTATTAATGTTTTAAATATTTTGGCGACATAATGCTAACATAACAGAAAAGCTATGTAAAGTTTTATAACAGGATTGAGATAATATTGTAATATTTCTGTAAAAAAAGAAAAGACACCGGTTGGCATCTTCTCTTATTGATATTCTGTATAATTAAAGCATCATTGATAATTTTATTCCCCTAACACTCTGAACAAATCCTCGAACAATGCATCTCGATTGATATCACAAACAAATTTTATAAAATATCTGTTTTCGTTATAACTATATTTGCCGTCATATTCCGGAACAGGACTTGGAATTAATTTTGCATACATAAATCTGTTATTATCATTTAAAAGCCAGGCAACTGCAGTAACATCCCATATAACTCTGGTCCAGGGCTTTCCCTTTGCATAAGAATCAGCTTCCTCTACTGTGTTTTCATACAAATAATCGCACAGCTGATTCTTACCTTTGAGCCAATGTTGAAGTTCATATTTTGAGGTTGCAAACCGGTCAACAACGCCTTTGCAGGGTAGCTGCACCACCGGTATTCCGCAACCCAGAACCACTCTTGCTGCAGCAATATCCTGCTTCATATTGAATTCAGTTGCGCCAAAATGTTCCCAAGTTGCGTGACCGCCAAGCCAGACCACCACACAATTCTCTTTCATGGAGGGATTTTTCAATATAGCCGATGCAACATTGGTAATAGCTCCGATAGCCACAATATAAAGAGGATTTTTCGGCGAATATTTGTTAGCCAGATTTGCCATAAAATCTGCTGCCCGAGATTCTATTGGTGTTGTTTCATCTTTCAAGAAGCTTTCTGAACCTTTAAAAACAACTGACAGCAAATCTTCTCGTTTTGTTAATTGCAGTAATTTTATAATTTCATCATAGCTCTTATGCATACCTTCAGCAGCAGTTTCAGACCTTGTATTCAAAAAAGGTGCGGCACAAATGCCTTTGACACAAAGCTTATCTGAAGATTTCAGCATATAACCGATAGCAAACTGATCGTCAATCTCGTTGTATGCATCAGTATCTAATATAACATCAACTTTTCCCTGCGGAACTGATAAATTTTTGAGATATTGTTCTTGGGTCATAATTATTTCCTTTCTGCCAATATATTAATTATAACAAATTATGTTAATACTACCACAACAGCAAATCATTGTAAACACTTATAATAGCACATAGATAATAATGTAGTATTACTGATACACAATGTAGGGTACGGTCTTGACCGTACCGCCACAGCAAACCCATACAACAATTTTCGGGAGGGTCAAGACCCTCC
>JAZQJD010000026.1:0-228841 GCA_045541435.1 Acutalibacteraceae bacterium
GAACCGTCGACCTCTAGCGTGACAGGCTAGCGTTCTAACCAACTGAACTACCGGGCCACCTCTTGGTGGGAACAATAGGGCTCGAACCTATGACCCTCTGCTTGTAAGGCAGATGCTCTCCCAGCTGAGCTATGCTCCCATGCCGTTGCTCACTCGCAACGTTAGATACTATACACTATTTCAATGTATTTGTCAACACTTTTTTCAAAGTTTTTTTAATTTTTTGAGTTTTTTATTTCGGCAACAATCGCCATCATTTCATCATATTTTGCCTCAATATCTTCAACCAATTTAAACTGAGTTCTTGCTCTCACAAGGTTATGCTCAGGGTATTCAATTTTGAAATAAACATCGCCGTTGATATAGTCACCCAAAAACCTCATACCACACTCAAATGTGAGAAGCTTTGCAGCAAAGGGTAACAACTCAATTTCAGTTTCTGTAAGACTTTCCCCTGCTGCTTCAAGGAAGCCTTCAACATAGGCTCTGAAATATGGGAGACTGAGAGAAACCTTTGATAAGTCTTTTTCGTCCTCTGCGGCAGTATTAGCGCCAAAACGGATGCTGTCACCAAAATCATAAAGTGCAGAACCGGGCATAACTGTATCAAGGTCAACAACGCAAAGACCTTTCTTTGTTTCTTTGTCGAAAAGAACATTATTAAGCTTTGTATCGTTATGAGTTACCTTTAACGGAACTTTATCAGTACCGAGTAAATCGGTAATAACAGAGCAATCCTTTTCTCTCGCAAATACAAATTCAATTTCGGGAAGAGCGTTATCTTTTCTGCCCGAAGCATTCTCTTCAACTGCATTTTTAAAATCATTGAAACGAGATGGTGTATTGTGGAAATTTGGAATTGTATCATGAAGAGTTTCAATGGGATAATCTGCAAGAAGCTTTGCGAAATTACCAAATGAAAGAGCAGCATTTTTAAAATCCTCAGCTGAAGTTAATTCATTAATAGTGAATGTGTTATCAACAAAATTATAAACTCTCCAGCAACCGCCATCATCTGCCATATAATAGTTTTTGCCGTCCTTTGCAGGATAAACTGTCAAGGTTTCTCTTGTAGGGTCGCCACCATTTTCTTTGATTTTATCTCGCAAAAATGATGTCACACCGCAAACATTTTCCATAAGCTCAACAGGCTTTTTGAAAACATTAACGTTAATTCTCTGCAAAAGATAGCGTGAAACAGAGCCATCCTCCATTTCATATTCAACTATATATGTATCATTTATATGCCCCTCGGACACAGGTTTATAACCAATATATTTACCAAATTCGGGAAATGCTTTAATAATTTCAAGTAAATTTGTTTCAACTATCATACTCATAAACTAAAATACCTCATTTTTTAAATACTGAAAAGCACTCGGGGTTATGAAATCCCGGTGGCAAGGTTGTAACGGGCGAAAATGCTAAATAATGCTGAATTTCGCAATCATCACCGCATTTATAGAAATTAGCTTTAACGGTTGAATAATCAATGTTTTCTTTCGGAATTTTATAGAGTTCAGAAAGAAAATCTTTTGTTAGCTTAACTGTAACGCCCCAGAAAGCACCATTCATATCTTCGCCATTAAAGGCTTCAACTATTGGTGAGCTTTCAATTAATGAACTTACGAAAACTCTGTCATATTTACCTTTACCGAATTCGCAAAGAAATACGCCCTTTGAATTCATTTCTACATTAACATATTCTTCCCTATCTTCAATAGGTGCAACGAAAAACTCAAGGCAGCTATCTCTATAGATAGGGTCATCACGATTTTCAAAAACTGCTCTCGGATTTTCTTCATAGCATTGAAGACTTGCAACCAAATCTCCACTAACAACACCCATTTTAAAATATGTATTGGGTCTGTATGGCGGGTCACTTTCCCAATGGTAATTGGTTAAGCGATGAAAACACGCTTTATTAAATTCTTCATAATCTTTATAAAAACAAAGCTTATTATATATTTTCAATTCCATAAGAAATCCTTATTTCATATATTCGGTAATACCGTTTGTTTCATCCATAGATGCCATAATCATATAAAGACGCGGAATATGGAAAGGACCTTTGAAAATATTACCCTTTAAGGTTGTGGAAACAGTATTGTCATAATGAAGGTATCCGTACCATTCGCCACATTCATCATCGCAGAAATATTTTTCACAATACTCTTTAATTTCTTCATACAAAGCATTATATTTTTCGTCCTTGAACTGCAAGTAAGCAAGGCGAAGTGCAATCATAGCTTCGCACTGAGGCCACCAAAGCTTCATATCCCACTCAAGCTGAACAGGCGGTTTGCCCTCTAAATCAGTAAACGCAATAATACCGCCATTCTTTTTATCAATACCCAAGGGTAATGTTATATCAATAATATTTTTCGCAACATTTACTGCTTCTTTGTTACCTGTTACAAGACCCTCAGCCATAATAAACCAGGCAGCCTCAAGAGAATGACCGGGGTTAACAATTCTGCCGTTGGGACTATCAATAAACTCCCCTGCCTTTGTAACGCTTTCAAGAAGAGCTTTTTCGGTAAGATAACCGCCGTGGAGAATTTCATCAAGGCATTCCTTGCAAAGAGGATTATATTTATCCCAAAGACCGTCGATACTTCTGAGAACCTGAGCAGTTGAAAGCATAATCATAACGGGAGAAAGTGCTTTTGAATCAATATTTGCAGGGTTGATTTTAGGCTGATTCTTACGAACACCTGTAAAGCATTCATAAGCCACATTGAAATACATTTCTGCACTTTCAAGAACAGCTTTATCCCCTGTTGCTTTATAAAGCTCAGCACAACCGATTGCAGCAAAGGTTTCGGAGAAATAATATCTTCTTTTCTGAAGCTCTCTGCCGTCTGCAGTTACAGTGAAGAACATTCTTCCGTCAGTATCGGTGCATTTTGGTAAGAAAGAATAAATAGTCTTTGCGGCTTTAAGATATTCTTCGTTTTTATCTATAAGGTTATATGCCTTACTGAAAACCCATAAGGCTCTGCCCTGGAACCAAACGCTTTTATCTGTTCCGTAAATATTACCCTCACGGTCAAGGCAGGTATAAATACCGCCGTTTTCATAATCAATGGCATTTTTGAGCCAGAAGGGTAAAATATTTTCAACTAAATCTTTTCTAAAATCCATAATATCAACTCCAAAGTTAATATAATTTTATATACTAATTTAATATAACACAATAGTAAAAAAAAGACAATATAAATAAAAAGAAAATCGCTTCATCAAACGACAAAGCGATTTATATATAATTAATATTCAAACCGAATTTTTATTTCAACACTATCATCACTCACATACACTATAATATGTTCTTCTTTATTACCATCAATGCAAACATATTCGTAATTATAGAGATATTCACCATCGTCAAATTCTTCAACAATCGGTTCTTTTACTGTAAATTCATTACCAAGTTCTTTTTCAAATTGTTTAAGCTCGTTCTTAATAAAATCATTCCTATTGAAATTCTCGGGTTCGGAATAGTAGCCGATACCTGACAAATTATTTATTCTGTCATTACCGATGAAGTTATAATAACATTCTGCTTCAAGCCCCATAATGTTTACATTATCATATCCTAAACCTAACCAAAACCCTGCACCGGCTCGTTCACAAGTGAACTCATCAGGTTTACCTTTTTTCAGCATTGTTATTACCATTGAATCGCCACATTTTACATTTTCGGTAGGCACAATGAATTCATCAGGCACAGAATGCGGAATACCAAAAACCGCAAACAATAAAACAGGAATTAATATGATTGCTAAAATTATTATAGCTGCTTTTTTCATATTCACGTCACCTTTCCATCTATTTTAAATATAACACTAATAAAAATACAAGTAAACCGAACAACCATAATCTTAAGAAAATTGTAATAAATAAACCGCTTCATCCAGAGACAAAGCGGTAAAAATCATTTAAAATATTCGCTATTTGCTCTCACATATTCTGCAAGATAGCTATCAAGTGCTTTTTCTTCCATATACAACTTACCAAAAGTATCATCAAATTCATCATAAGGGTATTTATTGTATCGAGTTTCCCAATCTTCATTCAACCCATCTGCAAACTCATCACCATCAATATTATTTTGTATTACGAATTCACTATACAACGAAGCATAATCATCAGCACCGATTTTTTTCAAATCATCAACAATTCTGTTGCAATCTCTTCCACGAGTATTACCGAAATATTGACAAAGACCACCATTCAAAACTTCGGCATCAAATTCATACACAACCCAAAAGGTCTGTTCATATTCATTTAACGCTGAAAAAGACTCTTCATAATTGTTAAAATCAATTTTGGCAAGAGTGCGAGCACCTATAGCTTCATATAAGTCGTGATCTTCAAGCTTTATTAGTTCTTCTATATCAGCTTCTCTGTACATTTTATTCTGTTTATTTATATCACTGAACATTTTAAAACCGCTAACCAACACGTCTTTTATTGGGGAATTAACAAACTTAACAACTAATACAATGGCCAATACAACAACTGCAACAAGAAACACGATTAATAATTTTTTCATATATGCACCTCTTTTAAAAGCATCTGCAAGCTTAATATAACACACTATAGAAAAAAAGACAATAAACTTATTGAGTTTTGAAATTATATAAAGTATAATTATTTGAGAAATTGAGGTGATTTTATGAAATCAATGACCTTTAATATTCTTTGTGCAGGCAGGGGCGAAAATCATTGGGTATTTCGTCAGAAGCTTGTCAAAGAAATTATAAAAAAATATGCACCCGATACCTTTGGTCTTCAAGAGGTGCATTATGCTTGGATGAGATATTTAGTTAATCAATTTAAGGATACTTATGATTTTGTTGGCGTTGGCAAGGATGACGGCAGCAAAAAGGGTGAATTCTCCCCTGTTTTTTATAACAAGCATAAATATGAATTACTTGAAAAAGAGGATTTTTGGCTTTCTGATACTCCAGAAAAGGCAAGTCTTGGTTGGGATGGAGCAGAAAACAGAACCTGCTCTTATGCCCTATTAAAAGAAAAGGAAAGCGGCAAGATTTATGCCGTATTCAATACACATCTTGACCATATAGGCGTAACCGCTCAGATAGAGGGTATAAATTTAATTTTACAAAAAACCAAGAAATTTAATGATATACCAATAATAATTACAGGTGATTTTAACGTTACACCTGATTCTGAAGTTTATAAAATGATGCTTTCAAGTGGTTTTGAGGATGCAAGAACAATCGCAAAAGAAAAAGACAATATCGATAGCTTTCATTGGTATGGTAAAGGCTCAAAAATGATTGATTTTATTTTCGTAAAAAATATAAAATCGGTTGCAGCAGTTAAAACCGCAACCGATAAAATAAACGGAAAGCTTCCGTCGGACCACTACCCTGTTATAGCGGACATCATTTAATATTGAAATAATTTTTGAACTTCCTAACGAGTTTATTATAAATTCGTTTAGGAAGTTTTCCTTTTATGAAATTCAAAAATTTATCTGTTAATACCGTTAAAGGCTTAAACTGATATTCTCTTTCACTTAAAGGCAAACTATAAAGCTTTCTGAATTTCATTGTAAGGAATTTCATGCTTGAAATTTTTCTGTGTCTGTTAATCTGCACCTTGTACTTAATTATATTAAAGAAGAAACCGTGAAGATTTATAGTTCTGTAAATAAGCTTATAAAGGCTGATGAATGCAGGTCTGTTCATCGAAACTGATGAAACAACCTCAATTTTAGCGTTTTCACATTCTGCTTGACCGAAATAATAAAGTGCAGGAAAACAGTTAAAGAAAGCATCCAAACCTTCTGCAGAAAGATAATGTGCTCTGTCATTAACCTCAATTACAGAACCATCACTCAAACCACTTATTTTATATGTATTAACAATCTGAACAATGGCATTTCCTATGGATTTTACTGCTTTTTCTGCAAATTTATCTGCAAGCCGGTCGGTTATTTTACCATCAACTTTAGGAATAAACTGATAACCGAAAGTAAAATCACGAACATATTTAACAGAGAAAGTCACAACTTCTTCGTTTATTTCAAACCCTTTAGTTGAGTCAGGCGGAATATTCAAAACGCTTTTATCTGCAAAAGCAATTTCTGCACCTAAATCCTTCGATTTATTTTCAAAACAGATTTTCATTTTTAAAATCCTTTTTAAAAAATCCGCCCAAGGTTTCTCGGGCGGATAATTTTATTACTGTTATATTACAGCTTCATTGCAACGTCCCAAGCCTTCCAGATAACTGTACGAAGGTTGCCGACTTTAAGAGCGTCACCGATAATGTGAACATGCTTGCTCTTTTCAGCAATGGGAGCAGGCTTATAGCCAACAGAAAGAATTACGCTGTCTGCAGGAATTGTTTCTGTTTTGCCGTCTTTTGTCATAACTGTTACGCTTGTATCTGTGATTTCAGTTGTTTTTGTTTCAAGATATACAGGAACATTGTTTGTCTTGAAGAAATCACGGAGATAGCTTGTGTTTGCAAGAGCAACACCGGGAGTGGTGATAAGGTCATCCTGCATTTCAACGATTGTGGGATTCTTGCCCTGGAGATAAAGCTCGTAAGCGATTTCGCAGCCTGTAAGACCGCCACCAACAACTGTAACATTCTGACCAACCTCTTTGTTACCAAGAAGGAAGTCAACTGCTTCGATAGCCTTGTCTGCGCCCTTAACGGGAATTTTGTTAGCAACAGAGCCTGTTGCAACGATAACTTCATCTGCGCCGAGAGATGCAACATCCTTAACCTCTGTGTTCATATGGATTGTGATTGCATCATATTTCTTAACCTCACGGTTATACCAAGCGATAAGGTCACGGTCTTTTTCTTTATAAGAAGGAGCAGCAGCGGCAATAAATACACCACCGAGCTTATCTGTTTTCTCATAAAGGTCAACCTTATGACCACGCTGAGCGCAAACGATAGCAGCTTCCATACCACCGATACCGCCACCGATAACAGCAATTTTCTTGCTCTTCTTAGCGGGAACGATTTTATATTTCTTGGACTGCATTGTTTTGGGGTTGATAGCGCAACGGGAAAGACCCATTGTATCGAAAAGGTCCTGAGTATTAGCGTGACCCTTGGATGATGAGAAGTTGAAGCAACCTGCATGACAGCAGATACAGGGTTTGATTTCCTCTACTCTGTCTTCAATAAGCTTTGTAATCCATTCGGGGTCTGCAAGGAACTGACGAGCAACACCAACACCGTCGATTTTGCCCTCTGCAACAGCTTTAGCACCAACATCGGGTTCCATTCTACCAGCGCAAACAACGGGAATATCAACGAATTTCTTGATATGTGCAACATCATCAAGGTTACAGTTCTGAGGCATATACATTGGCGGATGTGCCCAATACCAAGAGTCGTATGTACCGTTATCGGCATTAAGCATATCGTATCCTGCATCCTGGAGATATTTTGCTGCCTTTTCGGATTCGGGCATTGCACGGCCAACCTCTGTATATTCTTCGCCGGGCATTGCGCCGTAGCAGAAGTCCTTCATTTTTGATTCAACTGAATAACGAAGAGAAACGGGGAAATCCTCACCGCAAGAAGCTTTAATAGCTTTAACAACATCAACTGCAAAGCGGTATCTGTTTTCAAAGCTTCCGCCATATTCGTCAGTACGTTTATTGAAATATTCAATAGCAAACTGGTCAAGAAGATAACCTTCGTGAACTGCGTGAACTTCAACACCGTCAACGCCTGCATCACGGCAAAGCTTTGCTGTTTTTGCGAATGCTTCAATGATTTCGTGAATCTGTTCAACTGTCATTTCGGGACATTCAATATCATGAGCCCAACGGGATTTCTGAGGGCTGGGAGATGCCAACTCGTGAGATGTATCAATAACAGGTTTAATAAGTGCACGAGTGAATTTGTTTTTATGTAAGGGTGCAATAAGCTCTGTAATAGCCCAGGAACGACCCATACCTGCTGTAAGCTGAATAAATAATTTTGCGCCTGTTTTATGGATTTCATCCATAAACTCTTTGAGCTCTTCGAACATCTTGGGGTTCTGCCAGAGCCATTTGCCCCAGAAGGTATCACGTAAAGGAGCAATACCGGGGATAATAAGACCAACATTGTTATTAGCTCTTTCAAGGAAAAGCTTAGCCGCTTCCTTGTCGAAATGGCAACCGCCGAGCTCAAACCAACCGAAAAGAGATGTACCACCCATAGGGCACATAACGATACGGTTTTTGATTTCAACATTGCCTATTTTCCAAGGTGTAAACAATGCTTCATACTGAGGATTCATTAAAACACTTCCTTCTCAAAATTTCACATCATAAATGTTCTATATTATAATAGTTTATAAAGAAAGTGTTGTCAAGTTAAACTTTTGACAAAGTTAAACAAAAAACCAGAATTCAACACCATTTTTAACATTTTTGCAACCGTATGAAAATTTATGAAGCTCTAAAATACGAGAAGTAATTGCAAGACCCATACCACCGGAGGTTCCCCTTTCGGTTCGTGATTTATCTGCTTTATACAAAGCATCCCAAATATCACCTTGCAGATTTTCTTCGATTTTTGAACCCGAATTATAAACTGAAAACTTTAACAATTTATTATCGTGAACTCTTTCAAGTTTAATCACTACATCACCGCCAACATCTGAATGTTTAACAGCATTTGAAAAGAAATTATTTATAACAAGGCCAATCATTTCGGGATTTACTTTTTTAATTGCATTTTCGCACAAATCAACTTTTACTGATTTTTGATTTTGTTTAAAGAGTTCTTCATATTTAGTTACTTCAATCTTAATCAAAACCGACAAATCAGTTTCTGTAAATTCAATTTCATCTGCTTGAACAAGTCGGTTATACTGAAGAAAATCACAAACAATTTTATTCATTCTCCGGGTTTCATTGTAAATTGATTCTATATATTCCCCATTCTTTTCGGGTGCTATATTTTCCATTATGCATTCGCATTGATTCTGAATAATTGATATAGGCGTTTTCAGCTCGTGAGCAGCTGCAGAGGTTAAAGTGTTTCTTGATTCCTCTAGTTTTTTCTTTTTATCATAATAGAGAGAAATATAATGGCGAATCACAAGAAAAACGATAAAGCTTGATATTGTAAAGAACACTGCCATAGTGTAAAACAAGCCATCGGTTAAAATTTTAATTATAGGATTGAATTCAACTCTTATTACTGCAAAATACGCCTTATCTTGCAATTTAAAGCTAAAATCATGACACGCATAGTGACCACTTGTCATTCCACCACCTGAAGCAAGAACATCAACATCATTATTTTTAAAATTTCTATAACCAAACTCTTTATCTTTTTTGCTTTTCACCTGTTCTATAAGCTTTCTGTATAAATATCTGTCAGCAGGATTATCAAAGCTATCAAGCTCTTGCATTCTCAGATAAATCGGTGCATCTGAAGCAACATATTTCACTTGTGCATTATCATAAAGCTTTAATTTCAGTTCTGTTTCTTCTATTGTTTCTTTATTACGCCAAAGTATTTTTTTGCTTTTACTTGCACGAAGCAAAATTTCAACAGGAACAATTTCATTGTTATCACTTTCATAATATTTAAAGCTTTCACAAGAAACAGTACCTTTATCATCTAATTCAAGAATATTTTTATAATTCTCCTCTGACATAAATTCATCAAGATAGCAATATCGCCATTTATCATTTTCTAAAAATGAGATAATTGTTCCGTTTGTGTGAACAAGCTCCCCTTCTTCATCATATAAAGCTATGGCACTGTAATATTGGTAGCTATCGTAAAAATATTCAGGTATAAAGCTTTCTGTTGTTACATTCTGATTTCTGTAATACACATCATCATTAAACTCCCGTAAATTAGTTATTTCATCAACTTCTCTATAAAAAAGTTGAGCCTCTTGCTCATATATGCCGAAAAACAGCGTAATCAAAGACAAAGCGTACATTGCAATAACCGAAAGCGTTGCATACTTTAAAATTTTTCTTTTATCCTTATCAACCTTTTTCTTCATAACAATACCCCACATTCACAACGGTTTTAATAACATCCGATTTATCACCCAGTGCCTTTCTTATTCGTTTTATTCGGGTATCAACAACTCTTATATCGCCATAATAGTCCCAACCCCATATTCTTGATAAAATCTTTTCACGGCTTATAACAATATTTTTATTTTCCATTAAATATCTTAAAAGCTCAAAATCCTTACTTGAAAGAATTATTTCTTTTTCGCCGTCAAAAACTCTGTGCTTTAAAACATCTAAAGTTATGCCGGATACTTTAATCAAATGATTTTTATCAGTTCCTTTGGAGAGTGAAATCATTGCAAGGCATTTCTGATATAAAACCGAAAGAGGAAAAGGCTTAACTATGTAGTCATCTCCACCGCAGGAAAAGCCTTTTAAAAAGTCAGCTTCCTCGCCTAAAGCCGAAAGAAACAGAATCGGGGCTTGTGAAATTTTTCTTATTTCTCTGCAGGCTTCAAGACCATCCATTTTCGGCATCATAACATCAAGAATTATTAAATCAAATTCCTCTGCTTCTGCTTTATATACAGCATCTTCGCCATCTTCTGCAAGAGAAACAGAAAGACTCTTTGCAGTCATATAGTCATAAATTGTTTCTCTTATTTTTATTTCATCATCAGCAACAAGAATTTTATACATTTACCTCACCTCAGCTATGATTTTATTATAGCTGTGTGTAATTTGTGTGTCAATTTCAAGAAATATCAATTCTGACAAAAGGGTTACAATTTTATTACAAACGATAATTTTTTATTGTTTTTCGATAAATCTTGTGATATATTCGCCCCAAGGAGATGATTAAACTTGAAACAATTCCAGAGATCCTTAAAAACAACAAAAATTATAGTAATACTTTTAGCGGCATTCTTTGCCTTCTTTTTATTTACAGGTCCCATTATTTTCAACTGGTACTGCGAGCAAACGGAAAACAGAGATGGTGTTGCAAATGTTTTAACTGCAGTTTTCTATGCCTGCTCACCATCAGCGGCTGTTACCTTAACTTACATTTTTAAATTTATCAAAAACCTTGAACGAGGTGAAATTTTCACCGAAAAAACTGTTAAATACCTAAAAATCCTTTCTTATGCTTGTTTATCAGTTGTTCCACTTTCAATACCCTTGTGCTTTTTCTTCCTTGCAGGCTTCCCTATTCCTGCTGCAGCAGGCTTTATGTGGTTAATACTGCGAATTATTAAAAGTGCATTCGAATACGGAACAAATATAAAAAATGAAAACGATTTGACGGTGTAAATAATGGCAATAATTGTAAATCTTGATGTTATGCTTGCAAAGAGAAAAATGAGCTCAGGCGAGCTTGCAAGCAAAATCGGCTTAACACAAGCCAACCTTTCAATATTAAAAACAGGCAAGGCAAAGGCGGTACGCTTTTCTACCCTTTCTGCTATTTGCCGTGAGCTTGACTGCCAACCCGGCGATATACTGGAATATATCGAGGGCGACGAGGAGGAATAGTTTATGAATAAGAAAACTTATCCCGTACTAAAAACGGATTTTATCGGATTTATACTTACTGTAATTTCAATTTTTGTAACTGTAAGACTTGGTATTTTCAATGGCTTTAATTTTGGCTATTCTTTAGGCATTTGTGCCGTTATTTTAACGAGCTTTATCTATCTTTTCAATAAAGAATGCAGAGATAAGATATTCAGTGTTTTCCTTTTAATTGGTGCACTGGTTCTTGCTGCAGGGTATTCGGTTACAAGTGACAGCCTTATTAAGATTATAGCTTTTTGGTATATTCTTTTCATTTGTGCAACAATGCTTGCAACAATTTCTGGCAACAGTAACGCCAGGAGCGGTACTTATACATACTTTTTAAATACTGTTCAGAAGTCTATCAATGCAGTTTTTGATAACTTCACCTTACCTTTCAGAAGTGCAAAGGAATCTGCAAGAGGCGGAAAATCTAAAAACGCATTATATCTTTTAATCGGTCTCGGAATTTCTTTCCCCATTCTTTGCATTATACTTCCCCTTTTGGCAACTTCGGACATTGCTTTCGGAACAATGGTATCAACGATTTTTGAAAACATCTTTACTTTAGTAGGTGCAATAATCTTAACTATTATAATCACACCTTTCATTTTCGCATTCCTTTTCTCAATGAAGAAAAAGGATTTGGCAGAAAAGAATGTCAAGGAAATTCCCGACAAGATTTCAAAGGTTATTCTCAACACAATTTTAAGTGCAACTGCAGTTGTTTATTTAGCTTATCTTGTTTCTCAGCTCGCTTATATCACAAAAGCATTTGCCTTTCTTCTTCCCGATAATTACAGCGCTGCAGAATTTGCAAGAAGCGGTTTCTTCCAGATGGGCGTTATTGCATTCATAAACTTCGTTATTCTTTTCTTATGCGCAACACTCGTTAAGAAAACCGAAAGCAAAAAAATTCCCGATTCAACAAAAGCTCTCCTAATTTTCCTCTGCCTTTTCACAGTTTTCTATATTTCAACCGCATTTGTTAAAATGATGAAATATATTTCTATGTACGGTCTTACAAGATTGAGAGTTTTAACAAGCGTTTTTATGCTTATGCTGGCAGTTATTTTCATAATCATTCTTTTAAGGCTTATTTTCACAAACCTAAAATACATAAAAGCAATTATTCTTGTTTGCACAATAACAATGATTAGTGTATCTGTTGTTGACATAAACACGGTTATTGCAAACTATAACTACAATGCTTACAAAGCAGGCAAAATCAGCATAGATGTTGAGCAAATCGGTTCTTTGGGTGTAAGCGGTCTCCCCGTTCTCGTTAAGCTTTCAGAAGAAAAACCACTTGAAGAAAATTACGATGTTATATGCGAAATCGAAAATAATTCTTATGAAATTTATAATAACGGCTTTTATTCTATTTACGATATAGAGGAAATCGATTTAAAGCAAACAAACATCTTCCAGAAAAACTATGTTTTAAAACAAGGTGAAATTGCATTAAGCCAATTCGTTAAAAACAACCCGAATTTTGATTATGAAAAATTCTATGCGGAATATTATGAGGAAGAATATGATGAGGATGAGGGTTGGTATTAAGGAGTGAACTTCTTTTGGATTTTCATTTAAAAGGATTTGCATTTGGAATTGTGTTTTTAATACTCCAATTAGTTTTATATAAAAAAATAAAAAACAAGGTTATTCGGTTAATTCCCTTGTTCATTGCAATACTTTGTATGTTCTTCTGCTTCTTGTTATACCTTGGTTTTCCACCAATAGAAACAACACCCTTCAGCAGTAATGAATTCACAGGTGCACTTGCTATGGTTTGGTGCGGTTATGGAATCTTCGGTGCATTGTTAGGAGTTTTGTTAACAAAAACAATTAAAAGAAAATAAATGCACCTTGCCTTTTTACTGCTTTCATTATAAAATGGAAGCAGTAAATTTTTTATGGTGATTTTATGAAGCCGAATATTATATTTTATTTTTCAGACCAACAGCGTTGGGACACGTTGAACAGTGAGCTTATGCCGAATGTTTGGGAATTGGGTGAAGATGGAACTATTTTTGAAAACTCCTTCACCTGTCAGCCTGTTTGTGGGCCTGCCCGTGCTTGCTTGCAGACAGGGCGATATGCAACGGAAAACGGTTGCTTCTGGAACGGTATTCCTCTGCCCGAAAGCACAAAAACAATAGCAGATTATTTCAACGAAAACGGCTATGATACTGCTTATATCGGCAAATGGCATCTCGCATCTGACAGATCAAAGGGCTTTGGTTTTCATTGTGAAAAAACCGCCGTGCCAAAAGAAAAGCAAGGCGGTTATAAATATTGGAGAGCGGCTGATGTTCTTGAATTCACATCTCACGGCTATGATGGTTATGTTTTTGATGAAGACGGCAACAAAATTGATTTCACTGGCTACAGAGCAGACTGCATAAACGATTTTGCCGTTGAATATGTTAACAACCATAATGGTGAAAAGCCGTTTTTTATGTTCGTTTCTCAGCTTGAACCCCATCATCAGAATGACAGAGGTCATTTTGAAGGGCCTGTTGAAGCGATAGAAAGGTACAAGAATTATCCTATACCGGAAGATTTAACATTCCTTAAAGGCGATTATAACGAGGAATACCCCGATTATATTGCGGCAATAAACCGACTTGATGAAAATGTGGGTAAGCTTGTTAATGCGCTGAAAGAAAAAGGTATTTACGAAAACACAATTATTATTTATACAAGCGACCACGGATGCCATTTCAAAACCCGAAACTTTGAATACAAGAGAAGCTGCCACGAATCAAGCATACATACCCCCCTTGTTTTCGGAGGTGGCGCAATTAAAAAAACAGATAATGTAGACTCATTAGTAAGCCTTATTGACTTACCACCTACAATTTTAAGTCTTGCAGAAATAAGCGTTCCCGAAAGTTATTCCGGTAATGTGCTGCCAATTAATGAAACTAATGCACCTGAAAGAGATTGTGTTTTCGTGCAGATAAGTGAATCCCATATCGGACGATGTGTCAGAACAAAGAATTGGAAATATTCTGCAAAGGCAATAGGCTCCGGCTGGCATAAATCAAAGGCTGTTCATTACTTTGATGATTTCCTTTATGATTTGAAAAATGACCCTTGTGAGAAAAATAATCTCGTTAATGACGAGAATTATGCAAAGGTTTTACAACAAATGAGAACCTTGCTTTCAAAAGAAATGATTAATACGGGTGAGAAAAAACCGAGGTTTCATAGGGCGGTTAAGGTAAAGGAATATTAAAAGAAAGAGCGGAGACGAATCGGCAAATTCGTCTCCGTTAAATGTTATTATATAATTATCAACGGCTATGCCGTTGTATTTCATCAATTTCATAAAAATTGCATATCATCAAGGCGTACGCCTTGTATATCATCATTGCGAAGTTTTTTTGATACACGCTACGCGTGATGATATACAGTCCTAACGGACTGATGATATACCATTGCTTTCGCAATGGATAAAAAAATTTCGTTCCGAAGAACGAGATTTTTTGGCAGGGGCAGAAGGACTCGAACCCTCAAGGACGGTTTTGGAGACCGGAATGTTACCATTACATTATGCCCCTATATTAACTTAAAAATATGGTGGACCAACAGGGACTCGAACCCCGGACCAAGCGGATATGAGCCGGTTGCTCTAACCAACTGAGCTATTGGTCCCTATTTGCAACAGATAGAATTATATTAAATTAACAGCATTTTGTCAAGGGTTTTTTCTGTAAAAGTTTACTTTAATTGCATATAAATTAAGAAATTTATTTTATTACAGTTTCATCTGACGATGAAAAGACGCTCGACGCTCGCGTCAAGAACTCTCCACCACCCGACCAACTATATTCACCTCATAAGAAACGAACTCGCTTTCTACATATTTCTATTAAAAACTATTTCAAGGTGGTCCCCCTCTCTTCGAAGAGAGGCAAGACCACACCCTACTATTTCCGTTTATCTAAAATTAATCGATTTCTTAACAAATATTATTAACCATCACAAGAAGCATAGCATCTTGCAAGGCAGATTACGGAAGCAATTAATAAAACAAAGAAGAAAAAGAAAGCGCCATAAATAATGGCACCGATTATGCTTATTCCGCCAAAATCAACAGCAAGAAGAATGAGAGCTGTTAAAATTACACCCAACGCTCCAAACTGCAAGGTTGATAACGCTTTACAAATACAGCTCCGCTCTCTTCTTTCCTCATCTGTGGAAGCCACAATTAAAAGTGTAACAATTAATAAACCTATTGCAACACCGAAGCCAATCCATAAAAAAAGGGGCAAAACAGTAATTGTGCCTGTAACATTGAGAACAAGTGCAACAACGCCTGCAATAAGACTTGCAATAAGACCTGAAGCAGTGCAACCTATTTTGCAGTTGCAGTTGAAAAAACCCATAATATCACCTCCGCTAACAGTATATGCCCAAGCTGTTTATAATGTTATTGCGGATGGTATTAGGATATGATACAATTATTATATGATATTTCCACGATTAGTAGATATATTCTACGGTTGGTGAGTTTAATTTTTTCTCTATTTATAGCAGAATGGAATCACAAAGGAGGTTATATTATGGAGAAAAAAACAATGGGCAGTTTCCTTGCTGCCTTAAGAAAAGCAAAAGGTATGACTCAGCAAGAGGTTGCCGACAGACTTAATGTTTCAAACAAAACAGTAAGCAAATGGGAACGTGATGAAGGTTGCCCTGAAATTATGATGCTCCCCCTTATTGCTGAATTATATTCGGTTACTGTTGATGAAATTCTGCGCGGTGAAAGAATAACAAAAGAAGAAAACATTGAAATTAAAGAAACTAAAACCGAAAAACATATAAAATACTTAATTGACAGAGCCACAACAAAATTCAAAAACCTTTCAATCATTTCCGTTGTTCTGGGTGTTGCTTCGGTGTTATTGGCATATACGCTGGGTGATATAATAAACTATGACTTTTTATGGGTTGGCCTTTTAATCACTCTGCTTTTAGCATCTGCCTCGGTTATTGTTATTGCGATTGCAGTAAACAATATTCTGTCAGGACTTAATAATGAAGAAATCATTAACAATGAAGCTCTTCAGGCAACTAAAAAGACTTGTGTAAAGTATATTTCAATTATTATTTTTCTGACACTTGTTACTTTATTTGGAATAATTTTGAATATATGTTTTTCGGGCTTAGTTGGTGGTTATCTTGCATTACCCATCACTTGTGTTGTTGCAGGAATCCCCACATATTTCATTCGTTTGAGGTTAAATAAAAAATGGAATATTGATGAAGCAGAAAAGCTTTCAATAGAACAGAAAAAATACAGAAAAAAGCACATAAAGGTCACATCAATTATTATTGGTGTTTGTGTTATTCTTTCTTTCATTTTACCTTTTGTTTTTGCTACTGTTGAACAGTTTATACCAAACAGAGAATCCTACTGTTTCCTTGACGGAGTTTATGAGGATTATGAAAATATTGAAGAAGCGCAGGATGAATACAACAGATTAAAAGCTTATGTTGTTGATGACAAGAAGCTTTATGAGGTAATCAGCAACGATTACGAAAATCATATTCTTGTTGTAGAAGAAATGAAGGTTGACTTTGAAAAAACAAAAAACGGGTATAAAGCAATTACGTTATCAGATGCAACTGAATATGAAACAATGTATTTTGATTCCACAGAAGAAATGGAAAAATTCGAAGAAGAAAATTGTTGGTATAACAACATTATTCTTCCGCAATTGCTACAAGAAAACATAACCTTCGATGATAATACCTACACAATTGAATACTCCTACAAGAATCAATTCGATATATCATTGGGTTTTGATATTCTTCCCGTATTCTTGATTGGCGGTTCTTGTGTTTGTATTGCAGTATTTTTTGTTTCTATTGGAATTTATTTTAAAAATAAAAAGAAAACACAGTAATTCTCGCAAATTCTATTTTAAATAGGGTGACTTTACGCTTAAAAAGCTGTATAATTTAAGTGAAAAGAGGTGTGATACTATGGATAAATTAAAGGTTGGTTCGTTTATTGCAGAGCAGAGAAAGCTCCGTTCACTTACCCAAAAGCAGTTTGCTGATATGGTGGGCGTTACCGATAAGGCAGTATCACGCTGGGAAACAGGCAAAAGCTACCCCGACACCGAAACACTTGAAAAAATCAGCGAGATATTTGAAGTCAGCATCAGCGATATTTTAAGCGGTGAAATTGCAAAGCCCGAAAACAAGGTTGAAGCAGCAGATAAAAACATAATTGATGCCATGCAGTTAAATATAAAAGTAACAAAGAAATGGAAAATCGCTTTTATTTGCATTATTTTGTTAGGTGTTTTTCTTTTTGGTTCACTTTGGAAAATTTTCGATTTATCGGAATATATTTCCGCTATGGAGCAAAACCACGCTTATGTAATGGAAAGCTTTCGCAATCAGATTGATTCCATATACAACAATGTTGACGAGCAGATGAAAAAAGAAGCAAGTCTGCTTTCATACATCAACTGTGAATATGGGGAGCTTGACCCTAAAACCAATACAGTTAAAATGACATTCACCGCAATTCCTAAAACTGTTACAGAAGATACTACCCTTTTCATTAAAATAGGAAAAGATGAAATTGAACTAAAGAAAAACGGTGATAAATTCATCGGTGAATATGATGCCTACGCTTTCAGAACTGATGAAGAAGAGGATTTAATCCCGCTTCTTACTATCAAAAACAGTGATAAAAGCGAGAATGAATATCTTGAAAATATTGAAAGTAAATATTTATATCAAAGATATTTAGGCGATTTTATTAATAGCTCTTCCTACTCTACTACTTACAAAAGAGTTTATGAAAATTATACCAATTATTATGAATTTCAGATTCAGGCAAATTTTATTACTCACTATATAACTGCTGATGAATATCCTGATTATAAAAAATTATACATTCTGACAGAGGTTAACGATAAAATTCTTGAAACAAAAGATGTTACCTATGCGGTTGATGAATATGGCTTTTATAGCGATAATATGACATTCAATTACTCAGTTAACTCCGATGATGAGATAAAAGCTTATGCAGTTTTAGAAGATGGTTATGGTTATTACCATTCAATTTGCCTCTATGATTTTTCTTTCAGCAATACAGAAGCTTTTGACTCTTTTGATAACACATACGATACCGAAGCAATATATGATAAAGATAAAAAATTGCTGATAAAATAAAATATAAAAAACAGGCTTGTAAGTTTTCGCACTTACAAGCCTTGTTTTTTATTTAAACTAATTTCATAAACATCTGAAGTATTCTCTTTGCGCAAAGTTCAAGGTCTGCTCTTGTTAAATCGCCGTTATCAAAAGCAACCTTAAGGTCTTCGGGATAACCGCAATGCATTTTCATATCATTACCTGCTTTAACCTCTTTAACAGGGTCGTTCTTAACTCCCCAATCAGTAACAACCATACCCTTAAAGCCCCATTCATCACGAAGAATACCTGTAAGAAGCTCATAGCTTTCTGAGGTATGCTGACCATTAATAAGATTATATGAGCTCATAATTGTCCAAGGGTCGCCCTCTTTAACGGCAATTTCAAAGCCTTTAAGGTAAATTTCACGGAGAGCTCTTTCGGAAAGCCTTGAATCACTTGCAAAGCGGTTTGCTTCCTTGTTATTACAAGCAAAATGCTTAACAGAAACTGCAACCTTCTGTGACTGAACGCCTCTTGTTACCGCAGATGCAAACTTACCTGCAATTAACGGGTCTTCGGAATAGTATTCAAAGTTTCTTCCGCACATTGGGTCACGGTGAATATTAAGAGCAGGAGAAAGCCAAACCCCAAGGTTATTTTCACGGATTTCTGCGCCACCGCCAACACCAACTTCAAATGCTAACTCGGGATTCCATGAGCAAGCAAGGAGAGTTGCACAGGGCCAGGCAGTTGTGGGAATACCTGTTTCGGTATTAAGTCTTAAGCCTGCAGGACCGTCAGCAGTAGGAACAGCAGGAACTGAAAGTCTTTCAACACCACCGAAGCAACCGGTATTGCAAACACCTGTTGGTCCGTGACCGCCAACAAAATCCATAAGCTCTGCATCTGTAAACTGCTTAACAAATTCATCAAGGGTAATTTCTTCCCCTACCTTATCAAAGGGAACAACGGTTTCGGGAGCTTTAGCATCTGTGGGTTCATTTATGCCGTAAAGATAAGCTTCTTCACCTTGGGGAAGATCTTCATAAGTTCCATCAGCCAACATTCTCTTAGCGAGCTTAAAGGGCTTGCACCAATCGGAAAGCTGTTCTACAACTGTATTTTCTTTTACGATATATTCGTAATCAAGCTTTTCCGCATCTCTTACAGAAGTTCCAAGATAGAAACTATATGTACCTTTTTCAAGAATGTATGCAGATTTCTGAACCTTACCTAAATCATCAAAGCTTGCCATATCGTTGATATTAAAGCTCATAACAAGAGTTTCGGTTTCATTAGGTGCAAGGAGCTTTGTTTTCTTGAATGCACAAAGCTCTCTTGAGGGTTTACCGAGTACGCCTTGAGGTGCACTGTAATAAAGCTGAACAACCTCTTTACCGGAAACTGAACCGATATTTTTAACGTTTACGATTGCAACTATATTGCCGTCACTTTCGCAACAAACCTTACTGCTCAATTCAAAATCTGTATAAGAAAGGCCAAAGCCAAAGGGATAACGGACATTTTCCTTTGCACCTGGGATTGTTTCAAAATATCTGTAACCAACATAAATATCATCGGAATAATCGACATGGTCAAAGCATTCCCAGAAATCCTCTTTACAAGGGTAGCAATCGTAGGATTTTGCGATTGTGTCAACCATTTTACCGCTTGGGTTAACATCACCGCAAAGAAGGTCCGCTATTGCAAGACCGCCTTCCATACCACCTTGCCAACCGAAGAGAATACCTTGAACCTTTTCATTTTCCGCAAAGTATTCGCAGTCAATTGTTGCACCTGAGTTAATTATAACAACAACCTTTTTGAAAAGCTTTGTAAGTTTATCAAGAAGGTCTTTTTCCAAATCGGAGAGGTAATAGTCGTTACCTTGAGGACGACGGTCAACACCCTCTGCAGAGAAACGGCTGATAGTGAAAATTGCAGTATCTGCCCATTCTGCAGAAGCTTCAATAAGACTTTCTGGAACGTCTGCTTCCACAACATGCATTGCTGCAAAGGTATCATAGGTCATATCGTCACGCTCGGTGCAGAATTCCATATTATTAACAATATCCCAACGAGCGTTAATCTGCTCTTGTGTGAGAACATTAACGCTTTCTTTTTTTACATATTCTTTATAGAAATCAACAAGGGGCATAAAAACAGATACCTTTTTTTCATTTTCCTTCTGCTCAAAGCCCTCATAAATATTTCTGATATAGGGGCAGTTAACGTCACCGCTACCGCCACCGCCTTTGATATATTCAATGGTTGCTTTGCCGAAAAGGGCGATTTTTTCGCCTTTTTTAAGAGGTAAAGCATTGTTTTCATTTTTAAGAAGAACCATACCTTCTGTTGCAGCTCTGCGAGATAGGTCAATGTGCTTTTTAGAAGCAGTAACACATCTTCCGTCTTCACCTAAAGGCAAACAAGGCTGGTATCTAAAACGTGCATATTTGTCCATAATTTTCCCGTCCGTTTCTTTGGTAGATTTTTACTATTACAATTATATTACATTTAGAAAAACAGTCAAGTTTTATTTAATTAAAGCAAGAAAAACCCCGACAGAACAGTGAACTGTCGGGAAAGTTTTTAAATAAAATCGATTATATCACTATTAAATTAAATCTAAAAATTTGAATAACAAGGAAAATATCCAAATCATAATACAGGAAACTACAATAACACTAGCGAATACAAGTATCTTTGCAAATTTATTATCTTTGTCATCATTATCTTTAGTTTTAATTTGCTTTGCTTTTACAATATCTGATAAATTAAGAAACTCAAGATTTATGTGACCATATACACCCATTGATATAATGTTAAGAAACAATACAAAATATCCAACAAACACGTCATATATTTTGCTATTATCAATCTTTTCGTTGAGTAACGTTAAATTTTCAATATAGTTATACATACTACTTGTGCCATTTACCACCCACATACCAAAAAACAGAAGTGGCAAACAGATTCCCAAAATACCGACCAATTGTAAAGAGTATTCAGAACAATCTTTCTTTTGAATTATATAAAATAATAAGGCGAAAGCAAGAGAGATTATATGTAATGCGATGGTATCGTTATTGTTAAAATCGTATTTATAAAAAACAATGCTATCAATAACTGCACACAAAATAAATACTGTCCAATAATAGAAATGCTTACTTAAATCCTTACTGTTTACCGTCTTAATATTTTTAATTAATCCTGTAAAAAACTTATAATAAAACACACCTAAAAAAATCAGCAAAGCTATTGAAAAAACTGAATACAAAGTATTAACTTTTATAAACACTATATTAAACAAACACAGCAAAATTTTCACGACGGCAAAGAAAGAAAAAAATACAGGCATAAATTTAGCTTCCTTAACAAACTTATCTTCTTTTGCTTCAATTTTATTTCTGTAATAAACCTCATAAGGCGGGAGCTTTTCTTCGCTTGGAGTTTCTGAAAGTAAATCCGAATAGGTTATACCGAAGCATTGAGCGATTGCCTGAAGAGTTTTTACTCTCGGCATCGCTTCCCCTGTTTCCCATTTTGAAACAGCTTTATTGGAAACACCCAGATACTTTGCTAATTCTTTTTGAGTTAAATTATTCTGAGTGCGCAGTTCGTGCAATCTGTTTCCGAATACATATTTATCCACAAAACCACTTCCTTTCAACTAGATTATAAGAGAAAGAAAGTCTATTTTCAATTCCATTAGACAAAATAACAGTCGAAACAAAGTAGAACTTTCTAAAATACATAAAATCTCGGATAAGGCAACCTACCTTATCCGAGATTTTCATATCTCTTTCCTCATCCAAGCGTGAGGCTTATTTTGCTCGTAATCTATTTCACCTTGCTGGGTGAAGCCACATTTTTCATAAAAAGGCTTTGCGTGATATTGGGAATGGAGAATGATTGCTTTACCACCCTTTTCTTTGACAATTTCCTCAACCTTTTTAAGCATTTCTCTGCCGAGAGATTTCCCTCTATATTCCTTTAAAACACAAAGTCTTCCGAACATATAGGTTTCTTTATCTTCTTTCAGATAAAACCTACAGGTTGCTATTGGCTTTTCATTTTCGTACATAACAAGGTGAGTTGCAACGCTATCAAACTCATCAACCTCGTCAACAAAGCCCTGCTCATCAACAAAAACCTTTATTCTCAAATCCAGAGAATCTTTGGGAAGAGAATCAAAAACCTTTATAATCATTTAATCACCTTTTCCTAACAGCAAATCAACAAGCTCCCCTACCTTTTGGGGTCTTGGTTTATTTATTTTGAAAAGCAAGTCATCAATATTCTTTTCAACCGCATCAATTTCTCTTTTAAAATCCTGAGCAGAAACTCTAAGAACACCGAAACGCACTGCTGAAAGCTGAATAAGGTTATCGGATGTAACAACTCTTACATTCTCATTTTTACCAATATCACTAATAAGCTTTTCAATGTAGTTATCCCCAAGCTCACGCTCTTTTGTATAAACCACGTGAATATTATTATAATTAAATCTTTGACCATTGTTGCCCGAAACCTTATATGCATCAAAAACAACGATAGTTTCGCATTTTGTGAAAGCAGAATAATTACAAAGTATATCCAAAAGCTTGTCACGGGCAATGCTTAAATTGTCGTTTGCGATTTCTTTTAATTCATCCCAGGCAAAGATTACATTATAGCCGTCAACAATAACATATTTCTTGCGAATTTCTGTGTTGTATTCAGTATTTACAGGCTTTGCAGGCGCTTTATTATGGCTGTATCTGTAAAACGGGTGCTTGTCTTCACCAAATTCACGGTTCATTATAGCCTCAAGCTCTTTATCGTCAATATGGAAATTCCTTTTATTAAGGTTTACCTCGTAAGGCGTTTTCTCTTGCTCCAAACAAGAGTCGATATGCATATATTCGAACACCTTGTCCCATTTTACATTGAAGCCTGCACCGTGAGCACAGAAAACGGAATCGGGAGTATTCTCCAAATCGCTTTCGGGAGAATATTTTGAATTTTCAATTATTTCTTCGGCATTATGGCAAGCATCATAACCGCAAACCTCAAGGAATAATCTGCCTTTACCACTTGTATATGCAGCAACCTCGGAAGCATAGCCGTTCAAGGTTGTAACTGGAGCTTTACCGGTTAAGATACTTATTCCGTTCAAGTCCTCGGGAGAATCAATAGTGCCGTTTTTCATTCTTATATCGTTGATAGCTCTGCCGATTTGTTCGGTGGGAACTTCAAGGCGGAAGCTATAATACGGCTCTAAAAGAACAGATTTTGCCTGCATAAGACCTTGCCTTACGGCTCTGTAGGTTGATTGTCTGAAATCGCCACCCTCTGTATGCTTTAAATGGGCTCTACCTGCTGCAAGAGTGATTTTAACATCTGTTATGGGTGAACCTGTAAGAACGCCTAAATGCTCTTTCTCGCTTAAATGACCCATAATTAAATTCTGCCAATTTCGGCTTAATGAGTCCTCGCTACACTTTGAGGCGAAAACAACTCCGCTACCTCTCGGTAAGGGTTCTAAAATCAAATGGACCTCGGCATAATGCCTTAAGGGTTCATAGTGACCTACACCCTCAACCTTATTTTCGATTGTTTCCTTATATAGTACCTTACCGCTATCTATTTCAACATCAACATTAAATCGGGTTGAAATAATGCTTTTGAGAATTTCGGTCTGAACATCACCCATTAAGGAAACATAAATTTCCTGCAAGTATGTATTCCAGGTAATATGTAGCTGTGGGTCTTCGGCTTCAAGTTCTTTTAATTTCGGGAAAAAGGTTTTCGGGTCGCAGTCCTTTGGCAGAACAATTCTGTAGTTCATAACAGGCTCTAAAAAAGCTTTTCCAAAGGATTTTTCAAAGCCCAAGCCGTCACCCGTATTAACTGAATTCAAGCCTGTAAGGGCGTATATACCGCCACTTGAGGCTTCATCTACTGTTACAAATTTCTCACCCGAATAAACTCTTATATTATTGATTTTTTCATTTTTATCATTAACAGATACAGTATCTTTTACCTTTAAGGAACCGCCTGTTATTTTTATATGAGTAATTCTTTCACCTTTTGAGTCGTGAGTTATTTTATAAACCTTTGCGCCAAATTCATTAGGGTAATTATTTACGGAAATATATTTATTTAAACCGCAAACAAATTCATCGACTCCATCCCCTTTTAAGCCGGAACCGAAATAACAAGGGGTACATTTCCGATTTTTTATAAGTTCTTTAGTTTTATTTTCTCCTATGAAACCATTTTCTAAATAAGCATCCAACGCTTGTTCATCACACATTGAAATATTCTCAAAAAAAGCTTCTGAATTATCATTTGAAAAATCAATGCAATTATCAGAGCAAAGCTCTTTCAAATCTGCAATAATTTCTTCTTTTGAAAGCCTTGCATAATCCATTTTTGTTACGAAAATAAATGTAGGAATATTATATGCACAAAGGAGCTTCCAAAGTGTTCTTGTGTGAGCTTGAACGCCATCAGTACCGCTTATAACAAGGATTGCGTAGTCAAGGATTTTCAGCATTCTTTCTGTTTCTGCAGAAAAGTCCACGTGACCGGGTGTATCAAGAAGATTTATTTCTAAATCCCCTATATTGAACACAGATTGGCCTGCAAAAATTGTTATTCCTCTTTCACGCTCAAGGGTATGGGTATCTAAAGCCGTGTCACCATTGTCAACACGACCTAATTTTCTTATTTTGCCCGACTTATAAAGCAATGTTTCTGCAAGAGTTGTTTTACCTGCATCCACATGGGCAATAATACCTACTACCACTTTTCGCATTAAAATATACCTATTCTAAAATACCGACAGAACTTCCTGCTCTGTCGGTATTTTATTATAAAAATTATGATTTGAAATCAACTGAAATTTCACCGTCAACGGCTTTTACAGTAATTTCGGTTACAAGTACACCTGCGTTATCAATAAGAATATTGGCAATTTTATCTTCAACTTCTTTTCTTATTGTTCTTCTGATATCACGGGCACCTCTGCCACCGTCCTCGGACAAATCAGCAATTATTTCATACACACCCTCACCTACAACAAGGTCAATGCCTTTATCTTTAAGTGGTGCTTTAAGCTCGCCCAAAAGAACCTCTGCAATCTTAACAAGTTCTTCTTTTCCGAGAGTGTTGAAGGTAACAATTTCATCAACTCTTCCTAAGAACTCAGGTCTTAAGAATTCCTTTAAAGCTTTCATAGTTTTATCCTTTGAAGCCTGGTTCTTATCACGATTGAAGCCGAGAGCATTTTCACTTATATGACTACCTGCATTGGATGTCATAATAATAACTGTATTTTCAAAGCTTACTGTTCTGCCCTGAGCATCATTGGTTTTGCCTTCATCAAGAATCTGAAGAAGAATATTGAGAACATCGGGATGTGCTTTTTCTATTTCATCAAAAAGAACAACCGAGTAAGGCTTTCTTCTTACTTTCTCTGTAAGCTGACCGGCTTCATCATAGCCTACATAACCGGGTGGCGAACCGATAAGACGGGAAACGCTGTGCTTCTCCATAAACTCAGACATATCAAGACGAATGAGAGTTTCGGGAGTTTCAAAAAGCTCATTTGCAAGCTGCTTTACAAGCTCAGTTTTACCAACACCTGTCGGACCAACGAAAATAAATGATGCCGGTTTTCTTACTGCAGAAATCTGAACTCTGCTTCTTCTGATAGCTGCCGCAAGAACCTCAATGGCTTCATCTTGACCGATAATCCTCTGCTTAAGCTTGCCTTCAAGGCCGGAAAGCTTTCTCATATCATTTTCAATAATTTTAGAAGTAGGAATACCTGTCCAGAGGTTGATAACTCTTGCGATATCTTCTTCGGTAACATCGTTATCATCAGCTTTGATTTTAACTTGAGCCGCTTCTTTTTCAAGAGCGATTTTCTCTGCCTTAAGATTAGAAATAGCTTCGTAATCGGGTCCCTCTTCAGCAGTAGTGTCGAGAAGCTCCTCCTGTCGTTCGTTCAAATCCTCGATTTTAGCCATAAGCTTCTGATAATCACTTATAGCAACATTACGAAGATTTGCACAGGTGCAGGCTTCAACAAGAAGGTCAATAGCCTTATCGGGTAAAAATCTGTCGTTAATATATCTTTCTGAAAGATGAACTGCTCTATATACAAGAGCATCGGAAATTTTTACCTTATGGAAATCCTCATAATATTCCTTAATTCCCACAAGCATTTTAAAGCATTCCTCAACCGAGGGTTCTTCAACCTTAACAGGCTGGAAACGCCTTTCAAGAGCTGCATCCTTTTCAATATGCTTTCTGTATTCATTAAAGGTAGTAGCACCGATAACTTGAATCTGACCTCTTGAAAGAGCCGGCTTAAGAATGTTTGCGGCATTCATAGAACCCTCTGCATCGCCTGTACCAACAAGGTTATGAACCTCATCAATAAAGAGGATAATATTCCCCTCTTCTTTAACCTCATCAACAAGACCTTTAATTCTGCTTTCGAATTGTCCTCTGAACTGAGTACCAGCTACAAGCGAAGTAAGGTCAAGAAGATGGATTTCTTTATCTGCAATTCTTGCAGGAACATCACCTGCGGCAATTTTAAGAGCGAGGCCCTCTGCAATAGCAGTTTTACCAACACCGGGTTCACCGATTAAGCAGGGGTTATTCTTTGTTCTTCTGCAAAGAATCTGAGTAACTCTGTAAATTTCTGTTTCTCTGCCGATAATTCTGTCAATTTTGCCGTCCCTTGCTTTTGCGGTTAGGTCAGTACAATAGGAATTCAAAAACTTTCTTTTTGTTTTATGTTTTTTCTTTTTCTTCTTGCCTTTATTGTCTTCTTTTTCCTCTTCCTCTTCTTCAACTGCTTCTTCAGCAGATGAAGCCTTATTATCCATAGGATTATTATTGAGGAAATTCTGCATAAAAGGCATAGTTCCCGCGCCACCAAACTGGAAATCATCCATATTTTCCATCATATCGCCAAACTGCTCGCTGACTGCTTCAATATCATCCTCAGTGATACCCATACTCTGCATCATCTGCTTAATAGGTCCGATATTCAGCTCGGTTGCACATTTTATGCAATAACCTTCTTGAGTTGTTTTATCTCCGTCAACACGGGAAACAAAAATAACTGCAGGACGTTTTTTGCATTTACTGCATATCATTTTATTGTTCATTTATTTCTCCTGGGAATAGTGTAACTATTAAAATATTTAAATTATTTCTTTGAAAAACGTTCCTTAAACTGACGGAATGTTCCGGGAAGATAGCTTGCAAAGGCTACAAGAGTTAGTATTGCCGAAATAATAACAAGTATCATCATAAGAATATTGGGAAGAGTAAAGACTGTTCTGAAAACGCCAACCTCCGGACCAAAAGCAATGACTAAAATCATTATTGCATAGAATGCAAATGTTGCAACCTTGCCGTAGATTTCTGCTGCACCGGGACGAATTCCGCAAGCAAGCATAACTGCACCGCCAAGAACCATAACAATTTCTTTAACAATGAATACAAGGAATACCCAGCTGAATGCCTTTAAGGTTTCGTCCTGTGCTTTATTGAAGGACATAAACAAAAGCACAGCAAGAGTAACCTGAGTCAATTTATCTGCAACAGGGTCAAGCATTTTTCCCAACGCACTGATTTGATTGAATTTACGGGCAATTTTTCCGTCAAAGAAATCTGAAAGACCCGAAAGAACAAGTGTTAATATTGCCCAACCGTATTCTTCTTTATAAAACAAAACCGCAAAAACAGGTATAAGAAGAATTCTTATAACACTGAGTAAATTCGGAATAGTCCAACAACCTTTGAATAAATCTTTCATCTTTAAAACTCCTCTTATCCAATGAGATTAACTATAGGATTATTGTCAATAATGAAACCGTAAATTACTGAGCTGTTAACCGCATCAATAACAGGTCTTGCACCTGACATACCTGCAATAAAGTAGAAAGCGGTACATGCAACAAAAACAATCGCCGCAGCTTTAACAATACCGATCACACCACCGAGGCCTGCGTTTAATTTTCCTAAAAGCGGAATATCGTTTGCCTTTTTAAAGACACCTGCAAGGAACTTTAACGCAACTGTAATAATAATAAACATTGCGACAAATGCTATAACCTCTGTAACATTTATCATAATGGGATGACCTATTTTTTCAACTGCAAGGTCGATTAAAGCTTCGTCAGAAAGATTACCGCCGGATGACATAGAAAGAGATAAAGCCTTGAAATTAACTCCCATTGCTTCAGCAAGTTTAACTGCACTGGGTGGAAGACCTTCAATCATAGCGGTTACTTTTTCGGTAACACTTAAAGTTGAAGATATGTCATCAAGAACTCTTGTAAATCTGGTTTCCACCAAATTACGAACAAAAAGGTTATAAGCACCTTCAGCTACAGGCTCAAAAAACATATATGATACAACTGCAGAAACTGCAACTGCAAAAGTATCAATAACGGTTGAGAGAAAACCCTTTTTGTACGCCATTGCAACTATAAATACAAACAATGCTACGATAATAATATCAACTATGTAAGCCATAAAAAAACCTCCTAAAATTAATTGCTTAACTCAACTGTTGAATTACCGTAAGAATAGCATCGGGTTAATTTATCAAGAGAATAAATATAAATATATTTATCAGTCGATAAAATGCTTCTTGCATCACCCTTTATATCTATACGGCTGATTTCTTTTCCATTTAAATTATAAACTATTATAATATTTTCGGCAAGAGCAAAAACATATTTATCGCTCATAGTAACGCTTTTTATTGCACTATTAATGGAAATATTAGCTTTTTGCTTACCGTTTGCTGAATAAACCGATACAGAAAAATCATTTGCACTTCCATATTTTGCCAACGAAACTATGTATTTGCCTTTACTGTTACAATCGAAAGAGTTGAATTCTGATGAATAATAATTTTTAATTACTTCAAAAGCTTCGTCTTTCTTTGATATTTTATAAACGCCTGTATCTGAAAACAAGGTTAAGGTGTTAACTGAAGTAAATTTCAAGTCAAGTGCAGCCGCACCGGAAATAATTTGAGAATTAATCGGTTCTTGATAATCAAAACCGAAGTATTTAACGTTCGTAAAAATCTCGCCATCTTCTGCACCCACAACTGCAACACCTGCAAACTTACCATTAGGAGCTAACGCTATTGAAGCTATATGCTCATAAGCACAGTTCCATTGAAATTTGACTTTATTGGTTGCAGAATAAACGGTCAATTTGCTTGTTGAATCTTCGCCGTAGGTACCAAGAGCATAATTTCCGCCTTCACCATATTCTGCACAGATAATCGGATTTGAGCTTTCACCTGTATAAACAACCTTTTTTTCATTTGTAAGCATAAAGCCCTTATAGCCTCTGTCAAAAACTACTGCCCTTTCACCGTTGACAGAAACTGCAGGCGAAGAGAAGCTGTGAGGTTGAGAATAAACAAGCTTACCGCTTTGAGAATAAACTGAAAAATTTTCTGTTGTCAAAATGAGAATATTGTCACCGATTATACTCGTATTAATAGTTGAATCAGTATTGATAACCACAGGAAAATTATCAGAATCCTGTAAAATAAATGAGGAAAAACGAGAGCTTAAGGCATCAAAAGGAATTATTCCTACAGATGACAAAATATAAACAAAAACAAATACAGCTACAAGTACACCTGCAATAATAATTTTGCTTTGCGTTTTCCGTGAAAACCGAGGAACTCTGCCGTAACCCGTAAAGCCGCTGTTAAGCTCCGTTAACTTAACCTTCAATATTCTCACCTCCGTAATAAACTTTATTTAAGTAAAGACCATCGGGTATTGCGGTAATACCCGCTTTTGTTCTGTCACAAGATTTTATAATATCCGGAATTTCTTCCGCTTTTATTCTGCCGTTATTAACATAAATGAGAGTTCCTGCCATAATTCTTACCATATTATAGAGGAAACCATTTCCGCAAACTCGGAATTTTACTAAATCTCCGTCCCTTATAACACTCGCACTATAAATAGTTCTTACTTTTGAATTAACCTGTGCATCTGCTGCACAAAAGGCTGAAAAATCATGAGTGCCGACAAAATGCTGAGCCGCTTTATTCATTAATTCAACATCAATTTTATATTTATAATTAAATGCTCTCCTATATAAAAATGGTGATGGAATCTGAGTATTTTCTATTACATACTCATACTCTTTCTTGACACAGTCAAAACGAGCGTTAAATTCATAATCTACATTTTGGCAGGAATAAATTGATATTTCTTTTGGTAGCTTTGAGGATGAAAGTGCGGCGGGAAAGCTTTCAGCAGGAATCGTTGAAGCTGTTCTCACATTGAAATAATATTCATTGGCGTGAACTCCTGCATCAGTTCTGCTGCAACCGATTATATTCGGTGTTTCGCCCGTCAGGCTTTCCCAAGCCTTTTTCAACTCTCCTTGAACAGTTACTGCATTTTCCTGTTGCTGCCAACCATGAAAAGCAGAGCCGTCAAAGGCAATTTTAAACAATAAATTTCTCATAAATCAAATCACATTTTTAAAAGATATATTCAATACAATGATAGCTGAACAAGAAACCGCCATAACAACAAAGCTGATGACATCACGATATGTCAATTTCATTTGTCTTAAGCGGGTTCTGCCGTCACCGCCTGTATAACAACGGCAAGACATTGCATCAGTAAGCTCGATAGCTCTTTTAAAAGCTGAAATAAAAAGCGGAATAAATATGGGGAACAATGCCTTAATTCTGCTAATCAGATTACCACTTTCAAAATCTGCCCCTCTTGCTTTCTGAGCAGACATAATTCTATCTATTTCATCAATGAGAGTGGGAATAAATCTCAAAGCTATTGTCATCATCATTGCAAAGGTATGAACATCAATTTTAAACACCTTTAACGGTGACAAAAGCTTTTCAATAGCATCTGTTAAATCAGTTGGCGCAGTAGTATATGTGAGCAAAGAGCTTATTAACAGAAGAGTAAAAATACGAATGATAATAAAAATTGCATTAAATACACCCGAATCAGTTATGGTAATAAATTTCCATTGAAAAAGAACATCGCCGGTTTTTATATAGTAAAGCTGAAGAACAGTTGTAAGTAAAACAATGGGTAAAAGAGGTTTAAAGCTCTTCAGAATAAGCTTAGGAGAAAGCCTTGTTAGTATAAAAACAATTACTGCAAGACCACTTAAAAGTCCCAAAGACCAGAAATTTCGACAAACAAAAATAAAAACAATGAAAATAAAAGTTAAAATTATTTTTGTTCGTGCGTCTAATTTGTGAATTGGTGATTTACCGGGGAAAAATTGACCGATTGTTATATCTTTAATCACACTTTCTCCCCCTTTCAAAATAGTTAAGAATAGCTTTTTTAGCACCCTCAACCGTATAAGCGGTTTCGCCTAAATCAAAGCCGCCTTTCTTTAATTCGAGGAAGATATTTGTAATTTCGGGTACATCAAGTCCCAATTCTGCAAGAGTTTCACCTTTAGAATAAACCTCTGAAACAGCACCCGAAAGAGCAACCTGCCCTTTATTCATAACGATAACTCTATCAGCAACTAATGCAACATCATCCATATTATGAGAAACAAAAATTACTGTGCTACCGGTTTTAGCATTGTAATCCTTAATAAGCTTTAGCAAGGCATTTTTACCTACGGGGTCAAGTCCGGCAGTTGGCTCATCAAGAATAAGAACCTTAGGCTCCATTGCGATTACTCCTGCAATAGCAACTCTTCTTTTTTCGCCACCCGAAAGGTCAAAGGGTGATTTCTCAAGATATTCCTCTGTAAGACCAACATAAGAGATTGCAGAAATAACCCTTTGTTTTATTTCTTCATCAGAAAGCCCCATATTCTTAGGTCCGAAAGCAATATCCTTATAAACAGTTGATTCAAAAAGCTGTTGCTCGGGATATTGAAAGCAAAGACCTACGTTAAAACGGCATTTACGAAGAGCTTCTTTTGAAGAATGAATATCAACACCATCTAAAATAACTTTACCCGAATCAGCCTTTAAAAGCCCGTTAAGGTGTTGTAAAAGCGTGCTTTTACCCGAGCCTGTATGTCCGATAAGAGCAACAATTTCACCTTGCTCAAAATCAAGAGATACGCCTTTAAGAGCACCTGTTTCAAAAGGAGTGCCCTTAGAATAGCCGTATATTAAATTGTGCACAGAAAGCACAGCCATAATTTAACCTCTGTTATTATTATATTCTTTAAAAATTTTAACAAAATCTTCCGCTGTAAGCGGTGTTTCTTTTAAATCAATACCGTTTTCTTTCAGAGAAACTGCAAGCTCCATAGGCTTGGGAACAGCAAGTCCGATTGATTTTAAAAGCTCAATATGAGAAAAAACCTCTGCAGGTGTGCCGTCAAGCTCCACCTTTCCGTCATTCATAACAACTACCCTATCAGCCTTAACAGCCTCATCCATAAAATGTGTAACAAGAATCACGGAAATACCGAGCTCATTTTTGAGCTTCAAGAGAGCATTCATAACCTCTCTTCTGCCTTTTGGATCAAGCATAGCAGTTGGTTCGTCGAGAACAATGCAATTTGTCTGCATAGCAATAACACCTGCTATTGCAACTCGCTGCTTCTGACCGCCAGAAAGACGATGAGGCTCATGCTTTCTGTAATCATACATATCAACAAGCTTTAAAGCTTCATCAACACGTTTTCTTATCTCTTCTCTGGGTACACCCAAATTTTCGGGACCGAAAGCAACATCATCTTCAACAATGGTCGCAACAATCTGATTATCGGGATTTTGAAAAACCATACCCACTTTTCTTCTTATTGGTATTTCATTTTTCTCATTTGAGGTGTCGTAACCATAGGTTGTAACACTTCCGTTTGTAGGATATTCCAAAGCATTTATAAGCTTTGCCATAGTAGATTTGCCCGAACCATTGTGACCGAGAACGCAGGTAAACTGACCCTCATAAAAATCAAGGTTCAAATTATTCAAAGCATCTCTATCTTCGTCCGCATAACGAAAATCCACATTTTTAAACTCAATAATCTTATTCATAATCATTTTGTCCATACTGCAGTAGAGCCGCAAGGAAGAACAAGACCGCTATCGGTAACCTTAAGACCGATTTCATCTGCAGTCGCAAAGCCTCCGAAGCGTTTTGCTACTGTTGAATTTAATATGTAACTCATTACAGCAGGTGAAACACCTGCGGTGTAAGAGTTAATAAGAACTGCAAGAGAATTTTCTGTTAAAAGCTCACAGCATTGATTCACAAAACCGTAAATCTCATTTTCAAGCTTCCATACTTCTCCACCTGGGCCTCTGCCATAAGATGGCGGGTCCATAATTATAATATCATATTTATTGCCACGTCTTATTTCTCGGGCAACAAACTTCATACAATCGTCAACAATCCAACGGACGCTTTTATCTGCAACACCTGAGGATACGGCATTTTCCTTTGCCCACTGAACCATGCCTTTAGAAGCGTCAACATGAACAACAGATGCACCCTTCAAAAGAGCAGAAACAGTTGCGGCACCTGTATACGCAAAAAGATTTAAAACCTTGACATCTGTTCTTCCGCTTTTTTCGATAATATCTGCAACTAAGTCCCAGTTACAAGCCTGCTCAGGAAAAACGCCTGTGTGTTTAAAGCCCATCGGCTTAAGATTAAACTTCAAATCTCTGTAGCCAATTTGCCACACCTCAGGAATCTGTCTGTAAAACTCCCAGGAGCCACCACCTTGATTTGAACGGTGATATCTTGCGTGAGCCTTTCTCCACATGGGATTTGTTCTGTTAGTATTCCAAAGAGCTTGAGGGTCGGGTCTTATGAGAAAAATATCTCCCCAACGCTCAAGACGTTCGCCATCAGAACAATCTATAAGCTCATAATCTCTCCAAAAGTCAGATACTCGCATTAAAGTAATCTCTCCTTAACAACCTGCGCTATTTCCTGCGCAAGATAGTTTATCTTTTCTTCATCCTTCCCCTCAAGCATAACTCGAACAAGAGGTTCGGTACCCGAAACACGAACAAGAACTCTGCCGTCATTGCCCAGCTCTTTTTCTGCTTCTGATATTGCATTTTTTATTTCATCATCATGAGGAAATCTTGCTTTGCCAAAATCGGAAACACGAACATTAATAAGCGTCTGCGGAAAAGTCTGCATAACCGATGCCAATTCAGAAAGCTTTTTTCCTGTTGCTTTCATTATACAAAGAAGCTTCAAGGCAGAAAGCTGACCGTCACCCGTTGTGGCAAAATCTTTAAAAATAATGTGGCCCGACTGCTCTCCGCCAATAACATAATCATTCAAGAGCATATTCTCAAGAACGTATCTGTCACCGACTTTTGTCTTTTCACAGTCAATATTGTTATCTTCACAGAACTTGAAAAAGCCCATATTGCTCATAACAGTAACAACTGCGGTATTATTTTTTAATGTGCCGCTTTCTTTCATATATTTGGCGAAAACAGCAATTAATTTATCGCCATCAACCACACCACCATTTTCATCAACCGCAAGAAATCTGTCAGCATCACCATCAAATGCAAGACCAATATCACATTTGTTTCTAACAACAAAATCCTGCAAAATCTCAAGGTGAGTTGAACCGCAATTTTTATTTATATTTGTACCATTAGGATGGGATGCAATAAAAAAGCAATCATCGCAAAGGCTCATAAATATTTGGGGTGCCGTAACAGAGGCTGAGCCGTTTGAACAGTCAACGGCAATTTTTATACCACTAAAGCTTTTATGACCGCCTTTAAGAAGTTCATCCTCTGCCATATCAATAAGATAATTTATATAATCATTTCGGGCAGTTGGTGAATGAGTAATTCGCCCCACCTCACCGCCGACTTTTATTGGTGGTATCTGTGATTTATCAAGAATTATGCTTTCAATTTCTTCCTCAAGAGCATCGGGAAGCTTAAAGCCCGTACCTTGAAAAATTTTTATTCCGTTATATTCGCAAGGGTTATGGGATGCAGAAATCATTATCGCCGCATCATATTCATATTTCCTCACGAGGTAAGCAACAGCAGGTGTGGGAATTTCACCTAAAAGCATTACATCTGCTCCGACAGAACAAAGTCCTGCAGAAATAGATGCTTCAAGCATCTGAGAAGAGGCTCTTGTGTCCATACCAATAAGAACCCTTGGTTTTTTATTAGTATGCTCCGTCAGCACCATAGCTGCTGCTCTGCCAATTTCCGTAGAAAGCTCGCAGGTTAATTCCGTATTTGCAATTCCTCTTGCACCATCAGTACCGAAAAGTCTGCCCAATAATATCACTCCGATTAATATGATTCGAAAGAACCCTGAGAATCATCGGTAACCGGATTAATACCTAAATGCCTATAACCTAAAGCGGTAACCTTTCTTCCCCGGGGTGTTCGTGTTAAAAAGCCTAACTGCATAAGATAGGGTTCATAAACATCCTCGATAGTTACTGCTTCCTCGCCAATCATTGCGGCGATAGTATCAAGACCAACAGGTCCGCCGTTATAGTTTTCAATCATTGCTCTTAAAAGATTTCTGTCAACAAGGTCCAGTCCCAATTCGTCAATTTCCATTCTTTCAAGTGCATTTTGTGCAGATTCTACTGTAATTATACCATTTCCCATAACCTGAGCATAATCTCTCGCACGCTTTAAAAGTCTGTTTGCAATACGGGGAGTACCTCGGGAACGGGAAGCAATTTCCAAAGCGCCATCATTTTCCGCTTCGATATTTAAAATACCTGCACTTCTTTTAACAATCTTTGCAAGCTCTTGCGGTGAATAAAGCTCAAGCCTTAAAATAACACCGAATCTGTCTCTCAAAGGTGCAGAAAGCTGACCTGCACGGGTTGTTGCACCGATAAGAGTGAACTTTTTAAGGTCAAGTCTTATAGAACGAGCAGATGGGCCTTTGCCGATAATGATATCAAGAGCAAAATCCTCCATTGCAGGATAGAGAACCTCCTCGATACTCCTTGAAAGGCGATGTATTTCATCAATGAAAAGAATGTCGCCATCATTAAGGCTTGTAAGAAGTGCCGCAAGGTCACCGGGTTTTTCAATGGCAGGACCTGACGTAACTCTGATTTGAACACCCATTTCATTTGCAACAATTCCTGCAAGGGTTGTTTTACCAAGACCGGGAGGTCCGTAAAGAAGAACATGGTCCAAGGACTCATGTCTGTTTTTTGCAGCTTCAATATATATTTTTAAATTCTCTTTTGCTTTTTCTTGACCGATATACTCTTCAAGAGTATGCGGACGAAGAGATGTTTCAATTTCGTTATCATCTGAAATATATTCGGGAGCGATAACCCTCTCTTCATCGGCAATAAAAAAATCGTTCATTTTATTCTCCTATTTTCACAACTCAATCAAAATCTTAATGTCATATTTTTTAATGCACCTTTGATAAGCTCTTCAACCGAAAGATTAGGTGAAAGCTTACTGACAGCAACGGAAGCTTCTGTCTGAGAATAACCTAAAGCAGTTAATGCAGCGATTGCTTCCGAAGTGTTACTCATTGAGTTCGCAGTATTTACTGCAGTTGAAACAGAACTGCTTTCTTCTGAAACAAAGCCAACATTTGCAATTTTATCTTTAAGCTCCATAATTACTCTTTGAGCAAGCTTAGGACCAACACCGTTTGCGGCAGTAATTGCTTTACTGTCACCTGATGCTACTGCAACAGCAAAAGCATCGGGAGTAAGCTCTGAAAGAATTGCCAAAGCAGCTTTAGGACCAACACCGGAAACCGTAATCAACAGTTTAAATGCATCCAGCTCATCATTCGTTGCAAATCCGAATAAATCAAGAGCATCCTCACGAACATTGAGATGAGTAAAAACAGTTACCTCACCGCTTTGCAAAGAAAGCTTTGCAAGAGAGTTTCTCGTTGTGAGGAATTTAAAACCCACCCCACCGCAAGAAATTGCAATAGTTTGCTCATCCTTATATATTATTTTTCCTGTTAAACTATAGAACATAATTTCACCTTAAATTTGAGTTTATTATCAAAGAATCACTGGCGTGACCATGGCATATTGCAAGAGCAAGGGCATCGGCAGCATCATCGGGCTTCGGAATTTTATCAAGATGAAGAAACATCCTTGTCATTTCCTGGACCTGTTGCTTTTCAGCTCTGCCGTAGCCGACTATACTTTGCTTAACCTGCAAAGGTGTATACTCGAAAATCGGTATCCCTGCTTTCTCAACCGCAAGAACAATAACCCCCCTTGCTTGTGCAACATCAATAGCAGTTTTCTGGTTAGTGTTGAAATATAATCTTTCAATGCTGACTGCATCGGGCTTAAACTTTTCTATAAGCTCGGTAATATCGTCATAAATTTTGGTAAGACGCTCATTAAAGGGCATATCTTTATCGGTTGTTACTGCACCGTAGCCCATAAGAGAAAAGTTGTTTCTTTCGTACCTTACAATACCGCAACCGACTATGGCATACCCGGGGTCAATACCAAAAATGACCATATTTTCACCGTCCTTAGATATAGCAATAATACCGCATATTAAAATTCAAAATATTATACCATATTAATACAGGAAATATCAAGATTTTTGCACTATTTTTTCCCTTTATTAACAATCTTTTTACAGCTTTTTCTTGGCTATTGATTTTCTGATAAAAAAATGCTATAATTGACTTAACTTATAGGTGAAAATTCGTTTCGCTACAGATAAGGAGAATAGATATGGACAAGTTAAAAAACAAGAATACAATAGTTTTAATTATTTCTGCAGTGCTTATTTTAATTGCTATTATTGTGGCAGTTGTTGCTACTGCATCTTCAGGTAAAGATAACAAAAAAGACACTTCTACTCCCTCAACTGAAGAAGGCGTTTCCATTGATCTTGCTTCTATTGCTGATATGAACAACGCTTCAACAACCAAAAAACCTCAGCAACAGACTTCATATTCTTACGAACCCGGTAAATATAAAATCGCTACAAAGGACGACCCTCTCGGTCTTCGTCTTGAGCCCAACACCTCATCTGACAGACTTATTTATGTTCCCAAGGGTCACGAGGTCGAGGTTCTTGCAGTTTGGGAGGACTGGGGCTATGTTGTTTATGAGCAGACAGGCGGATGGCTTTCAATGAACTATCTCGAGCTTGTTTCTGCTAACAAAAAGCCCGCAAAAAATCCTACCACTACAACACCTGCGGAGCAATAAGATGTTCACTTGCAATCTTTGTCCGAGAAAATGCAACACACAAAGAAAAGCTCTTACCGACAGCGGTAAGGGCTTTTGCAATATGGGTGAAAATCCCGTTATAGCAAGAGCAGCTTTGCATTTTTGGGAGGAACCGCCCATAAGCGGTACAAAGGGAAGCGGTACAGTTTTCTTTTCGGGCTGTAATCTAAAATGTGCTTTTTGTCAAAATGAAGATATAAGCTTAGGCTGTTTGGGTAAAGAAATAACTGTTGAACGATTAAGAGAAATATATCTTGAGCTTATAGAGCAAGGAGCTCATAACATAAACCTTGTAACCGGAACCCATTTTATTAACGCTATTGCAAAATCTCTTGAAGAACCTCTCCCCGTTCCCGTTGTTTATAACTGCGGTGGTTACGAAAGTATACACTCATTAAAGCTGCTTGAAAATAAAATTCAGATTTATTTACCCGATTTAAAATATGCAGATAATGAATTAGCTGTAAAATACTCCGATGCTGAAAATTATTTTGAAATTGCAACAAGTGCTATAAAAGAAATGTATCGTCAGGTCGGAAAATATGAATTTAACGAAAACGGAATTATGACAAAAGGTGTTATAATTCGCCATTTAATTTTACCAAACAATCTTAAAAACACAAAAAAAGTCATAGACTGGGTTAAAGAAAATTTCAATAGTGGTGATGTTCTTTTCAGTCTTATGAGTCAATTTACACCTAACAAGGCCTGCAAAATCCCGGAGCTTTCAAGAAGGCTGACGCAAGAGGAATATGATGAAATAGAAGAGTATCTTTTTGAATCGGGAATTGAAGACGGCTTCATGCAGGAGCTTTCTTCAGCTAAAGAAGAATATATTCCGCCTTTTAATTTAGAAGGTGTATAAATTTGTAACAATATACTCACCTCTTCATATTATGTAATGAAGTTGAATTTCTGCTTCAATACTTAATATAGGAGGAAAGGATATGGCTGATAACAAAAACTATACCGACCTTCACCATATCAAAGAAGCAATTTGCATTGATACAAACAGAGTTTATGACTCCTGCGCCGATAAGGATTGCCTTACGGATTTAAGAGTTTATTTAACCGATAGAGGTCAATGCATTCTTGAAAATGCTTCATCTGTTCGCCCGAGAGCTGCTGAAATACTTAACTGCCTTGTTGAAGTTGAAAAGGTACCCTTTAACAAGGGTTGCTACTCTGTTGACCTTACATTCTTCGTTAAGGTTTGCCTTGATGCCTTCACCTGCCCTACCGCAACACCAGCTATGCTCGAGGGGCTTGTTACCTTTAACAAAAAGTGTATTCTTTACGGTAGCGAGGGTAACGTGAAAATCTTTTCATCGAACTTTGTCTGCGACGGTTTTGACGACCAGAACCCCATTGGTAATGCTAACCCACGAGCAAAGGTTCAAGTAGTTGACCCAATTATACTTGATGCACAAATTTGCAGAATCTGCGATTGCTGCAACACTATGGGTAACTGCTGCGACTCGGTTCCTAATCATATTTGCCGCTGCTTTGAAGGTAATTTCTGCTGCTGCGAGGGCGAAAAAGCCGTAAAGGTTACATTGGGAATTTTCACTATTGTTCAGCTCGAAAGAGATGTGCAGATGCTCATTCCTGCTTATGATTTCTGCGTTCCGACTAAGGAATGCTGCTGCGACACAGAAGACCCCTGCGACACCTTCAGAAAAATCAGTTTCCCTATTGATGAATTTTTCCCGCCAAGTGCAAATGACTGCTCATGCGAAATGAGCTTTAAGCCTAATAATAATTGCGGGTGCAAATGACAAGAGAGTGTATTCAGTCCACCAACTGAATACACTCTTTCAAATTATTTTTCAAAAATCATACTGTCTTGCTTCATTTTATCAGCATTTGTTTTATCATACCAATGTGCTTCTATTTTAATATCAGGTTTAAGTTCTTTTCCCTGGATTGAAAAGATACATTGTTCAACTGCGTTATAGCCCAAATTGTATGAATCCTGAGCAACGCCACCGATAAATTTAGCTGTTTCTTCACTTTCAAGCCACTTTAATTGCTTTGCACCCGAATCGAAGCCACAGAAAATGATTTCTTTATATTTATCTTTGTCTGCAGCAACAACATCGCTAATTTTATCTGCAATTTTAGGATGGGTTATGAAAACGGCTTTAGCTTTTTCCTCTGCAAGATTATTCAGAGCCTCTGTGTAATCAGTTTCTGATTCTGTTTCTATTTCATATTTATCTTTTGTACTTTCATCCGCATCAGCTAATTCTGAAAATTTTTCGGTGAAGCCATTTGCTTTTTCTTCATCTGCTTCAACATCTTCACCCTCGATTACACCAATAACAAAGGTGCTTTGAGATTTTTTTATTTCGTCTTTGACAGTTTCAAATAATTTCTCAGCACAAAGCTTGCCCGCCTGCTTATAATCAGTTAAAACTGTTGCTACAATAGGATTTTTGTGCTTACTCTCCAAATCTTCAGCATCATCCCTTGTTATACTGTCTATTTGCACAACAGGAATATTTTTATCATAAAATTCGCTTAAAACATCACTATAGCCATTACCCATAGGAGTTATAACCACTCCCGAAATATCGTCATTCAAGGCTTTTTTTAGGTTTTCAATATGGGCTTGTGCATTATTTTCCTCAGTATCCTCGATGCCAATAAATCTGAGCGTAAACCCATACTTTTTTGCAGCATCCTCTCCGCCTTTTTTCAAATTTTCATAAAAGCCCATTTTTTCGTTTCCGCAAACAAGTGTAATTGTTTTTCTTGCATCTGCAACAGGCTCGGTAGAGGTTGTAGAATTTTCCTTTTCTTTATCTTCACCGCAGCCGCTGAAAAGAGTTAAGCACAACACAGAAACCATTATAATTGACAACATTTTTTTGAAATTCATTTTTATTCCTCCTATTGAAAAATCATTTCAAAATTATTATTGTCAAATATTTACAATAAATACAAAAAGAGAGAGTCAAAAAATAAGACTCTCTCTTAATCATTCGCCGATTAATCTATTTACAATATCGGAATAAAGTGCACCCGGGTCATCAAGAAAACCATCCTTAAGCTGTTCAGCCTGCCATTCATCAGAAACGTTGAGCGTTAAAGAAAGGAGCTTATCGCCGTTGCTTTCTATTTCAAAAGTAACATCATAGCCGTTTTCAACCTTTATAACACGAACCTTGTTTTCTCTTTCGGAACGAGCTCTCACAACAGTATTAAGAGCGACCTTAGCAGCTCTGTCACGAACACCGGGAAGAAGCTGAGTTTCAAGCTCTTTTGCACTGTTACTGCCCTTTGCAGTAATCACAAGATGAGCTTCACCAACATATTCCTCCTCCTTTAAGGCCTTACTTTCCAAAAGCTCATCAAGAGCTGAGTTAGCATCAAAAAAGTTGACCAAGCCTGTTTTCTGAAGAACATCGCAAATCTGATTTCTTGTCATAGGAGTTTTAACAGATTCAAGAATATAACAAATAAGGATTTTTATTTCAAGCATACTACGAAGACCGCCTATTTCAATTCCGCCGGCGAAAGCATCAAACTTAACCATAAAAACATCTCCTTTCGTATTGCTTACTTTAATATTTTAACATTTATAAAGCTATAAATCAATAAATGTTCTGTTAATTTTTAAAAGATTTCTAACAGTGTTTCTCGAATTTCACCTGCAAGATAAAGTGAACCAACAACCAATACTGCTGTATTATCATCTGCAGCAGCACAAGCTATTTTAGCCGCTTCTTTAATACTTTGAACAGTAAACACCTGTTTTGAATATTTACTTGCAATTTCTGCCAAATCGTGAGCTTTCATAGCTCTCGGATTATCAGGCGTTACTGCAAAGAAAACATCAGTTTTAAGCATAAGTGGTTTCAGAGAAATTTCAACAGCTTTATCTGCCATCATTCCCGCAATTACAATAACTCTTGATTTATTTTCAAGTTCTGGCAAAACCGCATTATAGAAAGCTTTTGCACCGTCTTCATTATGACCCCCGTCAAGAATAACAAGGGGCTTTTCGGATATAATTTCAACTCTCGCAGGAAGAATAGTTTTGCTTATACCATTTTTGATGTTTTCATCAGTAATATTAAAACTATTCTTTAAAGCATTGCAGGCCTCAATAACGCAAGTCATATTTTTAACCTGATGCTCCCCTGCCATTTTCACGAAATAAGTATTATTTTTATAAGAAAATTCCGTACCGAAAATATCGCTTCTACCTATTTTAACGTCACTTTCACAAGGTATTATAAGAGTATTGTTCTTTTCACTAACTGTTTTTTTAATAACCTTTATCGCACCATCAAGCTGACCGAAAGAGCAAACGACCTTACCGTTCTCTTTAATTGTTCCGCATTTTTCAAAGGCAATTTCTTCAATAGTATTACCTAAAATTGCAGAATGGTCTATTGAAAGAGAGGTTATAACATTAACTAACGGAGTTTCTATAACATTAGTTGCATCAAGTCTTCCGCCCAAGCCCACTTCAAGAACAATAATATCGCATTGAAGCTCTTTATAACAGAGAAATGCAGAAGCAGTTAATGCTTCAAATTCCGTTATTATAACCTCTTCTTTTTCAAGCTCTTCGACAGCAAATTTAACCTTTTCGACACATTTTGCAAAAAGTGATTTATCAATGGGTTTACCGCAAAACTGTACTCTTTCAAGAAAATCGGTTACATAGGGCGAGGTATATAAGCCTACCTTATAACCTGCATCAGTTAAAACATTGGAAATTGCAGTCGAGGTTGAACCCTTACCGTTTGTTCCTGCCACGTGAACATATTTCAAATCTTTGTGAGGGTTATCAAGAAAACGCAACAAGGCATCCATCCCGTTAAGACCGGGACGGATACCGAATTTTAATAATGAATGTATATATTTTACTGATTCAATATAATTCATTTGAGTTTAAGAAGACTTTCTTCAAGCATTGCGATTTTAGCTTTATGTTTTTCTTGAGCATCTCTCTGCTGAGCAACAACCTTTTCGGGAGCTTTTGCCATAAAGCCAGGGTTATTAAGCTTATTTTCAACAAACTCTAAATCCTTCTTAGCAGCGTCAAGCTCTTTTTGAAGTCTTGCTTTTTCAGCTTCAAAGTCAACAAGCTCGTTGAGAGGAATATAAATCTTTGCACTTTCTGTAATAACGCTTACGCTACCCTCAATTTCAAACTCATCACCGATTTCAACCTCAGAAGCGGATGCAAGTCTGTTCATAAACACGCTACCGTTTGTGAAATCCTCAGTGTATTTTGTTGCAATATAGAGCTTTGCTTTCTTTGAGGGAGGAACGTTCATTTCTGCACGGCGATTACGAACTGCCTTAATAGCTGTCATAACGCGTTCCATAGCCTCTTCTTCAACAGAGAAATTGAGTGCTTCATCATACTTGGGCCACTCGGAAATCATAATTGATTCACCATCATGAGGAAGAGCAAGCCAGATTTCTTCTGTAATGAAGGGCATAAAGGGATGAAGAAGCTTAAGAGTGTTGCTCATTACATAAACAAGAACTGCTTTTGCTGTCTTTTTACCCTCTTCATTATCGCCGTTAAGACGGATTTTAGCAATTTCAATGTACCAATCGCAGAATACATCCCATATAAAGTCATAAAGGTTCTGAACAGCGATACCAAGCTCATAGTTTTCGAGAGAGTTTGTAACTGCTTTAACAAGGGTGTTAAACTGACTCAAAATCCATTTATCTTCAGTTGCAAGATTTTCGGGAATATGGGGTGCGGGCTCGTCCTCGTCAAGATTCATAAGGATGAAACGATTTGCGTTCCAGAGCTTATTTGCAAAGTTACGGCTTGCTTCGATTTTTTCGGGCAAGAATCTCATATCATTACCGGGGCTGTTACCTGTTGCAAGAGAGAAACGAAGTGCGTCTGCACCGTACTGGTCAATAATCTCAAGGGGGTCGATACCGTTACCGAGAGATTTGGACATTTTTCTGCCCTGTGCATCACGAACAAGGCCGTGAATAAGAACAGTATCAAAAGGAACTCTTCCTGTATATTCAAGAGCAGAGAAAATCATACGGGATACCCAGAAACCGATAATATCATAACCGGTAACAAGGGTATTTGTGGGATAATAGTGCTCTAAATCTTTAGTTTTATCGGGCCAACCGAGAGTTGAGAAGGGCCAGAGAGCAGAGCTGAACCAAGTATCAAGCGTATCTTCATCCTGGATAAGCTTTGCAGAACCGCACTTACAGCATTTATCGGGTGCATTAACGCTAACTGTAACACCACCGCAATCCTCACAGTACCAAGCAGGAATTCTGTGACCCCACCAAAGCTGACGGGAAACGCACCAGTCACGAGTATTATTCATCCAGTTAAGGTAATTCTTTGTAAATCTTTCGGGAACAAATTTTGTTTCGCCCTTTTCAACCGCTTCAATAGCAGGCTTCGCAAGAGGAACCATACGAACAAACCACTGCTTTGAAACCATGGGTTCAATAGTGCTGTGGCAACGATAGCAAGTACCAACCTCATGCTTGAGAGGTTCGATTTCTTTAATGTAACCACCTGCTTCAAGGTCTGCAAGAATTGCTTTTCTTGCTTCCATAGTGGTCATACCTGCATATTTACCGCAATCAAGAACCTCGGGCTCATTTTCAGTTGCTCTTCCGCTTGCAATAAGCTCATCAGCAATTCTCTTATCTTCTGCACCTGTAAGGCGACCATCATAAGTAAATGTACGGACAATGGGAAGATTACATCTCTGACCAACCTCAAAGTCATTAGGGTCATGAGCAGGTGTGATTTTAACAACACCTGTTCCCTTTGTCATATCAGCGTGTTCATCGCAAACAATGGGAATTTCTTTATTAAGAAGAGGTAAGATTACGTGACATCCGTGGAGGTGCTTATATCTTTCATCCTCTGCATTAATAGCAACCGCTGTATCACCAAGCATTGTTTCGGGACGGGTTGTTGCAAGCTCAAGCTTCTCCCCTGTTTCTTTAACAGTATAAAGAAGATGCCAGAAATTACCGTCTTTCTCTTCGTATTCAACCTCTGCGTCAGAAATTGAAGTGTTACAGCAGGGGCACCAGTTAACCATACGGTTGCCTCTGTAAATCAAATCCTTATCGTAAAGAGTTTTGAAAACTGTATTAACCGCTTTATTACAGCCCTCGTCAAGAGTAAATCTTTCTCTGTCCCAGTCGCAAGAAGAACCAAGCTTTTTGAGCTGTTCAACGATTCTGCCGCCGTACTGCTCCTTCCAAGCCCAAGCTCTTTCTAAAAAGCCGTCACGACCTAAATCCTCTTTAGAAATGCCTTCTTTACGCATCGCTTCAACAATTTTGGCTTCAGTAGCTATGGAAGCATGGTCAGTACCGGGAAGCCACAAGGTATCAAAGCCAGACATTCTCTTCCAACGAATAAGGATATCTTGAAGAGTATTGTCAAGAGCATGACCCATATGAAGCTGACCTGTAATATTGGGTGGCGGAATAACGATGGTATAGGTAGGCTTTCCCTCTTCGCACTTAGCGTGGAAATATTTACCATCAAGCCAGGTTTTATATATACGCTCCTCAACGTTTTTAGGATCGTACTGTTTTGCGAGTTCTTTAATCACAAAAAACTCCCCCTTAGTAAAAAATCATTCACCGCATATTATCACATATATTAAGAAGAATGTCAATGATTAACAGGTACTTTTTAACCGCTTTTTCATACAATTAATAAAAATACAATAATATACTTTTTGTTAAAGTTACTAAATACAACTCACTTTTTTCTACACTAAAAAGTAAATCATTAATTGAAATGCGATAAAGGGTAATATATAATAAGCCTATAGGGGTGATAGTATGAGCAAAATGTCTTTAGGTTACTTTTTCCAAAAAGAGCCGAAAGCTGAAGGTTATGTTGCAAACAGAGATATTCTCAATTATGCAGTTGGCCTTACCGGACAAAATATTTCCTATGGTTATATTTCAGGCTGGATACGCTATTTCTGTATTAATCTTTTGAAAATCGACCCTAAAAAAGTTGGCAATATTTTTTCATTGACTTACGTATGGGATGCTATCAATGACCCCATTGTTGGTGCAACCATTGACAGAAGACGGCACAAGCCCTATCGCAAGCTAAAACCTTATCTTTTATATTTCCCTCCGATTATCGGTGCACTTTCCGCTTTATTGTTTATGAATGTGCCCTTTGATGAAAACGGAAAAATTATTTACATATTCCTAATTTATATTATTTGGGACTTTTTCTATTCTTTCCAGGACGTAGGGCTTTGGGGAATGATTTCCCTCGCCTCACCCCATTCCAATGAAAGAGCAAGAATTGCTCAATGGGTTTCAATCGGTGCAGGTGCAGGCGGTGCTATCTGCGGACTATTCCAGCAATTTAGAACAATGCTTAATGGTGCGGGGATTGACGATATGCATGTTTTCGTTATTTTCGGTGCATTATTCGGCCTTGGCGGAGAAATCCTTTCAATGAGAGCCCATAAAATCAATGAATTGGTTGAAGGCGGAGAGCCCGAAGAAAGCGTTTTCAAATCTCTCACAATACTTCGTCACAATCCTACACTTTTGCTGATTTCACTTGCAAGATTTTCCCAAGGCTTCTGCCCCAAGGTTCAGAATGCATATTTCTTTGAAAATGCAATAACCTTTACAAACGGAAAATCCCTTGAGGTTCTTTTTGGTCTTCTTGCGGGTATTCCCGGTACTGCGGCAATATTCTTTGCTAATAAAATTGCAGAAAGAGTCGGCGGTATGAAAAAACTGCTTGTAATATCACAGGTTGCCGCTATTGCAATCAGAGTTGTTGCTTATTTTGTTGGCTACAACTCTTGGCCACAATTTATTATAATGTGTGCTCTTATTTCTCTTGTTAATCTTCCCGGCAGCCTTATGGACATTGCTCACAGAACCCTTACAAGCAACTCCATTGACGAAGTAGAGCTTAAGACAGGTGTAAGAACTGAAGGCGTTTCTTTCTCAATGCAGAATTTTACTACTAAGATGACTACTGCGGTTACAACATTCATTGAGGGCAGAATGTTAAGCTACCTTAAATATGACAGCTCACTTCTTGAGTTAGGTAAAAAACAAAATGTAAAATTCTTAAAATGGCAATGGCCTATGTTTATGTTAGGCCCCGTTGTTGGAGCTATACTTTACCTTATAATCATCTCCTTTGTAAAAGACAGCAAGCAACACAGAGAAGAGGTTGAACGGCAATTAAAAGAGCGAAAAGAAGCTTTAGAAGGCCAAAACACCTCTCAAAAAGTCTTATCTTCCGAAAATGCTTGATTTTTACAAAAAAATATAATATACTTAGTTGGTAAATAAAAACTGCTCAAAGGAGTTTTGTAAAAATGAAAAATATGAAAGAAAGAAGCCTTGTTGCTTACTACCTTTTCTCATTCCTCACTCTCGGTATTTATGCTCTTGTTTTCTGGGGTAAATATACTAAAGATGTTAATGCTCTTTGCGAAGGCGATGGCAAAAAGACAATGAAGTTCAAATATGTTGTTCTTTTAAGCATCATTACAGTTGGTATCTTCGGTCTTGTTTGGAGATGCAAGCTTGCTAACAGACTTCAAGAAAATGCAGAACGCTATGACCTTAAGTTCAGCGAGGGCGGTGCACTTGTTGTTATCTTCTCTATCTTTGGCCTTGTTCTTGGTGATTTCATTCTCATTAAAAACTTCAACAAAATGGCTAAGGCTTACAATGATTATAACGGTCTTGCAGACCCCGATGCTGACAAGAAAACATATTTCTTTGCAGACGAAGACTAATTAGTACATAAAATTATAACAGGTTCGTGAAAATTAAACTTTTCACGAACCTGCTTTTTATTTTTCTAAATTTTTAATTGCTTTTTTGAATTGAAAAGTGAAAAGTATTGCTGTAAATGTAACCGCTATAATATCAGCAACCGGCTCCGCCAGATAAACACCCATTGTTTTATTTGAAACCATCTGAGGAATTATATAAATCAAAGGAATCAGCAAAACAAACTTTCTTACAACCGCAACAACAATAGAATTAACAGCCTTTCCAAGAGAAGTAAAGGTCATCTGACACGCTATCTGAATACCAAAGAGGAAGATTCCCCCAAGATAGATGCGAAGTGCTTTTGCAGTGAAATCAAGCAGCTTGATATCCGGTGTAAAAATGCCAACAAACACCTTCGGAAAAAGCATTATAAATAACCATAAGCTTACAGAGTAAACAAGACAAGTTACAAGCAGTATCTTAAAGGTCTTTTTAACTCGTTCAGAATTTTTAGCACCATAGTTAAAGCTTAAAATCGGTTGTGCCCCCTGTGCTATACCTTGAAGAGGCAACATCGCAAACTGCATTACGCTTGTTAAAATTGTCATAGCACCAACAGCAATATCACCGCCATAACGAAGCAAAGAGGAATTAAAGCAAACAGATATTACGCTCTCGCTTGATTGCATAATAAATGTTGCGGTACCTAAAGCAATACAAGGTAAAATAATTTGGGGAGATAATTTAAAATTTGATTTTTTTAGCTTTATCACAGTCTTTTTGCCACAAAGGAAGCTGACAACCCAAACGCAAGAAACCGCTTGGGAGATAATTGTTGCTAAAGCGGCACCCTTTACTCCCATATCAAAGCCGAAAATAAAAATCGGGTCAAGTATAATGTTACATACAGCACCTATAATTATTGATACCATTGATATGGTTGTAAAGCCTTGGGCTGTAATAAAGGCATTCATACCCAAGGTCAACTGAACAAAAATAGTACCCAAAGCATAGATACTCATATAATCAGTAGCATAACTGATTGTATTTTCACTTGCTCCAAAGCTTAGCAACAAATCTTCGTTCCAAATAAGCAAAATAACCGTAAGAATAGCAGACAATATAATCTGCAGTGTAAAACAGTTGCCCAAAATTTTTTCGGCGGAAGCTATGTCTTTTTTGCCCATAGAAATAGAAGAACGAGGTGCACCTCCTGCACTTACCAATGCGGCAAAGGCAGTAACAATCATTATAATCGGCATACAAACACCTACACCTGTAAGTGCAAGGCTACCCTCATTTGGAATATGGCCTATATAAATTCGGTCAACAATGTTATACAACATATTAATAAGCTGAGCAACAACTGTCGGAATTGCTAATTTAAGCAATAATTTTCCTATTGGTGCAGTTCCTAAAAACTCTTTATTATCTTTCATTTAAAAACCTCTTAGTAAACTGAAATAAGTAAACCCCCGTAAAACCAAAGGTTTCGGGGGTTTGAACGTTTTTGAAATAATACTGATTATCTCTTTGAGAACTGGGGTGCACGACGTGCGCCTTTGAGACCGTACTTCTTTCTTTCTTTCATTCTGGGGTCACGAGTGAGAAGTCCTGCTTTCTTAAGAACGGGACGAACATCGTCTTCAGACTGAAGAAGAGCTCTTGCGATACCGTGACGGATAGCACCAGCCTGACCTGTAACGCCACCACCGTTTACACGGCAAACAACATCGTATTTTTCAAGACTCTCTGTAAGAGCGAGAGGCTGACGAACGATAAGTTTAAGAGTTTCAAGACCGAAATAATCGTCGATATCTCTGTCGTTGATTGTAACTTTACCTGTACCGGGATACACACGAACACGTGCAACGGATTTTTTTCTTCTACCTGTACCGTAGAAATAAGCTTTACTTTCGTACATAATTAGTGCCTCCTCCCTTAAAATTCTCTAACGATAGGCTTCTGAGCTGTCTGTTCGTGTTCTGCGCCTGCATATACACGAAGACGAGCCATAGCAGCTCTGCCGAGAGTGTTATCGGGAAGCATACCCTTAACAGCTTTCTGCATTGCGAACTCGGGTTTTTCTTTCATGAGAATGCCGTATTTAACGGATTTCATGTTACCAACATAGCCTGTGTGATGATAATAGATTTTGTCTTCAAGTTTGTTACCTGTGAGAACAACCTTAGCAGCATTGATGATGATAACGCTGTCGCCACAGTCTGCGTGAGGAGCGAATGTGGGTTTGTGCTTACCGCGAAGAAGAACAGCAGCTTCAACAGCAACTTCGCCGAGAGTTCTGCCTTCTGCGTCAAGAACATACCACTGGCGCTCAGGTTTGCCTTTGGGCATATAAGTAGACATAACAGTTACCTCCGTAATAGTTCTGAGGGTTTCCCCCTCTTCATTGCCTTGATATATTATCACAAGGCAATTTCAAAGTCAACAGTTTTTTTAAAGAATTTTAAAATAATTCTTACTATCTCTTGTTTTCTCTGTTTTTCTTTGTTTTTTATATATTTTTCTCTTGTGGCAAATTACGTTTTCTCACAAAAAACAATGTGGAATTTGCAACAAAACACAAAATCCACATTGTATAGTTTGTATATTCACTTTAATTTATTGGGCTAATTTACTATAATCCTTAACGACCTCAACTCTTTGCTTGCGGCGTTTTTTACGCTTACGCTGATTTTTAGTACCAAACCAAAGAACCATTATAATAACCACAACAATCAGAAGTACAACAAGGAACGCCTTTGATGTTGCGATACCCTCAATCCAGTTAAACATTGCCCAAAGATAATTTTTCTTAACAGTCTGAAAAGCAACAAGCTCCACATCTGCAACAACAACATCCTTATACATAAGCTGTGCTTTACCTACGCGCTCCCCTTTTTCTATAGGGGAATCAACTGTTTCGGGGAATGAATCCGAAAGCTTGACTTTTAAATCATCAATAGTTAAATCCTCATGAATAACAGCAGCAACGCTTGCTTTTGGAACAAGTCCGACATAATCTGCACCACGCCCGAATTTAACGCCAACCTCACCTAAGATATAGTTATCATCGGCAATAACCTTCATTTTAACATTATTAAAAGCCCAACGAAGCATATAACGGCACATAAGGAATGCTGTGTTATACGGCTTACCGTCGATAATTCTTTCGGTTTCACCTTTCATTGCAATGGAAATATATGTATAACCATCTTTAGTTGCACTTGAAATAAGGCAGGCACCGGCTTTATCGGTTGTGCCTGTTTTAAGACCTATAGCTTCTTCATAATAGTATTCGGAATAACTGTTAAGAAGAGGATTTGTATTATAAAGGTATCTTATATCACTCTTATTTGTTTTAGGCATTGTTTTGCCGTATTTGGAAGACATTTTAACTATTGTTTCGTTTTCCAAGGCTTTTTTTGCAATAAGATACATATCACTTGCAGTTGTTCTGTTCTGGGTATCACTGTCAAAGCCTTTAACAGACTCATCATCGAGCCCGTGGGCATTGGCAAAATGAGTATTTTTACAACCCAATTCCTGCACAAGTGCATTCATTTTTGCAACAAAGTTTTCGGGTTTCCCCTCACCAAATTCTTCTGCTAAAACTGCAGCGGCATCATTGGCACTCGGTAAGAACAAGCAGAATAAAAGCATTTCAAGAGTTGTTTTTTCATCTGCCAAAAGTCCTGCAACAGAGCTTCCCGTACCGTCAAGACTATGGACTGCATCATAAGAGCATGTGATTTTTTTCTGTAAATCATTGCATTCATTAAGAACAACCAAAGCAGTAACAATCTTTGTAAGAGAAGCAGGTGCGGTTATTTTATCAGCATTTTTACTGTAAATAACAGTATCTGTATCCGCATTAACAAGAAGTGCAATTCCGGTTTCATAATCCGGTGCTTCAATATCATAATAAGCACCCTTAGTTTTAACTTTATCTTCTTCTGCCTCCGCAGCAAATGCCGGAGTGCAGAAGGAAAACGTTAAAATCAAACAATTTATTAAAATCAGCAATTTTTTCATAGACAATCACCGTGAAATGTTATAAAATAGTTTCAATAAATGTATTATATCATCTAAACAATAGAATTTAAATACTATTTTTTAAAAAAGGAGAACAAAATTATGGTTTTTGTTACCGGAGATACTCACGGAGACCCCGAAAGACTTTCTAAATCAGTTTTAAAGAGTCTGAATGAGGGCGACACCTTAATTGTATGTGGTGATTTCGGCTTTATATGGGACAAATCAAAGGCAGAGCAAAAGATACTTAAAGCCTTTTCAAAAAGGAAATACAATATCTGCTTTATTGACGGGACTCATGAAAACTTTGACCTTTTAAACGGCTACCCTCTCACAACCTGGAATGGCGGCAAGGTTCATCAGATTTCTGATAATATTTACCATCTTATGAGAGGACAGGTTTTCACTATTGACGGGCTTAAAATTTTCACTATGGGTGGCGGTGAAAGTCCGGACCTTGATTCGAGGCTTGAAGATAACCCTTGGCTTAAATATGAAATTCCTTCAAAAGAAGAGCTCCTTGAGGGTGCGGAAAATCTTGAAAAGAACCAATGTAAAATTGATGTTATTATAACTCACGAGCCATCATCAACTATCAAAGGCTTTTTGAAGCTTGGTGAAAGTGAAGCGGTCCGTGTTACTACTCTTAATGCATATTTTGACGAGCTTTCAAAATGCAGCGAATTCCAGCGATGGTTCTTCGGCAGCTTGCATCTTGATAAATATATTTCAAACACCTATATAGGTGTTCATAAAGCAATAGTAAACGCTCATACAGGTGAAAGAGTTAAATTTTAGGTGATATTATGAAACGACCAATTAATCAAAAGAAAGTTAAGAAAATTGCTATAGCTATTGTTTCCGTAATTCTTGCATTAGCAATAATAGCGGGGGCAGTTGCATTTATTGCAAACTACCCTGACAATAGAGAAGCTGTTTTTAATGACAGCGATAAGAAGCCCGCTAAACAGATATTTGATGAGGGTGAATTTAAAATGGACGAATATGATTTAATTGTTGCGCCCAATGGTGATGATAATGCAGAAGGAACATTGGAAGCACCTTTAAAAACCTTAAAAGGTGCAAAAGAGAAATTAAAAGCATTAAGCATTCCGAAAGATAAAAAAGTTACTGTTTGGTTCAGAGCAGGTACATACACATTCTTCGATACAGTAGCTTTTGATGAAAATGACAAAAGCAATGTTCTTTATCGCTCTTACCCCGATGAAGAAGTAATTTTCTCAGGCTCAAAGGAAATCAAAGGTAATTGGAAAGAAACAAAAATCAATGATGTCAAAGCCTTTGTAACTGATATGCCCGTCAAAAGTGATGATGATTATTTCCGCTCACTTTTCAAGGACGGCAAAAGACTTTCCCGTTCAAATTATCCTAAAACAGATGTTTTTAAGGTAGCAGCAGAACCAAATGCTGATGAAAAATTTGATTCCGAGTGGGACCCCAATTTCTTCGTTCACTCCCCTGTTTTTTATGCACATCCCGAGGATTTGCTCGATTTTACTAATCAAGAAGACATTGACGTTAAGCTTATGCATTTCTGGTGCGAAGATTTACTTCCTGTGAAATCAATAGATAAAGCTACCGGTAAAATCACCACTACCAAGCCCACCGCAATGAAAGCAAGAGTTGATGATAACTATATTTTGGAAAATGTTAAAGAAGCTCTTTCTCTTCCGGGTGAATGGTATCTTGACCGTAATGAAGAAAAGCTTTATTACATACCGCAAGAAAATGATACTATTGAAAACACGGTTGTTTACGCCGGTTCAAATGAACAATTTTTCACAATCAACAACGCACAGAACATATCATTCCAGGGCATTAATTTTGAGAATACAGACTGGAACCATATAAACGGCACCCATACAGGCAACCCATTTGAAAAATCTCATCCTCTGTATAAAACAATTAAATACGGCGCAGAGCATCCCCAGGCAGCATTCGAAGTACCTGCAGCAATATATATTGCTTCTTCAAAGGGCATCAATTTCACAGATTGTAGCTTTGAAAATATTTCTTATACTGCAGTTAAATTTGAAAAAGCATCAAAGGACTGCAATATAACAACTTGTTTGTTCAATGAAATCGGAGGCAACGCTGTTTTCATTCACGGTGATTTTGTTGTTCCTGCATCAACTCAGAACATTGATGTAACGGACTGCCACATCAGTAACTACGGCAGAATTTTCAATAACGCAATCGGTATTCTTCTTACCCACGCTATTGACTGCGATTTAACTCACAACGAAATTCACGACGGATGGTACACAGGTATTTCAGTTGGTTGGAACTGGGGTTACACAGATAACTCAACCAACAATATTAACATCAGCAACAACCTTATTTACAACATCGGCAACGGTTGGCTTTCCGATATGGGTGGTATTTATACGCTCGGTATTCAGCCCGATACCGTTATTTCTGAAAATATAATCTATAATGTAGGCTGTGATGAAGGCGCATACGGTTATGGTGGTTGGGGTATTTACCTTGATGAAGGTTCATCTGAAATTCTCGTTGAAAAGAACCTTGTTTATGACTGCTCTTCCCAGACCTTCCATCAGCACTACGGCAAAGATAATATGATAAGAAACAATATTTTTGCTTTTGGTGGCGAGGGTCAATTCAGAATAACAAGAAACGAAGAACATAATTCCTTGTACCTTTACAACAACATTCTCGTTGGTGATGACACTCCAATGTATTGGGAAACAATTAATCTTGACTGGTTCAAGGATGATAACAACTTATATTGGGATTACAACACCTTTGGTAAAACAGTTTATTCAGGCGGTTCAACAAACATTTTTGACAGTGAGAATATACTTGGTATGTATGGCAGAGGCTATTATAACAATGCTATTTTAGCAGACCCACTTTTTAAGGATGCTGAAAATCGTGATTTTACACTTGCAGAAAACTCCCCTGCTTTTGACGGTGGATTTGAACCTTGGGAATACAATGCAGGAACAATAACTGAAAGATGAAAATCAACTCGTTCAATTTAAATGATTGAACGAGTTGATTTTATGTATTATTCTTCTTTAATTCCAAACACCAATTTCAAAATACCTCTTAAAAACTTTGGACTGCGACATACAACAACTTTCACAAAGCACCACTCCTTATGTATTTGTTACATAATATGAGTGATTTTAAAAAGTGTTACAGTTGCCAATCCTTTAAATCTTTAACCTCGTTATACATTGCAACATAGTTATCATGCCTGCTTTTATGTATAACGCCTTCTTTAAGAGCCTCTAAAATGCAACAACCCTTTTCAACTGTATGGGAGCAGCTTGAAAATTTACATTTACCGAGGTAATCACTGAATTCGGGGAAACAGAATGGTAGGTTTTCTTTAACAATAATCTCACTGCTTTGCTCAATATCAAGAGATGAGAAGCCCGGAGTATCAGCAACAAGTCCTTTTCCGATATGATAAAGAGTAACCTCTCTTGTGGTATGACGGCCACGACCTAATTTATCACTGACCTCACCTGTTGCAAGAGAAAAGCGTTCATCAATGCAATTTAACAGAGATGATTTTCCAACGCCTGTGTTACCGGTAAAAACGGTGATGCCGTCACCTATCATTTCTTTCACTTTTTCAATACCCTCACCTGTTTTGCAACAAGCTGATGTAACGTCTATACCCGCTTTTTTATAAACCTCTTCAAGCTCACTTGTATCGCCCAAATCACTTTTTGAGAACACAACACAAGGCTTTATGCCTTTATCTACAGCTATTGCGGTTAATTTATCAATAACCAAAAGGCTGGGAACAGGCTCTTTAACGGAAGAAACAATTATAAGAGTATCAATGTTTGCTACGGGTGGTCTTAAAAGAAAGTTCTTTCTTTCGTGGATTACATCAATAGTATTTTCTCTTTCATGACGGACCGTAATTGTTACATTATCACCTGCAAGAGGCGTTATCTTCTTCTTTCTGAATGCACCTCTTGCCTTACATTCAAAAACCTCTCCGGCGGCTTCTACATAATAGAAACCGCCGATACCTTTGATTATTATTCCGTTTAAAACTTTTTCCATATATTACTCTACCGGAGCATCTGTGCTGCTTTCTTCAGGGATTGTGGGCTCTGTTGATGGCTCGGTAACGCCTTTTTTAGAAACAGTTAAAACAATATTCGTTGTTTTATCAAGATTAGGCGCAGTTGCATAAGCCGGTGATTGAGCAATAACTGTTCCTTCTTTTTCAAAGCTTTCTTCATACTTTACAGTAACATTCTTATAACCTAAGCTGTTAAGAGTGTTAACTGCTTCAGCCTCAGCAAGACCAAGAACATCAGCATAGAAAGCAATATCATACGTCTTTTCTTTTGTAAATTTAGCAGGCTCTCTTGTGAAATCAATGGTTGCTTCATAGAACAGTGCGTCATTGAGATACACTGCAAGCTCAGAATCTCTCTTATTACCGCTTACACTTAAAGCATAAGAATTATTCAAAGAGCTGTTGACTGTTTCAGTTTTAACCAATTCAGAATCAAGATAAACTTTAACAGTTAAATTGCCTGCTTTTGGTAAGGATAATGTTTTTGAAGCAGCAACATTTCCGGAGCTAATTGTAAGAACCACTGTATCGCCCTCTCTTACAGGCGAACCATCTGCGGGAGATTGGCTGAGAACGTAATCCTTTTCAACTGAGCTATCAGCACTTTCAACCTTGTAAAGCACAAGCCCGTTTTCTTCAAGAATTTCTTTTGCATCATCAAGAGATTTGCCCTCTAACTTAGGCATTTTGAAAAGCTTTCCGGAATCAGTATCCGCTGCATAATACACGGTAACTGTTGTACCAACGGCAACAGTAGTATTTGCAACAGGGTCTGTTCTTACAACCTGACCTACTGCAACAGAGCTGTCTTCAGTAGGAACGAGTGCTACTTTAAAACCAAGAGTTTCAAGAGTATCTCCGGCTTCACGGAAGTTTTTACCTGTAAAATCAGGTATTACCTGACCCTCACCTGCTTTTGCAACGTAAAGAATAATTGTTGAACCCTCTTCAACAGAAGTTCCTGCTTTTGGGTCCTGGTCATATACACTACCCTCCTGAGCATCGGAGAAAGAAGCATAATAAACCTCAAATTTATATTTTTCGTTATATTCTTCGTTGTCTTTAATCTGAAGCTCATAGTTCATACCAACAAAACTATCAACCTCAATTTCTTTATTTCCGAAAAGCTTGCCAAACAAAAGAATGATAATAAACAATACAACCGCAACTGCAACACCTGCAATAACCGGTTTTTTATTAAACGGCTTCTTTTGAACATCCTGCACAGGTATATCGTCACTTGTGTTTGAAAGCTCGTTGATTTTCTTCTTAACCTCTGATGCAGGAGGAACCATAACAGGCTTTTCGTTAATTTCGGTTGTGTTGCTTTTTACAACCGGAATTGTTCTTGTTTTTTCCTGGATTTTTCCTATAGGACGAGTTGCATCCAAGTCATCTGCATAATAGGTTGTATAATCAAATTTAATATTAGGATTCCTCTTAAGTTCCTCTAAATCCATAAGCATTTCTGCAGCACTCTGATAGCGTTCACGAGTACTTTTTTGCATTGCCTTAACCGTAATCTGTTCAAACCCAACAGGGATTCGTGAATTGATTGCACGAGGAAGCTCAGCCTCACTATTAACCTGCATAAGAGCAACGCTTACTGCATTATCTGCATCGAAAGGTAATTTACCTGTAAGCATTTCATAAAGCATTATGCCGACAGAATATAAATCAGCTTTTTCATCAGTTAATTCACCTTTAGCTTGTTCGGGGCTAATATAGTGAACAGAGCCGATTGCTTTTTCTGTAACGGTACGGCTTTCACTATGGCTGAATCTTGCAATACCGAAGTCAGCAACCTTAATTGTGCCGTTTTCAAGAAGCATAATGTTCTGAGGCTTAACATCTCTGTGAACAACGCCTTTATCGTGAGCGTGTTGAAGTGCACGAAGAATCTGTATAATAAAGAACAAAGCTTCGTTCCAATCAATAACGCCCCGTTTTTCAATATATTCCTTAAGGGTTATGCCTTCAATATATTCCATTACAATATACTGCAATCTATCGCCAAAGCTTACATCGTAAACCTTAACAATATTAGGATGTGACAAAACAGCTATTGCTTTGGATTCATTTTTAAATCTGCGACGAAACTCTTCATTTGCAAGATATTCTTCTTTAAGAACCTTTACAGCAACAATTCTGTCATCAATATTGTCGTATGCCTTGTAAACAACAGCCATACCGCCAACGCCGATAACATCCTGTATTTCATATCTTCCGTCAAGTCTTTTACCTACATAATTTTCCATACTTACTCTCCTTGAACATCTTCGACAAGCATTACAACTGTGACATTATCTCGCCCACCTGCATTATTTGCCGTTTCCACAAGTTTTTCGGTTGAAGAATCACCGTATTCTTTAACTGTTTTAAATATATCCTCGTCCTCAACATAGCCATTGAGTCCGTCTGAGCAAAGAAGAATTTTATCATTGTTATTAATATCAATTATATCAAACTCAACATCAACAACATGTTCAATACCAACTGCTCTTGTTATAATATTTCTATCGGGATGCACCTTTGCCTCTTCTTCTGTTATTTTACCTGTATCAACAAGCAGCTGAACAAAAGAGTGGTCTTTTGTTATGGTCTTGATTTCCTCATTAATCAGATAAGCTCTGCTATCACCAACATGAGCAATAACTGCTATCGAGCCGAAAACAAGAACCGCAACAATAGTTGTTCCCATACCTTTTAGTTCAAAATTTTCTTGAGCTTCCTTAAAAATTGCAGAGTTTGCGGCATTTATTGCAGAGGTCAATAAATTTTTAGCACTACTGACACTCATCTTTTTACGATAACCACGCTTAAGTGCTTCTGAAACCTTTCCAATGCAAATACCGCTTGCAACCTGACCGCCGGAAACACCGCCCATACCATCACAAACCACTGCCCAACAGTTATTATCATCAAAGCTACCGAAGCAAAAAGCATCTTGATTGGTTTCACGAACAAGACCTATATCGGTTTTTCCATAAATTTTCACGGTGTTTCACCTCTTTTCATAAGAGTGAGTGGATTCGAATCAAATATGCCTTAAATGTCCGAATTCACGTACTCTATATCCTCTTTCATTTTTTCTCTACGGAGCTGACCGCAGGAAGCATTTATATCTGAACCGAGGGTACGGCGGATTGTCACCGTATGCCCTGCTCTTTCAAGTATATTTTTAAAATTCTGAATATCGTTGTCACTGCTTCTTTCGTGACCCTTTTCGGGCACTTCATTTGCAGGAATAAGGTTTATATGGCAAAGAATACCTTTTAATTTTACTCCAAGCTCTTTCGCACATTCCGGTGTGTCATTGACACCCTTCATCATTGCATACTCAAAGGAAATACGCCTTGATGTTTTATCACCGTAAATTTTGCAAGCCTTAAGAAGCTCATCAACATTCCAGGATTTATTAACAGGCATTATCTTTGAACGGATTTCATCATTTGGTGCATGAAGAGAAACTGACAAGGTAAGCTGTAAATCCCTTTCAAGCAAATCATAAATTCTCGGAACAATTCCGCTTGTGGAAAGCGAAATATGCCTCATACCGATGTTAAGACCTCTTTCATCGCTTATAAGCTCAAGAAAACGCATTACGTTATCAAAATTATCAAGAGGCTCGCCCATTCCCATTAAAACAATACGGGAAATCCTTAAGCCTAAATCTCTTTGAGCTGTATAAATCTGCCCCAAAATTTCAGATGGTGCTAACTGACGCTTAAAGCCACCGATACCCGACGCACAGAAAGCACACCCCATTTTACAACCAACCTGAGTAGAAACGCATATTGTATGGCCATATTTATAATCCATAACCACACATTCAAGATATTCCCCATCAGGCAAAGAATACAGGTATTTTACCGTATTATCATACCTCGAAACAAGTTTTTTTTCAATAGTACAGGTAAAAATTACAAAATTGTCATTTAATTTGGCTATTAAATCCTTTGAAATATTGGTCATTTCTTCAAATGAAGCAACACATTTTTTATGTAACCAATCATAAACCTGGGTTGCTCTGAATTTTGGAAGTCCCATTTCCTTGAATTCGGATGAAAGCTCCTCAAAATTCATTGAAACAATATCTTTTTTCTCCATACTTACCTTCTTTTAAAAACGGCAATAAAAAAACCGTCACAATTATTTTTATGCGGAAAAAGGGTTAAATAGTCACCCTCATCAACAGCCCTTTCGATTCGGGGCAAAGCCTTAACAGAATAAAAATCGGGATTCGCTTTCAAAAAAGCATCGCAGATTTTTCTGTTTTCATTAGGATTGACAGAACAGGTAGAATAAACAAGCCTGCCACCGCTTTTAACATATTTTGATGATGTTTCAAGTATCTGCTTCTGAATCGGTAGCAAAGACTTGGTATCATCAAGCTTTTTATATTTAATTTCGGGCTTTTTACCGATTATACCAAGCCCCGAACAAGGCACATCACAAAGAACTCTGTCCATCTTAGGTAAATTTTCGTTAAAAACAGTTGCATCATTTACGAAGGGTTTTATGCAATCCAGTCCTAATCTTTCTGCACCATCTTTTATTAAATCTGTTCTTTGCGAGTAAATATCGCAGGAATAAAGTATGCCTTTATTCTTCATATATTCCGCTGCTGTAAAGGATTTCCCTCCCGGAGCAGCACAAATATCAATAGCGGTAGCTTCGGGAAACAAATCAAGAGCCTCAACGCAAAGCTGTGATGAAATATCCTCAACATGAAAAAGCCCCTTTTTGAAGCTTTCAAGACTATAAACCGCATTATTGATTTCTATTTTCAAAGCATTCTCTAAATATGTATCGAATACTTTTACATTCTCTTTTAATAATAAAGCTTTTAGCTCTTCAGTGGTTGTTTTAACTGTATTAACCCTTATAAAAATATCTTTAGGCTCAAGAGCTGCTTTCAGAAAAGCTTCTGCATTTTCTTTTCCGTAATGATAAATTAAAAACTTTACAGTATCTTCGGGCATTGAATAAGTAACAGAAACGATTTCCGTTTCGTTTAAATTATCGTTTATAACAATTCCGTTCTGACCAATTTTTCTCAAAACCGCATTTACAAGACCCGAAGCAAAACCGCATTTATTGCTTTTTGCAAGCTTAACGCTTTCATTTACTGCGGCACTTTGAGGAATTTTATTCATATAAAGGAGCTGATATGCACCTAATCTCAAAATGGTGAGAACCTCTGGCTTTGTTTTATTAACAGGCTTAGAAAGATACTTAGAAATAGCATAATCAAGGGTTATTTTCCTCTCGGTAACCCCATAAACAAGGCGGGAAATAAAAGCACAATCAGTGCTGTCAGAATTATACATCTTAACAGCACTGTCTATAGCAAGGTTGGAATAAGCATCACTAACCTCAATTTTAAGAAGAATTTCGTAGGCAATCTGCCTTGCCGATTTACTCATTATCTTCTTCTCCTGCCTCCGCCACCGAAAATAAGAATTAAGCGTAATAATTGAGCAACACTTGTTGCCAAAGCTGCGACATAAGTCATTGCCGCCATTTTCAGAACCTTTGCGGCACCATTTTTCTCTTCAAAGGAAAGAAGTCCGTTTGATTCAATTACGCTCAAAGCTCTTTTACTTGCATTAAACTCAACAGGTAAGGTTATTAACTGAAAAAGAGCAACAAATGAGAAGAAACCTATACCTATCCATACTAACGGCTCAAAGCTCAGAAGCATGCCGATAATCAACAACGGCATTGAAAGAGTTGAACCAATATTGCATACAGGTAAAATGCTGTTTCTTACCTTAATAGGTGCATAGCTTTCAGCGTGCTGAGCTGCGTGGCCTGCTTCATGACAAGCAACGCCAACCGCAGCTATTGAAGAGCCGTTAAAAACGCCATCGGAAAGGCGGATAACCTTACTTTTAGGGTCATAATGATCAGACAGCTTACCACTAACATGTTCAATGGTAACATCGTGAATACCATAATAACCAAGCACCATCTGAGCTGCCTGAGCACCGGTTATATTGCGGACATTACCGATTTTTGAATATTTTGCATAGGTTGATTTTAATTTAGCCTGAATAATAAGTGAAGCAATAATTACAGGCACAACGAGAATAATATAATAGTAGTCATAAAAAAAATATGGCATTATCTTTACCTCCAATAATGTAAAAATTTCCTCACTATGATTTTAAATATATATTTTTAATCAAATATATTTTATTTTTAAATAATATGTTAATTATTGTAAAATTGTACCATCCGGAATAGGATGACCTCTCAAGAAATCTGCAGCATTCATCCTCTTTTTTCCCTCAAACTGTACTTGAGAAACAACAACAGCCTTACCGTCACCGCAAAAAATTGCCAAACCATTTTTTAGGGTTTTGGTTTCGCCTGCTTTACCGCCCCTTAATTCTTTTGATATTGAAGAGCCGAAAAGCTTTAAGGTTTTACCCTCAAGGTAGGTTAATGCAACAGGCCAAGGGTCAAGACCACGAATCTGATTATGAACCTCACAAGCTGTTTTATTAAAATCAACAGGTGACATTGATTTATCAAGCATTGAAGCATAGGTGCTTTCGGCATCATTCTGCTTTTGAGGAACAATTTCACCTTTTTCAAGAGCAACAAGAGTTTTTATAAGAAGCTCCGCCCCCATTGGAGCAAGTCTGTCAAAAAGCTCACCTGCAGTTTCATTTTCACCGATTTTGGTTTTTTCAACCAGGAGCATATCACCGGTATCAAGACCAACATCCATCTGCATTGATGTAACACCGGCATATTCTTCACCATCAAGGACACAGCGTTGAATAGGTGCGGCACCTCTGTATTTAGGGAGAATTGAGCCATGAATATTTATGCAACCGAATTTTGTATATTCAAGAAAATCCTTCGGCAAAATCTTTCCGTATGCAACAACTACAACAATATCCGGATTAAGTTCACGGAGAATTTCCGTTCCCTCTCCGTTTTTTAGTGTTTGCGGTTGATAAACTTTTATACCAAAATCCTCAGCTTGAACCTTAACGGGCGGTGGTGTCAAAACTGCCTTTCTGCCAACGGGTTTATCGGGTTGAGTAACAACACCGCAAACATCATAGCCATTATTAACAAGGGCTTTTAAGGGTTCAACCGCAAAATCGGGAGTACCCATATAGAGAACTTTCATTTTATTCACCATCGTTTCTATGGAGCATTTCACCTTCATCCAGCTTATCTTTATAAAGAATACCGTCAAGATGGTCGATTTCGTGGCAGAAGCATCTTGCTTTAAGAGCCTCACCTTTATATAAGCACCATTTTCCGTCACGATTCTGAGCTTTTACTTTAACAATATTTGGTCTTGTAACAACTCCATAAAGCCCGGGAAGAGAAAGGCAGCCCTCAGTTCCCGTTTGCTCGCCCTCTTCATAGGTTATTTCCGGGTTAATAAGCTCAATAAATTCATTTCTTTCTTCGCTGACATCCATTACAACAACTCTTTTAAGAACGCCAACCTGAGGACCTGCAAGACCTACACCACCGGAATGGTACATTGTTTCCTTCATATCATCGAGAAGCTCAAAAAGTCTGTCGTTAAATTCTGTAACCTCTCTTGACTTTTTTCTTAAAATAGGGTCGTCATCAACCCTAATATTTCTTATTGCCATTTTCATCTTCCTTCTTTTTTGCGAAACGGATAAATCCGTCCCTACTATGATAACGAATTAATATCTATTGTAACATTTGCCGTGTAGTATTTAGCGTTTTTCATATACTCCTTTAAAAGCTTAGCCATCATTTCACGGAAACGTTTATTGTTTTTGCATTTAATTGTGATTATATTTCTGTATTTATTACTTATTTTTGAAACTCGGGGCTGTAAAGGTCCTAAAAGATTGATTTTAACATCACTGAATTCCCCTGTAACCGCAGTTTTAATCATTTCAAAAAACAATTTTGCACCTGCAACAGACTGATTAAACTGCTCACTTGTAAAGGTAAGAGTACAAATATCACAAAATGGCGGATAAACCATACTTTTTCGTATAATTTCCTCTGTTTTATAAAATGATTCATAATCCTGCCGAGCAGAAAGCTCAATAATATCATTATCGGGAAGAACAGTCTGAATAAAGGCTCTGCCTTTAAAATCGCCTCTACCCGACCTACCGACAACCTGAGTCAGTAAATCAAAGGCTTTTTCACTGCTTCTGAAATCATCATTATAAAGCTGATGGTCTATGGAAATAACTCCAACAAGGGTTACTCTCGGGAAATCAAGCCCTTTTGCCACCATCTGAGTACCTAAAAGAATATCGTATTCACCGTTTGCAAAAGCAGTCAATTTATCCTGGTATGAATATCTCGCCATAGTTGTATCTGCATCCATACGGAGAATTTTAGCACTCGGGAAAACATTCTGAAGCTCTTCTTCAATTCTCTGAGTGCCAAACCCGGCATACCTTACCTCCTTTTCATTACACTCGGGACAAGTGTCCGTAAACACCTGAGAATGACCGCAATAATGGCACATAAGGCGATTATTGGCGTTATGATATGTAAGAGATATACTGCAATTAGGGCAGGTTAAAACAGTCTTACAAGCTCCGCAAGAAGCAAAGGTATTAAAGCCTCTTCTGTTCATCAACAGAATAGCCTGTTTGTTATCTTCAAGGCATTCTTCGAGAGCAGAATAAAGCTCGTTGCTGATAGGACCTTTAGTATCGCTGATATCAACAGTTACAACATCGGGAAGAACAGCCTTACCATATCTTTCGGCAAGCTTTATAAAGGAATACTTTCCGTCAACTGCATTTTTATATGATTCAATAGAGGGTGTTGCAGATGATAAAAGCAAAAGTGCATTATTATAGGCACATCTGAAGCGAGCAACATCACGGGCGTGATATCTGGGGTTCATTTCAGATTTATAGGTATGCTCCTGCTCTTCGTCAATAACAATTAAACCTAAATTACTGAATGGTGCAAAAACTGCAGAACGAGTACCGATAGCAATTTTCGCTTCACCATTTTTAACTCTTTTCCACTCATCTATTCTTTCACCTGCAGAAAGAGCGCTATGAAAAACTGCAACTCTATCACCAAAATGTGAATAGAATATGCCTAAGGTCTGAGGCGTAAGGGCGATTTCGGGAACCATTACAATAACATCCTTGCCGTCATTGATAACCTCTTCAATGAGTTTAAGAAAAACCTGTGTTTTTCCCGAGCCTGTTACACCAAAGAGCAAGGACGCTGAGCCTTTACCGCTTTTATATTGGCTTAAAAGCTCATTAAAGGCTTTATTTTGTGAATTTGTCAGCTCGGGTGATTTAGCCTTTTCCTTTGATTTTTCATATCTCGGTTTTCTGTAAATCTCACTGTCATAAAGCTCTGCATACCCTTTTTTTACAATAGCATTTATAACTGCAGGAGTCACTCCTGTAAAATAGCAGACCTCTTTAACAGAAGCACCGCCGATATCAAGAAGAAGTCTTACAACACCTTTTTGCTTTGCTGTAAGCGATTTTAAAATCCCCTCTGCTTCAGCTTCGCTGATAGCAAGACGAACATTTTTAACTGTTAAATCCCCCGTTTTTCTCTTTGCATCAACATTAGTTACAAGGATTTCTTTTTTTACCAGCTTTTCGAGAATTTTGCTTTCGGAATTAAGACCTAAATCTGTTACAATTTTTTCTCGTTTTACATATTTACTCTTATCCTTCAGATAATTAACAACTCTGATTTCATCATCTTTGAGTTTATTGAAGGCTTCCTCAGAAACCTCCTTTAACATATAGGATACAACGTAATTAAGACCTATACCGGCCGGAAGCATAGCCTTTGCAGCTTCATAAAGGGTGCAAAAGGTTGTTTCCTTGAGCCAGGAAACAAGAGAAAGCGTTTCATCATCAAAAAGAGGCTCTTTATCAAGAACATCAATAACTGATTTAAGCTTCCCTGTGTTTTCCGCTTCAAGAAACGGCTCCACAGACAATATAAGTCCTTGTTTTTTTCGGTTACCATTGCCAAAAGGCACCATAACTCTGCAGCCTGCAACTGCTCTTTCTTCTAATTCCAAGGGAATTATATAAGAATAAACAGCATCAAAATGGTATGCAAGGCCTTCAACGGCTACATTGGCTAAAAGTGCACCGATACCCATAGTTAAATATGTGCGATTTCATCGGGCTCTACAATTTTGTAGTCCCCTGCAAGAAGCTGATTAAGTGCATCGCTAACAGGCTTCTCTGTTGTAATAACCTTATCCTCAAGGTTTTTGTCGGAAATCTCTCGAGCAAGCTTTGCGGTAGCGGTTACGAGAGAGTAACGGCTGATATGTCCTGTGAGTACTTTACTAAGATCTTGATTAAGCATAATTATTCTTTCCTTTCGGTTTTTTATTAATTAGTTTTTCAACATATCTTCAACAATATTTCCCATTCTGCAATAGCGTAATTTTTCAGATTCAAGAATCTTGACAATCTGCTCTGCACAAAGGCTAATATCATCATTAATAACAATATAATCGTATTCATTAGCTCTCGAAAGCTCGTCTTTGGCAGTTTCGAAGCGTTTTTGGAAGCTTTCTTCCGTTTCAGTGCCTCTGCCTCTCAAACGGCTTTCAAGCTCTTCCATTGATGGCGGGATGATGAAAATTGAAAGTGCATCCGGCATGGCTTTTCTGACATTACCTGCACCCTCAACCTCAATTTTTAAGAGGATGCAACCGCCCTTGTCAATATGTCTTTCAACCTCGGATTTAGGAGTTCCGTAGTAATTATCATTGTAAATTGTATATTCAAGGAATTCTTGGTTTTTTATTTTTTCCTCAAATGTATTCTTATCAATAAAATAGTAATCTACTCCGTCTTTTTCGCCATCACGCATAGCTCTTGTTGTAGCGGAGATAGTTTTATCAAAGGAAAAATTACTTTCCTTTAATTTTTCCAATACTGTGTCCTTACCGGAACCGGAGGGTCCCGAAAGAACAACAAGCATACCTTTACCCTTCAAATCCAAAGTCTCTGCCTCCTTTTTGGTCGTTGAACCTTGTAAGCAGCTGCTCTGCAGACAAAAAAGATAACACAACATTATCACTGTCAGTTATAATAACACCCTTAGTTTTTCTGCCATGAGTGGCATCGATAAGCTGTGCTCTTTCCTTACATTCTTGAATCATTCTCTTTGCAGGTGCAGATTCCGGACTGATAATTGCAACTACTCTGTCAGCATTGATAAGGTTGCCGAAACCTATATTTACAAGCTTCATATTACCACCTTACTCAATATTCTGTATCTGTTCTCTGATTTTTTCAACTTCTGCTTTAATATCAATAACTCGGCGGGCAATATCAACATCCTGTGCCTTTGAGCCGATTGTATTTGCTTCACGGTTAATTTCTTGAACAAGAAAATCAAGCTTTCTACCAACTGCTTCATTTGAATCAAGCATTGAATGGAGCTGGTCAATATGGCTTCTGAGTCTTACAGTTTCTTCTGCAACGGCAACCTTGTCCGCATAAATTGCGGCTTCTGTTAAAATTCTTGCTTCATCAACCTGAGTATCGCCTAAAACAGTTTTCATTCTTTCAAGAAGCTTCTCTGAATATGCTTTAACTGTTTCCGGTGAACGCTCTTCTATATACGCAACGTTATTAATAATCAAATCTGCTCTTGAAAGAACATCCGCTTTAAGCTTTTCGCCCTCAATTTCACGCATTTTGATAAACTCTGCAAGAGCCTCTTTAACTGCCACTTGAACCTTATTCCATAAATCCTCTTCATCAACGGGAGCTTTTGTAATTGAAAGAATATCAGAAAAACGAGCAAGGGAAAGTGCTGTTAAATCATTTTTTACATCGAATTTCTCTGCTAATTCCTCAACTGCTTTAACATATCCGACAGCAAGAGGCTCGTTAATGCTGACAATTACGCTTTCATCAGCAGTTGTTTCAATCTGCAACGAGCATTCTACCTTACCACGAGAAATTTCGGTTGAAAGAAGAGCTTTAACCTTTTCTTCAAGGAATGAAAATGTTCGGGGCATTTTTGCATAGAAATCAAAATATCTGTTATTAACGCTTCTGATTTCAACTGTTATATTATAACCTTCAACAGAAGCCTGAGCTCTGCCGAAGCCTGTCATACTTCTTATCATATTAATCTCCTAATCACTGACTTTGTAAACGATGAACCTCGTCTTCAGTAAGCTCACGCCACTTTCCTACCTTAAGCATACCAAGTTTTACCGAGCCGATAGCATTCCTTTTAAGACGGATAACATCAAGACTGACGCTTTCGCACATTTTACGAATCTGTCTGTTCCTGCCCTCGTAAATTGTTATTTCAAAAACACTTCTTTCGGCAGATTTTTCAATAATTCTTACCTGTGCGGGTAAAGTATCTCTTCCGTCACCCTCTATATCAATTCCGCCCTCAAGCTTTTCAACCTGAGCATCATTAATATTTGAACGAACAGTTACTCTATAAGTTTTAGGAACATGCTTTCTCGGGTGCATAACCGCATTTGCAAACTCACCGTCATTAGTGAGAAGTAAAAGTCCCTCAGAGTCCCTGTCAAGTCTTCCAACGGGGTAAACGGTTGCACCGACATCACCTACAAGCTCAGCAACACATTTTCTGCCAAGCTCATCACTCATAGTTGTAACATAACCTCTGGGTTTATTTAACATTATATAATACTTCTGCTTAACAGCAACAACCTTTTTTCCGCTGACAGTAACAGTATCTTTTTTTGGGTCGATTTTATCGCCCACAACGGCAATTTTGCCGTTTACTTTAACTTTACCGGCATTAATCAGCTCTTCCGATTTTCTTCGGGAAGCAACTGAACACTCCGACAAATATTTTTGTAATCTGATGAGAGCCATAATTATTCCTATCTGTTTTCTATTTCCAAATAATTTTTTATTTTTTCAAAGAAAGAAACACTATTTTCTTTTTCACTAAAATTCATAGGTGCATTTTCTGTGCTGATTAAATCACTTTCGCATAAAAGCACATTATCATTTGATAGCACCTTTACGCACCCGACAACATCCCCTTTTTTTACACCTGCATAGAGGAAGCAGTCACAATAAAGCGTTGCTTCGGTTTTCTTTTCGTATTCTGCTGTATAAAATAAGTCTTCTGCCAATTTTACTTTAATAGCTTTATTATCCGAGCCAACAACGGCAATTTCAAGTTCATCAACTGAATAATCAACTTTATACGATTTAACCCTTTCAAAGCCATAATCATAAAGCTTTTTATGGTCATTCCAATCGTCAGGGGCATAAAGGGTTACTGCAACAAGAGTTACACCATTTCTTTCAGCAGCACTTACAAGGCATCGTCCCGAGGCTTTTGTAAACCCGGTTTTTATACCGAAAGCACCCTCACATATGTTTAAAAGCTTATTATGATTTTTAAATGTTCTTTGATATTCGGGATTACCGTAAGAAACTCTTAATGTTCTTAGTGAACAAATGTCACGGAATTGCTGGTTTTTTATAGCAACGCTACCCAAGAGTGCCATATCATAGGCGGTGGAATAATGCTCCTCTTCGGTAAGTCCTGAGGGGTTTTTAAAGCAAGTATTTAACATGCCTATTTCTTTGGCTTTTTTATTCATTAAAGAAACAAACTTTTCTCTTGAACCGCAAATTGCATTTGCAGTTACGTTTGCTGCATCGTTTCCGCTTTCAAGAAGCATACCGCAAACAAGCGTTTCAAGAGTTATTCTGTCGCCCTCTTTAAGACCTATAGAGGTACCCTCAATGCGAACATCCTCAGCCTTTGCAACGCAAGTTTTCTTTAAATTACCTTTTTCGATTGCAAGAAGAGCGGTCATAATTTTGGTTGTGCTGGCCATTCCCCTTTTTTCGTAGGCATTTTTTTCATAAATAATCTCATTAGTCTGAGCATTTATTAAAATCGCAGATTTTGCGGAAAGAGAAAGTTCACCGACAGCATACACTTCAGGCACTATTAAATTGATAATAAAAATTAAAGCAACAAAAAATACAAAAGCTTTTTTATGCACACCAACCACCTGCTTTCAAATACTAAATAATATGCAGGTGGTTATATTTAAAATACTGAATTATTCAGTTACTTCTGCATTAGCTTCGTTCTTCTTACTTGTAAGCTTTGTCACCTTATCAAACATTTCGGGAACAAGGCTAACTGCTCTTTCAATAGCATTATCATTGGAAACGATATGCTTGATGGTAACATCACCGTCTTTGATAACGAGGAATGCAACGGGATTAATTGTAATACCTGCACCGCCTGCACCACCAAAAAGCTCAACATTATTCTTTGAAGGGAAGTCAGAACCGCCTGATGCAAAGCCGTATGTAACCTTTGATACGGGAATGATTGTAAGACCATCGGGAAGATTAATGGGCTCGCCGATAATTGTGCTTACGTCAACTAAATCTCTTACTTTTTCGATTGTTGTTTTAAGAATTCCGTTTGCTGATTTTTCCATAGCGGAAACACCGTCCTTATCTATAATTTTATTTATTTGTTTATATTTTCACCCTGTGCTGTTGCATTTATATTTACAGCTTCCTTTGCAACAGCTTGGGGAATTTTTTTACTTTTATCACTTTTCTTTTTAGAGAAAAGAATTTTAAAGAGAATTTTAAATACTAACTGCAAGGCTAAAACTACGGCAGCATTTGTAATTTTAATAGGTCTTAAATGGAACCTTACAAAAGCACTTGCAGTAGATTTCGGTGCAAGAAAATCGGGACTTATATCAAAATCATATTTCTTCACCTTGCAGGTCGAAACAAGCTTACCTAAAACGGGATACAGCCAAGCACAGAGTTTGCCGTGCTTAATGGCGGTATCCGCCGCATCGCCGCCTGCGGTAACCATTTTTATATAAAGCTCGTCTATTATAAAAGTTTTATAAAGCTTACCGAAGAAACCGCCAAGAGAATTTCCAAGGTCACGAAGCATTTTTTCAAGACCCTCATAGCCATGGTCAAGATAAAGCTGTTTTATAAGACTGTTCCCCTGCTTTTGAGGTTTGTCATTTTTAGCTTTTGTATCTTGAGGCTGCTTTGAAGCTGCAGCAGCTTCTGCTTCTTCTCCAACTTCAGCAGCGCCATCATTTTTACCCTTTTTGGTTTTTTTATCTTCCTTAGACTTCTTTTCTTTTTTAGGCTTTTTTTCTTTTTTCTCTTTAGAAGTATCAACTATCGGAATAGTTATAAAGAGGTATTTTAATTTAACAACTGTTTTCTCGGCATAATCAACTATAACAGTTACCTTTAAAGAAAATAAAATCACAAAGAAAAGAATTATACCTAACAATGTATATAAAACAGGCATCATCTCGCCCCTTTTTCTTTAGTATTTATCAGTTTTCGGATGATTTATCTTCCTGCGCTTCTTCCTGCGGTTCACCGTCACCGTCAAAAAGAGAGAGCTGACCATTATCAACATCGGACATTAAAACATCTCTGTCTGCCGGTGGCAATTCGGGAAGCTCATCAAGAGAGCTTAAAGAAAAGCATCTCAAGAAGTTCGCAGTTGTTCCGTAAAGAACAGGTCTTCCGGGAACATCAAGTCTGCCCTTTTCTTCTATTAACTCTTTCTGACAAAGAGTATTAACAACACCCGAGCAGTCAACACCACGAATTTGTTCTATGTAAGGCTTTGTAATAGGTTGATTATATGCAATAATCGCAAGAACCTCAAATGCTGCCTGGGAAAGAGGAGCATTTCTTTTAAGGTCAAGGACTGTCCTTATTTCCTCAACGAATTCCTTTTTACTGCAAAGCTGATATTTTGTATCAAGCTGTAAAAGGCAGATACCGCTATCATCACTTTCAAGCTTTTTTCCCAATTCATCGAGAATTAAAAGCATTGTTTCATCATCATAACCCAAAACATTTGCAAGCTTTGTGTATTCAATAGGTTCTGCCGCTGCAAAAAGCACTGCTTGAGCTGCAGCAATCTGTTTATTCTCTATCAAGAGTTTTCCATTCCTTCCAAAATCTCAATTTGAGCATCATCTCCGTCACCGGAAATATAAATAGTTTTATTTTTAGCAAGCTCCAATATAGCAAGAAAAGCTGCAACCAAATCCGAACGAGATTTCGCTTCCTTATATATATCGAAAAGCTTACGTTTTTTACGTTTTTTAAGAGAAGATACGATTGAATCAATTTTTGAACCAACTGAAACAATCTTCTTTGTGACAATAGTTTTAAATGAATCTATAGGTGGCGGTAAGCGTCTTAATTTTTTGCCCGCTGCAAGAGAATACGCGCTTAAAAGCTCCGAGGGTTCATGAAGTCTTTTATAGGTATTATCCGGCGATATACTTTCTTGAAAGCCTCTTGCAGTGTAGTTGAAGCCATCAGTCATCTGAGCAAGCTTTCCTGCAAGAATTTTACAGTCACGATATTCAAGAAGCTCGTCACGAAGCTCATTTTTCAAATCCTCTGCCTCGTCATAGACAGGTAAAAGAGAAACGGTTTTTATGTAAACAAGGCGGGCTGCCATTTCAAGAAACTCGCTTGCAACCTCCATATTCTCTTCCTGCATTTCACGGACATAAGAGGTATATTGTTCAACTAATTCCAAAATCGGAATATCGTAAATATCAAGTTTATGCTTTGTTATAAGGTGCAGCAGTAAGTCCATAGGACCTTCAAACACCTCGAGTTTGTAATTTAATTTTTCCATATTGTTTCCTTGTTTTTAAAATGAAAAAGGTAATGATGCAACTGAATTTAAAAGTGATAAAACTGCATTGGAAAGCAGGCTTAACGGAGTGGAAAGTATTCCTGTAAAAAGTAAAACAAACAAGCCTATCATAATATATCTTTCATACTGCATTATTTTATAATAGTATTTTGAGGGCAACAATGCGGTTGCAAGTCTTGAACCGTCAAGTGGCGGAATAGGTAAAAGATTGAATACAGCAAGATTAATATTAATCAAAGCGGCATAAAAGAAAAAGAAAGACATATAAACCAACAATATATTATCGATGTTAACAGAAGCATATTTTAAAGCATTATATATAAACAGTAAAACAAGGCTTTGCAAAATATTGCACACAGGCCCCGCCAACGCAACAAGAGCCATATCTCTTTTCGGCTTTTTGAATCTTCTCATTCTCACTTCAACAGGCTTTGCATAACCGAAGCCGAAAAGGAAAATCATCAATGCCCCTTTCATATCAATATGAGCCATGGGATTTATTGTAAGTCTTCCTCTTAAACGAGGGGTATCGTCACCCAGCTTAACTGCAATAAGTGCGTGAGCAAATTCGTGTAAGGGAGTTGCACAGAACACAACAAACGCTATTGAGCTGACATAAATTATCAAATTTGCTAAATCAAACTCTCCGCTTAAAATATCGCCTAAATATCTTAGCATAACAAACTCCTATCTTTTTACTGCAACAACTCTGTCAAGTCCGCTTGCATCTTTAATAATTCTTGCTTTCTCGGCCTTATTTAAGAACAATGATAAAACATCCTTACCCTGCTCTTCACCGATTTCCATAGCAATATAGCCGCCTTTATTTATATAGGTAAACCAATTCTCTGATAATGAACGATAGAAAACAAGTCCGTCATCACCGCCATCGAGGGCTATAAAGGGCTCAAAGGCTATTTCGGGTTGAAGCGTTTTAATTTCCTCGGTTTTAATGTAAGGCGGATTTGAAAGAATTATATCGGGTCTTGGTAATCCTAAAAATCCAACAGAATCAAGAACATCTGCTTTAACGATAGTTACATTATCGGCTCCCAAAAGCTCTTTATTCATTGAGGTGTATTCTATTGCTGCTTCCGAAATATCAATACAAATTACTTTTATATTAGGGAAAAGCTTTGCAACCGTAAGACCAATACAGCCGCTTCCGCAACAAAGGTCATAAACAACCTTAAAATCATTTTTCTGTAACTTTTCTGCGGCAAATTCAACTAAAAGCTCCGTTTCGGGACGAGGTATCAACACGCCCTCGCCCACCTTAAAGCTAAAGCGGTGAAAATCCCACATTCCGATAATATATTGCAAGGGTTCATGATTACAACGCCTTTTGATACAATCTTCAAAGAAAATTAATTTACCCTCTTGAACGGGTGCACCCGAATTTAAAAGGAGCTGTGTTTTATTCATTCCCAAGCAATAGGAAACTAACTGCTGAGCATCAAACTCAGGACTGTCACATCCTGCTTCTGTAAGGCTTTTTATTGCTTCACGATAGACTGAATAGAGGTTTTTCAAGCTTCATCTTCCTCCGCTTTATTTTCCTCAGAGTCAAAAAGAACTGCTTTTATAGACTCTATACCAACCTCGATAATATCGTCTGTAGGCTCTTGTGTTGTAAGCCTTTGCATCCAGAGTCCCGGTGCAGAAAGAATTTTAACAAGAGCATTATCGTGCTTCCCTGCATAGCGTATGAACTCATAACCAATACCAACTGTTATCGGAACTATTAAAAGCTTTATTGCCATCCATACGGCACGGATTTCGTCAATATCGGGGAAAACTACAACAAGAACTGATGAAATAAGAATACTGATAATAAGAATTACGAAAATAAAGCTTGTACCGCAACGAGGATGAAAACGCTGCTGCTTTCTTACGTTTTCAACAGTAAGCTCAAGGCCCTGCTCATAGCAGAAAATTGATTTATGCTCTGCACCGTGGTACATAAATACTCTCTTGATATCGGGAATTTTTGAAACAATCCAAATATAAGCAACAAAGATAATCATTCTCATTATTCCCTCGAAAAGAGGATGAAGATTTGCGAGAGCATCCTTAAAAAGATATTTATCCGCTGTATCAACAAGAAAAGTCGGAAGATAAAAAAACAAAACAAAGGCAAGACCGCATCCCAAAACCATTGAGATACCCGTAACAACTGCCATCATCTTAGGTCCGAAATGGTCTGAAATCCATTTATCAAGCTTTGACATATTTTCGGGGTCTGTGTCATCATCAAGGCCTGCCTTTTCTGCAGATTTTTCCATACATTTCATACCAAACATAAGGCTCTCAACCATATTGAAAACACCTCTGATTAAGGGCCAGCCCGCAGGCTTGAACTTATCTCTTATATGCTTAACCTCAAGCTTTTCTGTATCAATACTTCCATCGGGAAGCCTTACAGACATTGCAGCACCTTTAGGCCCCTGCATCATAATACCTTCAATAAGAGCCTGTCCGCCAACAGAAACCTTCGGACAACAATTTTCTTTTTTACTCATTTTCTTCAACCTTCAATTCTTCAATAATCGGTACAACAGGCTCAACCGCAACCTTTTCAACCGGGAAAATTACCGTTACTGTTGTGCCCACTCCAAGCTCACTGTTTATTTCAAACGCACCATTATGGAGTTTTATAATCTCATCAACAACTGCAAGACCGATACCTGAACCACGAACCTGCAGATTTGCTTTATAGAATTTCTTTTTAATGTTTGGTAAATCTTCTTGCGCAATACCGCAACCATTGTCTGCAAAGTGAATAATCAAGGTTCCGTCATCAACAATGGCAACAACATTAACAAGACCTCCCTGCTCGGAATATTTAAAAGCGTTATCAAGTATATTAACAAAAACCTGCTTTATTCTGTTAGGGTCTGCCATCATGGGAGCTGGAACCTCGGGAACGGAATATGTTAATTCGATGCCATCACGCTTTGAGCGTTCTTTAAACACGAAAATAGCTTCGTCAAGCTCCGCAAGAACATCTATTTTCTCAAGACGCAGGGTCATACTGCCGTTTTGAATTCGAGAGAAGTCCAGCAGCTCTTCAACAAGCTTAGAAAGCCTTTCGGATTCGTTGATTATAACTTCGGTACCCCTACGGGCAATTTCTCTGTCCTCACCATCAAGCTCCTTGAGCATTTCGCCCCAACCCTTAATAGCTGTAAGAGGAGTTCGGAGCTCATGAGAGACAGTTGAAATAAAGTCATTTTTTAGTTTATCTGTTGCAGCAACCTCTGCAATCATTCCGTTAATGGAGTCGGCAAGCTCTGTGATTTCGTCATCATCTCTTCCGTCCGACTCTATTCTCACATCATATTCGCCCTCAGAAAACTTTCGTGCAACATCATTAATTTTCCGAACAGGAGTAACAATGGTCTGAATAAAGAACACTCCCGAAAGAGCCACAAAAAACAAAGCTATGAAATAAACAATTAAAATCAAAACTATAAGACCTATAATCTGCTTATCAATAGCCTTAAGAGATGTGATAAACCGAACTGCACCGGAAAATTCTCCGTCAACCTTTGGTAAAATCATAGAAACTGCCATAATATGCTCGCCGTTACCATTGAAGCCGGACCATTTGCTTATACCGCTGGAAGATTCTAAAGCCTCATAAACATCATCCATTTCTTCAACAGTTTCACTTACCCCGAAGCCCGATGATGAAAAAGATACAGTTCCTTTTCTGTTTACAACTTGAACTTCCATTCTGCTTTTATCTGCAAAGCTATCAACAAACTCCTTGGCTTTTTGGTCAAAAATTTCATCACTACCACCAACATAGGGAGAAAAGAAGGTTGTTACGCTTTCATTTGCATAGCCCGACAGATAATTTGTTACATAATTCCTGTAATAACTGACAACGAAAACAACACAAACAGAAAGAAGAACAAATAATATGAGAGCAGTTATGAGCAAGGTATTTGTTGCCCATCTTTTTGTAATTCCTTTAATTTTCACTGCTCTCACCTCTTTTTTTTAATTAATTTAAAGTATCAAAGCCATTTATAGCCCATACCCCAAACTGTTACAAGGTGTTTAGGTATAGAGGGCTCATCTTCAATTTTCATTCTTAATCTTCTTATATTAACATCAACGACCTTTTCATCGCCGAAATAGGATTCGCCCCAAACCTCTTTTAAAATATCGGTTCTGCTTAGGGCTTTGCCTGCATTAGTGAAGAAAAACTCAACAATCTGAAACTCAACCTGGGTCAGCTCAATCTGAACACCGTCTTTATAAAGAGTTCTGTTTCGCAAATTAAGCTCAAAGGGCTCGAGAGTTATCTTATCAATTCGGGAGGGCTGAACACTAATCTGACTATTTAAAGCAACTCGGCGATATACGCTGTCAACTCTCGCCATAAGCTCTGATGGAGAGAAAGGTTTTGTTATGTAATCATCAGCCCCCATAAGAAGACCCGAAACCTTGTCCATTTCTTGAGTTTTAGCAGTAAGCATAATAATACCGACAGTACCGCTGACGCTTCTTAATCTTTTACAAACCTCAAGACCATCAACATTAGGCATCATAATATCAAGAAGCACAACATCAAATTCGCCGTTCTTTTCTGCATACAAATCCAAAGCCTGTTGACCGTCACAAGCTTCAGTTACTTCATAACCCGCTCTGCGTAAGGTTATACCGATAATTTCTCTGATAGCAGATTCATCTTCAGCAATAAGCACTTTTTTCATAATTATTCTCACTTTCATAAGTTGGCGACAGAAGAAGCCTGTCTACCTTAGATCATTCAACTAAAATAAATGAAGATTTAACACCCTCATCAGTAATTCCGAAGTCTTTACCGTAAGCTGTTATCTCATAATAATATGCTCCCGATTCTGTGCTGAGAAGCTTTTTACCGTGAGTTTCGGCTTCATCATTTTCTGTTCTGTATGAAATTGAAAGCAGCTCGTCTTTAACCAAGCTTTCTTCAGAATCCCAGATACAGAATTTAAGAGCCTGCTTTAAGGTATCATAATAAACAGTAACCTCATTAACTCGGGTTATTCTGTAAAGATATAAATCAATAGGGTTGAACAAGGTTCTTACATTACCCTCGCTTTTATCGCCAACAATATTTAACCATTCAAGCATAGTGAATGTATGCTGTATATCACCACGCTTAATTGTAAGCAATTTTTCGTCACCCAAAAGCTTTGTATTAGATGGTATTTCCAAAAGACCATCACCATCAATATCTCTGCAATAAATCTTAGGGCTTCTTAAAGTTGCGGCAACAGGATTCTTTATATCACGGACAATTTTTAAGTTTTCAACATCCCAATAAAGTATCTCTGTAAACATAGACGTTTCGGTTTTCAGACAATCGATGAAAACACGCTTACAGCTTTCCCCTTTATAATGAACAATATCATACTGAATTTTTGCAACGGAGCTGATGCTGCTATCTAATTTAACATCGCCGTATTTTACAAACTCGTTTGATTCCGACAGCGAAAAGCAACGGAAATATGACTTTTGAGTTTCGCCCGTATCATCAAGATAAATCAAAACCAAATCATCTTTCTCATCACCGTTGAAATCCGTTATTGACTTAGAAAAGTAATATTCATTCCCTAACGTATTAAGTGTGAAAACACCCTTTTCGCCAACAACAGCCTCATAAACGCTCACGATTTTTGATGTTTTGGTATCAAACAAGGACCAACCGACAAAAATCTCATAGACACCGTCATTATCCATATCTGAAAAAGACAGGTCGAAAACATTACTGCCCGCACCTTTAACATCGGCAGATATCATCCATGTATCGTTAATACATTCCATAAAAGACATTCTGACAGAAGTATCAATGGCAGAATCTGTATAGAAAACAATCGCTTCCTCTTGAGAATCTCCATTTATATCGAACAGAACAAAGGCCGTCTGATAATCTCCGCTTGTCGGTGTTCTTAGCTGAATGGTTTTTTCCGACATAAGCTTTTTAAATGCCGCTTCAACCTCACCATTTTTACCCGATTGAGCAGGCGGACTCATCAAGCTTTCCACTGAAAAGAAATTGAGAGAGCAACCCGAACACATAAACAAAACTACAAAACACACTATAGCAGCTAATACTTTTTTTACTTTCATTTAAAAGTTGCTCTCCTTTCCGTTAATTTTAAAGACTTACTTCAACAAAATAGGTTCCGTAAATCCAACAGCCTGCACTATTAACAGCTACAACCGCAGGTATCGTAATGGTCTGGCCCGGATTTATATCAACATCTGCTAAATCCACCTTAACGCTTATATCGTCAACAGTTATTGATTCCAGCTCCTTATCTGCGCCAACAACAACCACGGATTTATTAAGTCCGGAAATTTTATAATCTTTTTTATCGGGGTTATTAACCTCATAGTCATCAGATGAATATGTTATATACTCCTGGTTGATTCCCGTCATATCAACACTTACAGTAAATTCTTCCGTTTCACTGTCTTCAGCAAGTGCAACATCTTCTGCAAGGAAGGTAAATACGTGATTTGACGGTGACAAGGTTTTAAAATCAATGGTACCGATTGTATAATCAACTGTTTTATCATAATCATCAACCGAGATATTGAATAAATCCTTTGCGGGAGAAACACTGTATTTCAATGGTGACACAATAAAATTATCGGGTGCATTTTTAAAGCCGACAACAGTATCAAGCTCTTTTTTCTGCAAAACAGGAATTGTTAACACAACTTTATCAATGCTCATCGTCACATACTTGAAATCGCTTCTGTTTTTATCGTTAAGCAGAATAATTTCCGCATCAGCAGATTTATTTGACGAAAGAGATTTTTTAAGCTCAAGCTTTGCAACAACTTTTTCAATTCTGTTAATCTCTGTTGACGGACCTGTTACGGTTACAGAGGTTTCCGACAGGTTAATATTGCCGCTTGTAAAGCCCTCTTCAACTACAGGGAAACCGTCAGCTTCAACCAACGGCTCTATAACCATCTGAACAGTTTTAGCCGTATCAAAATAGACATCAATAGTTTTTAAAGAAATCGACGATATTGTGTAATCCGAACCATCGGGAATTTCGGGCTTTAACTGAAGAGTTCTTTTACCTGCGGAATCAACGCTGTTTGTCTGAGCAGTTACTACGATATCCTCAGCTGAAAGGGCGGCAGGAGAAATCTGATATTTCTTACCCTTAACCGTAACATCGACAGTAAATTCTTTTTCTCCGAAAACCTCAAGACCGAATTGAGATGGTACAGTTGAGTCAATGTTAACCTTTACGCCTTGAATAACTCTCGTTGTTGCCTCGCTGACATTCACAACAACAAGAAGCCAAATCACAAGGGCTGCAAAAAGAGAAAAGAAAAGTAAAAACTTATCGTTATTAAAGAGGTTGTCAAGTTTGAATTTAATCTTCATTCTTTTTACCTCCGTTTTTGTTTTTACTGAATTTCTTAAAGAGATTTCTTTTGCCCGATCCCTCTTCATCATTTGACTGTGGGATAAGCTCACTCAAGAGCATTTCACGAAGTTTACCGGTTGCAACATCTCTGGTAAGCGAACCATTAACAGCCACAGAAATTGCACCGGTTTCTTCCGAAACCACAACTGCTACAGCATCGCTCTGCTCACTTACACCTATTGCAGCTCTGTGACGAGTTCCCAACTCGCTATCAAGCGTATTGTTCTGGGTCAGAGGCAAAATGCAACCTGCGGCATAAATTCTACCATCACGTACAACAACCGCACCATCGTGAAGAGCAGAGTTTTTGAAAAACAATCCGTTGAAAAGCTCGGGTGATGATTGAGCATCAAGAAGCGTACCGGTTTTAATTATTTCTTGAAGCGGTGCATCCTTTTCAAAAACAACAAGAGCACCTGTTTTAGAATCGCTCAAATCACCTGCAGACTTGCAAAAATCATTTACAGTTGATGTAACCTCTTTTTCGAAGGTGTCTGAATTTTTTAAACCTAAGAAAGAAAAGTTAGTGAAAGAACGCCTGCCGAATTTTTCAAGAATGTTACGAAGCTCGGGAGAAAATAAAACAACAAGGATGATAATACTGTTTTGGAACAATATTGACAAAATATATTCAGAGGCTTCCATATTCAATAATTTAACAAAACCGAATACGACACCCAAAAGTGCTATACCCTTGATAAGCTGGAAGGTTCTTGACCCTCTGATGAGTTTAATTCCCTCATATATAATAAAAGCAACAAGAAGAATATCAAGAAAATCAGAAAGGAAGTTAAAGCTTAAAAGAGCGTCTCTGATTTTTTCAATATAATTCAAAATTGAGCCCATCAAATCACCGCTTTCGTGAAAATTAAAACAATTTTACCCAATATATTGTATATAATATCATATATTTCTTTAAAATGCAATTTTTCTGACTAAATTTAACAGAATTTTTATATCTTTTTCCTCATTGAATATTGAAGGTGAAATTCGCACCGCACCTTGCTTTTCGGTTTTATTTGAAATATGGGCTAAAGGAGAACAATGGAAACCGCCCCGAACAGCAATTCCGTTATCGTTAAGGTAAGCGGAAACCTGTTCACTATGCAAATTTTCAATATTAAAGCTTACCAGCGGAGCATACCGGGAACTATCATAATAATCACGGTAAAGTATTACCCCGGGCATTTGTTTTAATCCGTCTGAAATGGCATTTGCAAATCTCGATTCTTTTGCAAAAATTCTATCTACACCTCGCCTCTCAACAATTTCAATTCCTTTTCTCAAGCCACATAGACACGGCACGTTCAATGTACCGCTTTCCAGTCTTTCGGGGTATTCTTCGGGCTGAGAAAAATCAAAGGATTTAGAGCCTGTTCCACCCTCAATAATCGTTGAAAATTCGAGGTTTTTATGGAGTAACGCACCAGTACCCATAGGTCCCATCAGCCCCTTATGACCGGGAACGCAGAGGCAATCAATCCCCTGCTTCTCCATATCAAGCTCAACAACTCCTGCCCCTTGGGCACCATCAACGAAAAACAAAGCTCCGTTCTCGTGGGCAAGCTGCGATAATTCTTTCAACGGCAGTATATTACCAAACACATTTGAAACAGCCGTTACAACACATAATTTCGTATTCTTTTTAAATGTTTTTTTTAAATTTTCTATGGTTTCATCATTTGTTTTTCCAACCTTGAAAATGCTGTAGTCCGCAAAATTTTCTTCCTTTAATTTATGAACAGGTCTTAAGACAGAATTATGCTCCAAAGATGAAATTATTATATGCTCACCTTTTTTAACAATTCCTTTTATTGCAGTATTCAAAGCATAGGTACAATTAGGGAAAAATGACACAAATTCTGCTCCGTAGCCATTAAAAAATCTGTTAATAGACTCTCTGCATAGATACACTTGATTAGCTGCAGAAATGGAAAAATTATGCCCGCTTCTTCCCGGATTTGCACCATATAAATTAAATGCAGAATTAACTGTTTTTATAACCTCTGCAGGCTTTGGGAATGAGGTTGCGGCATTATCAAAATAAATCATAGAACCTCACCTAAATCCACAATTCCGACTACTTTAATTCCGTTTGATTTCAAAACAGAAAAACATCTTTTATCAATATTGCTCACATAAATAACATACCCGCATCCTTCTTCCGATTCCGGCTGAGGATTGCGGGTCAAATAAGCTTTATAGCCGTTTTTCTGCAAAAGGTCACGCCCTTTCATAGCGTAGGTCAAAGAGCCGACCTTGATACCTTTTTTTACCATAAAAAGACCCTTTCATATTAAGTTAAGGCATAATAGCCTTGTACATAATATGAAAGGGTTTAACTTTTAGTTACTTTCAATGAGGCAAACGCAATGAGCAGAGATACCCTCTTTACGCCCTGTGAAGCCTAATTTCTCTTCAGTTGTTGCTTTTACGCTGACAAAATCCACATCAACCTTCAACGCCTTTGCAATATTTTCACGCATTGCAGGAATGTATGGTGCAAGCTTCGGTGCCTGGGCAATAACAGTTGCATCAATGTTATTAACCTTATAGCCTTTTTCTTCTATGAGCTTAACAACACAAGAAAGCAGCTTCAAGCTGTCTGCCCCTTTATATCGGGGATCGGCATCGGGGAAATGCTTACCGATATCACCTAAAGCAGCCGCACCTAAAAGACTGTCGGAAACAGCATGAAGAAGCACATCAGCATCTGAGTGACCCAAAAGACCTTTTTCATAAGGAATTTCCACTCCGCCCATAATGCATTTTCTGTTATCTGCAAAAGCGTGAACATCATAACCGTGACCTATTCTTATCATAAAATCACCTGAATTATATTATTTCTTATTTGCAAAGATTTTCGAGACAAGCAAGTTTAACAGATGTTGTGAGAACCTTAACTGCTTTCGAAAGCACTTCGGGTGTAGGGAAAGTGGGAGCAATACGGATGTTGCTGTCTGTCGGGTCCTTGCCATAGGGATAGGTTGCACCAACATTTGTAAGTGTAACCCCTGCTTCTTTGCAAAGAACGCCCACTCTTGACGCACTGCCGCCTGTTACATCAAGGCTGATAAAATAACCGCCGTTGGGGTTTACCCATTCTGCAATTTCAAGTCCTGCAAGGTCTGCTTCAAGCGTATCAATAACCGCATCAAACTTAGGCTTAAGAATTTTTGCATGGAGTTTCATATGCGCCTTTATACCATCAAGATTCTTAAAGAATTTAACATGACGAAGCATATTAACTTTATCATAGCTGATAGCCTGAACAGTAAGTCTTTTAAGGATTTCCTTAACATTGTCAACAGAGGTTGCAATGCAGGAAACACCTGCACCGGGATAAGAAATTTTTGAAGTTGAAGCAACCTCAACAACCATATTTTTGTTTCTTTCGGGAAGAACATCAAAGATATTGAGAAGCTCGTCTGTGGTTTCAGTAAGGTCATGAACGCAATATGCATTGTCCCAAATAATTCTGAAATCATCAGCCGCAGTTTCGAGATTTGCAATTCTCTTAACCGTTTCAGCAGAGAAAGTGATACCTTGAGGATTTGAATATTTAGGAACGCAGAACATACCCTTAACAGAACTATCCTTAACAGCTTCTTCAATAACTGCCATGTCGGGTCCCTCTTCTGTCATGGGAACATTAATCATTTCAATTCTGAGATATTCGCAAATTGCAAAATGTCTGTCATAACCGGGACAAGGACAAAGGAATTTAACCTTACCCTGCTGAGACCAGGGAGTAAAGCCTGCACCCATATACATACACTGAGAAACATAATCAAACATCAAAGAAAGGCTTGAGTTACCGCCAACAATAATATTCTCGGGCTTAACCTCAAGCAAATCCGCAAAAAGCTTTTTGCACTCGGGAATACCGTCAAGAAGTCCATAGTTTCTTACATCAAGTCCGTTTTCGCATTTAAAATTGCCGTCAGAAAGAACATCAAGCATACCATCAGAAATATCAAGCTGGTCAGCACCCGGCTTACCACGGGACATATCAATAGAAAGTCCCTGTGCTTTAAGGTCTTCGTATTCTGCCTTAACGGAATTATATTCATTCAACAATTCTTCTTTTGTCATTGAAAGATATGATTTAGACATAATTTTCTCCTATCAAAATTAAACTTGGGGTATTATATCAAAAAACTTTTGTTTTGTAAACCACTTTCCGACATAAAAATATTTATTGTAATTTATAATAACTATTGTAACTTTCGGCTAAATATAATATAATATTTTGTCGTAAAATCTTCATAAGGAGGGATTTTTTGAAAAAACTTGCTATTATCGGTGCAGGTGCATCGGGTCTTTGTGCTGCTATAGAGGCAAAGAAAGCTAATCCTAAAATTCAAATAACAATTTTTGAAAGATTGCAAAAAAGCGGCAAAAAAATTCTTGCAACCGGCAACGGCAGATGTAATTTCACTAACAATGACCTCTCCTTGAAGCATTTTTACGGTAATGAAGCTTTCTTAAAAAGCGTTTTATCAAGTGACTATTCCGAAATTAAAGATTTTTTCAAAAAGCTTGGTGTTCTTTCTTACGAAGAGGACGGAAGAATTTATCCACGTTCTCAGCAAGCATCAACAATTAAAGATGCTCTTGTGAAAGCCGTTGAAGCTGAAAATATTTTTATCAGAACGGACTGCCCAATCAACAATTTTCAAAAATTAAAAAACGGCTTTTACATTAATAATGAATATTTTGACGCTGTCATAATAAGTGGTGGCGGAAAAGCCTCGTCTGTCCACGGCTCAGATGGCTCTTGCTATAAAATTGCGGAAGCCTTCGGACACACTCTTACTCCGCTTTACCCAGCCCTTTGCGGTCTTGTTATCAGCGATAAAGACTTGAATTTACTTAAAGGTGTTCGTGCAGAATGTGATGCAAAATTATATTCCGGAAACACTCTTTTAGGTCGCGAAATCGGTGAAATTCAATTTACTGATAAAGCAATTTCGGGTATTCCGATTATGAATCTATCCCACCTTTGCGAAAATAGAAGAAACTTAAAAATCAGTCTTGATTTATGTGGCGAAATTGCTGAAAAAGACTTATTCAACCACATAAAACAAGGTAACAATAATTCACCACGCATTGAATTTGAAACAGTTTTAAACGGCATTGTTAATTTAAAGCTTGGCTTTGCAGTTATGAACAGAAGCGGTATAAAACCCCAAACAAAATGCAACACTCTTAAAGATTTTCAAATTCAAGAAGCCGTTAAGCAGCTAAAGAATTTCGAAATCAATATCAAAGCCGCCAAAGGCTTTGATAATGCCCAGGTTACCAAGGGCGGTATCAGAACAGACGAGATTTCACAGGAAACGATGATGTCAAAAAAAGCAGACGGATTATTCCTTTGCGGTGAAATTCTTGATATACACGGTGACTGCGGCGGTTATAACCTCCACCTTGCTTTCACAACAGGCAGAATCGCAGGTAATAATGCAGGAAAATTTTTAAAATAAGGAATTAAAATGATACGAATAAATGAAATAAAAATGCCTTTGGGTGCAACAGATGAAGAGGTAAAATTTGCTGCTGCAAAGGCACTCAAAATCAAAGAAAACGATATAAAAGCCTTCACTCTTGCGAGGCGTTCTGTTGACTCCCGTAAGAAAGATAACATAATACTTGTATATTCGGTAGAAATCGAAACAGATCTTGACGAAGAAAAAATCGTTGCTCCGTTTCCGCAAACCAAGGCTTTTGTTACGCAGAAATACGAATATACCGTTCCCGAAGCAAAAAGGAATTTCCCTTTAAGACCTGTAGTTGTAGGCTTTGGTCCTGCGGGTATGTTTGCCGCATTAACCCTTGCAAAAGCAGGGCTTAACCCCATAGTTTTAGAGCGTGGCTCTGCAGTTGAAGAGAGAACAAATGAAGTTAACCGTTTCTGGACAGAAAGAATACTAAACACAAACTCTAACGTTCAGTTTGGTGAGGGCGGTGCAGGAACTTTTTCCGATGGTAAGCTTACAACAGGCATCAAAGACGGCAGATGCAGAGAGGTTTTCTTGCGATTTGCAGAATTTGGTGCGCCAGAAGAAATTCTTTATTCCGCAACACCTCATATTGGCACTGATAAGCTTAAAACAGTAGTTAAAAATCTTCGTAATGAGGTTATTCGTCTCGGTGGTGAAATCAAATTCAACACACAGCTTGTTAATATAATTACCGCTAATGGATTTGTTCAAGGCGTTACCTATAAAAATCCCGACGGTACAACAACTGATATTGAAACAGATGCTCTAATTCTTGCTATCGGACATTCTGCAAGAGACACCTTTGAGCTTGTTTACAGAAAAGGTCTTGAAATTATCCAAAAACCTTTCTCCGTTGGTACAAGAATTGAGCACCCTCAAGAGCATATCAACAAAGCTCAATACGGCTCTTTATGGAATTCCCCCCTGCTTCCTGCAGCAGATTATAAGCTGGCTTGTCACCCCAAGCACGGCAGAGGTCTTTATACCTTCTGTATGTGCCCCGGCGGTACAGTTGTTGCCGCTTCTTCAGAGGATGGCGGTATGGTCGTTAACGGAATGAGCGAATATGCCCGTGATAAAGAAAATGCCAACTGTGCTTTACTCGTTGGCATAGAGCCACCCTTTGAAAGCGACCATCCCCTTGCGGGTATGTATCTTCAGAGAGAAATTGAGCAGAAAGCATTTAAGCTTGGCGGTGGTAATTATACAGCTCCCGCCCAGCTTTTAGGCGACTTTTTAAAAGACACTCCATCAACAAAGCTTGGTGCAGTTAACCCCTCCTGCCCTACAGGCGTAACAATGACCGATATAAGAAAAGTTCTGCCGAAAAAGGTTACAGACACGATTGCAGGTGCAATCCAGGATTTTGACAACAAGCTTCACGGCTTCAATCTATATGATGCAGTGCTTACTGCTCCCGAATCAAGAAGCTCATCACCCATAAGAATTATTCGTGATGAATTCTACCAGGCAACAAGGCTTCGCGGTCTTTACCCTTGCGGTGAGGGTGCAGGCTATGCAGGCGGAATTGTTTCAGCAGGTGTTGACGGAATCCGTTGTGCAGAAGCAGTTTTAAGCGGTGAATATTAATTATATTATTTTCATAAGACAAACCACCTTAGGAATATTATTTCCCGAGGTGGTTTTTTGAAATTCAAGGTTATTAAAGTAAGTTCCGTTTTTATTGTTTTTACGCTTCTTACACTTACAATTATTTCAACCGTTACGATTTCCCACATAGGCACAACTGTCAGCAATTCCTTAAGAAAGCTGCCGATTTATTCAGTTTCAACTGACGAAAAGAAAATTGCAATTACCTTTGATGCGGCATGGAGCGCAGAAGACACGGATGAGCTTATTGAGATACTTAAAAGACACAATGCTAAAGCTACTGTTTTCGCTGTGGGTGACTGGATAGAGAAAAACCCCGAAGCAGTTAAAAAGTTTCATAAAAGCGGTCACGAAATGGCAAACCATTCGGACACTCACGCTGCCTTCAGTAAGATTAACAGAGAGGAAATAAAGCAAGAAATTCTTAACTGCAACAAAAAAATTGAGGCAATAACAGGTGTTACACCAAAGCTTGTCAGAGCTCCCAGCGGTGATTATGATAACAAAAGCATCGAGGTTGCAGAAAGTCTTGATATGAAGATGATACAGTGGGATTGTGACAGTTTAGACTGGAAGCTGCTTTCTGTTGATGAAATGTATTCACGAGTTACAAGCAAGGTGCAAAACGGCTCAATAGTTTTATTCCACAACGGAGTAGAAAACACCCCCGAGGCACTCGATAAAATACTGACTAAATTAAAAAAAGACGGCTACGAATTTGTAACCGTCAGTGAGTTAATATTTTGGGATAATTATGAGATTGACCATACAGGGAGACAATTTAAAGTTTCGTTGTAATTCTTTCAAACATTTCGTTGATTTTATCATATTCACAAGCAAATGATTCAGCACTTGCAACTATCATTTCTTCAGGTGTAACAGAGGAAAAATCAACTCTATAGCCGGCATTAAATGCAAGATATTCAATAAACAATCTTTGTGTTCTGCCGTTCCCCTCTCTAAAAGGGTGCAAAACATTTATTTCGCTGAGATAATAAGCTAATCTTTCTGCAATATTATCGCAATTTTTCAAGTAATTCTCATTTTTCAAAGATTTAAATACAGTGTTGGCATAAGCATCTAAATTTTGCCATAAGCAAAATTGATTTCCTTTTGATATATTAACATGGCGAATCTCTCCCGCCCATTCATATATATCTTCAAAAAGGAATTTGTGTATTTCTTTTAAATGTGAAAAATCAAAAGCTCCATCAATAATATTTTGCTTTGCATACGCTAATTTAATTGAGGTTATTTCTCGTTCAGCAACTGCTAAATCTTCTGAATTTGTGATATTAAGTTTATTTTTCAAAACATTTGAATTGGGATAACAATATTCTGTATCCCATTCATAATCATAGCTATAATTTTTCATAATCTTATGCATTAACAGTGTGTTTCTTTAACAATTCACTAATAATATCATCAAGCGCATTAGGGTTATTAAGGCATAACGAAATTCGTTCTTTGTCTGCGTTCGTAAGGGGTAACCCCTCCATAGACATAGAACTATCAACCTCGTTAATAATACGTTCAATTTCACTCATAAAATGCACCTCAATTCTTTTTATATTATATCATAAATGTGCTGATATATCAACCACAAAAATAACTCATTAAGACAAAAGATTTACCATTGTAACAAGCGTTGACAGTTTAGATTATAAAAAGCTAACTGTTGATGAAATAAATAACAGAATAATAAGCAAGGTGCAAAACGGCTCAATAGTTTTATTCCACAACGGAGTAGAACCCCCCCCGAGGCACTCGATAAAATACTAACTAAATTAAAAAAAGACGGCTACGAATTTGTAACCGTCAGTGAGTTAATATTTTGGGATAATTATGAGATTGACCATACGGGGAGACAATACACATACCCAAATAAACTATATGCACCAAATCGGTAGCGAATGGCAGCGATTGGGTGCCGTTGGGCACCAATATAAATATAAATATAGATAACAATATAAATACAGATATCAGTAGTAGTAGAAAAAGAAATCAATATTGATATAGTTTTTGTGAAAAATTTTTTCTTGAGTTTTGAACATTTTCAAGCGAGTTTTGAACATTTTTCGAACATTTTCATATTATCCACTGACAAATTTTAAACATTTTTTATTTTGATTCAGTTATTTTAATTTTGTCTGCAGATAAATCCGTGTTATTGGTGATTACATCAATAACCTGCAGGGCGGCATCTTCACTTAAAGCGTCCTTTGAAACAACAACCTGAGCAGATTTTTCGTTAATTATCGCAACACATTCGCTTGCAAGCTTAGCTGAAATAAGTGCTTCAACATCGCTTTCAAGCTTAATCTGAGCAGTAAGCTCATCAATGGATTTTGTTATTTCCTTTGCTTCTTCGCTACCACTTTTTGCCTTTTCAAGAGATTTATTAAGCTTTTCTAATGCTTCGTCCCTTGATTTTTGTCGGTTTAGTTTAACCTCGCTGAAATAATCCGCTTCTTCACCTGTAGCGTTAACATATTTGGCTTCACCAAGGTTCTGCACATATTCGCTTCCCGTTGTTTCTTCCGGTGACTGAATGGTTGAATTGTTACCCGTGTAATACCAATTCACAAAAACCGCAGCACCTAACGCTACAACAAGAGTTGCTAAAATAAGCTGCCTTCTTTTAATTAATACGTTCATAAAAAATCTCCTTTTTATTTTATTTTTTAATAGTTGCCGGTCGTCAGATGCCAGTAAAAAGGTCTGCGATGCAACTATAAATGCTTCGCACCATTTATAATTTGTTTGGAAGCAACGCTTCCCCAAAATTTGCAACTTGCCACTCTCAACTTGCCATTTCCTCAACCGAAACCTTTGCGGTGCTTATGTCAAACAGTGCGCAAACGGTCTGGGTTATTGCATTTTTTATTTGGGTATTGCCTGCCCCTTGGGCAATTACGGCAACGCCCTTTACAGTGGGTTCATAAACTTTAACAACAAGACACTCTTCATTACTTGAACCGTTTTTTATAATTATGTATTCCTCCTCCGATTCGCTTTTTTGTGAATCGGTTTTATTGTCATTTTTTTCTCTGTAGCCCTTTGCATAAACATTTTCATAGCAGTTTTCAAGAGTAATCATAACCTTTACTTCCCCTGCTCCGCTTATATTTTCAAGAAGTGCTTCCAGCTCTTTTTCTGTTTTTTCAATGTATTGAGAAGAATAAATTTCAGTGTTTTCTTTCGAAATATTTTCAGTGCTGTCGGGAGTCAGAAATTCGCTTATCAAAAGCAAAAGCATTATTAAAACAGCTATTGCTACCAAAGCAATATTTTTCTTACCGATTTTAAGATTTTTTAAATAATTAAGTAAATCATTCATTTTTTACACCGACTCTAAAAACATCTTGATACTCTTCGGGAAGCTTCTTTTTTATAACTTCTGTTTTATCTTTAAAAGCTTTGCCTAATTCTATTTTTATTTCCTCAAGATACACTGCATTTTCAGCTTCATCAACAGTTGTTGTTATATATATTTCATATTCATTTATGTTTTCCTTTATGAGTATTTCTTTAATTTCCTCCCTTAGCTTTTTTTCAGTAAGATTTGCGGTGTGCATAAGAGCATTATAATTCAAATCTTCACTTATTTCGTCCTGTGAAAGCCCGTCACTTTCAAGCTTTATTTCGCTTTTTGCAATAGGCGAAATAACCATTAAGAGCATTATTGAAACTACTACAACTCGTAAGGTTTTCTTTGATTTTTCGGGAGAAATATATTCAAGAACGCCACCAAGCAAAGCACAAATACCATAATTCAGAAGAACGGTTTTTATCGTTTCTGTCATTTTAAACACCTCTTACAAATATAACAACTCCAACAGACACAACAAAAATCACCGCAGAAAAAACCATTGTTGCACCTAAAAGCGTTAAGGCATCCTTAAAAATATTAAACATTCCTATGCAATTATCTGAGCCTAAAAGCTCCGAAAGTGAAATTACAACGCTTAATGCAAAAACCCATCCCACAAGCTCTAAAAGCGAGGGTAAAACGGTTAAAACCACAGTAACAATACCGAAAATTCCGACTGTGCTTTTAATAAGAGAAAGACTTGAAACGAGGGCTGAATATGTATCGCTTACAGCACCGCCGACAACGGGAACAGTCCTACCAACAACAAAGCGGATTCCCCTCGAGGTCAAGGAATCCACACCCGCCCCCATAACACCTTTCAAGGTAACAATCCCCGAAAAAAACGTACCTATAAAGCCTAAAAATGATATATAAACCTTTTTAACTATTGACGACACCTTTTCACTAAATTTATATATGTCGAAGCAAGATAAAAAACCGAGGGAGCACATAGCATTGACTGCAGGTTGGCTGAAGCCCGCCAAAAGTGCCGAAAACAAGGAATCTGATAACACTGCCACGGATGCATAAGATGTTCCTAATGCCAATTTACCCGAAGAAGATACCAGCATAGCAAAAACCCCTGCAAAAGCAGTTGTGAAAGCATTCAGAGTTTCAAGAACAGAAAAAGCCGTTGTTACCCCATTCACAACGGGAACTGCAACCGAAAGTGCAAGAATGGAATTGCCTATTACCGAAACAGTTTGTGACGAATTAAGAAAAGATGAGAATAATGCGGTTAATATCAGAACACCCGTTGCAGAAACAAGGAATTTAAGGGGTTGTGTCAACGAGCGTTTAGTTATACTAAAAAGCACATTAAAAACCTTTGAAGCATTAACAGAAAAAAGCTTTTCAAAGCTTATTTCATCAATGCCGATTTCCGCTAATATTTCTGCCGTTTCATTGTCAACCGCATCCGCTATCCTTTGAAAATCGAACTCTTCTTTGTAGCTGTCAATATTTTCTTCAAAGGCATTAACACTTATAGTTAGAGAAACAAACGAGGTTAAAAACACAGACGCAAGCACTAAACTTTTTAAAATTCTTTTCATTTCAACTCACCTAAAAAAAGGTTAAAGCAATTTCCACAACCGCTGTAAAAACCGGTAAAGAACAGGAAATCGCAAGAATTTTCATACTCAATTCCACAACACCTGCAACAGCCCCCTCACCATTATCACGGCAGATATCTGCCACAACAGCCCCGACACCAAGAATACCGAAAGACTTAAACATAATTTTCAAAGAGCTTTCCCCTACTGACGACAAATTTTCAAAGCTATTAACCAAATCCAGCAGCTTTTTCGCCTCAGGTATAATACTAAAAATAACAAATGCAACAAGAGTCAGCTCACATAAAATTGCAAGACTTGGTGAATTTTTTCTTGTTAACACAAGCAAAACGATACCTGCAATTACGAATATTGCAATTTTTAAAAAGCTCAAAATTCCATCACCGATGACAAAGCATCCTTTAAATCTTTAAGCTCGGGAATTATAGCCATAAAAGCAATTAAAAGCCCTGCAATAGTCAGAATCAAGGTATATTCCTCTTTCCCCGCCTTTTGCAATAACTGGTTTAAAAAAGCTATTACAAGGGCAATAACAACGATTTTTATGATAATTGTAAAATCCATATTTCACCTACAAAAAGAATATAAGAACGGTCAATGCACCAAAAATACTTAAAGCGGTATTAACCTGCAATTTTTCCTTTTCTTTTATTTTTCGTTTTGTCAGCAGCTCTTGGAAATACTCTTTATATTCATTACAAAGATTAATTTGGCCCTCTTCATCAGTTGTGCCGATTTTATTAATAAATCTACTAAAATCCTCAGAGATTTTAGACCCTACAGCTTTGGAAAGGAATATTTCATTACCCGAAAAGGAAATATATTTATAATTTTCCTCCCGTCCCTTTGAAAAGATTTTTTCAAAATCGGCAGTTGTGTAATGAACTGCAGTTTTAACAAGCGTGATAAAATGAACAATTTCTTCAAGAGCATTTGTTATCCTTATTTGTTTTAAAATATTTACTGCACCCGAAAATAAAAAGGCTGTTCCCAAAAGCAAAACAAAAATTGTTTTCAAAACGCAACCAGCTCCTTGACCTTACAAGGATTTTCCTTACCGTAAAGAACAACCGCTTTTTTAAACGCACCTGCATTCACAAGTCTTTTTATATTTGGTCTTCTTAAAACCTCTTCCATACTCGAGCCGTGGGCAGTTGCAATAAAATTTACGCCTGTATTCACAGCAGAAAGCATTGCCCTCGCCTCATCATCTGAACCTATTTCGTCGAGGACAACTATATCGGGAGAAAGAGTTCTCACAGCAATTTCCGTTCCGATAGCTTTAGGATAAAGCGTTAAAACATCCGTATGAATGCCCACATCAATTCCGTTCCCAAAGGAACGGGACGCTATTTCATCACGCTCATCAACAACTGCGGTTTTAAATGGATTCAATCTATCTTTTCCCGAATAAAATCTGCATAAATCTCTTAAAACTGTTGTTTTACCCGAAAGAGGTGCACCAATTATAAGAAATGAAGAACAATCCTCTCCCACTTTTTCTATTAAATCCTTAGAGCAACCGTAAAATGCTCTTGAAACACGAATATTAACCGAATTAAATGAGGAAACTGAATATACAGAACCATTCTTCATTACAGCTCTTCCGACAACACCTGCTTTGCATCCGTCTCGCAAGGGAATAAAGCCTTTGGCAATCATATCCTGATAAGTATGCAAGGAGCGACGAGAAAGATAAAAAACAATTTCCTGTAAATCTTTATCATCAGTTGTGATTAAATCTGAGCAAAATGAAGCTGTTAATGCTCCGTTTTCTCTTATGTAATAAATCTCTTTTTGGGCATTTAGTGTTACGGGTTCTCCGTTTCTGAAACGAATCTCCTTTACTTCAACTGCAATTTTTTCAGAAATATTACTCAATACCCTTTTATATTTATCGGGCAAAAGTGATATAGCGTTCAAATAATCCTTCATAGTTTTCAATCCTTTCAAAAAATACTATTATCACTTGTCCGAATTTAGAACACTTTTAATAATTTATTTTAAAAATACAGCTTAAAACCCATTGAAAGAAGCTTTGCTATATGGTATTATTTACTATGTATTATTTTGTTCTAAAAGGAAGAAATAACTATGTTTAAGAACTTGAAAGAAAAATCCCAATCCTCACCATTATTAAAGCCGTTTTATAACAATCGTTATTCCTTACTTGCAGCGGCTTGCACCGCAGGAATTATACTTGTGGTATATTTTTGCTACGATTTAATTCCCTTTGGTGACACAACAATTCTCAGAATGGACCTTTATCATCAATATGGTCCTTTATTTGCTGAGCTTTATGAAAGAATAACAAACTTTGACAGCTTGATTTACTCCTGGACATCCGGCGGCGGTAGTGCTTTTTTAGGCAACTTTTTCAACTACCTTTCCTCACCCTTCCTTGTAGTAATGCTTCTTTTGGGTCACAAAAATATGCCTGAAGCTATTGCAATTATGGTGCTTCTCAAAGCTGCAGTTGCCTCATTTACCTTTTCATATTTCATATCAAAGAAAAATAAAGAAGCATCTCCGCTTACATCCGCATTTGGTGTTCTTTACGCTTGCAGCGGTTATTTTATCGCTTATTATTGGAACATAATGTGGATTGATTCTTTCTATCTTTTCCCTCTTGTTATGCTGGGAATTGAAAAATTAATAAGCGAGCGAAAATTAAAGCTTTACACAATAACCTTAGCGCTCACCCTTATTACAAACTACTATATGGGTTATATGGTTTGTATTTTCTCCGTTCTTTACTTCATTTATTATTTCTTCTCTAACTATAATTTCACAGACACATATTTCAGAAAGCTTGCAAATAGAGAAAAGGGTATTAAAGGTTTTTTCTCCTGGGGCTACAATAACCTCAGAAACTCAAGATTTTTTGACAACGGCTGTAAATTTGCTTTCTGCTCTGTTGGAGCAGGTATGCTTTCAGCATTTATGCTTTTACCCGTATATTTTGTTCTTGCAAATTGCTCCGCAACCTCGGGCACTTTCCCCCAGGAATTCAAGACATATTTCTCAATTTTTGATTTCCTTGCAAACCACCTTGCGTACCTTGACCCTACCATAAGAAGCAGCGGCACGGACGTTTTACCCAATGTTTATTGCGGTATTCTTACTGTTATGCTTGTTCCTCTGTTCATTTTCTCCAACAAAATTTCCATAAAAGAGAAAATTATGAGCTGCGGTATTCTTGGAATTATGTTTGCCAGCTGCTATACAAACTATCTTAACTATATCTGGCACGGCTTCCACTTCCCCAACGATTTACCCTACCGTTTCTCTTATATGTATTCTTTCCTTCTGCTTGTTTTTGCTTACAAGGCAATCAAAAACATTAAGGAATACACCAACCGACAAATTATCGGAATCGGGGTTGCAACAATCTTCTTTATCATTCTCGTTCAAGAAATCGGTTCAAAGAATTTCAGCGAAACAGGAGTATGGATTTGCGTTGCATTTATAGGCATTTACTGTCTTGCTCTGGGTATTCTCAAAAATGATAAATACCCTGCTATTGCAGCAGCGGCACTTGTTCTTTGCTCAGTTTGTGCGGAATACACAGTTGCTAACACAAATAACTACAGTATGGACCAGACCAAAACAAATTTTGTTGGTGACTATGATAATTTCCAAGCCATTAAAGAGAAAATTGATGAATATGAGGGTAACGAAAGCTACAGAATGGAATTAACCGCTTTAAGAGCCAGAATGGACCCCTGCTGGTATTACTACAACGGAATGTCCACTTTTACCTCAATGGCTTATGAAAGCGTTGCAAATATGCAGTCAAATCTTGGTATGTTCTCTAACTTTATAAACAGCTACACCTACCATAGACAGACACCTGTTTATAATGCATTCTTCTCCCTTGACTATATCGTTGACAATTTCACAGGTGCAAAAGCACCCATGAACCCCAAGCTTTATAAAGAGCTTTTCACAGTTGATAAATATACTGCTTACGAAAACCTTTATCAGCTTCCCATTGCTTTCAGAGTAAATGAAGAAATGAAATTCTGGTCTCACGACAATTCTAACCCCTTTGAAGTTCAGAGTCAGCTTTTCGGTTCTGCAACAGGTATTCATACAGTTTATAACGATATTGAGGTTACTGACGTTTCCGGCACAGGTGCTTCCTGTAATGATATGACTTTGAGTGATTCCGGCTGTTATCCTTATACTGTTGAAAACACTGCCGGTTCATCATTGACCTTCCGCCTTGAAGTAAAAGAAAGCGGTAATGCTTATGTTTATTTAAAAACAAGCAACAACAATATTGATAATATAACTTTCACTCTTGATGACGGTACGGTTGTTGCTCAGACTGTTGATACAAAGCCATATATTATGGACTTAGGCTATCTGAAAAAGGGTGAATCAATAAAAATTTATGCACCTATTGCAGAGGGCACAGATGGTTATGTTTACCTTTACGGAGTAACTCTTGATGAAAAATCCTTTCAAAAGGGTTATAACCAATTAAAAGATGATTCCCTTAAGCTTACAAAGTTTGAAGAAACTGAGATTGAAGGTACAATTAACGCTTCAAAGGATGGTATTCTTTATACATCCATAAACTATGACAGCGGCTGGAATGTTTATCTTGACGGTCAAAAGGTTTCAAATGAACAGATAGTCGGCATTGGCGATAACGCACTTTTAGGTGTTTATATTACCGAGGGTGAACATACTGTTTCTTTCAAATATGTTCCTCAAGGGCTTTTACTTGGGTGTGCAATTTCAGCTCTGACTATTGTTATTTTCCTTTTGCTTATTACTATTATAAAATCGGGTTTATTTGACTTTAATCCCCCGCTTTATGTTGAAGAAGAACCCGAAATATTAGAGCCGATTTTTGAGGATAAGGACAACGAAGAAGCAAACACCGAAGCAACAGCTTACAAGGAAGATTTAATTGAACTTCTGTCTGTTGACGTGAATGTTACTGAAGATATAACAGAAGAAAGCGACGCTGAATAATATGTTCACTAAAATTAAAAGTGTCGGTCTTTTAGGGCTTGAGTCCTATATGATTGATGTTGAATTAAATATCACCAACGGTAAGTTTATGCTTGACATTGTTGGTCTGCCGGACACATCCGTCAATGAAGCCCGTGACCGAATTATTGCAGCAATTAATAATTCGGGGCTTATAATGCATTTAACATCACATTTCACCTTTAATCTTGCTCCTGCTGATGTAAGAAAAGAGGGCTCGCTTTATGATTTACCCATGGCTATTGCAGTGCTTTCTGCAACAAAGCAGATTATAGGTAATTATAAAGAAGCTGTGTTTATAGGTGAGCTCTCCCTTTCGGGTGCGGTAAAAAGCGTTAAAGGCGTTTTACCAATGGTTATTGCTGCTAAAGAAAACGGAGTTAAAGATATTTATGTTCCCTTCGATAACTGTCAAGAAGCAGCTATTGTTGAGGGGGTTAATGTTTATGGTGTTGAAAGCCTGAAACAGCTTGTTGACCATATAAACGACGTTGCAAGAATTAAACCGGTTGAGCTCATACCCTTCAAGCACTATGAAATACCTGATCATATGCCCGATTTCAAGGATGTTAAGGGTCAGTTTGAGGTTAAGAGAGCTTTAGAGGTTGCTGCCGCAGGCGGTCATAATGTTATGATGATCGGACCTCCCGGCTCGGGTAAGAGTATGCTTGCAAAGCGTATACCCACAATTCTACCCGATATTACAATAGACGAAGCTCTTGAAACCACAAAGATTTATTCTCTTTCGGGAAATCTTTCAAAGGACGAGGCGATAATTAACTATCGACCCTTCAGAGCACCCCACCATTCAGTTTCTCCTGCAGGTCTTTCGGGTGGCGGAACAATACCAAAACCCGGTGAATTATCTCTTGCTCATAACGGTGTTCTTTTTCTTGATGAATTACCCGAATTTAACAGAAGCACTATGGAGGTTTTAAGGCAACCCATTGAAAACGGAACAATTACAATTTCCCGTGCAGCTTGCGCTTTGACCTACCCCTGCTCCGTTATGCTGATTTGCGCTATGAACCCTTGCCCCTGCGGTTACTACGGACATCCGACAAGAAACTGCTCTTGCCCTAAGGGTGCTCCTGCAAGGTATCTTTCAAAGGTATCGGGTCCCCTTTTAGACAGGCTCGATATACATATTGAGGTTCCGCCTGTTGATTATAATCAGCTTTCCGATAAGGAAGATGGTGAAAGCTCTGCTTCAATTCGAGAAAGAGTTAATAAAGCTCGTAAAATTCAGCTTGAACGCTTTAAGGGTACGGGAATTACCTGCAATGCAAAAATGACATCTTCTCTTACAAGAAAATATTGTCAGCTTTCCCCCACTGCAGAAAAAACTTTACAGGTTTCCTTTGAAAAGCTTGGTCTTTCTGCAAGAGCTTATGATAAGGTCTTAAAGGTTGCAAGAACAATCGCAGACCTTGACGAAAGCGAAAAAATTGAAAACAGACATATTCTTGAGGCTATTCAGTACAGAAGTCTTGATAGGAAGTTTTGGAGGAGTTAAAAAATTAGAGGCTGTAAAAAAACGCGAGTTTTTTTACAGTCTCTTTTCAGGGAATAGGAAAAAAGATGCAGAACGGACAAACTGAGCAAAATCAAGGCTTCAGACTTGATTTTGTTTGCCCTAAGGCGTACAAAGGTACGTCGAGTGGCGAAGTTTGTTCGTAGTATAAAACATAATTTTTTTCATAAATTTTATGTTTTTTATATTCTTTAAGGGGTTCTACAGGCTTTATTCACCTGCAGAACCCCTTGCTATAGCTGGTTTTATACGGTCTGCGCTTTTTTTACATCCCCTTTAGTTATTGCCTTTCAGCTTTATATACTGTTTCTACCGCCTTTTTGAAAAGTAAGTAGTCATATTTAGGCTTCCAGTCATCGCCTATTTCAAGGTTATTGAACTCCTCTTCCGAGAATGGCACATTAATTTTCGTTACGCCCTTAAGCTCACCGTCTTCTTTATACACTGTGTCCCAGAAAGCATGGTGACCGATATGAGTAACGCTTTCGGGAATATAGACATAAGAAAGAGCCTGGTTATAGCTGAAAGCATCAGAGCCGATGAATTCAAGCCCCTCGGGTAATGAATTATAAACCTCGCCGAGTGTTTTTTCTTTTTTCAAATGAGTATCTGTCACTTTATCAGATTTATATGAATAAACATTAACAAGCGACGGAGTTGTTCCCCATTGGTCAGCTTTTTCGTGGAGCTTGAAGATTGCCAAGGTTTCAATTCTCTTTAACCCCTCGGGCAAATAAATCGCACGAAGATTTGCATAGTTAAAGCACATTTCATCAATTTTTTCGACTGTTGCAGGAACAACGTAGGTCTGAATATCTCTTTCATATTCGGGAGTAACCTCATCCTTATAAAGCTCTCTTTCGTAGCCGAATTTCTGACGGAGATATTCATCGTGGTCGCAAGGATAACAAAGAACTGCTGTTTTATCTTTGTTATAAAGAACACCGTCAACATCGCAGTAATTAGGATTATTTTCATCGACCTCAATATTCTGCAACGCCCAGCAGGAATAGAACGCTTTTGTATCAACATCTGTTACATTTGCACCTATTCTTATGGTTTTTATTTTATCATCGCAGTTGAGGGTAAACTGCCTGACAGATGTTATAGGCTTTGAGGTATCTTTAACCACTTTAAAATTAGTTTTAGGATCATTGTTACCGGGAATATACTCAATATCGGAAACATAATCAATATCGAGCTCATAAAGGTAGCCTGTGTTACTGAACTTTGAAAATTCAATACCAGCTTCGGTTTCAGTATATTCAAATGTATCATTCTGCAAAGCCATAACGCTGAAATATATAGAAAGTGAAACCGCAACAATAATAACAAGAACAAATACTATTTTCTTAAGATTGTAGTGTTTATAGGGCTTGTTGATATGAGGAGCTGCAAGACCGGGTACCTGATAAGTCCATATTTCATCCTCGGGAATATCAAGCTGAACCTCAGTCTGCCAATCATCAATTTTTTTCTTTTCTTTTTTACTCATTCAACTCACCCCCTTAACCCTTATAGCCACCGGAAACGGAAGTGCCTTCCTCTTGGGCTTTCTTTTCCGTAACCTCGGCACGTCTTTTAAGAACTTCCATAACAAGATTCTGCTTTTTATTATCATAATCCCAGAAAAGATACGGGATTGTCATAAGGAAAAAGCCGATTGCATCAATAATTATAGGCACAACAACAATATTTCTTCTTGAGCCGTCATAGAAAAGGATTTCCCAGTTACTGTTAAAGCCGTATTTCAAAAGGAATATCGGGATAATAAGACCTACAAAGTTCTTTATAGGGTCTGTGAACCAACCGAAAATACCTGCAAAGCTCTCAAGACGTTCGCCCGACAGATACATCTGATAGTCATTGATACGAACACCCATATCGTGACCTGCTGTTGTAGGAACAGTTTTTGTCATTTCCATAAAGAAGAGAACAACAACACAGATTGTACCGCAAAGAGCAAGATTATCACCTAAGGTCCACATTGCAACGGCAATAACAGCATTACCGATTGCACGGCTTAGCTGATAGAAAATCATAATCTGCTTATATGAAAATCTCTTAAGGAAATAGGGTGATAATAAATCAGGCGGAGTGCCTGCAAAGGAAATGAGGGCAACAATTAATGAATAAGGAAGACCGCTAAGACGGAAGGTATAGAAATAAAGAATTGTTGCAAAGGGCAGCATACCGTTACCGAGAGAGTCAATAAGACCTACAACGGTATTAATAAGAAGATATTTATTCTTCAAAACGCCAAGCATACCATCCCAGAACTTAATCTGCACCTTCTTCTCAATAGGCGGTTGAGGGATTCTTTCTTTGATTCTGCCTGCAAGCCCCATTGTGAATGCGGCAGAAATGATGAATGTAATCGGAATAACAAATCTGTAAAAATTAATATCTGCCCATTCGTGACGAAGTGTGCCAACAATGGCAGGAAGAATAATCGCAAGGATGGAGTTAAAAATATGTGATATTTTAACAGGATAGCTTCGAACAAGAATTCTTTCCTGCAAGTTAGGGCTGATTCTCTTTGAGCATTCCTCAAGCACGTTACCGAAGCCAAAAACATTATATGTAGCGAATAAAAGGTTTGCAACCCATACTCTTGTTGCAACATCAGCGATGTTATAAACGGGAAGCCAACCGATAAGAATAACCATTATAGCTTTTGGAATAACATCGCAATAAAGGCTGTATTTATATCTGCCGTATTTTGGAATAAGCTTTTTACGCCAGAAAATATTACGTGCGCCAACCCAACCTGTATACAGGAAATGAGTACCGAAGGTTTTAAAGCAAGCCGTGGCATTCATACCCTCGAAGCTGTTGAGCATAGTAATAAACGAGCCCGATTGGTTAAACAGCATAGAATAGTCAAACAACAGCGTGGATATACCGAACGCCATCATAAGACCATAAACTAAATAAACCTTTCTTTCGGTCTTTTTAGGTAAGAAGCCTAAATTATCACAAACATACCACCATATTAATGCTGAAATATAACCCAAGGGCATATTCAGAAGACCGATAACCGAGAATGTAAGATAAGGCAATTTGTAGTGGTGCATAATAAGGAAACAGCTTGACCAGAAGCCGATATACTCAAGGGTTTTTGAGCCTGTGTAGTTTGCACCGACACCGATTACAACATCCTTATATTCCTTATAAGGAACATATTTACCCTCTGCAGGAGTGTTCCAATGGTCTTTGATTTCACCGGCAAACCATTTGACCTTGTCAACTGCAGAGTTGATGCTACCTTTACCCATAAACATTCCTCCTTTTCCATATAATAAAATAATTTTATCATAATTGAGTTTAAATAACAATGCGGAAAAGTTCTTTCGGGTGTAGAATAGTTTTGCACTTTATTGTTAGAGTTGAACAATTTTAGCATTTCACTTGAAAAGCTTTAAACAAATGATTATAATAATATAAGCATTTCCGTCCATGGCGCAGCTGGATAACGCAGCAGATTCCGATTCTGAAGAACGGGGGTTCGAATCCCTTTGGGCGGGCCAAAAGAAAGCAACAACCCTTACGGTTGGTGCTTTTCTTTTATCTTTAGTAAGGGATTCGAACCCATAGTCCATCTCGCGTCGGTTCGCCTTGGCGGAGACGCGAGGGACATAACTTCGTTTTGCAAACTTTAGTGAGCAAACTTCATTTTGCTAAACCGAACTTCATATAAACATAAATAAACGAAGTTGTTTTCAACAAATGAAGTGCTTTGCAATGAAGTACTGCGTAATGAAGTTGCCTTTGGCAAACGGAAAAGATTTTATATCACGCTTAAAGCAGCTACTGTTTTCCACCCCCTCCACATTTCCCTCTTGCAAAACAAACAATAATAATGTATAATAACAATATTAACAACATAAATTAGTCTATCGAGGTTATTTATGTTTAAATAAGGAGGAAAATTTATGAAACGCATTATCGCAATCTTAATGGTTTTGGCAATGGTATTCTCATTGGCAGCATGTGGCGGCAATGGTGACGTTAACACTGATGCTGATAAAGATGCAGGCAAAGCAACTGCCATGACAATGGGTACCGGTGGTACAGCAGGTACTTACTACGGCTACGGCGGAATCCTTGGTAACCAGATTAAATCTTCAACAGGTATCACAGTTAACGTTGTTGCAACTGATGGTTCAAAAGCAAACATCCTTGGTGTTGACACAGGCAACTACCAGCTTGGTACTGTTCAGTCCGATGTTATGGCTTACGCTTGGGAAGGCTCCCGTGCATTCCAGGAGGAAGGCAAAATTGATTCTTTCCGTGTTGTAGGCGGTTTATACGCAGAAGCTGTTCAGCTTGTTACAATGGACAAAAACATAAAAACTGTTGCAGACCTTAAAGGCAAAAAGGTTTCTATCGGTGCTGCAGGTTCAGGCGTTTATTTCAACGCTATTGATGTTCTTAATGCAGCAGGCTTAGACGAAAGTGATATCGTACCTCAGTATCAGTCATTTGCTGATTCGGCAGACGCTCTTAAAGACGGCAAAATTGACGCTGCATTTATCGTTGCAGGTGCTCCCACTCCCGCTATTCAGGAGCTTTGTGCAACTGCAGAAGCATATCTTGTTCCCATCGATGGCGACGTTGCTGACAAGCTTATGAAGGAAACACCCTTCTACACAACATATAAAATCCCTGCAGGCACTTATGACGGACAGAAGGAAGATGTAACAACTGTTACTGTTAAGGCTACTTTAATCGTAAGAGCAGATGCAACTGAAGAAGATGTTTACAACCTTACAAAAGCTATCTTTGATAATGTAGATGCTATTACCGGTGCTCATGCAAAGGGTGCAGAGCTTTCAATAGAAAACGCTACAAGCGGTATGACTGTTCCCTTCCATGCAGGTGCTGCTAAGTATTTCAGCGAAAAAGGTGTTACTGTAGAAACAGAATAATCTTTTCTTAACTGCTTATTTTTGCTTGGCTGCAGTGAAAAAACTGCAGCCAAGATTTATTCATTTTTGGAAAAAGGAGGTTCTTATGGCACTTTTAAAGAAAAAAACAGTTCCCGAAGCCCAAGAACCAATGAATCTTGACGACGTTATGAAAAAGTTTGACCGTGAGTCTAACACTCGTATCTGGAATGGTGTTCCCAAAACGATTGTTACTTGCATTCTTGCAGCTTTTTCAATCTTTTGTATTTATGTAACCTTATTTGCAACCTGGCTTGATGAAGTACGCCTTACATCCTTTATGGCATTCATAATCTTCATAGGCTACCTTGTTTTCCCTGCAAAAAAAGGTATGCAGAAAACCAACTATATGCCCTGGTACGATATTATTCTTATGATAGCAGGTACGGGTGCTTTTATGTATTTCTGCATTAACGCAACCGAAATCGTTTCTCGTTTTAAAATCACACCTATTGAGGTTGCAGTTGGTATTGTGGGTATAATCTGCCTCGTTGAGCTTTGCCGCCGCAGTGTTGGTTTACCGATTTTATGTGTTGCAGGCGTTTTAATTATTTACGCTCTTATCTGGGGCTCAACTAACCCAAGTATTGTTGCTCGTATAACCGAGTATGTCCGAGTTTTATTCTATTCAAAGGAAGGTATTCTTTCAACACCTATCAATGTTTGCTCCAAATATATTGTTATGTTTATCATTTTTGGCGCATTCCTCGAAAGAACAGGCATAGCAGACTTCTTCATCAGAATTGCAAATGCACTTGTTGGTCGCTTCTCCGGCGGTCCTGCTAAGGTAGCAGTTGTTGCATCTGCTCTTGAAGGTATGGTTTCCGGCTCTTCTGTTGCTAATACAGTTGGCTCCGGTGCGGTTACAATCCCTCTTATGAAGAAAACAGGCTATAAGCCCGAATTTGCCGCTGCTGCAGAAGCTTCTGCTTCAACAGGCGGACAGATTATGCCCCCTATTATGGGTGCGGCTGCTTTCCTTATGGCTGAAACTGTTGGTGTACCTTATTCAAACATTGTTGTTAAGGCAATTTTACCTGCTGTGTTATACTTTGCAGGTGTTTTCATCACAGTTCATTTAGAGGCAAAAAAAGAAGGTCTTCGCGGTCTTACTAAAGAAGAGCTTCCCCGCTTAAAGCCTCTTCTTAAACAAACATATTTACTTTTCCCCTTAATTCTTCTCATTTATCTTGTTGGTACAAGCACTCGTTCAATAGCTTACGCTGCTGCGATTGCGATTGTTGCCGCAATCGTTGTAAGCTTATTCAACAAGGAGCATCGAATCACCCCCAAGAGAGTTCTTGAAGCTCTTGCTGCAGGCGGTCAAGGTATGATTACTGTTGCAGCAGCTTGCGGTGTTGCAGGTATTATCGCAGGTATTATCGGCGTTACAGGTCTTGCGTTTATGCTCTTTAACGGTATTGTTGCATTAGCAGGTAACCAGGTTATTGTTGCATTATTCTTAACAATGCTTTGCTGTATAGTTCTCGGTATGGGTGTTCCCACAACTGCAAACTACTGCATTATGGCGGCAACCTGCGCTCCCATTCTCGTTCAGATGGGCGTTCCCATGGTAGCAGCTCATTTCTTTGTTTTCTATTTCGGTATTGTTGCCGACCTTACTCCCCCCGTTGCTCTTGCAGCGTATGCAGGTGCAGCAATCGCACAAGCAAATCCAATGAAAACGGCTCTTACATCAACAAAGCTTGCAATCGGTGCTTTCATTGTTCCTTATGTGTTTGCACTTAACCCTGCTATGCTCTTTATTGACACAACCGTACCTGAAGTAATTCTAATTTGCATCACCTCATTTATTGGTATGTTTGGTGTTGCGGCTTCCTTACAAGGTTATTTCTTACACAATATGAAATGGTACGAAAGAATTGTTAGTGCCATAGGCGGATTATTACTTATTTACCCCGGTTTAGTAACCGATGCTATCGGTCTCGGACTTGTGGCAATAATGATTGTTATTCAGCTTTTAACAAGAAAGAAATATAAAAAAGTTGCTGCTTAAGTAATACAAGCAAAACTCTGTAAGGCAAAACCTTACAGAGTTTTTTATTTTGCAAATATACTATCTTATTGAAAATAGCATTTATTAATGTTAATATAAAAGTTAAAGGAGTTGATATAAATGCTCAAAGAAATGCTTAAAGAAAGAAACGTTCCCGAACTAAAATCCCGAGAAGATATGCTTGAATTGGTTTATACCGATCTTTTCGGCTATATGCCACCAAAACCCGAAAAGATTAACTTTGAGGTTGAGGAAGCTGTAATACCTAAATTCTGCGCAGGTAAAGCCGTTTGCAATAGAGTTATTGCTAACTGCATTATAAACGGAAAGGAATTTTCATTCCCCTTTTTAGCAACTCTTCCCACTGACGATAAAAAGCACCCATTTTTCATTCACGTGAATTTCAGACCCGATAACCCCGACAGATATATGCCAACAGAAGAGCTTATTGACAACGGCTTTGCGGTTTTATCTTTATATTATGATGATATTACAAGTGACGATGGTGATTTCACGAATAAGCTTGCAGGCGTTTTATACCCTGACGGTAAAAGAGGTGAAACAGACTGCGGTAAAATTGCTATGTGGGCTTGGGGCGCACAGAGAGTTTTAGACTATGCCTACACCATTCCCGAAAAGCTTGACCTTGACTGTGCAACAGTATGCGGTCATTCAAGGCTTGGCAAAACTGCACTTTTAGCAGGCGCAACCGATGAAAGATTTGCTTTTTCATATTCAAATGATTCCGGTTGCAGCGGTGCGGCAATCGCAAGAGGTACCTCAGAGGGTGGCGAAAGAGTTGCAGATATCTGCCGCAATTTCCCCTTCTGGTTCTGCGAAAATTATAAGAAATACTGCAACAACGAACAAGCTATGCCCTTTGATCAGCATTATCTTGTAGCATCAATTGCACCAAGAAAGGTACTCATAGGCAGTGCCGCTCTCGATAAATGGGCAGACCCGCTTTCAGAAATGCTTTGCTGCGTAGCATCAAGCAATGCTTTCAACAATGGCTTCAAATACGAGGACAGACCACCACAGGTTGATGATAAATTTTTTGATGGCGACATCGGCTACCATATGAGAGCCGGTCAACACTATTTCAGCCGTCTTGATTGGTTGAGATTAATTGAGTTTATTAATTTGCATAAATAATACTGGCGACTGGCGGCTAAAAACAAACTCCTCTTGCAAAAGCAAGAGGAGTTTGTTTTTATATTATTTCTTAATTCTGTTAAGTGCTGCGTTGAGCTGGAGAAGCTCTTCCTTTGTGAAGTGGAGGTTTGCAGCGCCCATAAGATTTGCAAGACGGATAACGGTGAAACCACCCATCATCTGCATCATAGGTCCTGAAAGCATTTCTGCGCCCATATCACCCATCATTGACTTATCGCCGTGGTTTTTCATAGCATTTGCCATAAGTCCCATAAAGAGCTGTCTGCCCTCTTCGGAAGCCATAACATCACTCATTTTATCATTAAGTGAGAAATAACCGTCAATTTCGGTAATATCGAACCAGTTAAGAACTGCGCCTGTTTCACGAAGTCTGTAAGCGTCGTTGAAAACATCAACCTTGCGAATTACTGATGTATCTGTAAACTCGCCTGCAACAGCTTTAAGCTCTGTTTCGCCAACGTTGGGAACATCGAAATAGAAGAAATGAACATCGCTTGTTTTCTTGCCCAGGCTCTTACCATTAGCAAAAAGCTCAACCTCGGGAAGATTTGAATATACAGTAACCTTTGTTACATCTTCAACTCTGTCAACATATCTCTTACCACAGATATGAACGAACTTTTCATCAGAAAGCCATGCTTTATATGCATAGAATGAGTCCTTCTTATACTTACGGTCAAAGGTTACAAGACCCTTATGGTTCTGTCCGTTTTCGCCACCCTCGTTACGGCTGTCTGCACCAAAGTCAAACATATTCCATACATGAGTTGCCCAGAGGTATTTTCTGCTGAAGAACTGTTTGATAAGCTCTTCGTGGTAATACGCCTGATATTCCTCTGTATAGTCGCCTTGCTTGGGGTCAGATGTATGCCAATCAAGAGCTTCACAGCCATATTCACTGCAACCAATCGGAATATTCGGGTATTTAGCGTGGAAATTATCGAACCAAGGTCCGTTCATAGTTGTATCTCCGCCATACCAACCGAAATAGTGGTTATAGGAAACAACATCGGGAATCTGAATATAGGGACTGTCAATATCGCACATTGAAACTGCTGCGATTGTTGTAAGCCTTGTTTTATCCATTTCATGAACAAGGTCATTAAGAATATTGTGGTTTTCAAGAAGGTCGGGGTCAGAATCACCCTTCATTGTGATTTCGTTTGAAAGACCCCATACAACGATTGAGGGATGGTTATAGTTCTGAACGATAAGCTCCTTCATCTGAGAAATTGTATTTTCTCTGCCACCGGGCATATGGTTTGAAATATAGGGAATTTCTGCCCATATTACAAGACCTCTTTCATCGCAAAGGTCATAGAAATACTGGTCGTGCTGATAGTGAGCAAGACGGATTGTTGTAGCACCTACCTCGCAGATTAAATCCATATCTTCTTTATGATGCTCGGGAAGAAGAGCGTTACCGAAGCCCCATCTGTCTTGATGGCGGGAAACACCACGAAGAGGATATTCTTCACCATTAAGAATGAAGCCGTTTTCAGAGTCAATTTTAAAGGTACGGCAACCAAAACGGGAAGAAATGTTATCAACTACATTTTCGCCATCAACAAGCTCAATTTCTGCAGTATAAAGATAGGGGTCTTTTTTACCGTGCCAAAGGTGAACATTGTTGATTTCAAGATTAACCTTAGTGTCAGTTGTTTCTTTTTCTGCAACAACCTTACCGTCTGCAGCTTTGATTACATAGCGAAGCTTCTGATTATCTTTAAGGTTAACAACCCATGTTTCAATTTCAATATTTGCATTAATGCCGTTGATTTCGGGTGTAATTTTGAGACCGGGTCCACCGTGATGCATAAGCTCAAAGTGAGAGTCGTTTACGCAGATAATATTAACATCTCTGTAAAGACCGCCATAGAAGGTAAAGTCTGCCATCTGAGGATAAACCTTGTCATTTGCTGCATTATCAACTGCAATTACAAGAAGATTTTCGTCCTTGATGCCGTTAGTAATATCAACTCTCCAGGTTGAATAACCGCCATCGTGATGAGCTAAAACCTTGCCATTGAGATATACATCTGCAGAAGAGTTTGCACCCTTGATTTCAAGGAAATATTTTTCTGCTTCAGGAAGGTCAAATTTCTTAAAGCTCTTTACATAATAACAGGTGCCACGGAAGTAGTCGTTATCGCCGTCTTGACCGTCAATAGCATTCCAGGAATGAGGAAGATTTACCCAACACCAATTTGTAGGAAGCTCTGAGGGAACAGTTGTTGCCTGCTTTGAAAATGCCCATTTTCTGTTAATGTTTAAAATTTTTCTCATATGTTTCTCCTTTAGGAAAATAATGTAATCTTTATTAAAAACTGCCGACACAGTAATTGTCGGCAGTTTCTTTTTTATTTATTCATTTTCTGCCGTTTTTGCAAAATTATTATTCTGCAATTTCTGCCTTTACAGAAGCTCTTCTCTCTTCGAGTTCAGAAGTCATTTCTGCAACCTTTTTCTTGTTAAGGTCATAAACGAAAGCGATAGCTATGAACATTACAGCAGCACTGAATGTGTAGAGAGCTGCAACGAGCCATTTCATATTTTCAGCAACCTCAAAGGGCTGATTTGCACCGAGAGCACCGTTATAACCGAGCTGTTTCATAATGAGAATAACCGCTGATGGTCCAAGGCCTTGTGCAAGCTTACGGAAGAAGGAGTGAAGTGAGTAAACTGTACCCTCTTCTTTGGTATGGTTTTTCCATTCGTTGTAGTCAATAGCATCTGCCATAAGAGCCCAGAAAACGCAGGTATAGAAGCCAAGACCAAGACCGAAGAATACCTGAGCAATGATGTAGCCAATCAAACCTGCTCCACCATTACCAAGGGGAAGGAAAAGAAGGGCTGCGCCAAATAAGCTAACTGCTGCACCTGCTGCACAAGCCTCTTTTTTACCGAACCTGTTAACAATTTTCTTAATAAAAGGCATAAACAAGAACATAGGAAGATAGCTGATAAGCATAATAACACCGGATGCTTTAGCATTACCGAAATAGGACTGGAAAAGAACAGTTGTTGCTGTTGTTGAGCCCTGCATACCGATAAACATTGCCATTGCTGCAAGAGTTGCACCAACTGCTGCACGGTTTTTCATAAAGTTGCCCATAGCTCTGAAAACATTGAATTTCTGTTTTTCTTCGCTGATAGTAACAGAATTTTCTTCAACACGGATTGTGGTCTTCTTAAGCATAAAGATAAAGCAGGCAAGACCGATAGCGCCCATTATTGTTGCAACGATGAAAACAGTTTCACCCTTAAGGTTGTTGCTTGCATCATAGCAAAGAATGGGAAGAAGAACCATAGGAACAACGTTACCTACCATTGAACCGATTGAACGCCAGGTTGAAAGCTCAGAACGCTCTGCACCGTCTGTTGTAATAACGGACATCATTGAACCATAAGGAACGTTTGCTATAGTATAGAAAGCATCCCAAAGAACATAACCCAAAACGAACAATACGCATCTCATAAGACGAGGAGCGTTGGGAACGGGAAGGAAGAAGAACAAGCCTGAGAAAAGAAGACCCATTGCACCAACAAATATGTAGGTTTTGAATTTACCGTGTTTGTGGAATTTCTTATCTGCATCAAACAATGAACCTAAAAGCGGGTCGTTGATAGCATCCCAAACCTGAACAATTACCAGCAAGAAAGCATACATTTCCTCGCCGAGTGCCATAAACTGTGTCCAGAAAATTGCCATAATAGAGCTCTTAAGTGCAAAGCTCATATTACAACCAAGGTCACCTGCTGCATACGCAACTTTATCGCGCATACCGAACTTGCGGAAACCCTTTGAATCTAATTTAACTTCTTTTTTAGCCATAATAGATTCTCTCCTTTTTCTATATTTTTCCGATTTTGTCAGTAAATTTTGGCAAATTTACACAAAACCCTTCAACAACTTAATTTTATATTATTTCTGCTTTTTTTGTGAGTATTTTTTTTGCATTTTTTAGTAAAATTTTTTGCAGAGTGTTGAATTTTTATAAAAATTGTACGATAATAGTATTATAATAATTACAGATTTAGGTGATAACCTTGTTTTATAAAAAAGAGTTAGAATTTTTCAGAAAATCCTTTGAAGCTATAAAAATCAGATCAGCTGTTGTAACCGAAAAGAATATTCCCGAAGATATTGATATGGGTATACGACGTCTTTTAAATCTTCAAGAAGATTACTATAAATTCTTTGGTGAAAATATTACATTTAACAAAAATGAAATAAGTGTTATTTCCGATACATTTATGTGTAATTATGTTTTTATACCATTACCGGAAAGCAAGCCCTCAACAGTTCTAATTCTCGGTCCATATACAAAAGAGCTTATTACAAAAAACTCAATAAGCAAAAAAACTCTTGAAAGTGCCCTACCCTCTTATATCAAAATTCAGCTTGAAAAATTTTACGGGGCAGTACCATATTTTTCTAATGATGATACAATATTAGCCCTTATTAACACCTTTGGCGACTTAATATTCAAAGGTATTGAAAATTTCACTATAATCCACAAGCACCTTGAAAGAGAGGTTGAAATCCCTGTATTTCCTCAAGGAAATAATCAACAAAAGGAAGCAGAGCCCTGGATGACCGTCCAATTCCTTGAAAGACGCTATGCTAAAGAAAATGAGCTTATTGATGCTGTTTCAAAGGGTCTTACTCATAAGGCCGAAATGATTTTTGCAAATATAACACCCGAGAATGCACTTGAAAAAAGATTGACCGATTCTTTAAGAAACACCAAAAACTTTTTGATTATTTTAAACACATTATTAAGAAAAGGTGCAGAGCAAGGAAAGGTACATCCATTCCACATTGATGTAGTATCTTCTGATTTTGCTTTAAAAATCGAAGCAACTCAAAGCGTTGAAGAATGCGGTGAGCTTCTTAAATATATGGTAAAAAAATATTGCAGACTCGTTAACAAGCATTCTCAAAAAAGCTATTCTCTTTTAATTCAAAAGGTTATAACTCAAATTGAATCCGATATTGCTTCGGATTTAAGCTTAAACAATCTTGCAAAAATATTTGAGGTTAACCCCAGCTATCTCTCCACCCTTTTCAAAAAAGAAACAGGATGCACGCTAACTGATTATGTAAACAAGCAAAGAATCGAAAGAGCAAAAGAACTGCTTGTTTCAACCAATATGCAAATACAGAATATTGCCCAGCGTTGCGGTATGCTTGATGTTAATTATTTCACTAAAACATTTAAGAAATATACAGATTTAACGCCTAAAAAGTATCGTGAAAAATATATGAAATAAACGGAACTGCCTTAAAGCAATTCCGTTCATTTCATTTTTTATGCTTCTTTTCCAAATACTGAACATTCTCGTTAACCTGCTTTTTATGAAGCGGATACCAGAACCAGAGAACTGCTGCAAGAAGAATAAAGCCTACTGCAGGGACGAGGGTTGAAATATCAAAAATACCTTCAAGAACATCTTTATCAAATGCGGTAGCTTCCGAATAGCCGATTGCGGTTAAAAGTGCACCTGTTACCCCGGATGCCGCCGCTTGACCTAATTTTCTTGCAAAGGAATAAAGAGCATAAACAGAGCCATCCTCTCTTATTCCGTTTTTTATTTCAGAATAGTCTATAACATCCGTAATAAGTGCCCAGGAAACCATTGAAAAAACGCCTAACCCAAGCCAACAAATAGTCTGAATACCGATATACACAAGAACATTCTGTGGTCTTATAAAATAAATAAGAAAGCTTCCGAGACCTGCTAAAAGATTTGAAAATGCACTAATTTCTGCTTTACCGAATTTTCTTGCAATGGGCTTTGCAATAAATGCCGCAACAATCATACCGCCCGACATTGCAAGAGTTGAAACACTTTGCATGCTTGCATTTCCGTAGTAATTAGGGTAAATATAGTTTGTCATTTGCTGGAGTGTAAGCTGAGCTAAAAGCATTACAACGGATGCAACAATAATTGAAATCAATGCCCTGTTCTTAACAGCGTTTCCCAACATTCTGAAAACATTGTTATCCGTATGCTTCAAGGGCTGAGAATTAAAGGTTACTCTCTCTCTTACCAAACCGTAACAAAGCAGATAACAAGCTATTGCAAGAACGGAGCAAACACCTGCAATAAGGGTAAATCTGCCACCATTCATAATATCTTTTCCGTTGACTTTATCATAAACAATCAGAGGGATTACCGCAGTTACAAATGCACCTGCAAGCATTGCGCCCATTGAACGATAGGTTGAAAGAGATTGCCTGTCATCAGGGTCATTTGATATGGCAGATGCCATTGAACCATAAGGAATATTGACAGTTGTATAGAAAACAGACCCCCATAAAATATAGGTAATGAAAAGATAAATAACCTTAGCTGTATACGGCAGATTTGCCAACGAGGACTGATACATCAAAAATGAAGAAATTGCAACAGGACCGCACATTCTCAAAAGCCAGGGACGGAATTTACCGTTTTTTGTGGTTTTGCTTCTGTCACAAATCCGACCCATTGTAACATCAGTAAAAGCATCAACAAATCTTGCTATTGCCATAATTGTGCCGACAACTGCAGGCGAAACTCCCATAACATCCGTATAGAATTTCATAAGAAATGATGAAGATAATATAAATGTGAAATCGTTACCAAAATCGCCGAATAAATAGCCTAATTTATCTTTTATACCGAAAGGTCTGACATTGGAATTTGTTTTCATAAAAACACTCCTTTTCCCAATTACATCAATTACTTTTCTCAAAATATATTAAAATATGCAATTATTGATTTTAATATGATGATATGTTATAGTTAAATTAAAAGAAAAAGGAGAAATAAATATGGAATTATTAAAAGAAATATGGGCGGCTAATCCCCCTGCTGCATTTGCTGTGATTTGCCTTATCGGTTATTTCTGGGGTATGGCAGTTGTTTTTATTGCAAAGCCCTTAAAAAATGCAGAAAGCTTTTCTATAAAGCCTGTTGACAATGCAGGTAAAACCGAAATCCGAGTTTATTATGGCGGTATTTCATTTGCTTTGGGTGCATTTCTTTTATACCTTGCCCTTACCTTACATACTGCTACCTATTCCCTTGTGGGCGGTGTTATTTTTGCAACAACCGTTTTAGTTACGAGAACAATTTTCCTTTGTGTAGATAAGGGCTGGAAATGCCCCTATACAAAGCTTGCAATCCCAGCAGAGAGTGCTTTTGTTATTGCTTTGTGGGTTTGCTACGTACTTTCTAAAAACTACTAAAAAGAACTCTCGATGTTTTGCATCGAGAGTTCTTTTTTCATTTATAGCTTTCAACCATACTTGCAACATGTCTTGCGGCATCGTGCATATAACGGAGCATTGAGGGGTAAAGCTCTGTGGGAATATCTGCAAGAATATTATCGCTTTCGAGAGTTATGTAACCCTTGTAGTCAATATCTGCAAGAGCTTTTGCAATTTCCGTCCAATTCAAATCAAGGGTAAATGGTGGAAAATGCCAATCATCAAAGGTATCATTATCGTGAACATGAAGGCATCCTACCCTGTCCCCAAGACCGCGAAGCATTGCTTCGGGAGTTGAGCCAACAAGAGCGCAATGACCTATATCAACGCAACAAGTGAAATATTCTCTCGGAAGAGCATCATAAAACTGAGCAAATTCTTCGGGAAGGCTGCATACATTGGGGGTTTGCTTTCTTGTTACGGGGTCTTTTTTACCAAACATATTTTCAAGAGCGATTTTAACCCCTGAATTTTTAGCATCGTCTAAAAGTCCCATATACATTTCCATATTTTTTTCGAATTTGTTTTCAGCGAAGAAAACAGGATGAACAACAATGTTTTCAACCCCGAGCATTCCTGCAATTTCAATAGAGCGTTTAACCTTTGGGAGCATATTTTTGTTATATTCTTCGTCACCATCTCTCAATGTAGGGAATGGTGCATGAGCCTGGCAAAATGGCTTACCGTAGCCATCCGCAATATTTTTAAGCTCTTTAACAATATCTTTATATGAAGCGGTATTTAAAGAACAGTCATCCTTTGCCATATGAAACATTGAAAAATCAATGGCATCAAATCCTGCTTCGCAAACCATTCTCACTGCTTCATAATCATTCAAACGAGCAGAAACATATTCTGTCTGACTTGCTATTTTCATATTATTACCACCTTTATATTATTCAAATTCGTTTCCTGTAACGGTATTCAAATCAATCCCTGTTGTATCTTTGGTTTTAAGCATAAGAACTGCAAGAGCTGCAATAAAACCGGGAACTGCAAAGAAGAAACAAATAGTACCGATAACAGAGTTACCTAAAACTGTAATTAACGGAATACCCACCACATAGGAAAAGGCAATACCAACACCCATTGCAATAAACTGAGTTGAAAGAATTGAGGAACGAAGATTTGTTGGCGAGGATTCGCTAATCATCAAGCTAGTTATATCTCCTGCACCCCAGAAGCTACCAATACAAGCGCCTGAGCAAAGACCTACCAACCAGGTTTCCCACCCCCAGGAAGAGCCGAGAGCAAACCCCAGAAAAGAAAGAACACACAAAGCTGACATCACAATTGCAGTTTTCTTTCTTCCGAAAGAGTCACCAAGAAAGCCAACAAACAATTGAACAATTGCACTACCTATAGGGAAGAAGAATAATGCAGAGGTTACCTCATTAAGACTTACCTGATTTAGTATTTCTTCGGTAATTTCACCGTATTTTCCTGCGTAACCGTAAGAGATAATTACCTGATAATACATAGTTATAAGATAACCTAAGTTCATAAGCGCCATACCAACATAAAGCCATTTCAACTGCTTGTGAGACCATACGAACTTAAGAGCATTTATAATACCGCCCTGGGCATTTTCAAGGTCTTTTCTGCCCTTTTCCTCTGCCTTTTCCTCATCAGTCATTTTAAGATATTTAAGCCGTGACTCTATAAACGCATCGGTTTCTCTTGCAAAGAAAAGAGCAACAAACGAAGACAACAAACCGATAATAGCAGGAACAAGGAAAACATTTCGCCATTCATACATATTGTCCATAAGAACTCTTCTAAGAAGAGGCACAAGCATTATTCCCAAGGTTGCAAAGCTTTTAATAGTGAAATAAATTCTTGCTCTATGCTTGCTGGGAACCGACTCCATAATGTAAACCACCTGCATATCGTGGGGAACAAAGAACTGAATCATACAAGTTCCGATAACATACAACGGAATGTTATTGGAAAGGAAAATAATCAGCAATCCCATCCCAAGACCGAAGGTATTTATAAATAAAAATTTCTTTCTTCCGAATTTATCGGAAAGAGGTTTATAAAATATTGCAAGGCACTGAAAAGGTATTGCAATCATATTGAGAATTTCAAGAATACCAACAGAGCTGTCACCTGAAAAAAGTCCGTTTGCAATCTCTGTTTTCATAAGAGGTCCAATCTGAGAAGCAACCTCATCAGTTAAATATATAAGGCTGATTATAAAAATCAGATACGGAAGATAAAACCTTCCTTTTGGTCTGCTTTTCTCTTTCTCCCATTTCTCAATTTCTTTTTCTCTTTTCTGAGAAAGTTTAAATTGCTTTTCGGGGGTTAATGTTTTAGTTTTCATACAATCACCTTATCCAACCAACCATTTGTATTTTTCAACGCTATACAAAGGAATGAATGGTACCATAATCGGAACACTTTTTACATATTTCTGATACTCGGGGTCATTGCCATAGTTTTTATTCTGACGGATTTCAAGACGGCGAGCACCACTGAACATAACAAAGATTATGCCAATATAACCTATCGCAACTAAAACCCACTGCCAACCCGAAACTGCACCGATTCCCGATAAAAGAACACCAGTCCAGAAAATCATTTCGCCAAGGTAATTGGGACAACGAACAAGGCGGTAAAGCCCTGTATCAACAAAGCGACGAGGATTAACCTTTTTGGCATTATTTTTCTGAATATCTGCGGCTGATTCAAGAACAAGTCCAAGCACCATAACAACTGCACCTATGTAAACAAAAGCATTGTCTTCAGCATTGTTATGCAAACGATAGAAAACGCCTGAAACCTGGGTTACATAAAGCAAAGCACAAGTTACCCATATTGCAATTTTCACTCCGAAAGGAACGGATTTGCCGTCTTTAATTTCGCCCTTCATATTCTTTTTATATGAGCTGCCGCCAAACTCACGGATTGCAAGATAGCCACCCAAACGGCAACCATAAATAATGAATAATACACAACAGATTATTGTGCCGATGGTAAGCTCTTTTCCGTAAAGAAGAAGCATAAGAATACCCTCACCTGCAATAGAAAAACCGTAACCAAGTGAAATAAACCAAACATAATTTTTAAAGCCGATAGAACTGATAACCATTGCAGCAATAAACAGCCACAAAAGCTCAATAGTAAAAACCATAAAAACACCCTTCCAATTTTTTATGAATATAATTTTACTACAACATTATAAAAATGGCAACGGGTTTTTTAGTGGCAAGTTGAAAGTGGCAAGTGGCAAATTTCGGGGCGCAAAATGTGATACCTCTGTATTTGGTGCCGGTGACCGGACTTGATGGGCTCTGCCCATCATTCGCTTCGCGAACACCGGATTATGTTCGGCTTCGCCGAGACCGGTTCAAGTCCTATTCTTTTGAAAACAAAAAAATACAGAGGCTTCACAAAATGTGATACCTCTGTATTTGGTGCCGGTGACCGGACTTGAACCGGTACGATGTTGCCACCGAGGGATTTTAAGTCCCTTGCGTCTGCCTATTCCGCCACACCGGCACAGCTATTAAATTATAATATTATAACTAACTATTGTCAAGACTTTTTTTGTTACTTATTACAGTAATTTTAATTTTGCACCCGTGCAACAAAACGTTGCTTTACTATTTTTTAACGATTGATATATACTGTATGTGAAAGGAAGGTGTTTATATGAAAACTAAAAACAAAAAATCAACACAAATCATTTACGGTATTCTAACTGCTGTTGCTCTTTGGATTTCTGCTATTTTGTTATCAGGGCAGCTCCCACTAGGCGAAAACATTGAGCTTTATCACACAGGACCTTTAGTAATTATTTTTCCCTTCGTCTTTTTGTCTTTTTGTATATTAGTTGCAAAATATTCTGCCAAAAGTCACAAGGCAACATATTATAAAACATCGATTGTTTGTTTTATTATTCCTTTTATTGCCTGGATTTTATCCTTACTCCTTAATTTCATAGCACAAGAAACCACACCGGTTATTCAGTATATCGCTAACTATATCAGTTTAATATTTACTGTTCCGTTGGTTTCAGTATATCTCCAATTAATATCACTTCTACCCACAAGCACGGATGGTTTAATTCTTATATTAATAAGCATAGCATACTTTATTCCTATGGTTGTTGGTTTCCTTGTTTCATTGAAGATTTATAATGCTGATAAAACTCGCTTTATTTTATAATAAAATCAATAACGGAACGGATAAATCCGTTCCCTACCTTGCTGGCGACTGGTGGCTAAAAAATATGACAGGCTTTTTCAGCCTGTCATATTTTTTATCTTATTCCAAAATTTTCGATAACATAGTCCATATCTTTATCGCCTCTGCCGGAGAGATTAATAAGAATTGAACCGTGGTCCATTTCCTTTGCCATTTTCATAGCGTAAGCTACTGCGTGGGAGCTTTCAATGGCAGGAATGATACCTTCAAGACGGGAAAGCTTATAGAATGCGTCAATGGTTTCTTCATCGTCAACAACATCATATTTAACTCTGCCGATATCCTGCAGGAAAGCGTGTTCAGGGCCTGATGAGGGGTAATCAAGACCGCTTGCAACTGAATAAACGGGAGCAGGCTCGCCGTTTTCATCCTTAAGCATAATGCTGTTAAAGCCGTGCATTATACCCTCTGTACCGTATTTAAGGCTTGCAGCGTGGTCGCCAAGCTTTGGACCTCTGCCGAGAGGCTCAACACCGTAAATATCAACGGGGTCATTAAGGAAGCCTGCGAAAAGACCTGCCGCATTTGAGCCACCGCCAACGCAAGCAACGATTGAATCGGGCAAATGGCCTGTCATTTCAATGAACTGTTCTCTTGCTTCGATACCAACAACGCTTTGGAAATCTCTTACCATCATTGGAAACGGATGAGGTCCTAAAACTGAACCGATGCAATAGATACAGTCTTTATATTCTTTACTGTAAGCATCAAAAGCTGCGTCTACAGCTTCTTTAAGGGTCTGAAGTCCGTGGGTTACTTCTATAACATTTGCACCGAGAATTTTCATTCTTGCAACGTTAGGAGCCTGTTTTTTAATATCAACAGAGCCCATATAAATATCACATTCGAGTCCGAAATATGCCGCTGCAGTTGCGAGAGCAACACCATGCTGACCTGCACCTGTTTCAGCAATAATCTTCTTTTTGCCCATATATTTGGCAAGAAGAGCTTCACCCATACAGTGATTAAGCTTATGAGCTCCTGAATGGTTCAAATCTTCTCTCTTTGCATAAAGCTGAACTCTGCCGATGCTATTTGAAAGTCTTTCAAGGTGGGTTATGGGAGTTGGTCTGCCTTGAAACTCCTTTCTGATTCTGCGAAGCTCTGCAATAAATTTTCTTGACTGACAAATGTCATAATAAGCTTCGGTAATTTCCTGCATGGGAGCTTTTAATTTATCATCAATAAAAACTCCGCCGTATTTACCGAAATAACCCTCTTTTGTAGGGTAATCCTTATAATAGGTATCAAAATCGATGTTGTTAAAAATCATAATAATTTCTCCTTTTACTTTTCTTTGGAGCAATATAATAACCTGCCCCATAACAATGGGACAGGTTTAATAATCCTGCGGTACCACCCAAATTCGTGTTAAAAACACGCACTCAACTGTGTACTGACATACACATAGCATTCTAACGGTTGCTTGCCGTCTCCCCTACTTAATTCAGTTTGCCCTCGGAAGTCCATTCAATGAAAATTCCCCTATCGGCATTCCACCACCGCCGACTCTCTTTAAGGTTCCGTAATCATTTACTACTCTTCGTCACAGGTTTATTTTATGTGTTAGAGTTTACCATTTAGAATTGAAAATGTCAACTGTTTTTTTAAATTACCAAATATTAGTGATACTTAGGTAAGAAATCGCCGTGAGCTTCGATAAGGTCATCAACCATATTCTTAATATCGTCAATACTCAATTCGCTCGCTGTATGAGGATCAAGCATTGCTGCCTGGTAAATATGCTCAAGCTTTCTTGTTCTTGCAGCCTCAATAGTGAGGAGCTGAACATTGATATTTGTCATATTCATTGCCGCACACTGAACAGGAAGAGCTCCAACGCAAGTTCCGTGAACACCTTTACCGTCAACAAGGCAGGGAACCTCAACGCAGGCTTCAGCAGGAAGGTTTGTGATAAAGCCTTTGTTTAGAACATTACCGCCGATTTTATAAGGTGTATTAGTCGCAACAGATTCCATAATATGAGAAGCATATTCATTGGAACGTTTATGCTCCTTAACACCCTTTTCAAGCATCTCCTCATATTCTTTTTTCCAGTTAGCAATTTGATTTACACAACGGCGGGGATATTCATCAAGAGGAATATTATATTTCTCAATAAGCTCGGGATACTTGCTCTTTATGTAGAACATATTATACTCTGCGTTATGCTCGCTTGATTCTGTGCAGTAATAGCCGAAATGCTTGATATATTCAAGTCTTACCTTGTTAGTAAATTCAGGGTCATCAATCTTTGCCTGGATTCTGCTCTTGATTTCGGGATAAAGGTCATTACCGTCTTTATCTTGGATTTCAAGAAGCCAACCCATATGGTTAATACCTGCAATAAGCTCTCTTCTGCCCTCTAATTTATCTTCCATACCTAACTGATTAAGCAAATCAAGAGAACAGGTCTGAACGCTATGACAAAGACCAACAGTATTAACACCTGTATATCTCTGCATATATCCCGAAAGCATTGCCATGGGGTTTGTATAGTTAAGGAAAAGTGCATCGGGGCAAACCTCTTCCATATCCTTTGCAAAATCATCCATAACAGGAATGGTGCGAAGAGCACGCATAATACCACCGATACCGAGAGTATCGGCAATAGTCTGACGAAGACCGTATTTCTTGGGAACTTCAAAGTCAATTATTGTGCAAGGGTCATAAAGACCAACTTGAATTGCGTTAACAACGAAGTTTGCACCGCGAAGAGCATCCTTGCGGTTTTCAACACCAAGGTAGCACTCAACCTTACCGTAGCCACCCATTGTTTTCTGCATAGCTTCAATAATTGTTTTGCTCTCTTCAAGACGCTGACCGTCAATATCATAAAGAGCAAAGACGCTGTCACGAAGCACCTCGGAGCACATACAGTCACCGATAACGTTTCTTGCAAAAACTGTGCTACCTGCACCCATAAATGTAATTTTCATATTATTAACCCCTCTTTCAAAGGTATTTTAGACGTTTGATTTAAATAACAAATCCGCCATTAACAGAAAGAATCTGTCCTGTAATAAACTTTGCTTTATCGCTTACAAGGAAGCTGACAGCTTTAGCTATATCATCGGGCATTCCCAAAGTATTTAAAGGTGTTTCTTCCTTTAAACTATTTTTATCTTCTTCAGAAAAAGATTTCATCATATCCGTTAAAACAACTCCGGGAGAAACCCCATTCACACGAACACCCGAAAGGCCAACCTCCTTTGCAAGAGCTTTAGTCATACCTATAAGCCCTGCCTTTGCAGTTGAATAATGAACCTCCATTGAAGCTCCAACCTCGCCCCACATTGAAGCGATATTAATGATTACGCCGTCTTTCTCGCTAATCATATTTTTGAGTGCTTCTCTTGAGCAATAAAATGCACTTGAAAGATTAGTATTAAGCATTCTCTGCCACATTTCATCAGTAATGTCGGTAAAAAGCACCTGCTCTGCAACGCCTGCATTATTAATAAGCACATTAACATTACCAAGCCTTTTGGAAATCAAGGAAAACATTTCCTTTACTTGTGAAGAATCCGAAACATCACATTTGAATATTTCAACCTCTGTTATTGCAGAAAGCTCATTTTTCAAAGCTATTGCTTCTTTTTCAGAATTATTATAATTTACGGCAATCTTAAATCCGTCTTCAGCAAGAGAACGGCAAATTGCCCTGCCGATTCCTCTTGCACCCCCTGTTACAAGGGCAACTCTATTATTATTCATATCTGTTAATGACTATGGGTGGTTTCTGTAGAAACGGCTGTTGTTAAACTATCAGCAAGCTCGGATGCTTTTTCTGAGGTCAAAACCTCTTCTGTATAACCGGCAGGAGGAACAAACAAGCCCTCTGAGACAGTTGATGAAATCACATCATAATAAAGAGTTGAACCATCTTTATTAACTGTCTGAACCAATGTCTTCCCGTTAAAATAATCTGATGAGCCGTCATCATACTCAACAACCTTATATTTCACGCCATACATTTTCTCAGTATATGAGTCAACCTCTTTTTTACCGGCATACAAGGTCAAGGCTTCTCCGCTGAGAATATCCTCGAACTCATCTGTATCACCGGAAGCTATATCCTTCGGTATTTTTATATATGTTTTTTTTGAGGGAGAAACCAAATAAACATCATTGGAGCCCATTATAAGACATATTTCCTCACCGTTTACGCTACTTCTAAATGTAAAACGATTACCGCTTCTTGCCATTTTATAGGGATATGTTACACCGTCTGCGGAAACAACTCTGCCCTCAATTAAATAACTGCTTGAATTAAGAATTGCAAAATCATCTTGAACTTCAACATTTTCTTTTTCGGGAGCAGTTGTAATTCTGTCAGCTGCAGGCTCTTTTGAAAGAGCTGTTGTTTTTTCCTCTTTATCGTTAAAGAAATCCTTGCCGTGCTGAACCTCTTCGGGTGAAAGAGTCACTTTTTCGGTTTCAACTACCTTACCCTTTTCATTGGTTACTTCAACTATCGTAACAACGGGAACAGGCTCAGTTGTTATATAATGAACAACTGTTTCAATCTGAGTGCTGCCCTCTTCATCTGTTACAACAACAGATTCAATAGAGGTTTGAGTATTATTTTCCTCGCCATTCAAGCTGATTTCAAATTCGCATCCGCTGAAAGCAATTAAAATCACAACAAGCAATGCGATAATGGTTATAATAGGGGTTTTGTTCATAAGTCCTCCAAGGTGATAAATAAATCAGTTACAATAACAATATTATCACAAGTTTTTTTCAAAAACAAGAATATCATAAAGAACATAAACATTGTTAACAATTTCTTTATTTTTTCACATTTATTTACTTGTTTTCTTTGTTTTCTTTGTTTTCTTTTACAATTCTGCGAAGATATTCAAAAGTATATTCTTCACCATAATCTTTAAGCATTACAAGCAGGCTTTCAAGCAAATCCGAGGTCTTTGGATGAATAACTCTTCTATGCTTAGCCTTAATAAAATATTCAAGTGGGGAATCATCGGTATATTTATCACCATTATATATTTTCCCTGCGGCAACTCTATCGCAAAACATTTCTGCAACATATCTTATGGGCATTTCAACAGGCTCAACAAGCTTTGAAGCAGGGTTATAATCTGTCCAATATTCAAAATGGTGCTTGTTTCTTCCTTTATGGTGAATCCACGCAAGAGAATAGCCGTTTTCAGCTCTTTCTCCCTCATTGGGACTGCGTTGACCTGTATAATATTTAACACCCGGCAGAAACTCGGTTGGGGAATATTTTGATAAATCGTGCCGAAGCCCCTGCCACAAAACACCTGCTTTTTTACAATGCTTTATAACAAGATGGCGGTGTTTTGTTATTGTTATAAAATGACCTATTAGGTTTTTCATAGTTTACTCACTCTGATTATTTGCTTATTTTATATACATAAAGATGCTCGCAGTTAACATCTTCCGGTGCGCAGATATCTGTTCTTAAAGCAAGCTTTCCGTCTTTATTAGCTGCAATTACTTTGCCCTCTGAGCCCAAAAGAGAAATTTTGTAATTTTCATTGAAATCAATTTCCTCGAAAGCAGTTTCTTTTGAGGGGAATTTTTCTGTTATTGCATAGATATTGCCGTCTCTTTGAGTGTAATAAACACCGTCTGCACTCTTTTTACTATAAATTTCGCTTTCATAAATTGCTTCGCCATTCACATCAAGCCATTTACCCATTCCCAAAAGGCGTTCTTCCATAAGAGGCGGAATTGTTCCGTCGCCATCGGGACCGATATTAAGAAGGAAGTTTCCTCCCTTTGAAACAAGGTCGCAAAGAGTGATAAGAAGCTCCTTCACCGAAAGATAGTTTTCACAGCCCTCTTCCTTATTTATACCAAAGGAACGGCCGATACCACGGCACTCCTCAAAGGGTCTGTCAAGCTCAACATCTTCAATTCGTCTTTCTGTGCCGAGATAAACATCAATAATGCCGTATTCAGTTGTGAAATTACCGCCCTTTCTGCCACGGGTTTCTTTACCCCAACGGTCATTGGGAACGATTGTATCTTTAACTGAGGATTCGTTATAAAGCCACTGTAAAAACTCAGTTGAATGCCAAACAGAGCTTTCATGCTCCCATTCACCGTCAGTAAAAAGAGTTGCAGGCTGATATTTTTCAACAAGCTCCTTGAGCATGGGATGAAGATGCTCTAATGCATATTTTTCAGGGTCTTCAAGGTAATAAGGATGCCACCATTCATATACTGAATGATAAACACCGAAACGAACACCCGTACCTTCCATAGCATTTTTCAGCTCCATAAGGAAATCACGCTTAGGAGCACATTCAACAGAATTAAGACCGGGTGCATATTCGGTTTCATAAAGGCAATAGCCGTCATGGTGCTTTGAAACAAAGTTTATATATTTAGCACCCGAACGCTTGAAAAGGTCTGCCCATTTATTTGCATCAAAACGATGTCCTGTAAATTCATTTTTAAAATCATAATAGGGTCTTGAATTATAATGTTCTTTATGGAACGCCTTATATTTTGCCTGTGCTTCAGTTTCGGGATTTTCCATATTGCAGGCATATCCGTACCACTCTGCATAGTCTTTTATTGGTGCATAAGCAGGAATGCTGTAAAGTCCCCAATGAATAAAAATACCGAATTTTGCTTTACCGAACCATTCGGGAACTTTTCTGGAATTCAAGGATTCCCAATTATTTTCGTACATACTCTTACCTCTTTTCATATACCTCAATACCAAAATGTACCGTTGTCTCAAGACTATTGAGAGAAAGTAATTTTTCCGAATCTGCTCTACCTGTTTTATAGTAATACGGTGTCATTTTAAATAGATTTTCTATATCTTCTTTTTGGGTCAGATTTATTTCATATTTGATTTCTTTTAGAGTAATGAGTTCGAAAAGTTCATCATTTCTTTTTTCGGGTTTATTTTTATATGGCTCTTTATAAAGAGCACATTTAAGCTCCCATAAATGATCTTCTAAAGGTATAGCCTTGATGAGCTTTCCGTCAGATTTTAAAACTCTGTGAAACTCTTCATAAGCAGATGGTGCAAAAACACTTAAAACACAATCTGCAGAAGCATCCGCAAAGGGTAAGGAAAATGCACTTGCTACTGCAAAGCTGCTGTTTTTTACACTTTTAGCGGCATATTTTAAAGCATCCTTTGAAATATCTATACCGAAGATTTCAAAATCATTGATTTTAGAAATTTCAGAGGTATAGTACCCCTCACCGCAACCAACATCGATGATTGTTGAGTTTTCAGAAATGGCTTCGTTCACGGTTTCGCAAAGCTTTTCACGAAGCTCACCATAAAAGCCTTTTTCTAAAAACTCTCGTCTTGCACGAACCATCAGTTTATCATCGCCGTGACGTTTTAAAGATGATTGCTGTGACATCAAAAGATTAACATAACCGTCCTTGGAGACATCAAAACAGTGGTTATACGGACATTTATAAATTTTTTCAAACAGCAATAATTCGCTTTTACAAACAGGACAAATAAAACTTGACATAATCTTAAATAAGCACAAATAGACTGCCACAAGACAGCCTATAAGATTATTCCTCTATTAATAATTTTTTCAGCTCGCTCATAAATGTGTTTATATCTTTAAACTGACGATAAACGGAAGCAAAGCGAACATAAGCAACTTCATCAATATCTTTAAGCTTATCCATAACAAGCTCACCGATTCTTACTGAGGTAACCTCTCTATCGAGAGAGTTCTGAATTTCTGCTTCAATTTCATCTATCGCTCTTTCGATATCACCAACTGAAACAGGGCGTTTTTCGCAAGCACGCATCATACCGTTGAAAAGCTTATCACGGTCGAAAACCTCACGGGATTTGCCGTCCTTCTTAACAACAACAATGGGCACGCTCTCAATAATTTCATAGGTAGTGAAACGCTTTGCGCAGCTCATACACTCTCTGCGGCGGCGAATTTTCTCCCCCTCGTCTGTAGGACGGGAGTCAATTACCTTACTTTCTTCAAAACCACAAAAGGGACATTTCATACTGTCTTCCTCCGTTAATAGAATAAGTATGGATATTGTACCAAATATAGTGTTATAATTCAATAGTTTTTCAACATTTTGTATGGCAAATTATATAGTAAACACCTACATTTTCCATTGATTCCGAGGTTAATTTATAATAACATTATTTCGGTGATTATGTTGACTAAAATAAAAAATTTCTATTGTTCTTTAGGGCGAAAAGCCCGAATTGTTATAAAATGCACTTTAGCACTTAGCTTACCTTTATTATTTATAAGCCTCTTTTCAAATTATGCTCATTTCACATCATTTCAATATGAGCTTTTATTGATTTCTGATGAGCTTTTTTCAACTGCAAGGTCAATTCTTTCAACAGGACTCATAGGTGCATTTATATTCAATTTTTTAGAAAAAACGGAGTGACGAGTTAACTACCCGTCACTCCTAAAGCTTTATTTTATTTTAAGGCTTGAAAGAATTTCAACAACCTCATCCTGTGATTCGTAGCCCTTAAAATTAATTTGCATAGATTTATTAAGGTCGCTTTTAGATTGAATAATAAAAGTATAGAGCTTATTATCGCCATTGTGGAGTTTTGTGCCTATACAATAGAACTCATCATTCTTAACAAGCAGATAACCCGTTCCTATACCCATAGAGTTTTTTATACTGTAATAAGCCAAGGCTTTTGCGTATGCTTCAGGTGAACAGAAGAAAGGTGCTTCCGGCTCTTCCATTTCAATGATTTTTTCTTCAAGCGATAAATCATAACCCGGTGCAAAATCAGACTCATAGCCCAAAAGCTCTACCCCCCATTTTACAAATGGTCTTGCAGGAAAAAACACATGGTTATCTAGATATTCGCTCATACCGTAAACCATTAAACCGTTTTCATGTTCAATAAAGTGAATATATTTATCTTTATTGACAACCAATTTTTCAGTATTGCTCTCTTCAACTTTTTCCACTTTATATTTTTCGCCAACAAACAATGTCGCACTATCATTTTCATAGTCTTTTTTATCAGTTAAATCAATTTTAACACTTTCGCAATTCTGATTAAAAACTGCTGTACTATTATTATATACTTCATGGTCAGCTTTTGCAGCGTACAAAATAAAGCGATACATTCCTATAACGCCAAAAAGAATCACAAGAATCATTACAAGAGCAACTGTTTCAATTATTGTTTTTTTCTTACCCTTTTTAATTCTCTTTCCTGCATTTTTAACAGCCTTCTCTAAATCCTCATCCACACTTGGTACAGCTGGACATTCTTTGATTTTTCGGAGTTCTTCGGAGCATTCTGTGCAATCGTTCAAATGCTCTTCTACTACCTTTACAGATTTCTCACTACAAACATTATCGGCATATAAAGGCAACAAATCCTTTATAATTTCGCAATCAAACTTATTCATTAAAGTCACCTAACCTTTCTGAAATTTTAGCTCTTGCTCTGTGATATGTAACTCTTGCCCAGCTTTCTGTTTTACCGAAAACCTCTGCTATAACCGAAAAGGGTAATTCACCCAGGGCTTTCATATAAAAAACCTCTTTATATGGTGAGGAAAGCTCAGTCGATATTTCAAGAATTTTTCTTGCACATTCTTTATCATCGGTATTTTCAACAATATTATCGAATGATGCAAGAGTTGTATAATCGTCAATATTCTCCGTCTTTTTCTTTCGTTTTAAAGAAACAAACTCGTTATGAGCAATTCGGCATAGCCAGGTTTCTATTCGACATTCATTTTTGAATTTATCGATATTCTTGAAAGCCTTATAAAAAGCCTCCTGGGTTATGTCCTCTGCAAGAGTTTCATCATAGCAAAGAGAGAGTGCATAGCGTTTAACATACTTATAATATTTAGAAAATACAAGCTCTATATCTTCCATACCATCTCCCCTTTCACTTTTTTGAACGTTCACTTATTAGACGAGTGAGGTTTGGTTTTGTTACAAAAAATCAACCAAAAGCAAAAACAGCACATCTAAAGACGTACTGTTCCTATACTATTTCTTATTATTCTTTGCAGTATTAATAGAAGAAATCAACATGCGCTTAATTTCTTGCGCAAGCGAAAGCAAGCAATCGAAATCATACTCAATCAATTTAGTATTTTTTAATAAAGTTAACCAATAAATACTTTCTCCTGTTTCCTTAAGTGCAATATGTAGTTTTGATATAAAATCCGCTTTACTGTTACCATAAACAGCTTCGTTAATATTCGCACCTATACTAGTTGCAGAACGAAGTAATTGTTTAGCAATTGTTGTATCTTTTTTCGTTTTAGAAAAAGCTTCATAAAATAAAACAATTTTTGTAGCAAAATCCAACGATTTATCAAGCAAAGGACTTTCCATTTATAACACCTCTAAGCGCATTATAACACAAAATATAATCATATACAACATTTACAAAACAACAACATTTTTCTCTATTCTCTCTTATCTCTTATCTGGAAAAGTCGCGCAAATTATATAGAGAAGAGTGAAAAGTGAAAAGAGAAGAGTGAAAAGAACAAAAAGAAAAAGCCGCTAACGCGACTTTTCTTTTTGGTGAGTCATCGGGGATTCGAACCCCGGACACCCTGCTTAAAAGGCAGGTGCTCTGCCTACTGAGCTAATGACTCATATATAAACCCTGAAAACAGGGTTTTTATTATAACAACTTAAACAAGATAACTGCAGCAAGACCGATTACAAAGAAAACGACTGCAACAATTTTTGTTATTTTAGAGAGCTTTGCCTCCATTGTTCTGCCTTTATTCTTATCGAAGAATGTATCAGCACCACCTGCAATCGCACCGGAAAGACCCTGCTGTTTGCTCTGCTGAAGCATAACAGTTACGATGATAATTAATGCTGAAAAGATAAGAACGGCGCCGATAAGGTAATGATACCATAAAAGCTGATCCATACTAATTTTCCTTTCATTCTGAACTATGTCTCGTTCACAACGCCCGATTATATTACCACATAAGAAATAAAAAAGCAAGTCTTTTTTAAACTTTTTTTAAAAAATTTTGCATACTATGTATTTTGCATAAAAAATCGGACAATATATAGTCAGCGAATAAACATTTTGTATGCGTTTGTATCGTTTTTCGGAGTATTTGTGTTAAACATCGTCTTTACGTTTTACTCAAAACGATTATATTTATTCGCTCTCCCCGTTCTTTTGAACGGGGAGTTTCTTTTTAATTACATAAGGCTTAACTGCTCTGCAGTATCATCTGCGCTTAAGGTTGCACCTGCCGCAGGAAGAGTCTTGGTGCGATAACGATGAGGCTTCGCAAATTCGCCCTCTTTATAGAGTCTTACATCCTGCACCTTGTGATACTTTTTAAGTGTCATAACGTTAACGCCCGCAGTATCTTTTGCCGCTTTTGGTGAAATTGCACCTGTGTTAACAAGCAAATGCCTACCTGCAGTTGAAGAAAGAACAATCTCTGCATCCTCCTCAATATACATAGCCGCAACAATGGGTGCTTTATCAGAATATGCTTTAATGAGCTTTTTACGATTTGTTTTTGTAGCATAACCGGACATCGTTACCTTTGCGACCTTACCGTTTTCAAAAACAAAGAGCATATAGCCTTTATAATCGCTTGTTACCGCCATATAAATCGGCTTTTCGTCCTTTTCAAACTCAAGCTTTGACGGAACGAAATCACCCAAGGCACTTGCCTTTGTATCATCAAAATCCGATGCCTTAGCTTTGTAAACCTGACATTTATCGGTGAAGAAGAGAAGCTCTGCTGAATTCTTAGAATTAATAGCACAAACTATCTCATCCCCCTCCTTGAGCTTCTGCTCGCCACCCATACGAAGTGACAAGGGTGTGATTTTCTTGAAGTAGCCATCACGGGTAAAGAAGAGATTTGCCTCGTAATCGGGAATTTCTTCAACGAACTCTTCTTCTGTATCGGTATCATAGATAATTTCGCTCTTTCTGTCTCTTCCGTATTTTTCGGAAACCTTTGTAAGCTCATCTACGATAATTTTCTTAACTCTTGATTTACTGTTAAGAATATCCTCCATATCTTCTATACTTGCTTTAAGGTCATCGATATCAGCAAGACGCTTAAGAATATATTCTCTGTTCAAATGACGGAGTTTAATTTCGGCAACATATTCAGCTTGAATTTCGTCAATACCGAAGCCTATCATCAAGTTGGGAACAACTTCACTTTCTTCTTCGGTTTCACGAACAATTTTAATTGCTTTATCAATATCAAGAAGAATCTTTTTAAGACCTAAAAGAAGATGGAGCTTATCCTTTGCTTTAGTTAAATCAAAATACACCCTTCTCTTAACGCATTCTGTACGGAATGCAATCCATTCTTCGAGGATTTCCGCAACGCCCATAACTCTGGGCACACCTGCAACAAGAATATTGAAGTTTGCACTGAAGGAATCTTCAAGAGAAGTAAACTTATAAAGGCGTTTCATAAGCTTATCGGGGTCTGTGCCACGTTTTAAATCAATGGTAATCTTAAGACCCGACTTATCCGTTTCATCTCTTATATCGCTGATTTCTTTAAGAGAACCGGCTTTAACCTTTTCTATTATTTTATCAATAATTGCTTCACAGGTGGTTGTTGCAGGAATTTCCGTAATATCAATACAGTTATTGGTTTTATCATAAGAATATCTTGCCCGGATTTTGATTGAGCCTCTACCTGTTGAATAAACCTCTTCGAGTGCAGCTCTGTCGTAAACAATTAAACCGCCACCGATAAAATCGGGTGCTTTTAGGGTTTCGAAAATATCAAAATCTGGGTTTTTAATAAGGCCGATTGTTGTTGCACAAAGCTCTCTAAGATTGAAAGAGCAGATATTACTCGCCATACCGACTGCAATACCGCTGTTCATATTAACAAGAACACTTGGGAATGAAACAGGTAAAAGAGTCGGCTCTTTCATTGTACTGTCATAGTTATCAACAAACTCAACAGTATTTTTATCAATATCACCGAAAAGCTCGGAGCAAATCCCCTCAAGCTTCGCTTCTGTATAACGGGCAGCAGCATAAACCATATTTTTTGAATATGCCTTACCGAAGTTACCTTTACTGTCAATATAAGGGTGGAGCAAAGTTTCATTACCCTTTGAAAGACGGACCATTGTTTCATAGATAGCCGCATCACCGTGAGGGTTAAGCTGCATTGTTCTACCAACAATATTTGCAGATTTAATTCTTCCGCCGTTTATAAGCCCCATTTTATACATAGTATAAAGAAGCTTTCTGTGAGAAGGCTTAAATCCGTCAATCTCGGGAATTGCACGGGAGATGATAACACTCATTGCATAGGGCATAAAGTTTGTTTCAAGAGTGTCGGTAATCTGCTGGGTAACAACCTCACCCGCACCAATAATATTAGCTTTAACCTCTTCGGTTTTTACAGCTTCTTGAACATCTTTTTTCTTTCTTGCCATTGTTATCCCCCCTTACGAAATATCTGCAAGGTCAAGATAAAGATGACCGTTTTCTGCAATAAATTCTTTTCTGTCTTGAAGATTATCACCTAAAAGAAGCTCAAACTTCTCTGCAATAAGCTCTTCAACATCATTGGGCTCAACCTTGATGAGACGACGAGTATGCGGATTCATAGTAGTGAGCCACATCATATCTGCATCGTTTTCACCAAGACCCTTTGAACGCTGAATAGTGTATTTTGCGTCACCGATTTCTTCAAGAGCCATTTGTTTTTCTTTCTCTGTATATGCAAACCATGTCTGCCCTTTAGAGTTAATTTCGTAAAGTGGCGACTCTGCAATAAAGACCTTACCCTCTTTTAAAAGAGTTGGCATAAGCCTGTAAATCATTGTAAGAATAAGAGTTCTGATATGGAAGCCGTCAACATCAGCGTCGGTACAGATAATAATTTTGCTCCAACGAAGATTATCAAGATTAAATAGAGAAAGCTCTTTATTTGACTTGCTGGAAACCTCAACACCACAGCCTAAAACTTTTATAAGGTCGATAATAATATCACTTTTAAAAATACGGTTATAATCAAACTTCAAGCAGTTGAGAATTTTACCTCTTACGGGAATAACAGCCTGGAAAGCAGAGTCACGTGCCTGCTTACAAGCACCGAGAGCCGAATCACCCTCAACTATGAAAATTTCACGTTCATTTTTATCTTTGCTGCGGCAGTCAACGAATTTTTCAACTCTGCTTGTCATATCATTAGATGAGGTCAAAGTCTTTTTAAGGTTGAGCCTTGTGCTTTCCGCTTTAACACGAGAACGCATATTAATAAGCACCTGCTCGCAAAGCTTATCTGCATCAAGCTTATTTTCGATGAAATAAATTTCAAGCTGGTGTTTAATAAACTCTGTTAATGCTTCTTGAATAAATTTATTTGTAATAGCTTTCTTTGTCTGATTTTCATAAGAGGTCTGAGTTGAGAAAGAAGAAATAACAAGCACCAAACAGTCCTCAATATCTTGAAAACTGATTTTGGGGTCATTTTTGGTATATTTACTGTTTTGCTTCAAATAAGCATCAATCTGAGAAACGAATGCACTTCTTGCTGCTTTTTCGGGAGCACCCCCATGCTCAAGAAAGCTTGAGTTATGGTAATACTCTTTAATTTGCTTTTTATTGGAGAAGCAAAGAGCAATATTGATTTTAACCTTATACTCGGGCTTATCTTCTCTGTCACGACCTTTACGCTCTGTTTGCCAGAACTGAACTGTTGTAAGCCCATCGTTACCAACAAATTCATTTACATAGTCAACAATGCCGTTGTCATAAACGTACTCAAAGGTTTCAAACTTTGTTTCTGTAAGCTGATTTTTGAGAATGAATTTTATTCCCGGGTTAACAACAGACTGTCTTTTAAGAATTTCCTGGAAATATTCAAGAGGAATGGCAATATCGGTAAAAACCTTTAAATCGGGACGCCACTTAATTCTTGTACCTGTATCTTTTTTATCATAAGGCGTTTTTTTCATTTCACCATTGATTTTACCCGCCTTAAACTGAAGCTCATAACAGAAGCCACCCGAATGAACCTCAGCTTCCATATATTCTGAAGAATACTGAGTTGCACAAAGACCAAGACCATTAAGACCGAGAGAATATTCGTAGCTACCACCGTCATTGGTATCATACTTGCCGCCTGCATATAAATCACAGAAAACGAGCTCCCAGTTATAGCATTTTTCACGATTATTATAATCAACAGGAATACCACGGCCAAAGTCTTGAACCTCAACGGAATGGTCAAGAAAACGTGTAACCACAATTTTCTTACCATAGCCCTCACGAGCCTCATCAATGGAGTTGGAAATAATCTCAAAAACGGAATGCTCGCATCCGTCAAGACCATCAGAACCGAAAATAACCGCAGGGCGTTTACGAACTCTGTCCGCACCCTTTAATTTTTTTATACTTTCGTTACCGTATTCTTTTGGTGACTGTGCTGTTTTAGCCATCTATAATACCTAACCTTTCGAAATCTCAAATTCTCGAAATTCCTAAAAAATACAATTTTTGGGGATTTTACCCTATATATTATACAATATCTTGTGATTTAGTCAAGATTTTTATTTTTTCCAAAAACATAAAGGGTGTATTAAAGGACTATGATGAATTATCTATTGCCTGTTATGGTTGTTTTTTCTTTATTCTGTGCATTTGCAACGGGAAAAATGGGTGAACTTTCGGGAGCGGTAGTCACAGGCGGTACCGATGCAATTTCTTTAGTAATTAAATTAACGGGAGTTGTCTGCCTTTGGAACGGTTTAACTGCAATAGCTCAAAAAAGCGGATTAACCGCTTTAATCTGCAAGCTATTTTCCCCTTTATTGAGCTTATTATTTCCTAAGCTAAAGGACAAAAAAGCCAAGGAAGCAATCGCAATGAATATAACCGCAAATTTTTTAGGTCTCGGAAATGCGGCAACACCCTTAGGGCTTGAAGCAATGAAAAGGTTGCAGAATATAAACCCTAATCCCGAAAAAGCAACAAACGAAATGGTAAGATTTGTAGTAATCAACAGTGCCGCAATTCATTTAGTACCGACAACTATTGCTCTTTTACGCTCTGAATACGGAAGTTCTGCACCAATGGAAATTCTTGCACCTGCACTCGCAACCTCGGTTACGGCTTTAACAATAGGCATGCTTGTTACAAATATTTTAAAAAAGGTGTTCAAATGAATAAATTTACAGACTTTATTTTACCTGTCCTTGTTGTTTTAATTATTCTTCACGGAGCATTTAAAGGCATAAATGTGTTTGATGAATTTATCAAAGGTGCGAAAAACGGTTTCAATACAATTTTAGATATAACTCCGTCACTCATTGCTCTGTTACTGTGCGTAAATATGCTTAGAGCATCGGGCGGGCTTGATGTTATTTGCTCTCTTGTTTCACCCATAACCTCATTTTTAGGAATACCAAAGGAAATAACACCGCTTGCAATTCTATCACCTGTTTCCGGCAGCGGAGCTTTGGGAATGTATGAAAATATATTGAAAAATTTCGGACCCGACAGTTATATAGGAAGATGTGCGTCAGTTATTATGGGCTCTACGGAAACTACCTTCTATGCAATAACTCTTTATTACGGCTCAATTAACATAAAAAAAACACGACACACTCTGCCAAGTGCATTGTGTGCCGATTTAACGAGTTTTATTCTTTCGCCAAGATTAGTTAAAATCTTTTTAATAAAATAACGCAGAAAAATGAGGATCAAGATGCATTGAGTAAGCCTCATTATTTTCTCCGACAATAATATGGTCTGCAAGAGCATAACCGATTTTGCGAAGAGTTACACAAACCATTCTTGTTGAATCAATATCATAAGCAGATGGTTCTGCAGAAGAAGTTGGGTGATTATGCGCCAATACTGCTACGGAAGAATCACTATCAACAAGATTTTTAATTACTTCCTTCATATTAATTTCAGAAGAGACTTCATCCCCTTCCGAAATAACTGTGTAACGCTTCAAGGTTCTTTTTGCATCAAAGCATATTAAGACAACCTTTTCGTTTTTCTCCCCTTGAAGAAGAGAAGCTGCAAGCTCTTTTAAATCATCTGTGGTTTTATAAACTCTTTTCTTTAGAGGTTTGGCTTTTGAAATTCTTTTGTATGTTTCGCCCATAGCAGCAATCATAACTGCAGTATTATCACCAACACCATCAACTCTTTTGAGTTGTTCAAGACTCGCTTTAAAAACCTCTTCAAAGGAACCAAAATGGTTTATAAGCTTATGAGCAAGCTCATTTGTATCTTCTCTGGGTATGGAATAAAATAGCATCAGCTCGAGAAGCTTATGCTCCTCAAGCTGTGAAAAACCATTTTTTATTACATTTGCTTTTACACGTTTTCTGTGCCCTAAATGAATGTTTTTCTCTGCCATTTCAACCTACAAAGCAATCAATTATAATGCTGCTGCATTTTTGAGCGTTTCTGCCATATCGGTTTTTTCCCATTTAACATCAAGGTCAATTCTACCCATATGACCATAAGCAGCAAGTGCTCTGTACTGAGGCTTTCTGAGTTCAAGCTTTTCAATAATTGCAGCGGGACGAAGGTCAAAATATTTATTAACTAAATCTTCAAGCTGTGCATCGGAAAGCTTACCTGTTCCAAATGTATCAACACGAACAGAAAGAGGACGAGCAACGCCGATAGCATAAGCAAGCTGGAGCTCGCATTTTTCTGCAAGACCTGCAGCCACAATATTCTTTGCAACATATCTTGCGGCATAAGCAGCACTTCTGTCAACTTTAGTCGGGTCTTTACCGGAGAAAGCACCGCCACCATGACGTGAATAACCGCCATAGGTATCAACAATAATCTTTCTGCCTGTGAGACCGCTGTCACCAACAGGACCACCGATAACAAAATTACCTGTGGGATTCACATAGAATTTTGTATTTTCATCAAGATATTTTTCGGGAATAATGGGTTTAATAACATTCTCAATAATATCTTTACGAAGAATCTCAATATCAATAGGGTCATGCTGAGAGGAAACAACAACTGCTTCAACTCTTACAGGCTTGTCGTTATCATCATATTCGATTGTAACCTGGCTCTTACCATCGGGACGAAGATAGGAAAGTGTTCCGTTCTTTCTTACTTCTGTGAGGCGAAGGGCAAGCTTATGAGCAAGTGAAATAGGAAGAGGCATAAGCTCTTCTGTATCATTACAAGCAAAGCCGAACATCATACCCTGGTCTCCTGCACCATGGAGATTATATGTATCCTCTTGACCGCCTTTAAGCTCAAAGGATTTATCAACCCCCATTGCAATATCTGCAGACTGCTTATCAATAGTAGTAAAAACAGCACAGGTATTGCCATCGAAGCCACATTCATTGTTATCAAAACCGATATCACAAACAACCTCACGAACAATTTCGGGAATGTTAACCTGGGCATCAGTTGTGATTTCACCCATAACCATTACCATACCTGTTGTGCAGGTAGTTTCACAAGCAACACGGGAATATTTATCCTGAGCAAGCATTGCATCAAGAATGGCATCTGAAATCTGGTCGCAAACCTTATCGGGATGACCTTCCGTTACAGATTCGGATGTAAAGTATCTTTTAGACATAATTAAGCCTCCGCAAAGTGAGATAATAATACATAAATTAACAGAATAATATTACACTACAAAAGGCATCTTGTCAAGTTATGTCGAGGTGGTTAACAAAAGGTTAACATAAAAAAGTGATTGCCCAAAAGGACAACCACAATTTTCATTTATCAAGCCCGATACTCACCGAAAGGGCGTCATTTATTCTTGACATATCAGTTTCGGGAAGGTTTCCCATTTTTTCTTTAAGGCGTTGCTTATCCAGAGTCCTTATTTGTTCAAGAAGCACCACAGAATCCTTTGAAAGACCGCAAACAGCCGCATCTACGCTGATATGTGTGGGCAACTTAGTTTTAAACTGCTGACTTGTTATAGCTGCAGCAATAACAGTGGGGCTGTATTTATTGCCGATATCATTCTGAACGATAAGTACAGGACGGACTCCGCCTTGCTCTGAGCCAACCACGGGGCTAAGGTCAGCATAATATATGTCCCCTCTTTTAATATTCAAGCTATCACTCTCCGAAAAGGCAAATATTGTTACAACAATATTTTTGCCCAACGGTATTAAAAATAATCACTTTTAAAAAAAGAATTATTGAAACTATGTTTCATTAACAGTATATTCAACCTTTGTCCGATGGTGAAAAAAAGGTTGTCGCCTATTGGCAACAACCTTGATTTGACTTTAATAAATATATTCAATTTTTATATTTTCGGAATTATATCTTCCGGCAACCTCGGCAGCTTTTGAGCCCTCAACGCATCGTATAGTAAGCTCACCTTTTCTTTCACCGCCAAAAACGCCGTTGCCGATATAGTTAACACTATCGGGAATTTCAATAAGTGTTAAAGAGTTGCAGCCATTAAAGCAGTATTCGCCGATTGATTCGGTACCATATTCAAGCTCCATTTTTTCAAGGGAAACGCAACCCTCAAAGGCAAAATTACCGATTGATTTTGCCGCAGGAAGATTGATTGCTTTGAGCTTGGGACAGTTCTGAAAAGCGTTATTACCCACAGTGATGGTATAAGGAGCACCAAGGAAGGTTACAGACGCTAAGTTTTTACAATCCTGGAAAGCACTGTTGCCGATAAATGTAACAGTTTCGGGGATACATATACTTTTAAGGCTCTGCTTCTGGAAGCATTTATCACCAATACCTGTAACAGTATAGCCCGCAATTTTTTCGGGAACCCATACAGAAGCATTATCTCCGAGATATTTTGTGATTGTTACGGAGCGATTTTCTTTGTTTATTGAATACTTATACTCCTGCAATTCGGGTTCATCAAAGCTGCTTGTAAGCTTTTCTGTTGTGGGCTCATTTGTTACATATTCAGTATAAACATAAATGATAGTTGTCTGAACAACGGGAGCTGCTGCGGTTGTATCAGTTGTTGTGTCGCTTGGGTCAGTTGTGTCAGTTGCGGTTGCAAGCTCACTTGCCATCTGCTCAAGGTCAACCCAGGATTCTGTTACGCCTGTTGTGGAGGGTGCTCTTGTTGCCTGCAAAGAATAACCGGGTTTGGTTGTTGTTTCTTTACCGAAATCACTGTTTTTAATAAGGCTTACTACAAGCACAGTTGCCGCAATAAGCAATGCAACACAGAGGGCAATAATAATTTTAGTTGTCTTTTTCATATAATAACCTCGCAAGGATGATATCAATTCATTCTTCGATATTATACATTATATTTTTTAAAAAGTACATAGCATTTTTTAACTTATGTGTTAATTTTTTGTATTTTTGTCATTAATTCTCGAATTTTTATACAAATAAAGCATGATTATTTAATGCAATTTCACGATATTGAAAAGTTGTGTTGTGTTTTTCTTCTATATTTGTTAATATTATCTTAATATTGAAATAAGTGAGGTTTTACTATGAAAAAAGCTTGGTACAAAGAAATGGTGGTATACCAGGTATGGCCTCGTTCCTTCTGCGACGGTAACGGAGACGGAATCGGTGACCTTGAGGGTATTTTTTCAAAGCTCGATTATATAAAAAGCATTGGAGTAGATGCTATCTGGTTTTCACCTCTTTTCAAGTCACCAAATGCTGACTACGGTTACGATATTGCCGATTATATGGATATCAACCCCGAATACGGTGATATGTACACATTCAAAAAAGTTCTTGCAGGTTGCCACGAACGAGACATGAGAGTATTTATGGACCTTGTTGTTAACCATACTTCAACTGAGCATATGTGGTTTAAAGAGGCTTGCAAGAGCGTTGACAACCCTTACCACGACTACTATATCTGGCGTAAAGGTAAAGGTAAAAACGGAAAGAAGCCACCTAACAACTGGCTTTCAACCTTTGAGGGCGGTGCCTGGGAATATGTTGAATCTGTTGACGAATATTATCTTCACGTATTCACAAAGGGTCAGCCCGACTTAAATATGGATAACCCCAAGGTTCGTGAAGAGGTTAAGAACATTATGAAGTTCTGGCTTGATATGGGTGTTGACGGCTTCCGTGAGGATGTTATTACATACATCTCTAAAAGAGAAGGTCTTCCTAATGCTATTCCGATTCCTGTTGCTGCAGGTATGGAGCATTACAACTGCGGTCCTCACCTCTACGAATACCTTAAAGAATTCCATGATGACGTTCTTTCAAAATACGATTGCTATACTGTTGGTGAAGGTCCCCTTATCACTCCCGAAAAGGTTCTTCGCTTTGTTACAGAGGATGAAACTCAGGTTCTTAAAACAATGTTCAGCTTCGACCACCTTGAAGCAGACTGCTTTATGACTGACTGGATTAAGATTCCCTTCAGCCTTAAAAAGATGAAAAAATGCTACCAGAAATGGTACGATGCTATGAACGGCAAGGGCTGGCATACTCTTTACCTTGAGAACCATGACCATCCCCGTATCGTTGACCGCTACGGTAGCCTTAAATACAGAGAAGCAAGTGCAAAAATGCTTGCAACAATGTGTTATCTTCAGAGAGGTACAGTTTTCATTTATCAAGGCCAGGAAATCGGTATGACAAATATTGAACTCAAATCCATTGACGAGTTCAAGGATATGATAACCTTTAACAATCAGAAATTGTTCAAAAAGCTTCATATCAGTGACGAGAGATTCATTAAGATGGCAAATGCAGGCTCCCGTGAAAACTCCCGTACACCTGTTCAATGGAACGATGGTCCTTATGCAGGCTTCTCAACTGTTGAGCCTTGGTTTAACCTTAACCCCAACTATAAGGAAATCAACGTTGCAGCTTCAGAAGCAGACGAAAACTCTATTCTTAACTACTACCGCAAGCTTCTTAAATTCCGTAAGGAAAACGAGGTTGCTATTTACGGTGATTTCAAGCAATATTACAAAAACAGCAAAGAGCTTTTTGTGTATGAAAGAAACCTTGATGGCGTTAAGCTTCTCGTTGTTGCTTCATTTACAGAAAATGCAGTTGATTTTAAAGCACCCGACGGAATCGACCTTTCCAAAGGCGAGCTTGTGCTTACAAACTACAATGATGCAACACTTAACGGTAACGATTTTGCTACAAAGCCCTATGAAACAAGAGTTTATTTGTTTAAATAAATGATATATGCACCCTCACAAAACTAAAAAGTTTTGTGAGGGTGCATCATTTTTAAATTATTAGTTTTGAAATATCAAGCTTTTCGTATTTTTCAATAAAGGCTTTGAAGAAGGTGAGCATTTTTTCTACTCCGCCCTCTTTATTACTTTCGCAGTTGAGAACGAGAAGAGGTTCATGGACGCTCATTCTTAAAAGCTGCCAACCATCACCGAGGTTATCATTAAAATTAACTCTCACACCCTCGTGGTTTACAGGTGCAACTGTTATACCTTCGGTAATTTCGCAAAGAGCTTTGAAATCCTCGATAACAGAAAGTCCGTATTCTCTGAAATCTTGAAGCTTTATTGTAAATCTCACTTCTTTTTCTTCGACGGGGGTTTCAAGATTTTCAATAAGGCTTTCAATGGACTTCCCCTCTTTGTTGAGCTTTGCAAGCTCAATAATAATTTTTGTTATAAGATAAGCACCATCATCAAGATAATAGTTCTCTTTAAATGCAGCGTGACCCGAAGTTTCAATAGCAAGAGGTGCATTTTTATTCTCTTCATTTTCAAGGCGGATTGCCTCGTCAATTACATTCTTATAGCCTCTCTTAAAGCGATGATGAACACCACCTAAATCCTTTTCAATAAACTTTGCAAGACCATCGCTTGTTACGGAGTCGGTAACAATAATACCGCCTTTGTTATCTTTGAGAGCGATATATGAAGCAAGGGCAACAAGCTTGTTTCTGTTAATTTCCTGAGCATTTTTATCTACGCAGGCAGCTCTGTCGCAGTCAGTATCAAATATAACTCCGAAATCAGCACCGCTTTTTTCAACAGCTTCTGATATTGATTTCATTGCTTTTTTATTTTCGGGATTGGGAATATGGTTCGGAAATCTTCCGTCAGGCTCAAGATAACGACTTCCGTTAATATCTGCGCCTAATCTCATAAGCACATTTTCTGCATAGAATGCGCCAACACCATTACCCGCATCAACAACGATGTGAAGATTTTCCAAAGGTCTGTCGTAATTCTCTGCATTAACACCCTTTTTAATCATATCCTGCAAATCTTTGCAATATTTTTTCATATTGTCAAGCTTTTCAATATTAAGCTTGACTTCTTTTATTTCATAAGGTTTTTCCTGTGCAAGCTGAAGAATTTCTTTTATATCGTTACCGGAAAATCCGCCCTCTTTAGTAAAGAATTTAAGTCCGTTCATTTCCATAGGAAGATGGCTTGCGGTAATTTCCACTGCTGCATCAACACCAAAATTAATAATAGACATAAACATTGAGGGGGTTGAGGAAAGGCCGCAATCATAAACTTTAACACCTAATGATGCTAAAGTTCTTGTAACGGTTCTTGAAATATGCTCCGAGGAAACTCGGGAATCGTAGCCCACTGTAACAGTAAGGCTTTCTTTATCTAATTTCTTTTTGAGAAATTCCACAAATGACGCAGTAATGCTCATTAAACGGGAATCTGTTAAATCAATTCCCTTTCCATCCTTTTCAATAGCGGTACCTCTTATATCTGTTCCGCTTTTTAAATACATTAAATCATCCATTGTATTCTCTCCTAATCACATAATAGGCTCTTTGAGTATCTTCCTTAGGCTGACCGCAGCTAAATTCCCTATAGCGTTTCAAAACCTTAAATCCTGCGTTTTCAACCGCAGTTGTTATCTCTTCATCACTGAAAGCAATTTCCTTAAAGCTCTCGGTAAATCTGTCATAAGAACCATCTTCGTTTTTAACGAAAAAATCAAGGTTAATTCCAACAGTTACGCCATCCGGGTAAAGACTGTTCTGCCAAACGCAATAAACATTTTTTTCATCATAGATAAAAGTATTGTTACCTAAAATTTCTTGATGCTTGTAAATAGTATTAACATCAAAAATCATTATTCCTCCATCATCAATGAAATTTTTGAGTGTTTGAAAGGTTTTTCTCATTTCATCTGCAGAAGAAAGGTGATTGATGCTGTCGAGAGAGCAAATAATTGTTCTTACAGTTCCGTAAAGGTCGGTTTCCTGCATTTTTTGGCAAAGAAAAAGTATGTTCTCTCCCTCTTCCATTGCTTTTTCTCGGGCTTGCATAAGCATATCGGGAGAAGCATCCGTTCCGATTACCTCAAAGCCCATTTTTGAAAACTCAACAGAAAGAGAGCCTGTTCCGCAGGCAAGGTCAAGAAGAAGACCATCCTTTATATCAAAATCTGCAAGAATACTCCCAATATATTCTGCTCGCTTTTTATAATCAACATTCTCAGTTAATTCATCATAAACAGAAGCAAAACTTGAATAAGACATTTAATCACCTCATATTTATAACATTTTAGCATAATTACAGTAATATGTAAATAATACCAATTATGTTGAATTGTTTAAAAAGTGGCACTTAATTTTATAAGTATTGCACACTTTAAAAGCTATTAAATATATGTTAATATAAAACCAATAATGGAAATAGGAGGAAGCCCTATGAAAAAGATGTTGTCAATTATTCTTGCAGTCATTATAACTGCAGTTGGTGTTCTCCCCTGCTTTGCGGCTGACGATAGCTGCACCTGCGGTCAGACACCTATAATTTATGTTGCAGCTCTCGGTAGCGGTTCTGTTTACCTTGATGAAGGAACAGAAAATCAGAAACAGCTTTTCCGCCCCGATATTGGCGAAATGCTTGGTGAATTCACCCCAATAATTCCTGCGGTAGCTGACCTTATCAGCACAAAAAATTATGATGCTTTCGGTGATGTTCTTATTCCCTGCGTTAACAATGCTTTCGGTATGCTTGCTATGGATGCCGAGGGTAATTCACACCCCAGAGTTACAACCGAAGAATTCCACCCCGATACTGCAGACCACGGCATTGATTACAGCTATTATTTCGGTTACGATTTCCGAGTTGACCCCATTGAAAATGCAAAGCTTCTTCACAAGTATATTCAAGAGGTTAAGGAAATAACAGGTCACGACACAGTTCGTTGCAGAGCTTCAAGCATGGGCGGCGTAACCTTTATGGCATATTTAAGACTCTACGGCTCAAAAGATATTGAAACCATCATTTTCCAAAACTGTCCCTTGCAGGGCACAGCAGTTGCGGGTGAGCTTTACAACGGCTTAGTTGAAATCAATAAAGACGCTCTTTTAAGATATGCAGAATGTGCTCTTCCCTCAATGGACAGTGATTTCTTCGGGGCATTCCTTTATGCTCTCCTTGAAATGCTTGATGGTGCAGGTGTTCTCAGAGATTTAGTCGGAGTTGCTGATAATTTAGTCGGCAATCTTAAGGACAGAGTTTTTGATGAAGCTCTTATTCCTATTTTCGGAACAATGCCGGGTATATGGAGCTTTGTTCCCGACGAATATTATGAAACTGCAAAAGAGTTTATGGGTATCAATGATGGTCAACATCAAGCACTTGTTGAAAGACTTGACTATTATCATTACGAGGTTCAGCAGAGTGCAGAAGAGCTTCTTAACCAGGCAAAAGCAGACGGCACAAATGTTTATATAGTTGCAGGCTATAATATGCAGAGAACACCCCTTGTTAGTGCATATATGAATACCTCTGACGGTACCGTTGACACAGTTTACGCTTCATTGGGTGCTACCTGTGCCGATATCGGCGAACAGCTTCCCGAAGACTATAAACAGGCAGAGCACAAAGGCACATGGTATATCTCTCCCGACAGAATGATTGATGCTTCAACCTGCATACTTCCCGAAAACACCTGGTTTGTTAAGGATATGCTTCACTCAACAACCCACGACGGTCACGATGAATTCTACAGAATTCTTCACGAAAGCGAAGAACAGCTTACTGTTTTTGATATGGAAGAATATCCCCAATTTATGCAGAATGATACAGTTAATCAAACCTTCCACGAGGTACTTCCCTTAAGAGGAACTCATCTCCAGAATGTTGCTGCACAGGCAGTTCAAATGCCAAGCTTTATGTCCTTTATGAAGCTTTTCGTTACATTCTTTGAAGAATTTTATCATTGGATGGTTGGATAAAAAACACACCCTGCAGTTTGCAAAATGCAAATTGCAGGGCGTTTCTTTATTCTGTTGGCATCGCTACTGTTACAGTGAATATTTTTTCTTTTTCAGAATACTCCCAATCAAACATTCCGTCATATTTATTTAAAGCTTTAATTACGCTTTGAGTTCCGTAGCCGTGGAGCTGTTTCTCTTTCTTGGTTGTAAGCAGGTTTCCGTTTTTGGATTGTGGCTTACTGTCACAACTGTTTTGGATTTTTAATATTTCATAACCTTGATTTTTAAATATGCTTACTGATATTGCTTTCTTTTCACTTTGCTCTGCTGATTCAACTGCATTGTCAAGAAGGTTGTTGAATATTGTTGAAATATCAACAGATGCAACATTACTTAAATTAGCAGTTTTAACATCGAAAGTTATTTTTATGCCCTTACCCTGACACAAGTTGAGATATTTACTGATAAGCAAATCCAAGGTTTTATTCTTGCTCATCCCGATATAACCATAGCTCTGAACCTCTTGGGAAATTGAAGCTACATAGCTATGTATATCTTCTGCATTTGAAAGACTGGTTATGTGTTGCAAATGGTTCTTGATATCGTGAATAAGAATTGCAGAGTTTTTGTTGTTTTGCTCGATAATCTGCAGATATTGAGTGTCAATCGCTTGCTTTTGTTGTTCAGAACGAAGATCTGCCAATTCTTTATCGCGTTGTGACTCTTTTTGTTGAAAAAGGCAGGTTGCTATAACCGCAATTATCAAAACCAAGCCTGATATTGAAATCATAACTCTTAAATTATGGCTCAAATCAACCATACCTGAAATCAACGTAAAATCCACCAACACCAATATTAAGCTTACGGGGTAAAGCATTATTGAATATCGAATTCTTTCAACTGAACGGAACCTGTTTACTATAAAAGATACTATCTTCAAGAAAGCAAATAACAAGGATTTACATAAACCGATTAACAAGATATATGAATATGTATCGGTAAAACAATCTCTTGTTTCACTATTAGTTATAACCGCAATCAACTCAAGTGCAACTATCTCTGTTATTAAAACGAGGCACTCCGATAAAAACAGATACAACAGACAAAAGCGGAATTTGAATTTATACAAAAAGAAAGAAAACAACAAATGAAAAACAGAAAAAGCAATAAGATTTACGATAACATTATAATCAAAGGCTATATTTATTGCAAACATAACAACATAGCCACAAAAAAGCAAAAACAAATTTTTAGTCTTATTTGAAGATGGTTTTATGCTTTCATAAAACTCGAAAAATATCAAGCATTCAATAACCTGCAAAACAAAATTCAAAAAAATCGTTTCCATATTATTTCCTCCTTTTGTTAATCAGGTACAGCAGCCGTTACAGTGAATATTTTTTCGTTTTCAGAATAGTCCCAATCGAACATTCCGTCATATTTGTTTAATGTTTTAATTACGCTTTGAGTTCCGTAGCCGTGGAGCTGTTTCTCTTTCTTTGTGGTAAGCAAATTGCCGTTTTTTGTTTGTGGCTTTGTATCGCAACTGTTCTGCACTTTAAGTATTTCAAAGCCTTGCTTTTTAAATATGCTTACTGATATTGCTTTCTTTTCACTTTGCTCTGCTGATTCAACTGCATTGTCAAGAAGGTTATTGATTATTGTTGAAATATCGGCAGGTGAAACTCCACTTAAATTCGCAGTTTTCACGTCAAAATCAATTTTTATTCCTTTACCTTGGCACAGATTGAGATACTTGCTGATAAGCAAATCCAAGGTTTTGTTCTTACTCATTCCAATATAGCCATAGCTCTGGACTTCATCGGAAATCGACTCAATATATGAATGAATTTCCTCGGAGTTATTCAGACTTTTGATATGTTGCAAATGGTTCTTGATATCGTGAATGAGAATTGCAGAGTTTTTATTATTCTGCTCTATAATTTGCAAATACTGAGTATCAATCGCTTGCTTTTCTGCTTCCATTTTAAGTTCATACAACTCTGTTGTGTTCTTTAATGAATAGCTGTATACAAAGAAAACAATTATGTTGGTAACAAGCAACAAAAATGAAGAAAGACAAAATGCAACATACATTGTGTCACTAAAATCCAGAAGCTTATCAAAATAAAAGAAAACCGTATTAACAAAAATTGAAGACAAGGGAGAAATGAACAAAAGCCAAAACACCTTGTTGTTCTTATTTTTTCTATGTATTTGCGAGAAAATGTGTGCAATGGACATAACAACTGCCGAATATGCCATTTTACTGAACACAATATCAATTACATAAATTATGGGATTTGCAATATGCTCGCTCATATTAACATCAAATACCGCCGCATTAAAGGACATTGTAAGAGATTCAGTTGTCCCTATAGCAACTAATAATACAACAGCATGAAACAAAGCTGATTTTATATTACAATTAAAGGCAAGCAAAAGTGTTAGTGCTAATACAGTTGGTATAGCAACTAAGTTTAATGCCGGAATATTTAACTGATAAACAAGAAAGAGAATCGCATACCCCACCCCGACAAAAACAAGCGTTGTGAACGTTTTGTGGCGTTGGGGAAAAAATGCTTTAGCATAAAAAAGAAACACTGCCGCCTCAGCTATATACATCAAAACCTCAAGTATCAGATGAAATAATTCCATAGCCCTCTCCTATAAATGCCATAAACTGCTTTTTAAATGATGCTTGCTTTCTTGAAGCAACCGCAACATTATAGCCACCCGTTAAATCCAAGGAATCTCTTTTGAATCTTTTTATATGATTCATATTTACAATGTAGCTATTATGAGGTACTGCAAAAAAAGCTGTACCCAACTGTTCCTTAAAAAACTCCATTTTTTGACGGGAAACATATTTTTCATTCACCGTTTGAACATACACTTTCTTGTATTTCACTTCTATATAAACAATATCACTTTTAGAAATAATAACTCTTTCGCTGTCAGCGGTTATAATTACAATGTCATTAAGCTGTAAATTTTCCAAAGCCTTTTGAAGACCTGCAACAATTCTTTCAGAACTACTGCTTTTATCAATATATCTGAAAACATTCAAATCCATTGCATCATCAAGATATTGATTATGTGATGTAAAAATGAAAACTTTAGTATGATTGCTTTTGGCGTTAAGCTTCTTGGCGGTTTCAATGCCATTAAGCTTTTTCATTTCAATATCCAGGAAAACTATATCAAATATCTCATTACAGAGAATTAAATCTTCCCCACAGGAAAAACATTCGATTGAACAATCCATATTTTTTGAAGAAAAGAAATTCTCAACTATTCTTTTTATTTTATCAATATAAACCTTTTCATCATCGCATATTGCAATTTTCACACTATCACCTCAATAAGTTTATGATACCATTCCCGCTTTTTTTAGTCAACAAAACCAGTAAGCATAAATATTCCCAATGATATTAAATAATACTTTTGAATATTTTTGAGAAAAATTGCCTAAATGCAGAAAAATATAGCCTAAATGTAGAAAACGACTTAATTTATCTAAAAAAGATAAATTAAGTCGTTAATTTTTTATTATTTAAGTTATTCAGCATAAATCATAAAACATTTATGATTTATTTCATTGGCGCATTTTTTCACTGCGCCTCCCCGGTTCCCTCAAAATAGTCCGGATACTGCTCCATAACCATTGTCTGAACAAGGTTAAATACCATTACACCTTCAGCGGCTTCACAGTTATAATGGTCGCCTAAAACAAGCTGACCGTTAGTGTAGCTGATTTTTCTTTCGGGTGCGGCACCAATATGGTAAACATAAGAAAGATTATCTACACTTTTTTCATAGTTGTTACCGATAATACTCTTCTTAAAACGCAAAACATAGTTCGTACCTGAATCGGGTTCGGAATAAATTGCAACAAGTGATGCAGGGTCAAGATTATAGGTATTAGCTATAAGCTGAATAAATTCATTATCGGGGTTGTCCGTAAGATAGTTATCACCATTCTTGTCGGGAATTGTAACTCCGCCAACCTCAACCTTTGCAACTGCTTTAAGGGCAAGAACCGCATCCTCAAGAGAAAGCACCCCATCAGCATTCATATCCCCATAAATAAGATAATCGGAATTCGGAGCTTCAAGGCCGGAAGCAAGACGGAGAATTAAACGAGCATCGGTTGTTTCCACCTTACCGTTTAAATCCATATCACCTAAAAGGATTGTCGGTTCTTCTGTTCCTTCGGTTTCTCCCTCTTCTGCAAATGCGATTATTGAAAATGAACTCAACAAAAGCACAAAACAGAGAAGGATAGAAGAAATTTTATACATCTTTTTCATCTTATTATTTTCCTAATTTATTGTTTAAAGAATTCTGTGAAGGCACGATATGCCATATATAAATCAAGCTTTGAAATAACCTCATAAGGCGCATGCATTGAAAGAACCGGAACGCCAAGGTCAACAACATCAACATCAAGATTTGCAATATATTTTGCAACAGTTCCTCCGCCACCTGCATCAACCTTACCGAGCTCACCGATTTGCCATACAACCCCTGCTTTATCGAGCATATTTCTGATTTTGCCCATATACTCGGCAGAAGCGTCGCTTGTGCCGGACTTACCTCTTGCACCTGTATATTTTGTGATTACAACCCCCTTATTGAGATAAGAGGTGTTATTTTTTTCAAATACAGAATTGAAGGTTGGGTCGAAGGCTGAATTAACATCAGCTGAAAGACATTCACTCTTTGAAAGAACTTCGAAAGCATCAAGTCCGTTTGCTTTTGCAAGGTAAGCTATGAAATATTCAAGATAAGAGGACTGAAGACCTGTATTACCGTCAGAGCCTGTTTCCTCTTTATCTGTAAGAACAGTAATTGCAGTATAATCGGGATTTTCGATACTGAAAATCGCCTGCTCTGCGGGGTATGCACAAACTCTGTCATCATGACCATAGGAACCGATAAGACCTCTGTCGAAGCCGATATCATCAGCTTTAAATGCAGGAACAACCTCAAGCTCTGCGCTTAAGAAATCACTTTCAACAATTCCGTATTTTTCATTTAAGAGCTTGAGAATATTAAGCTTAACAAGCTCGCTACCCTCGTCACTCTTGAAAGGACGGCTACCAACGATTACATTGAGTTCTTCACCTGCAATGCCTTCGGAAAGAGTACGTTTTCCCTGCTCTGCACCCAAATGGGGAAGAATATCGGAAATAACGAATTTAGGCTCTCCCTCTTCCTCACCAATTTTAACATTCACCTTTGAGCCATCTGATTTAACAATAACTCCGTGAAGAGCAAGAGGAATTGCAACCCATTGGTATTTCTTTATACCGCCATAATAGTGAGTTTTGAAAAGTGCCAGCTCATCACTTTCATAAAGGGGATTGGGTTTAAGGTCAAGACGAGGTGAATCAATATGAGCAGCGGCAATTTTAACGCCCTCTTTGAGACTCTTCTTACCGATAACTGCAAGAATTATTGCTTTATCGCGATTGATATAATAAATCTTATCCCCTGCATTATACTGCTTATCGGGATTAAATTCTACAAAGCCTTTTTCCTTTGCATCTGCTAAAACAACTGCAACTGCTTCACGTTCTGTTTTTGCATCATCTAAAAACTTTTTGTAGTCTTCTGCGAAAGCGTCTGCTTTTGCGATTTCACTATCTTCAATAACTGCACTTGCATGCTGAGGTTTATAAAAAAGCTCTTTTTTGAGTTCTTCAACTGTTGCCATAATAACTACTCCTTATAACATTCTTTCTACTTCAATAACGATTGTCCAGAATCTTGTGCCCTTAAACCATTCAACTACATCATCAATAAAAGCCTTGAAACCTATGGGTTCTTCGTATTGGAGCTTTTCGCTGCCATCATCAATAACAAGTGCCTGTGTCATACAAACACCGCCCTCACCATAAAGCTCAGCTCTTACATATTGAAAATCCTCTGCTCCCTCAATTTCATCAAGGTCAAGTATGATTTCTTCCTTGCCGATTTCACTTGCGGAAATAACCTTACCGTTTGCAATCCATTGAATTGAGCTACAGTTTTCAGCACTTACAATAACCTTGTGAGAGTCAACCTCAACCTTGGTAAACATAGGATATGAAAGGCCGAGATTTCTCACATCAATATCTTCTGCAGGACCGATAATATCGTTTGCTCTTAAAATGCGGGTAACTGCAAAGAATGCACCGCTTTGCATTGTTGCTTTGATATTTTCAACTGTGTTTTCTTCCATCATAAACACACTGAAAGAGGTATCAACATTCTCCCTGTCATGAGCATCGGTATTGCTGAAGCCAATAACATTCTTTCCGTAAGGAAGAGTATACATCAAAAGATTATCCCAAAGAATTCTGTCGTAGCAGGTTGTACTGTTTCTGTCGTTAAAAGCTTCAATACCCATACAACTATCGTATTTCAGAATAAGGTCACCGAAATATTTAACGTTTTCGGGGTCACTAACCGCAGTTATATCTTTGTTGCTTTCAAGGAAGTCACCCGGATGGTTAATATGAGAAATACCGCCATTTTCTTCAATAAAAGAAAGTGCCTGGTCATAACCGCTTTCTCTACCTCCAAAGCCGTCACCGATACCCTCGGGAAGAAAATATCCGTTAACGTGGCATTTTGTAAGAGTAAGGTTATTAAGCTCATTTGCACCTGTAACACAAACCATCTTTTTATTTCTTATGGTGCCATCGTAAAGCGGATATGTACCGTTTGTAATCGCTTCAAACTCTTCATCTGTAAGGTGATTTCTCGGAACACTGCTATATGAATACAAGAACTGAATTGTCTGAGGTCTGTTCCATTCAACGCCTGTTACACCGTGGTCAGAATTGGCAAGAAAATCATAGTCCTGCTCATAATATTCTTTAACCATTGTAGGCAAATCCTCATCTGCATCGCTGTAAGAGGTATGAGAATGAAGAGAACCCTTATATGCACCCCAGGCATCTTCACCTTCCCATATAACTTCTTCATAGGGAGAAATAATTTTATATTCCTTTTTTTCTGCAGCAGAGCCGCCTACCGCAAAAACCGACAGCATAAGAGAAAGGCATAAGCCTAAGGCCATTACTCTCTTCACTTGTTTCATAATTTCAACCTCTTTCAATTTATTTTAAATCATAAATGTTTTTATATCTTTCATAATTGAGCATAACTCTTTTAACATAACCTGCAGTATCCTTATAGGGTATATTTTCAAGAGCTTCACCATCGGGAGATATTCTCGGATCTGCCAACCATTCGTTAACCTTTCCCCTACCTGCGTGGTAAGCAGCAAGGGCAGTTTCGGTATTACCGAATTCATCAAGAAGCATATCTAAAAAATATGCACCATAGTAAACGGAGATTTCGGGTTCAAATAGCGCATTCTCTTCGTGTTTCTCTCCTGTTTTGGTCTGCAACCATTGAAATGTATCGGGAGTAATCTGGGTTAATCCCTTTGCACCAACGGAAGAAACTGCATTTTTATCAAATCCGCTTTCGGTTTTAATAAGTGCATAAAGCAGAGCTTCATCTATTTTAAATTGTTCCGCGTTTTCTTCTACAAGGCCTAAATACTGCCTTGGGTAAACCGTTTGAACACCTAATTTAACTGCATTAACTATTATTATAATCAAAACAACCGATAATATCAATAGCAAAGATATGAGTTTAAGTTTGTTTACGTTGCGTTTTTCGCTCAATTAAAAAGCTCCTTTTCAAGCTGTGAAAATTGTTCTTCGGTATCATAAGGCATGAAATTATTAAAAATAAAATCTGCCCTTGAAAGATAAAAATCATCATCCTTTTGCCCGTTAATACGAACATCTGCATCTGCTTCCGTGAGTCCGTCACGCTTAATAATTCTTTCTTTTCTTATTTCAACAGGTGCGTGAACAACAATTAAATAATCACTTTTTTCAGTAAAGCCCGATTCTATTATTGCCGCCGCATCAACGATTACAACATCATAATCAGAAAATGCTTTTTCGGCTTCCGCAAAAATAAAATCATTGATTGCAGGGTGCATTATAGAATTAAGCTTTTCGGTCTTTTCGGGTGTAGAAAAAGCTTCCTTTGCCAAAGCACGTCTGTTGAGAGCTCCGTTAGGGTCAATTATACCGCAACCGAACTCAGCTTTTAACTTTTTAAGCAAATCAGCATTATCAACAAGGACTTTTCTTGCAACTATGTCCCCATCAATAATATATGCACCTTTTTCCTTAAGATAATTGGAAACAGTGGATTTACCTGCACCGGTTTTACCCGTAAGACCAACAAGTTTTTTCAAAGCTACACCTCAATCACATTAAAACCTGCTGCTCTTAAAAGTCTGTTAAGAACTGCAAGATTATCTTTATTCTCATCGTTAGGGTATCTTACAAAGCACTGCTTTGCACCTATTTTATCAAGCTCACGAAGAGAGTCAAAAAGGTTACGGGCAAGATTCTTATAATCTGCGAACCCATATTTTATGTATGGTATTTTTAGCTTTTGAAAATTATCATCATCGAAAACCATAGCATAGGTTTCATTATCAAAACCATTGACATACTCGCAAAAAGCATCAAAGGAGCCTTTGACAAGTGTGATTTTGGCATCCGGTGAATAATGCTTATATTTCATACCCGGTGAAGCAGCAGTTTCATTGTTTTTTAAGGGATTTAAAACCGCATCGTCAACCTCAACCTCACCTAAAACGCTTATAAGCTCTTTAAGAGTAACATTACCCGGTCTTAAAAGCCTTGGTTTTTCTCCTGCAAGGGTTATAACAGTTGACTCTACCCCCTCTGCACAATCTCCGCCGTCAATTATAAAAGGAATTCTGCCTTCAAGATCCTCATAAACGTGAGAGGCCTTTGTAGGACTTGGTTTGCCAGACAAATTGGCGGATGGTGCGGCTAAAGGAAGACCGGAAAGCTTAATAAGCTTTCTCGCAATTTCGTGGGACGGGCAACGAACTGCAACCGTATCAAGATTACCCGTTGTGCAATACGGCACTTTATCCGCCTTAGGAAGAATTATTGTAAGAGGACCGGGCCAGAATTTTTCTGCAAGCCTTTTTGCAGCTTCGGGTACAAGCCTCACCAAATCATATATTTCTGAAAATTCTGAAATATGAACAATTAAAGGGTTGTCAGTTGGTCTGCCCTTTGCTTCAAAAATTCTGCTTACTGCCAACGGTGAAAAAGCATTTCCTGCAAGTCCGTAAACAGTTTCAGTGGGCATACCGACAACCTCTTCATTTCGAAGAAGCTCTACCGCTTTATTATATTTATCGTCACAATCATCTATTGTTATTTTAACAAGCTCTGTGTTCAAAATTTATTCCTCTGAAACTTTCAATTTATCTGCCGTATCTGCGGTAATGAGTGCATCAATAATTTCATCAAGGTCACCGTTCATAATGGCTTCTATTCTGTAAAGAGTAAGGCCGATTCTATGGTCGGACACTCTACCTTGAGGGAAATTATAGGTTCTTATTCTTTCGCTTCTGTCCCCCGTTCCCACTTGAGAACGGCGTTCATCTGCAATTTCAGCATTCTGCTTTTCACGCTCTGCTTCAAGAAGACGGGAGCGAAGAATTTTCATTGCTCTTTCACGGTTTTTATGCTGACTTCTTTCATCTTGACATTCAACAACAGTACCCGTAGGCAAGTGGGTTATACGAATGGCCGACTCGGTTTTATTAACATGCTGACCCCCTGCACCGCTTGAACGGTAGGTATCAATCTGCAAATCTGTGGGGTCAATGGCAATATCAACCTCTTCCGCTTCGGGAAGAACCGCAACTGTTACTGTTGAGGTATGAATTCTTCCGCCCGATTCTGTTTCGGGCACACGCTGAACACGATGAACACCGCTTTCAAATTTAAAGCGAGAATATGCACCCTCACCCGTAATCATAAAGCTGATTTCTTTTATACCCCCCAGTCCTGTTTCGTTAACGGACAAAACCTCGGGCTTCCAGCCTCTGTTTTCAGAATACATTGAATACATTCTGAAAAGAGAGTTACCGAAGAGAGCAGCCTCTTCACCACCTGCACCTGCACGGATTTCAATGATAACGTTTTTATCATCATTGGGGTCTTTGGGTAAAAGAAGAATCTTTAATTGCTCGTTAAGCTTTTCAACCTTTTCTTTACATTCTTCTATTTCCATTTCAAGAAGCTCTTTAAGGTCCTTATCGGGCTTTTCAGAAAGCATTTCCTTTGCAGCTTCACCGTCACTTGCCGCCTTTTTATATTCACGATAGGTTTCAACCAAAGGTGTAAGATTTTTCAATTCTTTCATCAAAGAAGCATATTTATTTTGGTCAGAAACTGTTTCGGGTAAGCAAAGAAGTTCATTGACCTTTTCAAAACGCTCTTCTACCTGCCGGAGTTTATCAATCATCTGTATTCTCTCTCGTTACTTTCTTAATATTTTTTTCTGCTTTTGAACGGGGAATCAAAAATTCTCTGCCACAACCATTGCAATGCAAACGGAAATCCATTCCGGAGCGTAAAACAGTAAACTCTTTTGAACCGCAAGGGTGCTGCTTTTTCATTTCAAGAATGTCGCCAACCCGAATATCCACTTATACTCCCCCATTTTTTATTTTTTAAGGATTATATTGAAATATTGTAACATACTTTTACATAAAATTAAAGGGTAGGTTAAAGAAAAAATAAAATAAATGAATAAGGTGATAATAAAATGATAAACTACCTCCCCGAAGGATTTTTAATTAACACAAGAGATAATATTCACTCGCTTTCTTCTTACGACGCATTCTATAAAGCTTATACCGATAAAAAGCCTCTTGAAGCAAGGGCAATTTACTGCGACAGAGAGCATAATTTACATATTGATTTCGGATTTATTCACGGCATAATTCCACGAGAAGAATGTGCAATCGGTATAAAGGAAGGAACAACCAAAGATATTGCAATTATCGCAAGAGTTAATAAGCCCGTAAGATTCATAATAGATGACATAAAGTTAACCAATGATAAAAAAATTGCATTTTTAAGCAGAAGAAAGGTGCAGGAAGAGTTTAACAGTCAATTAAACAGAAATATTTTTACAGGCGATATCATTACCGCAAGAATAACCCACCTTGAAAGCTTTGGTGCTTTTTGTGATATTGGGTGCGGTATTAACGCACTTTTGCCCATTGATAATATTTCCGTTTCAAGAATACCGCATCCCGATGTGCGATTTAATGTTGGGGATGATATAAAGGTCATCATAAAGAGCTTTGACGAAAACGGCAGAGCAACGCTTTCTCACAAAGAGCTTTTAGGCACTTGGGAAGAAAATGCGGAAAAGTTTCATATTGGTGAAACAGTAAGCGGTATTGTAAGAAGCGTTGAAAGCTATGGAATTTTTATTGAACTCACGCCAAATCTTGCAGGCCTGGCTGAATACACCCCATCTGTTTTTGACGGGCAACAAACAAGCGTTTACATAAAAAGCATAATTCCCGAAAAAATGAAAGTTAAGTTAATCATAGTTGATTCCTTTGATGCGGATTACCCCAAGAAAAAGCCCGATTATTTTATCAAAGAGGGGCATCTTGATTATTTCCGTTACTCCCCTTATTCTTCCGAAAAAATTATAGAAACATTCTTTTGATTTTACTTGAAATAGATAGTTACTGTATTGTATAATTACCCTATGAATCCTTATTAGGAGGTATATTATGCAATACAGTAATTTTGATTCTATCGGCAGAAGCATTTCCAAGCTTGGCTTCGGCCTTATGCGATTGCCGAAAAAAGAAGAAAACAGTGAAATTATTGACAGAGATGAGGCTTTTAAGCTAATTGACCTTGCAATGAAATCGGGGGTTAATTACTACGATACTGCTTATTTTTATCATGGCGGTGACTCAGAGCAATTTGTTAAAGAGGCTCTGAGCAAATACCCAAGAGATGCTTTCTGCCTTGCCACAAAGCTCCCAAGCGGTCCTATCAAGGACAAGGAGAAAACCATTGAAGAAATTTTCAACGGACAGCTTGAAAAATGCGGTGTAACCTATTTCGATTTTTATCTTCTTCATGCAGTTGGCGAAAATAATATGTATGTATTTGAAGAAGCCAATGCTTATGAATTTTTGACAAAACAAAAAGAGCTCGGAAAAATCAAGCGTTTAGGCTTCTCTTATCACGGAAACCTTGAATTTTTCTTACAGCTTATTGATAAATACAAATGGGATTTTGTTCAGCTTCAAATCAACTATTATGACTGGGAAAATCAGAATGCAAAAGCATATTATAAAGCTCTTGAAGAAAGAAATATTCCTTGTATTGTTATGGAGCCTGTTCGTGGCGGTTCTTTACATACGCTTAATGATGAAGCAAGAAAAGTTTTTGAAGACCTGGGCGATGCATCCGCTGCTTCCTATGCTTTAAGATACGTTGCAGAGCTCCCCAATGTTCTTGTAACTCTCAGCGGTATGTCCACCTATGAGCAGGTTGCAGACAACCTTAAAACATTCGATGAGTGTAAACCTCTTACAGATATTGAGAAAGCAGCGATTGAAAAAGCAAATGTGCTTTTCAGAAAGAATTTTGCAGTACCCTGCACCGATTGCAAATATTGCGTTGAGGCCTGCCCTGCAGGAATCAACATCCCCGCTTGCTTCAAGGCATATAACGAATATAACAAAACAAGAAATAGCGCAGATTTTTCAAAGCATTATGAATTAATAGGCGTTGAACAGAGAGCAAATAATTGTTTAGACTGCAAGGCTTGTGTTGAAAAATGTCCACAAAAAATTGATATTCCAAGACAATTAAGAAAGGTCTCCGAGCTTTCGGAGTAAGGTAGCTCTTATGAAAAAATTTTTATGTTGTTTAGTCAGTATAATTTTATTGATTTCTGTTTTCGCTTCCTGCGGCAGAGAAAGGATAGTTGATGTTGTCAGTACTGCCGAAACAGTTCTGATAAACGGCGAAGAGGTTGATACTGTTGAAGCCTCTATGGGTGCTTTCCAAGGTAAACAGGGAGATTACATAGAATTCCGTTTTCCCGAAGAGCAAACCTTTAACACGGTTTTCATCAATGAAAAATCAACTTCTGTAAGGCAATACAATATTTTTGCCGAGGTTGACGGAAGATTCAAGCTCATATATACTGACAAGCTTATTGTTAACGACAATATCGCAGTTGAAAGAACTACTGCAACTGCCCTTAAAATACAAATTGTTAACACCGAAATAGGCAATGACAATTTCATTATTCAAGGCGTAAGCGCATATAACATTGAAGAATAAGGTGATTCACTATGTCAATTAAATTCTGTAAAGATACAAATATTTTCAAGCTGGATACATATAGCTCAACATATATTTTCGGCATTTTCGAGGGAAATTATCTTGTGCATTACTATTACGGCGCTCCCATTCCCGACACAGATGTTGAAGCATTGCGTATAAGACCCGGCTTTGCTTCCTTTTGTCCCGACAGTCCAACAGCGAGAGTTTTCAACTTTTCACCGGATGTAACACCTATGGAATATTCAACCTTTGGTGCAGGAGATTTCCGTCTTTCTGCTTTTGCAGTTAAAAACAGCGAAGGCAACAAGGTAACTGATTTAAGATATGTCAGTCACGAGATTTATGAGGGCAAAAAAGCACTCCACGGTCTTCCCTCTCTTTATGTTAACGAAGACGGCGAAGCACAGACCCTTGAAATTGTAACAGAAGACAAGGTTACAGGTGTTAAAGCAACTCTTATTTATACAGTGTTTGAGAAAAAAGGTGCAATAACAAGAAGCGTTAAGGTCGAAAATCCGACAGACAAGCCTTTCCATATTGACACAATTCATTCTCTTTGCGTTGATTTGCCCGGTTACGATTATGATATGCTCGGTCTTTACGGCAGATGGGTAAAGGAAAGAGCTTTAGACAGATACCCCTTACACAGAGGTATTCAGTCCATAAAAAGTAAACGTGGCTCTTCAAGCCATAACCATAATCCCTTTACTGCACTTGTAAGCAAAAATGCTACCGAGGATTACGGTGATTGCTACGGCTTCAATCTTGTTTACAGCAGTAACTTCTCCATAGATGTTGAGGTTGATGGCTTTGCCTCCTCCCGTCTTGTTATGGGTATTAATCCCGAGGGCTTCAGTTGGCTTCTTAACCCCGGTGAAGAATTCTATTCTCCCGAGGCGGTTATGATTTACACCAACAAGGGTATTGGTGAAATGAGCCGTATGTTCCACAGACTTTATTCCGATAACCTTGTTCGAGGTAAATGGAAAAAAGCAAAAAGACCTCTTCTCATTAACAACTGGGAAGGAACAGGTATGGACTTTGACCACGATAAGCTTGTTTCCTTTGCCCGTCATGCAAAAGATATGGGCATTGAAATGCTTGTTATGGACGATGGCTGGTTCGGCAAGCGTGACGATGACAAATCCTCTCTCGGTGACTGGTTTGTTGCTGAATACAAGCTTAAACATGGTCTTTCGGGACTTATTAAAGAGGTTAACGATTTAGGTCTTAAATTCGGTATATGGTTCGAGCCCGAAATGATTTCTCCGGATTCTGAAATTTACAGAGCCCATCCCGATTGGTGCTTGCATACCGAGGGCAGAGATAAATCCATCGCCCGTACTCAGTATGTTATCGACTATTCAAGAAAAGAGGTTCGTGACCATATCTACTCAATGATGCACAAAATCCTTTCAGAAAATAATATTGCGTATGTTAAATGGGATTTCAACAGAAACCTTACAGAAGTTTCCTGTGCAGAGCTTCCCGCAGAAAGACAGGGCGAGGTTTTCCACCGTTTTGTTCTCGGTACTTACGAGATTATGGACAGACTCACAAAGGACTTCCCCGATTTACTTTTAGAAAACTGCTCAGGCGGTGGCGGACGCTTCGACCCCGGTATGCTTTACTATTCTCCTCAGATTTGGACAAGTGACAATACCGACCCCATTGAAAGACTTACAATTCAATTCGGAACATCTCTTTGTTATCCTGCTTCCACAATGGGTGCTCACGTTTCTGCAAGCAGAAGAGCAAATTATGAAACCAAAAAGAATGTTGCTCTTTGGGGTTCATTTGGTTACGAGCTCGACCCCGACAAATTAACAGAAGAAGAAATAGCTGAAATTAAAGAGCAAGTTAAAGAGTATCATAAATATTATGATGTTATTCACTACGGCGAGCTTTACAGACTCATAACTCCATTTGAAAATGAGTTCAAGGTTGCTTGGGAGTTTGTAAGCGAAGATAAAAAAGAAGCTCTCGTTACTGTTGTTCATATTAAGCTCCCATATGATGATTTATTCATATTAAAGCTTAAAGGTCTTGACCCCGAAAAGCTTTATGAAATTGAAGATACGGGTGAAACCTACAGCGGTGCATTCCTTATGAACGCAGGTCTTAATCTTACCCACAGACCTAAAGGCGACGGAGTTTCATATTTAATTCATTTAACAGAGAAATAATGTAAGCAACAACCTCTTGGTTTTCCAAGAGGTTGTTGCTTACATATCTTTTTTAGGCTTAACATTGACGGAATAATAGGTGTAATAGACAACAAACCCGGGCTTTGCACCATTTGGCTTCTTAATGTTTTTTACATCTGTATAGTCAACTGTTACAACAGTTCTGTCTTTTGCAGAGCTGTAAAAAGCAGCAATTTCTGCAGCTTCAACTATTGCATCATCGGGTATCTCTCCCCCGTCACTTAACAGAAGCACATGAGAACCGGGGCATTTCTGAGCATGAAGCCACATATCGCCTTTTCTGCCCACCTTAAAGGTCAGCTTATCATTCTGAATATTATTTCTGCCAACAAGCACGGTAAGTCCCTGGCTTGTTTTAAATTCAAGGGGCGGAAGTGCTTGTTTTTTCATTTGCTTTTTGCCCGATTTTTTAGGCTTAATAAAGCCTTGAGAAATAAGCTCGTCTTTGATTTCAGAAAACTCTCGTTCAAGGGTTGAACGTTCTAACAAGTCTTTAACGCTTTTTAGATATTCTAAATCCTGCTCACCCTCTTCAATGAGTTTTATGAGCATATTTTCTGCTGTACAGGCTTTTCTGTATTCCTTATAAAGCTTTTGGGAATTTTGTGATGGAGAAAGAGCCGGGTCAACAGAAATTTTTACGATGTTATTGTTATCGTAATAATTTTCAACCTCATAAATGCTGAGCCCTTTTTCTAATTTATATTGAACGGCAGTAATCAATTCCGCCTTTATTCTCAATTCTTCCCTATCGGCACATTTGCGCAAATCCTCTTGCTGATTATTAAGCTTTCTTGATGTTCTTTCAATAGCATTATCAAGAAGCTTGAATAACTCCGCACCTTTTGAACGAGTGCGAAGAACCCTGTCACGCTCGGAATAAAAGCCCTCCAAAAGTTCAAAAACATCATTCTTTGCTATTACTTTATACGCCCCACCATACTGAGTTATAGGCATAAATGAAAACTCCATAGGCTTTTCTGATTCATCAAGAACCATTGTGGGCTTTGCTTCTCCGCTTATAACCATTGTTTTAAGAGAGCTGATTTCACAAAGAAGAGCCATTTTTTCTTCTGTAGAAAGCTCGCTTATACCTTTATCGTCACCGCATACTCTGTAAGCAATTTCTCTCGATAAAAGAGGCGAAACACCCTGCATTGTTTTGAGGATTGCAGAAGATAGCTTTGAGTTTGAAAGCGAAAGAACACCTTGACAGATTTTCTGCGGTTCAACGCTTCTTATATCGAGTTTATCTTGAGGCGGTGGCAATTTATACTGAGCACCGGGCAAAACAAGGCGATAGGAGGATTTTTCGCTATCCACACGCCTTAAAGCATCAACAATTCTGTTATCGTCGTCAAAGAGAATAACGTTACTATGCTGAGCCATTATTTCAACCGCAAGAGTAAGCTTTACTTTGTCACCGATTTCATTGGTTGCATCAAAATTGAAAAATGCAATTCTGTCAAGACCGTACTGCTCAACGCTTAAAAGAGTTGCACCAACAAGGCGTTTTCTGAAAAGCATACAAAGCATTGGCGGCGTCTGCGGATTTTCGGGAACCGAATTCACCACAGCAAAGCGAGGGCTGTTTGCATCCGCTGAAAAATACAGTTTATGCATACCGCCCCTTGTCCGCATTATGAACACCAGCTCATTTTTTGAGGGCTGGTGAATTTTATCAACCTTTGCTCCCGAGAGAAGCTCATTTACCTCTGACACGAGAAAGTTTAAGTAAATACCGTCTAAAGCCATTATTATTTCCTTTTAGATATAATTCACGGGATTTTTCAAATCTGAAATCTTAATTTCAATTTCATTTCTGAACCTTTCAATAAGCGAATTATATAAATATTCGCAAACTATGTTTTCTGTTTCAAAATGACCTGCAACAAGCATTGAAATGCCCAAATCATTTGAAAGCAGATACTCATGATGCTTTGCTTCACCTGTAAGGAAAGCATCAGCACCGATATTTTTAGCTTCTGCTACCAAATCTCCGCCTGAACCGGAGCAAATAGCAACTGTTTTTATAGCTTTCCCTGCATCTGTAAAAGAAACCGCACCACCGAGAGCAGTCTTCACTCTTTTTGCAAATTCTTCTGCAGTACAAGGTTCAATTTCGCCGTATTTAAGAAACTCTTCATTTTCGGATGTTTCTAAATTCCTAACACCAACCTTGTTTGCAAGACAATGATTAACGCCATCCTCAGCTTTATCAAGGCAGGTGTGAGAAGCGATAAAGCTCATTCCCGACGCTACCGCTTTATACACTAAGCCATCACAAAGGATTTGTGAAACAGGATTGAAAATCATAGGATGATGAGTAATTACAAGGTCTGCACCGAAAGAAAGTGCAGCTTCTATAACATCATTCGTTACATCAAGAGCGATATAAATTTTCTTAACCGCTTTATCAAATGAACCGATAGTAAGACCGCAATTATCCCACTCTTCTGCAGTATCAAAGGGGGCAATCTCGTTCAGGTAATCATAAATATCTTTAACAGTCATTTTTCTTTACCTTTTCTTTCTTAAGTATATCATATCTAACTATTGCGATTATAAGAGAGCTCATAACAATACACTCGGTTATGATTCCTGCAACAGAGCCTGTAATAATGTTATATATAAGCCAACAAGGTGAGCTTGGGAAAGTTACAAGGCGAATTTTTGTTTCACTTTTAAGCCAATAGCTGACTGTCGTTAATATCATTGCCATTGCAGGAAGAATTGAATACCAATCCACCCAAGTGAGAGCACTTGAAACTGCACTAACAATAACAAAAAGTGCCAACCAAGCAGGACTTTTTGCCCACTTTTTATCGTTATTTATAAAAACAAAAGACCTTAACAAGCTTATAAAATTTAGTGCCGCACCGGTATATGCACCAAGAAGTATATAATGAATTATAAAAAGAACCGCTGCACCAATCTGAACACCGATTATGCCCTTTCTTTTCTTCTGTTGAAAAGAAAGTCCGTTAAGTGCCGCACCGCCAAAGCCTACAATTTGCGCTATTGTTTTAATCATTTAAAAAATCCTTTAATTTATGTATTGTTTCAAAAAGTTCTTTGTCTTCTTTGCCGATTTCTTTGGTAGCATCGTACCTTTTCTGCAATCGGTTAACCTGCTTTTTTATATGTGTTTTTGCATCATCTGTTTTGGGAAGCTTGCCCAAGAAGCAATCTGCAACCGAAAACTCACGAATTACACCCGTATAAAATGCATCAAAGGCTATATAAAATCTGTTACCTTCGTGAGTTGCAATTTCAGTTCCTATTTCAAAGCCGTTCGAGAAAAGAAATTCTCGCAAATCCTCTGCCCTGCTCTGAGGTTGAAAAACAAAGTGCAGATTTTTATTCTTAATCCAAGAAGCTTCTTTCAGCTTTTCGGCAATAAGAGTGCCACCCATTCCTGCGAAAACGATTTCATTCACCTCGTTTTCCTTGAATGAGTTAAGACCATCGGAAAGACGGAGTTCAATTTTATCTGCAAGCTTATACTGTGCAACAGAGCTTCTTGCATTTTCTAATGGCATTTTGCCAATATCAGCCGCAATCGCTTTTTTAATCTTACCTGACTGTATTAAATAAATGGGTAAATACCCATGGTCAGTTCCTATATCAGCAACAATGCCGCCGCCTTTTACAAGAGAAGCGGCGGCAGAGAGCCTATATGATAAATTAATAATCATTTATTCTCAAGAAATGCGTTGATTTTTGCAACAAGCTCATCTGCATTCACACCATGAACCATGCAAGCCTGTTCAATAGTTTCTCCACGAGCTGAAGGGCAACCGAGGCAATGCATACCCATTTCAAGGAAAAAAGGTGCAGTATCGGGAGCTACATCAAGAATTGAACCGATAATTGTATCTTTATTAATTGTCATTTTTATTTCTCCTTTGCTTTGTTTTCTCTCATAGTATATCATAACTTTAATTAAAAATAAATACAATTATGAAACTTTTTCACATATTTTATTATGTCTAATTGTTTGTTTTTACAATTGAATTAAGCTTATGTAAATGATAGAATTAAACTGTATAATTTTGTAATCTCACGGAGGGTGATTTTATGTTACAAAAAGATTTCAAACCGGTTCTCAGATTTATGGTTACAAGCGACGTTCACATTAAAGATGAACCTTGCATTGAAGAAGAAAGACTTGAAAAAGCAATAAAGAGAGTTTATCAGCTTTGTGAAGAAAGCGAAACCTATAATAAACTTGATGCTTTCTATTCAGTTGGTGACTTTGCAAACAGCGGTACTGAAAACCAGATGAGGAAATTCAAGGAAATTGTTGAGAAGAATCTCAAGCCCGAAACCCAGTATGCTCTCACAATGGCAAGCCACGAATACCACAGCGAAGGTGTTGAGGCAGCACACGAAAAATTCGCAAGAGTTTTTGACACACCCGTTGACCAGCACAGAATTATAAACGGCTTCCACTTTATCAGCATTACTTGCTCACAGAGCTGCAATTTCCACGCAGATAAAATAGCTTTTGCAGCAAAAGAGCTTAAAAAGGCAAGAGAAGCAGACCCCAAGAAGCCTATTTTTGTTTTCCAGCATCCCCATATTACAGACACTGTTTACGGCAGCATGCTCTGGGGTGAAGACGAGCTTTATGCTACATATATGGATTACCCTCAGATAATTAATTTCTCAGGTCACTCCCATGCACCGATTAACAATCCCCGTTCAATCCATCAGAAGCACTTCACCTCTCTCGGCACAGGCTCTCTTTCATACACAGAGCTTGACGAATTTGACAAATACTACGGAACTGTTCCGCCAATGAAACACAACTTCGCTCAGTTCCTTATTGTTGAAGCGGACAAGGACGGCAGAGTAAGAATTTACCCCTATGATATTTTCACAGACAATTTCTTCCCCTATATCTGGGAAATTGATGAACCCTGGAATCCCGAAAGCTTCAAATACACTGACGACATCCGCTTCAAAACTGCAGTTACTCCCTATTTCGCAGAGGATGCAAAAATCGAATTCGACGACCTTGACGATGACGGCTTCAGACTTAAATTCCCTCAGGCAAAAATCGATGAGGACTATGTCAATGATTACAAGGTTGTTGTTATTGAAAAAGCAACCAACACAATTGTTAAGCAGACAGTTATGTGGTCAGAATATTATTTCTACAATATGCCCGAACACCTTGAAATTGCATACACAGATTTGAACCCTGATACAGAATACATTGTTAAGATTTATGCAGGTAGCTTCTGGAAAACAACTTCTGCTCCACTTTGTGCAGAAATCAAAACTTTATAATCTAATTTTATTTAAATAAAGGAGGAACATACATGGACCAAATTAAAGTTTCCGGAATGAGATTCCTTGACGAACACGGCAGAGAACGAATCTTCAGCGGTATGAACGTTGTTGATAAAAAGGATTTTGATGAAAAAGACCCCGGCTACGGCTACAAGGTTGATAAATTTCCTTTTGAAGAATTCCGTGCAAGAGGTTACGATATAATCCGTTTAGGATTCACCTGGGGTGCTATGGAGCCGAAGCCCGGTCACTACAACGAAAAGCTTATTTCCGACCTTTGTGCATTTCTTGATAAGTGCGAGGAATACGGCATTTATGCTTACCTTGATTGCCATCAGGATGTTTACTCCCCTTATTGCTATGGTGATGGTGCACCACGTTGGGCAACCTTAACAGATAAATATGTTCCCAAAAAGCAAATTGCTGTCTGGGCAGAACCATATTTTTACGGCAAGGCTTGTTTCAGAGCGTTTGATAATTTCTGGAACAATGCTCAGTACAACCGCAAAGGCTTACAGGACTATTTTGCAGATATGTGGAAGCACGTTGCAGCGGCGGTTAAAGATAAGCCTGCTCTTTTCGGATTTGACTTTTTCAATGAACCTCATCCGGGTGAAGACGGCGGTAAAATTTTCAGGACACTTATTAAAGGTTTAGTCAAAACTTCTATCACAGATAAAAGAGTTGACCTTATAGAAATGGCAAAAATCGGTCTCTTCAGCGATGAAAAACCGAAAGCACTTGACCAATATCACGGCGAGGTATTCAGAAAGCTCTCCTCGGGTTGTGATGAGCTTGTAAGAAATTTTGATGAAAACCGATATTCTCCCTTTATCAGCAAAATGGCAACTGCGATAAGAGAGGTTACCGATAAGGGTATAATGTTTATGGAAAATAACTATTATTCCAATATGGGTATCCCCTGCTGTAACAAGCCCGTTAATGTTAAGGGTGAAAGGGAAAGCCAACAGGTTTTCGCTCCTCACGCCTATGACCTTATGGTTGATACCCCCGCTTATAAATATGCTAACAACTCCCGAGTTGGTATGATTTTTGATGAACACAGAAACACTCAGGTAAGACTTCAGGTTCCTTGTGTTGTTGGCGAATGGGGGTCTTGTGCAGAGGGTGACGGCTGGTATCCTCATATAAGATTCTTGCAGGATAAATTTGACTCTTACAAATGGAGCAACACCTATTGGTGCTATTTTGACGGAATTTTAGAACAGGATTTTATGAAAGTATTTACCCGACCTCGTCCCAAGGCTGTTACAGGTGAAATTATTTCCTATAAATATGACCACGATGACGGTGAATTCAAATTAAAATATAATCAGACAGAAAAATTTAAGGTTCCCACAGTTGTTTATGTTGACCGCAAGCCTAAAGAAATCAAATGCGACGGTAAATATAAAATAATTGAGCTTCCCGGTAATATCGGCTATGATATAGAATTCAAAACCGATATCGGTGAACAGGAAATTGAAATCAAATTTTAACAAATACTTAATATAATTATAATTTAATAATGGGTATAGCCAATTTTCAAAGAAAACTGACTATACCCATTAAGACGTTTAAGCTTTAAAAGAACGGGGGCTTGACTGTGACTGACCTTAATAAAATTGCCGAGGATATTATAGACCAAGGGAAAAAAGCAGTCTGCCGTGAAATCCCACCTTTTATAAGAGCAATAAATGCTTTGACTTTTCAACCATCAGAAAACGAGTACAACTACACAAACGGTAATATTTTTTACTATTCTCCGGAAGATATATGCAACAAATATAAAGCTAATAAAAACAGTATTGCAAGACTGTTAATACATTCATTATTGCATTGTGCTTTGCTTCATATTTACAACATAGATTTCAAAAACAAAAAGCTTTGGGATTTTGCTTGCGATATATGCGTTGAAAAAATTATTAATGATGCAAAACTCACCTGCTCTGAAACAGAAAAATCTGCAACTCAGAACAACATAATAAAAAAACTTTCAGACAAAATAAAGAATTTCACCGCTGAAAATATATACTACTATCTTATAACGGAATTCAAGTCAACCAATGATTCGGAGCTATACACAGACCTGTTTTATGCCGACAATCACAACAGCTGGTATAAAAATTCACTTTTCGGTATATATGATGACAATGAAACCATTGAAGTGGAAGCTCGTTCAATTTACCAAAAAGAAGATGACAGAAGCGGTGAATCCCAAAGCAACGGAAAAACCTTAAGTAAGTTTTCAGACTCCAAGACAGAAAACGCTGAGGATGCTTGGCGGGAAATCACAAAGCAAATACTCCGTGATGCAGATATTTTTCCATCTCAAATGGGAACAAATGCAGGCAACATTCTTCAAAATCTTGAAGCTGTAACCCGAGAAGAATATGATTATTCCGAATTATTGAAAAATTTCATTAAGGCTGATGAAGCTCTTGAAATTAATGACGATGAATTCGACTATATTTATTACACATACGGACTTAAGCTTTACGAAAACATACCTTTAATCGAACCGCTTGAATATTCGGAAAGCGGAAAAATCAAGAAGCTTGTTATCGCAATCGACACCTCAGGCTCTGTAATGGGTGAAATTGTTGAGGGATTTATAAGAAAAACATATTCAATACTCAACACCACTGATTTTTTCAGAAGCAATTTTGAAATACATATTATTCAGTGCGATTCCGTTATACAAAATATAGCCGTTATGAAATCCACGGCAGAACTTGAAGATTATATGAAAAACCTTATTTTGCAGGGCTTTGGCGGTACGGACTTCACGCCGGTTTTCCAATATGTTGATGAGCTTTATGAAAGCTCATCTGAAAAAGAATTAAACGGACTCATCTACTTTACCGATGGTGACGGTATTTACCCCGAAAAAACACCACAATACAAAAATGTTTTTGTAATTCACGATAACGGCTTCGACAAAAGTCAGATACCTGTATGGGCAACACCTTTATATATTGATAAAAACAAATTAATAGCTTTATAAACTGAAAGGGAATCTATTTTGCAATCCGCAGATAAAACATTAAGAATCTTTTTACCTGTAATAAAAACAGATAAATATGCCTTCAATTCACAAATTGAAGACGTAGAGATGCTTCATACCGTAAAAGCAGTAAAAAGCTCTGCATTCTGCAACTGTTCCTCATTAAAGAACATTAAATTTTCCGAAAAGCTTACAGAAATACAGAATTTCGCTTTTTTGAACTGCTCTTCATTGGAAAATGTTTTGCTCCCCTCTTCAGTAAAAAGCTTAGGTGAAGGAGTTTTCAAAAGCTGTACAAACCTAAAAAAAATCCAATTACCCAAAAATTTAAAAGAACTCCCCGCTAACTTTTTTGAAAACTGCAGAGGGCTTGAAACTATAATTTTACCCGAAGGTCTTGAAAGTATCGGGGAAGAATGCTTCAACGGATGCATTAATTTAAAAGAAATTGTTTTACCTAAATCATTAAAATCAATAAAAAAGAAAGCATTTAAGCGTTGCAAACGCCTTGAATCCATTGTTTTTCCCAAAGGTCTGAAATATATCGGTGATATGGCTTTTGAGGGGTGTAACGCTCTTACAAACATAGTTTTCAAAGGGTCTCCGGAAAATATCGGAGCATCTGCATTTCCCGAAACTCCGTGCGTTTTGCCGAATGTAACCGGAACGATGTATTCTTCCAGCTTTATGCAAAAAAGCGAATACGGATTATGCCCGACAGTTACTGTTCCAAAAGATATAAAGAACTTGTGCTTAGGTTTTGAAAATACACTTACCTACAAGCAAACCTGCGAAAACAAAACCTGCTACAACCACATTCTTTCTTTAGAAAAATATAACGGACGGCTTTTTATAAGTGAAAATTTTTATTCATACAATGACAGAACTGATGCACTTATAAAAAACGGCGAGTTCGATTTTATTAAATATGATTCTCAATTTGATAAATCAGAAGAAAAGGAAAAGCCTATTATTGCTGCTTTCAGACTTTCCTACCCAATTAAACTTCAAGAAAAAACGAAAGCAATTTATCATAACCATTTATTACAAACAGCAGAATACGCTGCAATTTTTGCAACAGAAAAAAACGAAGAAAAGGTCTTAAAATATCTGCTGGATAGCTTTGATTTAGAGTCAGAATTTTGTTCATTCTTATATGAAAAAGCCTCAAAAAACAGCTTTTTAAATTTACAACAGATTTTATCACAAAAGAAGAAAAAAACAGGCTTTGAAGAAATTGAATTTTTATATAATGAAATTTTAGGGTGAAATTTATGAATATAAAAGAAGCAACAATGCACATTAAAAACACCGTTATTGCATACCTGGAAAAAAATGAGGACGGCTCATTTTTCATTCCCGTTGAAAAACAGCGTCCCGTTTTCCTTTACGGCCCTCCCGGTATAGGTAAAACTGCGGTTATGGAGCAAATTGCAAACGAACTTAATATAGGTATTGTTTCATATTCCATGACCCATCACACAAGGCAGAGTGCAATCGGTCTTCCCTTTATTGCAAAGAAAAGCTTTGACAAAAAAGAATACAGCGTTTCCGAATACACAATGAGTGAAATTCTTGCATCTGTTTATGACTACATTGAAGAAACAGGCAAAAAGGAAGGTATTTTATTTCTTGATGAAATCAACTGCGTTTCAGAAACTCTTGCTCCGTCAATGTTAAGATTCCTGCAGTATAAAACCTTCGGCTCTCACGAGGTTCCGAAGGGCTGGATTGTTGTTACCGCAGGTAACCCACCCGAATACAATAAATCTGTAAGAGAATACGATATTGCAACTCTTGACAGAATTAAGAAAATCGATGTTGAAGCAAGCTATGATGTCTGGAAAGAATACGCCGTAAACAACAATGTTCACCCTGCAATAGTTGCTTTTTTAGATATTAAAAAGGATTGTTTTTATTCTATTGAAAATACCCCGGCAGGAAAAAAATTTGTTACTGCTCGTGGTTGGGAGGATTTATCAAGAATTATGTGCCTTTATGAGAAGAAAAGTCTCATAATTGATGCTTCTTTGATTGAACAATATATTCAATCCCCCTCTATTGCTCAGGATTTTTCAAGCTATTACTCCGCCTTCAAAAAGCTTAAGGATGTTTTTGATGCTGAAAAAATTCTTAGCGGTTGTTTTGACAATGCTGTTATTGAAGAAATCAAAAATTTAAGCATTTCGGAAAAATTAGGTTTAATTAATATATTAAGCGACTACATAACACTTGAAGCTAAAGCTGTTATCGCTAAAAGCAACTCAATAAAAGAAGCACTTAAGCTTTTAAAAGATAAAGAAGCAACTGAAGATAAAAAAGCAAGTGTAAAAGCAGATATCGAACAGCTTAAAGACGAAACAAAAAAGCTTCAAGAAAAGCTTTCAAATGTTGTTGAGTTTATGAAATCTGCATTCGGAAATTCTCCCGAAACTGAAATTTTCATTTCAAATATTTCTTTAAATAAATCTTCCGCAACATTTCTAATGTCTTTCGGCTGCGAAAGCTTTGCAAGGCTTTCCGACAGAAGCGAATATGAGAAAAAGATAATTGAAGAACTTGATGCTCTGATATAAAGTCAGCACCCCGAACCAAATTGATTCGGGGTGTTGTTTTATGCCGCAATAGGTTCTGTTACGTATTCATTCAATTCTTCATCATAATACTCTTCATACACTTCATAGTCTTCATACACTTCATAGTCTTCGTAATTATACTCATATCGTGAGTTATCCCATTCATTATTGTTATATTTTTCAATAACCTCGTCAACAGGCATTCCGTTAATATATACGTTAACTACTTTAAACCTATTTTTATAAATCTTGAATACTACATAAGCCTGAGTTCCAGGACCTTCGCAAATACCGTCTTGTATATTTTCTTTTTCGTTTATTTTATTGTATAACTCATAGTAATCATATTCATACTGTGCTTTTGTAACTTCACTTTTATATTTAAAACACCAATCCTCTTGGTACCAGCTATACATTCTGTCACGACTTATATACAAAGCTGTATCAGATATTGTTTCTGTTTCTTCACAGGTGTAAAATCCATCACCACTATCATAAAAAATAAGATAGTCTTTTCCACCAAAATCACTCATTTTATCCCGAAGTTCTGAAATCTGGAACTCCACCTGATGTTCATCATAGTCTGCGTAATCAAGAAGCATTTTTATTTCCTGCCCTTTCTCTTCCAATTCCTTATTCTTGAAGGTTTCATACCCCCAGACACCTAAAGGAATTATAAACTGAACTGCAAGTATTATTGAAAGAATTATTGTACCTTTTTTATTTTTCATCATCTTCCACCGCCTTTTCCAATTCAAGCTGTTCTTTTTTGATTTTCCTTGAGATACAGAAGTTTGCACCGAAAAGAGATGCACCGCTGATTAAGAACATAAGGCCAACCGTTACCATATTCCAATCGAAAGCAGAAAGCACGAAGAACATCAAAACAAGTAGCATTATAAGACCAACATTAAGGTTAAAGTAGTTCTTTTCACTTGCGCCTTTGATGAGCATTACAAGACCTTCTGCAAATGTGATTGCGAAAAGGATAAGACCTATCCACACTACTGATTCAAATGCCGGGCTGAATAAAGCAATTACCGCACCTGCTGCACCAAGATAGCAGAAAATTGACTGATATTTATTTTTATCAAGAGATTTTTCGCCGATGATAAAGCCGATTGCAAGAGTTGCAACTGTTAAAATTATTGTTATAATGCTTTCGGGTTTAATTAAGTTTAACCATCTGTTGATGTCGCTGTATGAATAAATAACATCATCCTGCAAATGAAAATAGGTTGAAGCTATTGAGCCAAACGCAGTTCCTAAAATACCTATTGGGTAAAACGGCATTGACCAACCGTCGTTTTTATTCAATGCGTAAATACAAACTGCAAGTGCCAATGGCAAGGAGAAATAACCCCAATCAAGAATAAACAAGCTTATTGCAATTACCATAGCACAAGCGGCTATTACTGAAATCCATGAAGAATATTCATATCTTGCATCTGCCACATTCTTTCTGTTGAAGAAAGTGAAAAGAAGTCCTGCACCAACTAAAGTAACCATTAAAACAGTTGTTAAAATTTCATTTCTTGTATACTCCATAACACCTATTGAGCCTGCTATTGAAAAGCCGTAGTAGAACACCAAGGGTGAAACGACCTTAAAGAAGCACAATATCGGAAGAATCAGAACCGCATCAATAAGTAAGCACATTAAAGCACCTAAATGAAGCTCTAAAACCATACTTAAAAGACCAACTGTTGCGGTAACGCCTGCGGACCATAAAATTGATGCGCCCTCTCTCCAGGCGATGTTATCAAATTTTTTCTTATAGGTATAAACTGCACCCGCCTGCCCTAAAAGCAATGGCAAGAATGAAACGGTTGCTTTCATAATATTAGGAAATTTGTCCCAAAGGGCAACCATAAGAATTATTACGCCTGCACCGACGAACAAGGAGCCTAAAATAGAGAAAACCATAAACAAGGTTTTACTTGTTCTGACGCTTTCCTCTAATTGAGTGTTACGTTTTTCACCATATAGCAGCTCTTCAACCTCAACACCGAAAAGCTCAGCGATTTTCTGAATCATATCCAAATCCGGTTGAGTTCTGTTATTTTCCCAGGATGAAACTGCCTGGCGGGAAACAAAGAGCTTTTGCGCCAGCTCCTCTTGACTCATGTTCTCTAACATTCGTAAGCGTTTGATGTTTTTTGAAATTTTAGTCATTTTCATCACCTCTAAAACCATATTTACATTTTATTTTGAAAATGTCATCATTTTTTTGAAAAACAGTTCGGCTACATTTTGTTGCGCCTTTATTCTGCAAGGCTTTTAGCCTATCCGTTTTTCTTGACTTTAGTATAACTCCGAAAAATAAAAAAACTGTCCGAATGTAACTTTCGGGCAGTTTTTTGTAACTTTTGGGTATTTTTCTATAATTTTTAGTGTTTACTCTTATCGTCACGCTCTCGGATTACGAATCTAACGGGAGTACCCTCAAGACCGTAAACCTCACGAATCTGATTTTCAAGGTAACGCTGATAGCTATAGTGAAATAAATCCGCACTGTTAACGAAGCAAACGAATGTTGGTGGTCTTGTTGAGGCTTGGGTCATATAATAAATTTTAAGACGTTTGCCTTTATCTGTTGGTGGCTGAACTCGGAGAGTTGCCGCTGCAAGAATTTCATTGAGCTGACCTGTTTTGATTCGCATTGCATTCTGAGTATCAACGAATTTAATAAGCTCATAAAGTCTGTCTACTCGTTGACCTGTTTTTGCCGAAATGAAAATGATAGGAGCAAAGGACATAAACGAAAAATCCTTCATTAACTGTTTGCGGTAGGAGTCCATTGTTTTGCCATCCTTTGCATAGGCATCCCATTTATTAACCGCAATAATGCAGCCCTTACCCTGCTCTAAGGCACGGCCTGCAACCTTGCTGTCCTGCTCAGTAAAGCCCTCAAGGGCATCTATCATAATAACGCAGACATTGGCTCTTTCAACTGCCATATCTGTTCTCAGAACGCTGTATTTTTCAACCGCATCCTCAACCTTTGATTTACGGCGAAGACCTGCAGTATCAATGAACATAAATTTACCGTGTTCATTCTCAACAAAGCTATCAGTAGCATCTCTGGTTGTTCCTGCAATATTGGAAACAATCATTCTTTCTTCACCGATAATCTTGTTAACAAGCGAGGATTTACCAACATTGGGTTTACCGATAACCGCAACCTTAATATAGTCATCCTCGTCATTATCCTCTGTAAGATATTCTTCGGGAAGATGCTTCAAAACCTCGTCAAGAAGGTCGCCTGTTCCGTGGCCGTGAACAGAAGATACGGGGAACGGGTCTCCAAGACCAAGGTTATAGAATTCATAAAGCTCAGGTGGTGGTGCACCTAAGCCATCGCATTTATTAACTGCTAAAACAATAGGTTTACCGCTTTTCTGAAGCATAGTTGCAACCTCTTCATCAGTTGCCACAACACCGTCACGAACATCAGTAACTAAGATAATTACATTGGCACTATCAATGGCAAGCTGTGCTTGACGACGCATCTGAGAAAGAATAACATCATTTGAGTAAGGCTCAATACCGCCTGTATCAACAAGAAGCATATTATGCCCCAGCCACTCGCAATCACCAAAAAGGCGGTCACGGGTAACACCGGGAGTATTATCAACAATCGCAAGGCGGGTACCTGTAAGCTTGTTGAAAAGTGTAGATTTACCTACATTAGGTCTGCCGACAATGGCAACAACCGGTCTTGCCATATTAAGCACCTCCGTTTATTATTGTATAAAGCAATACTGCACCATCGTTTTCAACGGGTGTAACTTTTATTTTTAAATCTTTCGAAAGTTCATCAATCGTAACATCATCGAGGAATTTATCACCCTCGTTTCTTAAAGAAACTCTGGGAATCAAAAGCTCTTCTCCTAAATTCAAGTCCTTTAACTGTGCCTTAAAATCTGCACCGGTTATAAGACCTGCAACAGTAACAGTATCACCGAAAAAGTCATTTTTAATTTTTATTACATTTATTTTCAAGCCTTGAAATTTTTCTTCTGCCTTTTTACATAGGCTTGAAATAAGACTATGAGCCGCATAACCTGTTGCAACGGTAATATTGCGGTTTACCTCCTTAACTTCTGCATCTTCAAGAGCGTCAAGGAATTCTTCTTTTAACAAAGCACACATACCCACACCGTTATCAAGCTGGGAAAACTCACCGTAATAATCTGCATCGGGAAGCTCACGCTCTGCTATGAGATAGAATTCATCAGAAGCATAAGCAAGAGTTTTTCCTCCGTTATAGAAAGAAAAATGCGCATTAAATTCATCAATTATATCAATAACATTTGACGCTTCTTCTTTGGTATAGCTTCTCAAGGGGTAAAGACCATCACGGAATTTTGTAAGACCTACGGGAACTGCGGCTACACTTTTAACACTCGGAGAAAGCTTTGAAAGCTCTTCCAAGGAAAAGCGGAGCTCATCGCCATCATTTATACCGGGACATAGAACAAGCTGAGTGTTCATTTCGATTCCGTTTTCAGAAAATCTATCAAGAATTTTAAGACTATCCCCTGCAAAACGATTTTTCATCATTTCAACACGGAGCTTGGGATTCATTGTGTGAACGGAAATATTAATGGGTGAAATGTGCATATCAATAATTCGTTGCACTTCTCTTTCACAAAGTCCTGTTAAGGTTATATAGTTACCGAAAAGAAAGGACATTCTTGAATCATCGTCTTTAAAATAAAGGGTATCTCTCATACCCTTTGGCATCTGGTCAACAAAGCAGAAAACACATTTGTTTTTGCAGGAATGCTGCTTATCCATAAGATATGTTTTGAATTCAAGGCCAATATCGGCGTATTCGTCACTTTTTCTTATATTGATAACTACCGTTTCGCCGTTTCTTAAAATTTCTAACTTAAGCTTACGACTTTGAATATAAAAGCGGTAATCGAGAACATCAAATACTTCATGGCTATTGATTTTAACAAGCTCATCCCCTGCTAAAGCTCCTGCTTTTTCGCCATAGGAATCGGGACACACTTTTTCAATAATAACAGACATTCTTTCACCACATTTCATATTTTGATTATTACAGTCCAATAGGGCGGGGAGAATTTTCCCACCGCCCTTTTAATCAGAAATACTATTGCACTTACAGATTATTCTGCTACTTCGATAACCTGTTTGCCGTTGTAATAGCCACATGCTGTGCAAAGTCTGTGAGGTCTTTTGAACTCACCGCATTTGGGGCACTTTACAAGTGCTGCTGCGTCCATTTTCCAAACGTTGGATCTTCTTTTGTCACGTCTTGCTTTAGAAACTCTTCTCTTAGGTACTGCCATTAGTACTACCTCCTATAGAATTTAAATAATTAATAACTTAGTCATCCAAAAGCTGTAAAAGCACTTCCATTCGCGGATCGATTGGGGCTTTACAGTCACATTGGGATTTGTTAAGGTTCTTGCCGCAAGTTGAGCAAAGACCTTTACAATTTTCGTTGCAAAGGTATTTTGAGGGAAGAGCGAGATTAACATCTTCCTCAACAAGCTCGTCAAGGTTAAGTCGCATATTGGGCACCTCGAGGAAATCGTCATTATCGCCACTTTCGAGTGTAACAACGAGAGTATGCTCAACAGGGAATGAGAACTGCGAAATTACATTCTCCGCACAACGATCGCAAGGAGCTTCGTATTTAAGTGCGGCACTTGCCTTGAGATTAACGATTCCTGCTTTGTTTTCAACGAAACCGCTTACCTTTACAGGCTCGGTAATAGGAGAAAAGCCCGACACCTCAATAGAGCTTAAGGAAAGCTCATAATCAAAGGGAATTTTCAACCCATCCGTATTAAAAACAGATTCAAGTTCGATAATCATATACTATACCTCTCAACATACCCAAGTATTATATTATCTAAATCACATTTTGTCAATAAGAAAAGCAAAAAAATTCCCCTCTTTTGCAGAGGGGATTAAAAATCTCATCAGATTTTCTGTGCACTCTCAAAGAGAGCTGCAGGAAGATTTGCTTCATCTTCGGAAACTGTGAAAACGATATCAATTTCATTATCAGCAGATACTTTGCTAAGCTTGATAATAAGAGCTGCAAAAGCATCATAATCTCTACCCACAATTTTGAATGTTGCATCAACGAAAATTTCTGTAATATCATGGTCCTGAGCGATAATACCGCAAACCATACCATAGAAAGCATCGCAACCCTCTACGCCGAATCTTTCGGTTTCGATAAGTCTTGCTTTGTGAGTTACTTCGTAAGTAAGTAAGGGAGATTTTTCAATGCAAACTACTGTTCCGTTGGATTTTTCAACCGCCTCGTTAATGAGATTGATGAGTCTCTTTGTTTTGCCGGAACCTTTGTTGCCGATAATAAGTTTAATCATAATGATTTACCTCCGTTGTTTATAATCTCGCCTAATGGCGATTTTTCCAAATTTTTATGTAGCAGGAAATTCCTGCCAATTAAGAAAGTCTTGCTTCAAGAGCTTTCTTATGCTCCTCATAGCCGGGTTTGCCGAGAAGAGCGAACATATTCTTCTTATAGCTTTCAACACCGGGCTGATCAAAAGGATTGATTCCTAAGATATAACCGGATACCGCACAAGCTTTTTCAAGGAAATAAACGAGATAACCGAAATCATATTCATTCATTTCTGAAATTTCAAGAACCATATTGGGAACCTTACCGTCTGTATGAGCAAGGATTGTTCCGAGGAAGGCCTTCTGATTAACATAGTTAACTGATTTTCCTGCAACAAAATTAAATCCATCGCCATTTTCGGGGTCAAGACCAATGATAAGCTCTTGCTTAGGTTTATCAAAGGTAACAACTGTTTCAAACATTACCCTTTCACCCTCTTGAACATACTGACCGAGAGAATGAAGATCAGTTGAGAAAACTGCAGATGAGGGGTAAAGACCTTTGCCGTTTTTACCTTCACTTTCGCCGTAAAGCTGTTTGAACCATTCATTCATCATTGTGTAATCGGGCTCATAGGAAATCATCATTTCCACAGACTTGCCTTTACGATAAAGAATGTTTCGCATTGCGGCATATTTATAACAGTCGTTTGTGAAAACGTCGCCGTCTGCAAATTTTTCACGGGCATCTGCCGCACCCTGCATCATCGAATCAATATTGATTCCTGCAACTGCGATAGGAAGAAGGCCAACTGCTGTTAAAACCGAATATCTGCCACCGACATCATCGGGAATAACGAAGGTTTCATAGCCCTCTCTGTCGGAAAGCTCTTTAAGAGTTCCTCTTGCTTTATCGGTTGTAGCATAAATTCTTTTCGCAGCTTCTTCTTTGCCGTATTTTTTTTCGAGCATTTCTTTAAATACTCTGAATGCGATTGTGGGTTCAGTAGTAGTACCCGATTTTGAAATAACATTTACTGAAAAATCCTTGCCCTCACAAAGAGCGATAGCTTCTGCAAGTGCTGAAGAGGAAAGAGTATTTCCTGCAAAAATAATCTGAGGTTTTTCAAGCAAGTTACGGTTTTGGGATTTGCAAAATTCGATTGCCGCTCTGGCACCTAAATAAGAACCTCCGATACCGATAACAACGAGAACGTCACTATCATTTCGGATTTTCTCTGCGGCTTTTTTTATACGTGTGAACTCTTCCTTATCGTAGTCAACAGGTAAATCCAACCAACCAAGGAAGTCATTTCCTGCACCTGTGCGGGAGTTAAGAAGTTCAACCGCAGCCGTTACCTCGGGAGAAATACCCTGGACATCGTTTTCGTTAACAAAGCCCTCAAGATAGCGTGTGTTGAGTTTTACTGACAAATGTTTCATCTCCTAAAAATTAACTATTGCATTAGTGTATCAGACAATAGTTATATTTGCTAATATTCTACAATAAAACGCTGCCGTTTTCAATAGAATTTTAAGATTTTTACAAAAATTTCTTACTTTTTAAAATACCTTAATGCATTATTAACGAATTACATTCTCGTTTATTGTTGCATTTACCGAATACAAATTACTCTTACCTTTTTCGATAACCGTAATACTCGCTGCAACAACTGTTGTAAGGAGCATTATTATAATTGCAAGAACGGTAAAAATATTAAAAAGCTTGTTAAATTCTTTCATTTTTCCATTTCCTTATCTAACATTTCCGATACAGCTTTTCCGATTAAAGACGCAGAATAAACCGCCTCTTCCAAGGTGTTTGCATCTGTGCCGAATTCAAGTAAAAGCGAACAGGGAGTAACATGCATATTATATTTTCTGTTACAAAAGAAAACAGGACGCATCAAGCCGTCATAGTTTTCCTCGACCGTGTTCTGCAAATGAAGAGCGAAGGTAAGATTATCTTTCCAATTCGGAAAATCCTCAACTCCGTCGCCCTCACATCCGCTTATAATCATAACCTGTGCGGCTTTTTTACCATTTATTTCCGCCGTCGGCTTACACTTCGTACCGTTATCATAATGAATTGCATCTCTGTGAACATCAAGAGTTAACACTATAGACGGATACTTTTCCAGATATTTTTCTACACTTACAAGAGAACGGGAATAAGCACCGTTATAACTGCTGTCATAAACAGTTTTATCGTGAATAACCTTATACCCTGCTTTTTGGAGTTCTTTAACAAGCTCTTCCCCTACTCTTACCATATTTTTACGAGAGTCTTTGGTTCGTGAATTATATTGATTTGAATACCAGCCTAAATCAAGAAGCTCGTAACCCTCGGTTGTATGGGTATGATAAACCAGAATATACGGCTCATCCTTTGTTATTTTCTTATACTGCGGAGTTTGGTTTAAAAGATTTTTAATACTAATATTTTCATCGGTTTTGTTATTGACAGAAACCGCACCAAAGGAAGTACCCGTTGCACTTGTACAGAATTGTTGCTCTTTGATATCCCCTGTTTTCTTCAAATTTTTATAAAATCCTTTTGCTTCCTCCATAAGCTCAAGAATATCTGACGGTGCACCATTTTTATAGGTAACAACATTATATCCCCCGCCGCCAAAGCCCGACGGAGAAAAGGTTGTACTACTGTTATTAAATGCATTATTCACTGATAAATCCGCACTTTGAAAATCACTTTTCAACGAAAGCAAATCAGTTGCAGCATTTATTAATTTACCGCTTATATAATCACCACCATATATTACAGAAAAAACGAGTGAAGCACAAATTAATAAACAAAGAAAGCTATTAATAAAACTATTTTTACGTTTCAACAAAACACCTCCCCATATAACGTATGAGAGCATTTTGGTTAATATCACATAAGAGCGTACAATTCCTTAGGTGTTAATGTGGGTTGCAGGGCGCAATTTATTGAAAGAGCCAAAAGATAGGAAGCATTTTTTACAAGTAAATCAATATCTTTCGGAGCAACAATCATCCTTTCACCATTTAAAAGCTTTGATTTATCAAGCTTTTCGGGTGAAATCCCCGAAAGCTCCGACGAAAGAGAAATTGCATCAACAACAGTTGGAACTCCAATGGCAATTACGGGCACGTCTAAAAAAACCTCGTCAATTCTTGCTCTTGTGTTACCTATGCCCGAACCGGGAGCTATACCCGTATCGGACATCTGCACAGTTGTGCCGAGCCTTTCAACGCTACCTGCCGCAAGAGCATCAACAGTAATTACGCATTGGGGCTTAACAGTCTCGCAGATGCTTTTTATATACTCCCCCGACTCTATTCCCGTTTTACCTAAAACACCTGCAGAAACTGCGGCTACAGGACGCAAATCCTCCGAAAAGCCTGCGGCTTTCTGCACCTCCTCATTAATATGTCTTGTGGCAAAAATCTGTGATGCAGTATTAGGTCCGAGAGCATCGGATGTAATATCTTCGTTTCCAACTCCTGCCACAAGAACGGCACCATCACCCTTGGGCAAAAGCTGTTTTATACTTTCGGTAATGGCATTAAGTCTTCCGTCACTAACTGCAGCTTCATCGGAAAATGCATTCATTTCAAGGGTAATATATTTTCCTACACCTTTCCCTAATCTTTTTGCTGCCTCTTCAGTTTTAATCTCAATTATAGTTGTTTTACATTCATCATTTTCCGTTTTTGAAACCACGACACCCTCAATATCTTCATTAATCATTTCCCTGCGTTCAAGAGCAAGGTCTGTTCTGAAATCCAAATAATCACCTCAAAAATAGTATTGGTATGTAATTCCTTACTATACAAAAATAATATTTATAAGTAAAATATTGAAATACATATTATAATGTGTTAAAATATTGGGCGATATTTTGAAAAGGAAGTTTAATATATGAAACTTGGTATTGTTGGTCTTCCCAACGTTGGTAAAAGTACACTTTTTAATGCACTTACAAATGCTGGTGCTCAAGCAGCTAACTACGCTTTCTGCACAATCGAGCCCAATGTGGGCGTTGTTGCAGTTCCCGATAAACGTCTTGATGCCCTCTGTGAAATGTATAATCCTGTTAAGGTTACACCTGCAACAATCGAATTTGTTGATATTGCAGGTCTTGTTAAGGGTGCTTCAAAGGGCGAAGGCTTAGGCAACAAATTCCTTTCTCACATCCGTGAGGTTGACGCAATTATTCACGTTGTTCGCTGCTTTGATAATGACGATATTATGCACGTTGACGGGTCTGTTGACCCCCAGAGAGATATTGAAACAATTAACCTTGAGCTTATCCTCTCTGATGCTGAAATTCTCCAGAGAAGAATTGACAGAACAACGAAGGCTATGAAGGGCGATAAAACTCTCGCCGCAGAGCTTTCAATTCTCGAAAAAGTTAGAGAGGCACTTGACAACGGTATATGTGCAAGAGCAGTTGAGCTTAGAGACGATGAAAAGGAAATCCTTGATTCAGTTGCATTACTTACATCAAAGCCCGTTATTTACGCTTGTAATATGAGCGAAGAGGACTTTGCTTCAAAAATCGAGTCCAATGCCCGTTATAATGCAGTTAAAGCTCTTGCAGAAGAGGAAGGCAGCCAGGTTCTTCCCATTTGCGCAGAGCTTGAAGCACAGATTGCAGAGCTTGACCCGGAAGAAAAAGAAATGTTTCTTTCTGAGCTTGGCGTTTCGACAGGCGGTCTTGATTTACTTATCGAAAGAAGCTATGACCTCCTCGGTCTTATGAGCTACCTTACTGCAGGTCAGCCCGAAGTAAGAGCCTGGACAATTAAGAAAGGCACAAAAGCTCCTCAAGCTGCCGGAAAAATCCACTCTGACTTTGAAAGAGGCTTCATTCGTGCAGAGGTTGTTTCCTTTGACGTGCTTATGGAATGCGGTTCAATGGCAGTTGCAAAGGAAAAGGGTCTTGTTCGCTCCGAAGGCAAAGAATATGTAATGCAGGATGGAGATATTGTTCTCTTTAGATTTAATGTTTGATTTATAACTAATGAACCCCTTAAAACTGACATTCAGTTTTAAGGGGTTCTAAAATTTTATTCAGCCAATTTATAGTGTCTTAAATAAACACCGACTGTTTTATCATAGTCAAGAACATGGATAAATGTGCCGTCTTCCATCGGGAATACTGTTACGCCCTCTGCCTCGTTACCTGCCATAGAGGGAAGGGAACGGGTGCAAAGCTCTTTAACAATACCGCTTTCAACATCAACAGTCATAATCTTATCGTCGTTACTATGCTCAATATCGGAAGAGAGATAAAGAATGCCGTCATAAACCTCGCCGCCTTGAATACGAACAACCTGCTCTGACAAAGGAATCACATGTGAAAACTCCATTGTATCAAGGTCAAATGCAAGAATTTCATTTACCTCGTTAAACTGTGAGCAATAGAGATATCCGTTTTCGCCGTCAACGCAGCACCACGGAATACCATCCGGAAGATTATCATTAGGCAATTCGAAAACATCAACAACATGGAGTGTGCGGGAATCATAGGTTATAACAAGAGGTAAATCCTCTGCTTCATTTTCAACTGCCGCATAGATTTTGCCGTCATAGTAGCTTATTCCGCCTACATGGTCGCTACCATAGTTATCAATATATTCCTGAGGAATTGGAGAATCATTTTTAACGAGAACCTCCATAGTTTCCGCATTCCATTTTGCAATACTTGTCATACCGAAAGCGGTAAGAGAGCCCGATGTATAAAAATATTTACCGTCAGTTGTAACACCCTGTCCCGACTTGAAAGCATCAAGAAAAACAAGCTTATCTTCTCTTACAAGCTCAACCTCGGGGGTGGCTGTTGCCTCGCCTGAATCCATAACACCTGTGAGAAGCATACAAATAGTAACTAAAATGCTTAAAAAAGCATCAATAATATGTATTCCTGTCATATTATCTACTCCTTAATTCAATATGTTAATAGCATATACTAAATTTTGTCTTTTTTCAAGTGTTTTTATTTTTAACCATTGATTATTAAAGCTATTAAATGTATAATGTCAAAAGAATTTATTATTTAAGGTGCAAATATGGAATATAAATACGAAATACACGCTCATACAAATAACACAAGCTGGTGCGGTCAATTAGACGCTGAAGAGCTTGTAAAGAAATATAAAGAAGCAGGCTATTCGGGAATTGTTATAACCGACCACTATTCCCCTATGACCTTTCACATTTCCGAGTTTTTTAACAAGAAGAAGGCTATCGACCATTTCCTTGAGGGCTACAGGAAGGCAAAAAATTTCGAAACAGAAGATTTCTCTGTTCTTCTTGGTGTTGAATTAAGATTTTATGCAACTGTTAATGATTATTTAATCTATGGTGTTACGGAAGAAATGCTTTATGAACTCCCCTTCTTGCTTTCACTTTATATTAGGAAAGCAAGCAAATTATTCAGAGAAAAAGGTTGTATTTTTATTCAAGCACACCCGTTTAGACAGTTTATAAGAAGAGCTAACCCCAAATATCTTGACGGAATTGAGGTGTTTAACGGTAAAGCAGATAAAGAAGCAAACGATAACTCTCTAAAATGGGCAGAAGAAATAAAAGCGAAAATCAAAACAAGCGGTAGTGACTGCCACAGAGAAACAGGCGTTGGCTTAGGCGGAATAATAACAGGAGAGCCGATAAAAACAAACGATGATTTATTAAGAATCCTCAAAAGCGGGAATTATAAGTTAATAAGAAATTAAATTTAGAATCACCGTTACTTACCAAAAATGTAAGTAACGGTGATTTTGTTATAGATTTATTTAATCATTGATTCTTCCCATGAAGCATAGGGTTCGATACCGAAGATAGTTGCAACTGTGGGAGCAACGTTTGCAAGACCGAATGCACCGTCTTTAAGCTCATAAGAATTTTTGCTGTAAACGATGAAAGGAACTTCGTTAAGGGAGTGTGCTGTTCTGGGAGCAATGTTACCCTTTTTGTCCTTTTCAAGCATTTCGTCAGCGTTACCGTGGTCAGCAGTAATAAGAACTGTTACACCGCATTTATCTGCTGCTTTGAGAACTCTTGCAAGACCAAGGTCAACTGCTTCAACTGCTGTGATTGTTGCATCAAGGTTACCTGTATGGCCAACCATATCACCATTAGGGTAGTTGCAACGAATGAAATCATATTTACCGCTTTCCATAGCTTCGATAACTGCATCTGTAACCTCTGCAGATTTCATCCAGGGTCTTTCGTCAAAGGAAACCTTATCGGAAGGAATTTCCATATATGTTTCGAGCTCTTCTGAGAATTTGTCGCTCTTGTTACCGTTCCAGAAATATGTTACATGACCGTATTTCTGTGTTTCGGAAACTGCAAACTGATTCATACCCTTTGAAACAAGAAGCTCTGAAAGAGTATCTTTAATTTCTGGAGGATTAACAAGGAATCTTGCGGGAAGCTTAAGGTCACCGTCATACTGAAGCATACCTGCGTAAACAACATCGGGCTTTGCACCTCTGTCAAATGCAGTGAATTCCTCGTTATCAAATGCCATTGAAAGCTCAATAGCACGGTCACCACGGAAGTTGAAGAGAACTACGCTGTCCCCATCCTTGATTGCTCCAACGGGTTCACCGTTTTCAGCAATAACAAAGGGAGGTAAATCCTGGTCGATAACGCCATCGTTTTCTGCACGATAGGTTTCAATAGCCTCAGTTGCGCTTGCAAACTGTCTGCCGATGCCCTTAACGTGAGTATCCCAACCAAGCTTAACCATATTCCAGTTAGCTTCGTAACGGTCCATTGTAATAACCATTCTGCCGCCGCCCGATGCGATTTTACCGCAGAAACTATCATCATTAAGCTCAGCAAGAGCCTTTTCAAGCTCTGCAACGTAAACAAGACCGGATGTTGCAGGAACATCACGACCGTCAAGAAGAATATGAGCACGAACGCTCTTTACACCCTCTGCTTTTGCCTGTTTGAGCATTGCAATAAGGTGGGAAATATTTGAGTGAACATTACCATCGGAAAGAAGACCGATAAAATGAAGAGTTGAGTTTTGCTCAACACAGTTGCCTGCAACCTCTTTCCAAGCAGTTGATTCATAGATTTTGCCGGATTCGATAGACTCATTAACAAGCTTTGCGCCTTGAGAATAAACCTGACCGCAACCGAGAGCATTATGACCAACCTCGCTGTTACCCATATCGTCATCAGAGGGAAGACCTACTGCCGAGCCATGAGCTTTAAGGCGAGTGTTGGGACATTCTTTAAGAAGCTTGTCAAGAACGGGTGTGTTAGCAAGTGTAACAGCGTCACCAAGACCTGTTTTTGAGTAACCAACACCGTCCATAACAACTAAAAGTACTTTTTCAGACATTTTATATCACCTTTATAAAAGGGCAGACATAAGGTCTGCCCTGCTTTTTATTTTAATTAAACGCTTGCTGCTTTAACAATTACAGAGAAATCTGCTGCTTTAAGAGATGCACCGCCGATAAGACCGCCGTCAACATCAACCTGAGCTAAAAGCTCTGCTGCGTTACCTGCATTCATAGAACCGCCATACTGAATTGTTACGCGGCTTGCACATTTGGGGCAATAGATTTCACCAAGAACCTCACGGATTGCATGGTTAACTTCATTTGCCTGCTCTGCTGTTGCAGTTTCGCCTGTACCAATAGCCCAAACGGGTTCGTAAGCGATGATAATTCTGTCAAGCTCTTCAGCTAAAACGCCTTGAAGAGCGATTTTTGTCTGAGAACGAACAACTTCCATTGTAACGCCTTTTTTACGTTCATCGAGAAGCTCGCCAACGCAAAGGATTACTGTAAGACCGCTGTCAAGAGCTGCTCTTACTCTCTTATTAACTGTTTCATCAGTTTCGCCGAAATACTGTCTTCTTTCGGAGTGACCGATAATAACATATTCAACACCGATAGCTTTAAGCATGGGAGCAGAAACTTCACCTGTGAAAGCACCGCTTTCTGCCCAGTGGCAATTTTCTGCACCAATTTTGATATTGGAGCCTGCAGCTGCTTCCTGTGCTGCAAAAATGTCGATATAAGGAACGCAGAGAACTACGTCGCAATCAGCATCTGCAACAAGGGGTTTCATTTCGTTGATGATAGCTTTTGCTTCATCGGGAGTTTTGTTCATTTTCCAGTTACCTGCGATAACTGCTTTACGAAGTGATTTATCCATATCAATTAAACCTTTCACTAAAAATTCGAAATTCGGAATTCGAAATTCGGAATTATGTGGCTAAGCCATAATTAAAAGTATTTATTAAACTAACTGAGCAGTGATAAATAATAGAGTGCGCATAATGTGCTTTTTAGGCACCCCGAAGCGTATAAAGATACGCGAGTTCGGGTGACTAAAATGCGCAGGATGTGTGCTATATTATTTATCGTTAACTGCTTCGATACCGGGAAGTGCTTTACCCTCAAGGAATTCGAGAGATGCGCCGCCACCTGTTGAGATGTGAGTCATCTTAGCACCGAAGCCGAGAGTGTTAACTGCTGCTGCAGAGTCGCCACCACCGATAATTGTAACTGCATCTGTTTCAGCAAGAGATTTAGCAACTGCAATAGTACCTTTTGCAAGAACGGGGTTTTCGAAAACGCCCATAGGTCCGTTCCAAACAACTGTTTTTGCAGCTTTAACTGCTTCTGCATAAAGCTCTGCTGTTTTTGTACCGATATCAAGACCCATCATATCAGCAGGAATCTTGTCAGCATCGCAAACAGAAACTTCAATTTCAGCATCGATAGGATTGGGGAAATCCTTTGCGATTGTAACATCAACAGGAAGAAGAATCTGAACGCCTTTTTCCTCTGCTTTAGCAAGCATATCTTTACAATAGTCAATCTTTGTTTCATCAAGGAGAGATGTACCTACGCCATAGCCTTTAGCTGCAAGGAATGTGTAAGCCATACCGCCACCGATAATAAGAGTATCTGCTTTGTTAAGAAGATTCTCGATAACATTGAGCTTATCAGCAACCTTTGCACCACCGAGAATTGTAACGAAAGGTCTCTGAGGATCTTCAACAGCATTGCCAAGGTATTTGAGCTCTTTACCCATAAGGTAACCAACTGCAGCTTCTTCAACGAAGGAAGCAACACCAACTGTTGAGCAGTGTGCTCTGTGAGCAGCACCGAAAGCATCGTTTACATAGATATCGCAAAGAGAAGCAAGTTCTTTTGAGAATGCTTCACCATTCTTTGTTTCTTCGGGACGGAAACGAGTGTTCTGAAGAAGAACAACATCGCCATCTTTCATTTCTGCTACTGCCTTTTTAGCATTTTCGCCAACAACAACATCGTCTGCTGCGAAAACAACGTCCTTACCGAGAAGCTCGGAAAGTCTTTTTGCTACCGGAGCAAGGCTTTCTTTTTCATTGGGGCCGTTTTTAACTTTGCCGAGGTGAGAGCAAAGGATAACTTGAGCACCATCATCGAGAAGCTTTTTGATTGTGGGGAGAGCGGCTGTAATACGGTTTTCGTCTGTAATAACGCCATCTTTAAGCGGAACGTTAAAATCGCAACGAACAAGTACCTTTTTGCCTTTTGCGTTGATATCATCAACTGTTTTCTTGTTTAAAAGACCCATTTTTGATTACTCCTTTTAACATTTTTATATTGTTAATTTTTTACCGAATATATTTTATACTAATTCCCCTATTTTTTCAAGAGAATTTCTCATTTTTCGACCTATCATTTTTAACATTCTTTTATAAGCTTGAACCCATATTTTTGTTATGTTAGGCTAAACGGTCATTTTTTCTCTTATTTCTTTTAAAATTTTCTTTTCTCTTCTTGAAACCTGCACCTGTGACATTCCTAATTTACAGGCTACTTCCGTCTGAGTTTTTGACATAAAATATCGCAGTTCAATGAGCTTTCTGTCTTTTTCGTTAAGTTCATTTATACACTTATCAAGGGTTAATTTTTCATTGATTTTTTCTTCCTCGCTATCAACAGGTATCTCAAACTGTTTTTCATCATTTTCACTGTCACCCGAGGTAAGCGAAATAACAGGCTGAGATGCCAGTAAAAGCTCACTTGTTTCATAAACGCTCAGCCCTACTCTTTCCGCAATTTCTGTTAAAGTCGGTTCATACCCCTTTTCATTTTCGAGCCTTTCTTTTTCCAGCCAGATTTCTCTTGAACGCTCTTTTATTGACCGACTGACTTTAACAGCTCCTCCATCACGAAAAATTCGTTTCATTTCACCTAATATGGCAGGTACTGCATAGGTTGAAAAAACGAATCCAAGACTTTCATCGAATCCATCCGCTGCCTTAATAAGACCTACGCAACCCGCTTGAAACAAATCATCATACTCTACGCCCCGATTTTTAAACCTTTGAGCACAGGAATGAACAAGACCTAAATTATCATTTATTCTTTTTTCTCTTGGGGTCATTTTGTTTTACCGCAAATTCTTTTCTCGATTGTTACTGTTGTGCCCACTCCCACCTTTGAGCGAACCCGAAGCTTATCGGAAAAGCTTTCCATAACAGAAAAGCCCAAGCCCGAGCGATCACCGCCAACGCTTGTATAAAGAGGCTCCCTCGCCTTTTCAACATCTTCAATTCCGCAACCTTTGTCACGAACAGTTATACGGACAATTCCCTCTTCAAAAACTGAACAGGTTATGTAGATTTTTCCTATTGTGTTTTTATAGGCGTGAACAATGCAATTTGTTACCGCCTCGCTTACAACAGTTTTAATATCACCTAATTCTTCAACTGTCATATCAAGCTGAGATGAAAAGGCTGAAACTGCCATACGGGAAAAGCTTTCATTAACAGAACGACTGTCGAACACCATTTTCAATTCATTTATCTTCTTCATATATACACCTCATTTTTCATATTAATTTCGGCCAATTTTTCTATTCCGGACATTTTCATAATGGTGTAATCTCTTTTTGAAAGATTATTAACTTTCAATTTTTTACCCCTACCCGAAGCAAGACGATACCGCCCCATAACAAGACCTACTCCCGAGCTATCCATAAAGGTTACATCATAAAAATCGAGAACAAGAGCATTGATATTTTCAACGCTCACAAAGGCATCATCAATTTCATCTCTTATTCCCGGTACTGTATGGTGGTCTATTTCACCCTTAATAAATGCAGTTAATGTGCCGTTTCTGTTTTTAAAAGTTACAGGCATATTTACTCCTCCTTTTGAATATATTTTAAGTTTAACTTTTTACTACAGAGAAAATTGTCACATAAAGACGAGAAAATAAAAAAAGAATTGTGTTACTCACTGATAACACAATTCTTTATAGTTATTAGGTTTTAGATAATTCCGTCTTCCTTCAAGAATTTGATAAGACGCTCTGTATTCTTTCCGTCACGGAAATTAACAAGCTTTGAATACTTATTTTTCTGTTCTTCAGTCTGAAGATTGTTATAGTTTTTCTCAATAATCTCACCGAGATTTTCATCGTTATAGGCAAAATCGCCGTAAACGTTTTCTTCATTAAGCATAAGAACAGTTGATGGACCATACTGCATCATACAATAATCTTTTTCTTCCCAATAGAATATTACTCTTGCACCACGATAGAAGGCATCATATGCTATTGAAGAATAGTCTGTAATAAGAACGGCGGTATCTTTAAGAATATCGTCATATCTTGCATCAAGAACTATTTTCTTGGTAAGAGTTTCAGAAAGCTTACTGAGTTCATTCACAATAAGCGGATGAGGAAGAATTATAACCTTTTCTTTAAGCTGCTCGGGAACTGCATCATAAAGCTTCATAAGCATTTTAAAGTACGGAGTCTGAGTGAAGTCTGTTCTTGCTTCATTGATTTCCCACGGTCTCCAGGTAGGCATAATAACAATTTTGTCTGCATTTTCGTTATGAGTGTTACGGTCAAATTTAGGAAGACCGGTTATATAAATATCCTCGTCGTAGTGTCTTCCTAATGTTGTAAAATGGTCAGCCTCTGCCTGAGATGAAACGACAACTCTGTATTTTCCGTTTAAATTTTTTCTCTTAAACATTTTTCGTGACTCGGAATTTAGAGAAACCATATACATAACACCATGCTGCAAGAATACATAGTTCAGATTTTTACTTGCAATTTTCTTCAAGGCAAGAAGATTGAAGGTTTTAAGATCAATCGAGTGGGCGATTGCCTCTGTACCTATGAATGTTTTGGATTTAAAGAAATACAAATAGTGCTTAAACGAATATTTATAAATAATATTGCTCAAGTATCTCTCCGGAATTCTGTCAAAAAACTCATAATCCTTAGTTACGATGAAATATGCATTTTTATAGCCCGAATCAATAAGGTTTTCAAAAAGCACGCTCGCACTTTCTTCATATTTTGAAGAGTTTTTCTCATAAAGAAGAACAAGCTTCTTTGCTTTTTCAGAATGCCATAAAAGTGACAGCCCATAAGCCACAACCTGCTTTACTCTGTGAGAAATTTTATCAGTAACATTAACTGAACGAACATAAATATTAAGTCTTTGCTTCTGAGATTGTCTGAAAATTGCAACAGTTGAGCTTTCTTTATCAATATTCATCGGCCCACGAAGGCCAAGGAACATTTTAAGCAATGACCAATATATAATATGGCATTGAACAATAAAACCGTATTGGTCCTTATATTCAAGTGCAACCATATTTGTTGCAGGAAGATTTATAACATCCGACATAGGAACGCTGAAAGAATAAATACCAAAATGAGATTTTTTTGCTTTCTTTTTGGAAGCAAAATACTTTGGCTTATAACGATTTTCGCCAACATAAATAACTGTATCTTTTAAAGCTACGGGTTTTGGAGTTGTAAGCCGGAACAAGCTGATGCATTTAAGCTTCCCTGCTTTATTATAATACAAGGGAAGGATATTCTTCATTCGGGATTTTTTCCTTAAACTCGCATGTGCCTCACCGGTTTCATTGTTCTCAACATAAGCCTTATTTTCTGCTTCAAAAAGGTCAACAGTTACAAAATTGTTTATCTTTTCGAACTTATAAACGAAATCATTAATTTTCTTCGTTTTGTTTGCAACTGCGAAGAAATCACCATGCTTTACATTTTTCTTTTCACCTTTAAGTTTATTGAGAAGTCCCGCAATAATTACATTACCGCAAGAAAAATCAACTACCATATTAGGCTCGAAGGAATAGAACATCCTCTTGGCTTCTCTTTCAAAGAAAGCTGAAAGAGTTTCACCGCAAACAACTTTACCAAATAATCTGAAAACAAGGAATACAAAAAACTCCTTAAATGTGAATTGGAATGCATTTAATAATCCATAAAGTGTTATAGCAGGGTCAATAGCCTCTATTGCATCCTTTTTCTTCTGAGAAAGATTACGACGATACGCAACAATATACTTATACTCCGGATTTTGCTCTTTAAAAATCCTCAAGCCATCAAAATGGGCATCGGGAAGCACACCTGCATAAACGAGGCAGATTTTCTTGTTTTCGGGATTTGTGGTTTCAATTTTATAAACTTCACTCTCCCCTGTTACAAGCATTTCAAAGAGTTTTTCGCAGCTATCTATACTGCCGTTGGGACAATATTCATCCAAAAATTCTTGAGAAACCTCATAAGGCTTCTGCATTTCTTTGACTACATCTTCAACCTTTTCCACGATGGCAAAAGGCAAATCCTCAAAGGGCATATAGGTTCCGCGGGTGCTGAGATATTTTTCTTTATCATAAGCAAAAAGAATAACTTTTTTACCTGTAATAGCAAAATCGAAAAAAACGCTTGAATAGTCTGTAACAAGTCCGTCACAGGCATTCAAAATTTCATAGGTATCATAATCGCCGCTGAAATACTCAACATGCTTATATTTATCGCAATTAATTTCTGAAGACAAAAGAAAATGCAAATTCACAAGAAGAACGGAAGAATCATCCAGCTTTTCATCAAATTCTCTGAGAATTTCCTCTGTTTCCTTGATGCTTGCCGCCTTTTGAGTATCGTTTGCCGCATCTCTCCATGTGGGCATATATGCATAGATTTTCTTACCTTCGTAACCAAGCTTTTTCTTCATTTCCACGCCTGCTTGAGCATCATAGAAAATATAGTTTCTCGGGTAATTGGCAATAAGACTTTTACCTTTGTAAATATCACGAAGATAATAGTCATCCATAAACACGTTTCTTGTAAACTCGTTCGGAAAAAGTGCATAGTCACTCATAAGATAGTTTTTCTGAACATTACCGATTGAGCTAAGGCTTGATTTATTGGCTTTACCTAAAGTTTTCAAGGGTGTTCCATGCCATGTGTTAAAGAAAATCTGCTCTTCCCTTTTATTAAAATAAGGCGGAAATGAGTTATCTGTCATAACATATTTTGCTGTTGCAAGATGTTTAAGATATTGCTTTGAGTTTCTAACAGAGAGAATAACATCCTTAAAGCCATAAAACGCCATACGTTTTTTAGCCTTTTCGATGGTATCTTCCGTTACAACAAAGGCACAGGTATACTCAGCCCATCTGGGATTTGTTTTCAGCTCTTTAAGCATAGAAAACATATTACCGTTAATATTTGAGCCTTGTCCACCTTCTAAAAGAACAAGCTTTTCATCAATGGGCAATTTGCAATATTCAATATATGCGGGCTCACAATTATTCTTAAAGCTTTTTAATCTTTTGATAATCTTTTTTACCATTTCTAAACTCCATCAGATACAATGAAATATTTCAATTATGTTCTCGGAACCTGGTCAACCCCATCAACAGTTTCTTGGAGCTGAAGGTCATTTTTAATCATTGTTGTTGAAACACCGGGGGTTCTTTCAAGGAATTTAACCTCGCAATATTCTTTAAGATAGTCAAATTTATCGCTACCTGCCCAGTCATCCCCCATAACAACGACATCAATTTTATAATCCTTAATATCTTGAATTTTCTGTTCCCAGTTATTTTCGGGAATAACAAGGTCAACATATCTGATTGCTTCAAGCATTTTTTTGCGGGTTTCATAGCTATGGTATGCTTTTTTACCCTTTGTAGCGTTGAATTCATCCGTCGAAAGAGCAACAACAAGATAGTCACCTAACTCTTTTGCTCTTTTCAAAATTCTGATATGTCCGTAATGCAATAAATCAAATGTACCATAGGTTAAAATTCTTTTCATTTTAATACCCCTCTATCACAATTTGTTGCAAATAATACCTGCTAATTTTTTGGTATTATCTGTACCTTTATTTTCAACATATTTATCTGAAAACCTTTTAAGGTTATCAAAATCATAATCATCATTCTGAATTGAGTTAATTAACTCATTTTCTTTTTCAAAACAAGCATCTGAAAATTCATTTTTTATTTCAATATTCAAGCCCTTTTCTGCTTTATACTTCTCATAATCGGGAACATAAAACCACAATGGCTTATCCAACAACGAACACTCAATAGCAGTTGCAGAATAATCAGAAATTATACCATCTGAAAGCTTCGCCAAATCATAGGTTGAAAAACTGCCGTTAAATGCATATTCCTGTGAAGTTTTTGTTGCGGGATGGGGCGAAACTACCAAAGCATATTCTTCGTTATTCTTAAAAGCATCAAAAAGGTTTTTGATATAAAAAGTATCATCATCTCGGAATGTAGGCAGATATACGATTATCTTTTTATTTCTATACTGAGGATTAAGCTCAATAAACTCTTCATTGCGAGAATTGCCATCCAGAATAACATCAACTCTCGGGAGAGATGCAATTAAAATTTGATTTTCCGTGCAACCAAATGCCTCACAATAAAACCCACCGGTTTTCTTTGATGGTGCAATTACAAAATCATAGTTTTTATGCATAGACATTGCTTTTGCAACACCCAAATCCCTGCCTTGTGCTTTTCCGGCAGACTGCAGGCTGAATTTTTTAACCGCACCTAAAGCGTGCCATATCTGAAATACGGTTAGACTTTCTTTATGATTGAGGCAAGAAACGGGAATTGAATAAGTATCTGTTACAGCTACTTTAGCAGATGCTATTTCCCACATATCTCTTAAAATAAAGAAAATATAAGAAACAGAAAGACCACTTTCATTTTCAAGACGACGAAGTCTGAAAACCTGCTTTGTTTCAGGTGAAATTTTTGAAATTTCATCCGAAAGCATTTTCATATCCTCGGATTTTTCGTTGCTTTGACGAGAAAGCCAGACTATTTTATTTTCTGTTTTTCTGAGTTTCATAAAGGCATAAAGAGCTCTTATGAAAACAACAAAAAGTTTTATAATTATCAATTTCATAAAACACCTTACAAAATCATATATAGTCTATTATATTTTATTCTAATTATATCGGTTTGTCAAGGTAACACAATGTATTGAAAAAAAGAAAGCTGTATGATAGAATAGCTTTGTTATCAGGGGAAACAGGTGAAAATCCTGTACGAGCCCGTCGCCGTGAGGTGCATTATTGTTTTTATTCTACCTGTTGCCGCAAAGCAGGGACAAGCCATTGGATTTTTCCGAGAAGGCGAATTAAAACGCACTAAGTCGAAATACCCGTTAACGCTAACTCTTTTAAAGACATTGTCTTGACTGCGAGTGCCGGTTTTAACCAAAAGAGGAATATTTTTATAAAGGAGTTTTCAAAATGAAAATGACACGCAGTAAAAAAGCGTTGTCGTTCATCCTTTGTATCGTGCTTATTGCGGCTATTGCACTGTTTACAACTGCATGTAACGACAACAAAACAGACGATACTACCTCCACAACAAACGATGCGGTATCAACAACAGAAAGTCCTGAAGCAACCGTTCTTGGCAAGGGTGAAACCAAATTCACCTTCACAGTGACAGACCTTGAGGGCAAGGAAACAGTTTTTGAAATCAACACAGATAAGAAAACTGTTGGCGAAGCACTTTTAGAGCTTGAGCTTATTGCAGGTGAGCAAGGTAATCCTGGACTTCTGGTAAATACCGTAAACGGCAAAACACTCGACTACAACAAAGACGGTGCTTACTGGGCGTTTTATATTGATGGCGAATATGCAACAAACGGTGTTGACACAACCGAAATAGTTGCAGGAACTACTTATACATTCAAGGCTGAAAAAGCATGAAACTAAAGCTTAAAGAGGCGGTAATTTTTGGTATGCTGGGTGCGGTTATGTATGCATCAAAGGTGTTACTTGATGTTTTACCCAACATTCATCTAATAGGTACTTTTATCGTAGCAATAACTATTGTTTACAGAAAAAAAGCCCTATACCCTATTTACATTTTTGTGTTCCTTACAGGGCTTCTTGGTGGCTTTAATATGTGGTGGATTCCCTACTTATACATCTGGGCACTCCTTTGGGGCGTGGTAATACTTTTACCCAAAAAACTCCCACCGAAAGCAGCACCGATTATATATGCGGTCGTTTGCTCCTTGCACGGTTTTTTATATGGCGTTATTTATGCACCTGCACAAGCTCTGATGTTCGGGCTTGATTTTAAAGGAATGATTGCTTGGATTGCAGCAGGTCTTCCATTCGATTTAATTCACGGTGTAAGTAATTTCATAAGCGGATTGCTTTTGATTGTGCCTATTATTTCAGTTCTGAAAGTTGCAGAAAAAACTGCAAGAAAAACATAAAAAACGACTGTTTCTAATTACAGATTAGAAACAGTCGTTATTCTTATTAATAATCATCTATACGGGCTGTTAGATTTAGATGCAGAAGCCGTTTTCTCGCTTCGAAGGTGTATACAGATACTCCGAGTGAGCAAAAAACGGCTAAAAAGATTTTAATCTTTTGTTCTGCGCTAAATATAGCAGTCCGATTATACCATTTTTTCTTGTTTGACTTTGTGGTCGATTACGTGTCTTGATTTAAGCTCATTCATTATATCATCAACTGAAATACCCATTTCAATCATAAGAACAAGAACATGATACATAAGGTCGGAAATCTCATAAATTGTTTCTGCTTTATCATCTGCTTTACCTGCGATGATAACCTCAGTACATTCTTCGCCAACCTTTTTGAGAATTTTATCAATCCCCTTTTCAAAAAGGTAGGTTGTATAAGAACCTTCCTTTGGATCAAGCTTTCTGCCCTCAATAGTTTCAACAAGGCTCTGAACGCTGAATGCAGGTGATATTTCTTCGTTTTCAAAAACCGTATTGAAGAAGCAGCTTTCCTCGCCTGTGTGACAAGCAGGACCATCCTTTTTAACTCTTACTGTAAGAGCATCCATATCGCAGTCTGCGGTAATGCTTACAATATGCTGATAGTTTCCGCTTGTTTCACCTTTGAGCCAAAGCTCCTGCCTTGAACGGCTCCAGAAGCAAGTCCTTTTCTTTTCGAGAGAAATCATAAGGCTTTCCTTATTCATATATGCAAGAGTGAGAACCTCACTTGTTTCATCATCTACAACTATTGCAGGAATAAGACCTTTTTCATCAAATTTAAGCTTTTCTATATCAAACATATTATAACCTCACTGTTATGTTATTCTCGTTAAGAGTTTTCTTTAAATCGTCTATTGTTACTTCGCCATAGTGGAAAATTGATGCCGCAAGACCTGCGCTCACATCGGGAACAGTATTGAACAAATCAACAAAATCCTGCTTCCCCCCTGCACCGCCCGATGCAATTACGGGTACATTCACAATATCGCAAACTGCCTTGAGCATTTCGATATCGAAGCCTTTTTTAACACCGTCGGTATCAATAGAGTTTACAACAATTTCACCGGCACCGTTATTCACGCCACGTTTAATCCATTCAAGTGCATCAAGGCCTGTGTTTTCTCTTCCGCCCTTGGCAAAGACCTTAAACTGTCCGTCAACCCTTTTCACGTCAACTGAAAGAACAACACACTGATCGCCGTATTTTTCAGCTGCTGCATGAATTAAATCGGGATTTCTTATAGCACCCGAGTTAACGCTGACTTTATCTGCACCGCATTTTAAAACTCTGTCAAAATCATCGAGAGTATTAATACCGCCGCCAACTGTTAAAGGTATAAAAACCTTTGAAGCGGTTTGGGTAAGAATATCTGTAAAAAGCTTTCTTCCGTCAGAGGAAGCTGTTATGTCATAGAAAACAAGCTCGTCTGCTCCGTGAGAGCTGTAATATTCTGCCAACTGAACAGGTGAAGAAATCTCATTTAAATCTTTAAAATTTGTACCTTTAACAACGGTTCCGTTTCTTACATCAAGGCATGGAATAATTCTTTTTGTAATCATTTTACTGCCTCCAAAGCCTCTCTTATTTTAATTGCGCCTGTGTAATAGGCTTTGCCGATAATTGCTCCGAAAAGGTTCATTTTATTAAGAGCGATTATATCATCAAGAGTTGAAACTCCGCCCGATGCAATTATATTAACGCTGAACTTTTCCGAAAGCTCTTTATAAAGCTCTCTGTTAGTACCCTGCATTGCACCGTCCTTGGAAATATCCGTGCAAATAACAGTTGAAACACCGATTTTCTGGAGCTTTTCAAAGAACTCAAATGTGCCGTATTCGGATTTTTCAACCCAACCTTTAATGGCAACCTTACCGTCTTTTATATCTGCACCAACTGCAATTTTATCACCGTAGGTTGCAACAGCAGTTTTAAGAAACTCTTCATCAGTTACTGCTGCCGTACCCAAAATAACACGGGTAACTCCTGCATCAAGATAGGCTTTAACGGTTTCCATTGAACGAATACCGCCACCAACCTCAACATTCAAGGATGTATTTTCAACAAAACTTTTTATTATATCAATATTGGGTGTTCCGCCGTCACGAGCGCCCTCAAGGTCAACTGTGTGAAGCTCGGTTGCACCTTGACTTTCAAAATCCTTTGCAATTTCAATAGGATTTTCGGAGTAGACTGTTAAATCATTATAGTTACCCTTTAAAAGCCTGACAGCCTTACCCTCATATAAATCTATTGCGGGAAAAATTTTCATTGTATTACCTCATATTTCACAGAATGCTTTCAAAATTGAAAGACCTACATCCCCACTCTTTTCGGGATGGAACTGACAACCAAAAATGTTGCCCTTGCCAACTGCCGCAGTTACAGGAATACCATATTCGGAAGTAGCAATAACGGATTCGTCACAATCGGTTGCATAATAAGAATGAACAAAATAAACGAAGTCCCCATCATTTATGTATTTGAAAATCGGGCTTTTCTCTCCTACAAAATCAAGAGCATTCCAACCCATATGGGGAATGTTAAGGTTTTCGGGAATTTTATTTTCTAAAGGAATCACATTCCCCTTAAGAAAGCCTAAACCCTCATACTCACCATATTCAAAGCCTTTCTCAAAAAGCAGCTGCATACCAAGGCAAATCCCTAAAAATGGCTTTCCTTTTTCAGCTTCCTCTGTGATAAGCTCAACTAAACCCGATGAACGAAGCTTTTTAGCCGCATCACCAAATGCACCAACACCGGGAAGAATGATTCTGTCTGCCTCTTTTATTACATTTTCATCACTTGTTACAACTGCTTCAACACCTATTTTCTTTAATGAGCATTGGAGAGAGAACAAATTACCGACACCATAGTCAATTATTGCAACCATTATAAAACTCCTTTGGATGAGGGTATCTCATTTTTCATTGTTTCGTCAATAGCAACTGCCTTTTTAAGAGTACGGGCAACGGATTTAAATGCACCCTCAATCAAGTGATGAGAGTTAACTCCGTCAAGCTGTTTGATATGAAGAGTTATTGCACTATTGAATGCAAATGCCACGAAAAACTCTCTTAAAAGCTCGGTATCAAAATCTCCTACCATTGGTGCAGGAATATTCATATAATACTGAAGATATGCTCTGCCGGAAATATCAACCGCAGAAAGAATGAGAGCTTCATCCATAGGAAGAATTGTGCTTCCGTAGCGATGAATACCTCTTTTATCGCCTATAGCTTCCTTAAAAGCCTGACCGAGAGCAATTCCGATATCTTCTGTTGTATGGTGTCCGTCAACCCAGATATCACCGCAACATTTAACGGTTAAATCAAACCTTGAATGCTTAGCAAAAAGAATAAGCATATGGTCAAAAAAGCCGATACCCGAATCAATATCGCACTGACCTGTTCCGTCAAGGTTAAGCTTTACATATATATCTGTTTCTGCAGTTTTTCTTTTAATTTCTGCTATGCGCATTTAAACTGCCTCCATAATTTCTTTGATTTTTTCAATAAGAATTTGCATTTCCTCGAGAGTACCGATAGTTATGCGGTTAAAATCCTTAATTCTTTCTTTTGTGAAATGACGAACAAGAACGCCTTTGTCCTTAAGCTTTAAATAAAGCTCTTCACCATCAATTTTTTCTGACTTTGCAAAAACGAAGTTTGCTTTTGATGGTAACACCTCAAAACCAAGGGCTTCAAGCTCTTTCGTTGTGTAATCTCTTGTTTCAATAATCTTTTTGCAATTATCTGTATAATAACTCTGAGAATCTATTGCCGCCGCACCTAAAGAAAGAGTAAGGCGGTTTATGTTATAAGGGTTGGTTGAATAACGAAGCTTGTGCAAATCATTGATAATTTCTTTACTACCGATAGCAAAGCCTAAACGAGCACCCGCCATTGAGCGTGATTTTGAGAATGTTTGAACAACTAAAAGGTTATCGTATTTCTTAATAAGATTTACTGCACTTTCTGCACCGAAATCCACATAAGCCTCATCAATTACAACAACATAATCGGGATTTGATTTAATAACCTTTTCAATTTCTTCGAGGCTCAGTGCAAGTCCTGTTGGTGCATTGGGGTTTGCAATAAAAACGCCACCGACAACACCGCAGAAATTTTCGTAATCAATAGAGAAATCCTCTTCCAAGGGAATTTCTGTATAATCAGAGCCGTGAAGATTTGCAAAAACGCTGTAAAAGCCATAGGTTATATCTGCAAAATACGACTTTCTGCCGTTGGCACAATATGCCATAAATGCAAAGTTCAGAATATCATCTGAGCCGTTTGCAAGGAAAACATTTTCTGTTTCCACGCCATAAAGGTCAGCAAGCTTTTTAGTAAGAATTTTACCGTCGGGGTCGGGGTAAAGTCTTAAAAGCTCTGCTTCGCCTTTATTTGCCTGCGCAAGTGTTTCGGGACTTGGCGGATATGGTGACTCATTAGTATTGAGTTTTATATATTTTTTATCCTGTGGCTGTTCACCGGGAACATAAGCCGCCAGGGAATTATATCTTTCGTCAAGGAATTTACTCATTGGATTACTCTTCCCCCTGGGGTGAGTGAAACCGAACCAAATAAGCCTAAAATGTCCGATTTTACGCACCTTTGTAATTTTTTTGTCTCGTAATACGCCAGTATTACTTCGCCAAAGGAAATCCCAAATGCACGCAAACTCGGGCATTTTAGGTTCTGCGAAGTTTAATACTTGGCAATTTTTTCTGTAACAAGGCAAAACTCGCAGGAAGGCTTTCTCCTTTCAAGAGTTTTAACGATGTTACAGGGAAAAGTGACTGTATTAAACCTTGTTTGGTTCAGTTTCACTCACCCTTATACTTACACTCTTTGCGTGAGCGTGAAGTCCTTCTTCAGTAGCAAAGCGAACCACTTTATCGCCCACCTCTTTAAGAGCTTCTCTGCTGAAATATGAAAACTGAGTTTTCTTAACAAAATCATCAACTGAAAGAGGGCTTGAAAATCTTGCAGTACCGCTTGTGGGTAATGTGTGGTTAGGACCTGCAAAATAGTCACCGAGAGCCTCGGGACAGTTTTTTCCTAGAAACACAGAGCCTGCATTTTTAACATAACCCAAATATTCAAATGGATTATCAACACAGATTTCAAGGTGCTCCGGAGCTAAAATATTTGAGGTTTCCATAGCTTCAACAAGAGAATCTGTAATAATAATTTTGCCGTTTGTATCAATGGAGCAACGGGCAATTTCTGCTCTTGGGAGCAAAGGAATCTGAATTTCAAGCTGTTCGCTTACTTTATTTGCAAATTCTTCGCAATCTGTGATAAGAACTGCGGTTGCCATTTTATCGTGCTCTGCCTGTGAAAGTAAATCTGCCGCAATATGAGCAGGATTGTTTGTTCCGTCAGCAACAACAAGAATTTCACTTGGTCCTGCAATCATATCAATATCAACTGTGCCGAAAACCTGCTTTTTAGCTTCTGCAACAAAAGCGTTACCGGGACCAACAATTTTATCAACCTTGGGCACACTTTCTGTTCCGTATGCAAGAGCAGCAACTGCCTGAGCACCACCGATTTTGAATATTCTGTCAACCCCTGCGATACTTGCAGCCGCAAGAATTACAGGCTTGATTTTACCTTCTTTTGCAGGTGTTACCATAACAATTTCAGAGCAACCTGCAATTTTAGCGGGAACGCAGTTCATAAGAACTGATGATGGGTAAGAAGCTGTACCACCGGGAACATAAAGACCAACCTTTTCAATGGGTAACACCTTCTGACCGATTATAACCCCAGCATTATCGTTTATAACAAAGGAGTTGCGAACCTGCCTTGAATGGAAAGCGGTAATATTCTCTTTAGCCTGCTTTAAGATTTCGATAAGTTCAGCATCGACTTGATTTAAAGCAGCTTCAATTTCTTCTTTGGTTACTTCAATAACATCATCAACCGCACCATCGAATTTCTTGCTGTATTCAACAAGAGCTTTATCGCCGTTTTCACGGACATTTTTTATTATATCAGCAACAATACCCTCAACATCAATGGTCTGCTCGCTTCTTTCAAGAATTTCTTCTGTTGAGATTTCGCTACGCTTGTATATTTTAATCACTGTTTTTCCCTCACAATTTCGTCTAATGAAGCTTTAAGTTTATCTATAATTTCAGATTTAAATTTATAGCTTGCTTTGTTTGAAATAAGCCTTGCGCTTATTGCCACAATAGTTTCTTTAGGCTCAAGACCGTTTTCAAGAAGAGTTGCACCTGTTTCAACAATATCGACAATAACATCGGAAAGGCCAAGAATGGGTGCAATTTCGATGGAGCCGTTAAGCTTTATAATATCAATATCACGGCATTTATCTGCATAATAGCTTTTTGCAATATTGGTAAACTTTGTTGCAACTCTCAAGGTGCTTGTGCCGTTATCGGTAAACTCTTTTTTACCTGCAACACACATTCTGCATTTGCCCATATCCAAATCAAGAAGCTCATAAACATCGGGAGCATATTCAAGAAGAATATCCTTACCTGCAACGCCTATATCTGCCGCACCACGTTCAACATAAATTGCAACGTCAGAGGGCTTAACCCAGAAATAGCGAACCTTTTTCTCCGCATTTTCAAAGATAAGTCGGCGGTTTTTCTCGTGAATCTGAGGGCATTCAAACCCTGCACTTTCAAACATAGAATAAACCTTTTCACCCAGTCTTCCTTTAGGAAGAGCCACATTAAGCCAACCGTCGTCTGCAGTTTCTTCAACTTCTTCCTTATTTTCAAGAAGTCGGTCAACTTCATCAAGATAAACCGCAAAGCCGATTGCACCGGCTTTTTTATTAACTCGTTCCATAAGCTTATCATATCTTCCGCCGGAAAGAACACTTGCGGGAACACCGTGAATAAAGCCTTTGAAAGCAATTCCGTTATAATAGTTCATATCATTAACCAATGAACAATCAATATTGATATTATCTTCATAGCCTGCACCAATAAGCTTTTCACAAACCTTTGAAAGCTCGTTGAATGCATTCTGCATTTCGGAATTGACAGCAACCGCACCGATTTTTTTGAGAACCTCAGAGGGCTTACCGCAGGCATTAACGATTTCGAGAAGCATATTAACAAGTGCTTCACCGATACCAAAGCTTTCGCAAAGTGTTTTTATAGCACCTGCATTTTTCTCTGCAATAGCAGAAAGTATCTCTGCTTTATTGCTCTCATTGAGCTCCATAGCATTAAAAATACCGCTTAAAAGACCTAAATGAGAAATATCAAGAACATAATTTTCGCTTATGGCATAAAGACTGCGGGCGGCAAGAATAATAACATCGCAAACATCGTTATCGGTAATGTCACCCATACATTCAATACCCGTTTGCATAATCTCACTGAAGCCACCTGCTTTTTTACTTTCACGGTAAACATTTTCATTGTAATAAACCTTTTGAACTCCTTTAACGGAATCGTCAAGGTTTTTGATAATTGAAAAAGTTACGTCAGGCTTGAGAGCAAGGAGTCTGCCGTCTGTATCGGTAAAGGTAATACAATTACCGCTTACAAGGAAGTCCTTGTTACTGCCATATAAATCATATTCCTCAAACTTGCTCATTTTGAAAGGCTTATAACCGAACTTTGTATAAAGAGAACGAAGCTCGAATATAATTCTTTCGGTGGGATTGAGAACAGAAGCATCAAAACTCATTTTTCTTCTCCCCCTTTGAGCTTTTCGATTATCTTTTTATAACCACCGTTACCATAGGAAAGGCAACGGTTAACCCTGCCGATTGTAGCAGAGCTTGCACCTGTTTCAGCAGTAATAGTTGAAAAGGTTTTACCCTCGTCAAGCTTCTTGGCAACACTAAGGCGTTGAGAAAGGGAAACAATTTCATTAATGGTGCATAAGTCCTCAAAAAACAAAGCACATTCCTCTTCATTTTCGAGGCTTAATATTGCTCTGTAAAGCTCGGTAACATCATTATTTTTTAAAGGTGTCATATCTAAGACCTACGGCATTTTCTTAAAAGAAAAGCCCTTCCTTTCTGAAAAGTCTCATTTTTAAAAACGTGTTCATATGGTAGCACACTAAAGTGCTAAAGTCAATAGTCAAACACCATTATTTTTTCTGAAATTGAAATTTGTTAAAATGAATAAAAACACTTGAAAAAATCAAGGGTTTTATATATAATACTAATTGCATTTTTAATATTTTTGCTGGAATAGCTCAGTTGGTAGAGCAGCTCATTCGTAATGAGCAGGTCGCGTGTTCGAGTCACGTTTCCAGCTCCAAAAAAGACAGTCCTCGGACTGTCTTTTTTTATCCATTGCGAAAGCAATGGTATATCATCACACTTTAGTGTGTATATCATCGCCAAAGGCGTATATCATCAACCACAGGTTGCATAATCTTTCGCAATGATGATATACAAAGCGTTGCTTTGGTGATATGCAATTTCTGCAAAATTGATGATATACACACCTACGGTGTGATTTTTCTTACAAGAACTCAATGCAAGAATCCTGAACGAGCTCATTGAGAAAATTGTGGTATCAGAAAAGGAAATTATAGACGGTGAAAAATATCAATGCGTGCATATATACTACAAGTTCGTAGGGTTGATGAGTATATAAAAAGAAGCTGATAAAATCAGCTCCTTGTTTATAAATTTATATATTGCTTTTATTTCAAAACAAAAAATTGTTTTGCACTTATTTTTTGTATAAATTTAAACTTCTTCTGCTTCGTTCTTTTCGTTTTCAGCACCAAGAAAATCAATTTCGCCATTTTTATAAGCTTTTATAATTTTATTTAAAAGACTCCTTTTCAAAAAAACACTCTCAACCCAAAATCTTACAAATCTCCATTTTATGCCTTCTTCAGAAAACATCTTATAACTAGGTCTATTTATCTTTTTGGTAATATGTTTATCTATTCGCTTTTGCCACTTTTGAATATCTCCAATTAGCATCAAACCTACAAATTCATAGTTTGTTTCTCCAGTTTCATTCATAAATAATAGCAAGCACAATGTATATCTGTTCATAGCATATAGATATGCTGATGTTGTTAAATCAAGATACCTTTCATGTTCTTCTCTACAATTTTGTATACCATCTAAAAATTCAATAAAAGTCTCCCTGCTTTCCATAATTTCAGGATAATAAATATTATTAGAAAAAGTAGCATCCTCTGGCGTCTCTATATCATCACCAAACGAAAATATATCGATCGCAGCCGCTTTTAATTCCACCTTTTTTACTTCTTCATACGCAGAAAAAATTTTTTCTCCCAATTTTTCTCTATAATTGATTTTTGTTTGTTTTTTTATTTTATGTAATTCAGCGATATGTGTAAGCAAAGCAGTAATTACAATAATTATCACTTTTTCTACTATGTCTTCTGTAAAAAAATCTTTTATAAGTTCAATCATACTTATTCACCTCAACTTAACCTTAATTTCCGGACCAAAATTGAGTGGCTCAAAATCATCGTTAACTTCCCACAAATAACTATACAAATACAAGATATGTGTAGCATTGGATGGGTCGGTTTTGTATTGGCGATAATTAGCACAACTTGTCCAGAATTGTTCTGCAGTAAATCGTTCGGGAAGTGCTGATATAACTCTTGAAAAAGCTTCAACTTGTTCATCCGAGAGCTTCATCCATACACTATTAACTGAAGGATTCGGCAAATCAGGTGCACTATCGAATTTCTGTTTAAGTTTTGGATTTTCAGCAAAGACTGTTTCAATGGATTGAAGGACATCATCTGCAACAAGTTTGCACCATTGTGCATCTACGAACTCACAACCATTGCTTGGTTTCATTTTTGCAGAAAATCCTTTTTTCAATATAATCCAATCACTAAGATGGTCACCTTTTTTCCATGATATTCCGTTATATGAGTAATCTTCATCTGCATATTTAGGGAAAACACCTACAACTTTCCAATAGCCTGAACTATATTGGGTAACCCAATCACCAACTTTAAAGGTTGAATATGTGTCATTTGTTTTTTCTTTCTTGTGGAATATATCAAACAAACCCATAAATATGCTCCTTAAAAACTATATTATATGTAGTAATTATATCACATACCATCTAACATTTCCATAGCCAATTAATATATCCTTAACTACAAGCACAGGTCGCGTGTTCGAGTCCCGTTTCCAGCTACAAAAATGCCGCACACGAAAGTGTACGGGATTTTTACTTATTCACTAATAATATTGATATTAAAATCTTAAATATTTCTTAAGATTCTATCGATTTGTTGTTTTCTGTTCTTTTTACTGCTAAAATTGTGATATAGCAAGCTGAAAGGAGCGGTTTTATGGCAAAGTTCAAATCAAATAAGAAAATAATAAAAATACTTATAATTGTTGCAGTAATTCTTATCGTGGCAAGTGTTCTTTTAAACGGCATTAACTTAGTACCATTCAGATACAGAAATGTACCTGTTTCTTTCTTAACTCCTGATTTAACATGGAACAGTAAGCCGAGTGATATTATTTTAAAATATGATTTACCCGAAGATATCGGCGAAGTAAATGACATAACAGGTGAACGCACTTTCAAATTTAAGTTAAATTATGATGAAAAAGAAGTATCTTTATCAGCTGATAACAGAGGTGCTCTTAATAGCGAACTCCACCGCTATTATTTCACTATAGATTGCAAAACACCCGAAGAAGCAAACAAATACTTTGACGAATGTCATAAAAAGATGATGGATTTATATAAAAATGAGCCGGATTTTAAGTTTGAAGGCACAGAAACTGAAACTGATTATGAATTCAAAGATGGTTCACCCTGCTCTTATTCCTCTTCATATAAAAACGGGAAAGAAGAAATTCTGATTATAGACGATGACGGAAACGAAATTCCGGTTGAAGAAGCAGATAATGTTATACAAGTGAAAACAAAGGTAAACAGCTATGATATGAGTAATACAGTAGGTGTCAACTGGTGGCTTTCTTATTCCGAAGGGGATTCTTCAGTTTATTTACAGGCTGAAATTATGTATTAAGCTTATAATTCAAACCACTCCGTTTAACAGATTTTTCTGCTAAACGGAGTGGTTTGTTTCTTGAATTATTTAATCACTGCATATTTAAAAATCTCTTGAGCTTCTTCTTTGGTAAAGCCTGCGAGCTTGATTGCGTAAATCTTGCTTAAATCTTCTTTTGACTGGAAATACAAAAGATAGGTTTCAGTATTTTCTTCTGAGAGAATATAATGTCCCTGTGCCACTGCCCTATTATTTTCGGAAACAATATAATGGGAGTTACCGTTACCCATCGGCAATACTGATATTGCCATACTTGAATAATAGGCGCACGCCTTTGTATAATTCTCAAATGAACATAAAAGCTTTGCTTCGGGCGGGTCGCTTGAAATAAAATCTTTTAGCATTTTATAATTATAAGGAACTGCAACCTCTGTACTGTACCCATAATTCTCTATACCCTTTTTAGCAATGGCATAAACTATCGGATATTTTAAAGATTGATTAAAATATTTTTTATGTTCATCCAATGTAGGAATCGGCACACCTTGATTTTCATCGTAAATAACAATATTTTTACCTTTACCAAAATCAAGAATGTAAGTTCTTTCTATCTTCTTTTCCTTGTATTCACCAATTTCTGCATCTATATATAAATTAAAGTATTCGTTACTGTAATTACTCCTTGTATTGTCACCACTTTCAAAAACCTGGCAGGTATCCGTAACACCGCTATAGCGACCCTTATCAAATTCGATTTTATATAACATCAACGGCACTTTAAGAAACGCAAATACGCCCAACAAAACAAGCACAACTAAAAATACTGATACGGTTTTGATTATTGCTTTTTTCTTATCCTTTTTAAACATATTACCAACTCCTTTTATCAATTCTGTTGAATCATTGTTTAAAGCTTTAATTTCGGGTTGATTTGTTAACTGCTCATATTCCTTTCTGCAGGATGGGCAAATATCCAAATGATTTTTTATAATTTCCGTTGATTCCTTACTGCAAAGGTCATCTATATACAGAGGCAATAAATCCTTTATTAAGGAACAGCTTTCTTTATTCACCTTCACTCATCCTTTCTTCGATTTGTTTTTTTGCTCTGAAATATGTTACTCTCGCCCAGTTTTCTGTTTTATCGAAAACATCGGCAATAGTGGAATATGGCATATCTCCCAGGATTTTCATATAAAAAACTTCCTTATAGGGAGTTTCCAATTTAACGGCTTCAGTTAGAATTCTTTTAACATTTTCATTTTTAATTGCATTTTCTTCGGGGGTATTGTCTGCAACTAAATTGGGGTAATCTGAAATACTTTCCGCTTGCTTTTTCCTTTTGGAATTAAGAAAAATATTTCTTGCAATACTGCAAAGCCAGGTTTCGATTTTGCAGTCGTTTTTAAATGTATCAATCTTTTTAATTGCGTTATAAAAGGTTTCCTGCGTTATATCTTCCGCCAAAGCTTCATTAAGGCATAAAGACAAGGCATAGCTTTTCACATATTTATAATGCAAATTACACATTTTTTCTAAATCATCCAAAGCCGTCCCCCCTTTCATTTTTATTTTATATGTAACAAATCCGCTTCAACCTTTTTGATTTTCAACTATTAGAAACATAAAAAGGCATTTCATTACAAAAATTTTTAAATATTTTTCATTTTTATTGTAACATAAAAATCCGCTTAACAGAATATTATCTGCTAAACGGATTTGTTTTTATCATCAACTAATTATTTATATCCAAATGAATGATTAAAGCTTTTCGCCACATTCAAGGCAGAATTTTGCACCTGTTGGAATTTCTGCACCGCATTTTGCACATTTAATAATCAAGGATGCGCCACATTCCATACAGAACTTGCCTTTGGATGTCTTTTTACCACAAACAGGGCAAATCATTTCATTTTCTGCAAGGTTTTCTACCTTTGCACCACATTCAAGGCAGAATTTTGCATTAGCAGGTAAGGTATTGCCACATTTAGCGCATTTAATACTGCTTTCTGGAGTCTGGACGCTACCTGCAAAACCATTGAAAACCTCACCTAACTGACCGCTCATTGCACCTGCTGCCTGAAGACCAACACCTAAGCCGACGATATCGCCCATCATACTGCCACCGGCACCATCGCCCCCCATATTGCCAAGACCTTCTGCAAATGCTTTCTGAACATCCGCCTGAACATATTCTTTTTCAGTAATACCTTTAGCAGCCATAATTTCAGCTTCTGCAAAGCCTGCCATTTTTGCTGCCTGTGCTTCTGTTTGCGCTTTAATAAGCTCACGCTCTGCTTCGCGTTTAGCGACCTCTGTTTCGGTTGTCTGTCGCTCAAGCTCAATCTGTCTCTGAGCTGCAGTAACCTCCGCCTCCGCCTCTGCTTTTGCAGTTCGGATTTCAGTTTCTGCCTCAACCATTCTCTTCTGGAATGAAATTGTATGTAATTCTCGAATTTTCTTGAAGTTGAGGTCATCTTCGGGCAAAACAATTGTTGTCACATAAAGCTGAGGAATTGTTAAACCATATTCTTCAAAGCCGGGTATAAGTTCTTCTTTAAGAACTCCTGAAAGGTCTTCAAGTCTCTCATCTATTTCAAGAATATCTATTTCCCCCTGCTTGATAGCGATTGGAAGATTCGCTTTAACTGCAGTTGAAATGAAAGGTCTGAAGCAGTCGTTAAGACTCTTTGTAAAGCCTTCCCTGCTATCGCCCCAGGCAATGCCGTTTGCAGTACCAACAAGCTTTATAAGAAGCTTACGGGAATCGGAAACCTGAAGATTCATTTCACCGCTGGCACCTAACTCAAGGGGAACACCTGTAAGAGAATCAATAAAACGAACCTTACTGTCTGTGCCCCATTTAACAGACATCTGAACAGTTTTGTTAATGAAATAAACTTCGCAATGGAAAGGTGATTCCCCACCTGTTGCAAGGTTAAGAAGATTGCTGAGTAAGGGAATATTCTGTGTGGTGAGAGTATATCTTCCGGGTCCGAAAGAATCAAGTGCCTGACCGTTTTTAAAGAAAATTGCCTCCTGACTTTCGTGAACAATCAACTGTGAAAGAATATTAAAATCCTCTGCAGGATGCTTCCAGATAAATGTACTGTTATCGCCTTCATATTTAATAACATCTATAATCTTTGCCATATTAAAGACCTCCTATTAATTTATGTCAATATATTTTTAATTAATTTTACTAACCAAAGCCCACAAAACTAGAATTAAGGAAAGAACCGCTACACCAATTAAAATTTTGGAGTAATGTTTTTTGTTTTTGTTATTATTCTTTCGTTCTTCTTCGGCTTTTTGGCGTTCAATACGCTCTTCCTCAGCCTTGTGTTCTCGCGCTATTCTGTCTGCTTGTTCCTTTGCTTTGATTTCTTCGATTCTTTTCTTACAAGCAATGATTTTTTCATCAGCATCTTTCCAACCGGGAATTTCTTCAAGAAGCGCAATGGCGTTCACATACTTTGCGGTATTTGAGCCGGTCATATTCGCCTCAGCCTCAGAAAGAATTGTATCCTTTCTTGCAATCTCACCTTTTTCAAAGCATTCCTGAGATTTTTCCTTTGCATCGGCATAGTCCATAACCTCAATGAACATATATCCTGCATTTTCAAACATCTGCTCAGTTGTAGCACTTTCCATTATTTCAAGGGCGTTTTCATATAAATCCTTTTTACGAGCATCATCTAAACGCCTTGCAATAATTTTATTGCAGTTTTTAACTTTTTCTTTCAATTCGCTATCAGCAAACCGCATTATTTTTTCATAATTTTTATTATCGCTGAACGTTGTATAAAAGCTACTAAGATTTTCAAATTTTGAGATTTCCAAATCAGCAAAAAGTTTACCTAAATATGCACTTGCGTTTTTAGGGTCTTGATTAAGTACAGCTTCAAAAAATTCATCCGCATTATCCCAATCCTGATCTTCAAGAAAATGAAAGCCTCTCTCCAAAAGTGGTGCAACATCAACATTATCGTTATTCAAAACAATTTTTTCTTTTGAGGCTTTAACACGGGTTTTATCAATAATGTGCTCGATACTTTCCATAAGGCTTCCGAAGAAAGTCACATCACCCATATCAAGAGCCTGCATATTTTTAAACTCTTTAGGAATGTCGTAGGCATCCATATTCTTATAGCAAGGTATAAGCACCTTAGAAGAATTGTCGCCCATCATTGATATAAAACGAGACCACTCGTTTTTAACCCATACTGCATTGTAATAATCGTGCTTTGTACCTATGGCAAGCATAATTTTTGCACTTGAAAGAGCCGCATAAATATATGGTTCATATTCCGTACCGGCAATCTCACGAAGAGAAGCTCTTGAAAAGAAAACTCGGTAACCGGCTCTCAAAAGCTCGGTATAAATATCCTGAGCTATAAGGCTATCCTCAGTTCGTGAACCGGTAATATCATCAATTTCTTTATAACAAATGAAAATATCATAAGGTTCTTCATTTAAGGCTATATCAAGTATTTTCTTTTGAATTTTATCAATTGCTTTGGCTTCGTCACGGTAGATGTTTTTTGCAGTTATATCAGCATACTCGCAAGCCTGCTGAAAATCATCATCTTCCATAATGGCAACAGGCAAGGTACGATGGCAGGTAGGAACCTTACTTCCATTTCCGTCATCTACATATTCAATACCATACTTGCAAAGCACCAGCCCCCAATAGGCTTCAGCTTCATCACGAAATTCTGCAATAATACTTTCATATATTCCGGCAGCTTTATCAAATTCACTTTTTATGCGAAGGTTATTGGCGCGAGAAAAAAGCGCAAGCTTTTTCTCATCATCCAATTTTGGCAGAGTCTGCTGTGTGCCACAATATTCGCAAGTGGCAACAGATTGATTATCCGAAATCTCCAACGCTCCCCCGCACATTTTACATTTAAAAATTGCCATAAAATTACCTACTTAAATCACAGTTTAAATATTACATTAAGATACAAGTATACATAATAATTATGAACTTTTCTGAATTTTATTTCTATTCGCATTTACTACAAAATTCGACACTATTTTTTGACATTACAGAATTATATATAAAAACCCGTTTAACAGAATATACTCTGCTAAACAGGTTTATATTTTTTATATAATTATTTATCAAACAACAACACTTTATAATTACTTGAAACTAATGATTCACTCTCTTCAAAAACGAAGCTTTGAACATTTTCTTTTTCATAATGCGGAACAAGTATGAAATACAATTTATTTTCAATTTGATAAGTTTGAGGCGTTAAATCGTGGGGCTTTGATGAGGAAATAAATTTATTGTTTTTCTCTTGTAAATAAGTAACGCCTGAATTTGCATTAGCTACATATTCCACATATTTTTCTTCATCCATAGTTAAAAGATAATATTCCGGTTGAGGTTCGGTTTTATCTATGTTCTTGGTTTGAAGAATAGAAAGCTCTGTTTTTTCAATAATCTCATCTATTGTCTGCATCCTGCCGTCATTTTTAGGATTATATTCAGAGAGTAAAACTATTTCTTCGTTAATCACATTGAAAAAAGCGGTATTATCGAAAGTAATAATAATATTTCCTTCAATCCAGAAATCCTCATTTGCTTTTGTTCCGTTATATACCCAGACATTAAATATGGCATCTTCAATATTGCCTGTTGGTGTATATCTGATTCTGAAATTCTTGACCAATATATTTTCAAAATCAGTATTTAATGTAAATTTAATGTTGGATAAAATTTCATCAAATTGAGTCTTATCTGCAGGAATATCATTTTTTGAAATTTCATCATAAGTGCTGTTATCAGTTTTTATTGCAAGATATACTGTTTCTCTGTTGTTTTGGGTCTCTTCAGTTTCTCCCCATCTATCAGCTTTACAATATATTTTTCCATCCTGCACTAATTCAATTCTTTCAATTTCATAGTTTTGATTGGATGAATATATACCGTTTGCATAAACTGTAACCCTAAAATCACTGTTTAAGCCTATGCTTTTCAATCTGCCGTTGCTTGTATAAAACAGTTTCTCATCATGAACAACAAATTGTGGTGTTTTTGTTCCTATTCTATCAACTAAAACAGGTCCATCCGAGTACGTTTTATCATTATAGCACAGCCCATAAAACTGTAATTCACTTGTAGCATCTATAATGGCATAATAATAGTTTCCATAAATATGCTTTAAATCACCCGTATTTTCATAATATAAATTCAAGCCTAAAAGCGAACTGATATTTATAGCATCATATTCACTTTCATCACCGATATAACTTGATAAAACATGCTGAAATGGTTTAACAGTAATTTCTTCATTAGCAAGATTATATGATGAAAGTATCAGCTTCATTTCCTCAATACTTGCAAACTTATTAAAGTGTAATATTTTTTGAGGATCTATTGATTTTGAAGTAAGGTAACATTCAAAATTATCTTGACTTAGCTTTGTAACATAAACTGTAACGCCGTTTTCTGTATTCAAGCCAAAGAAATGAGGATACTTTTCTTGTAATTTTTCAATTTCTTTTTCTGTGCTTTCATCTGAAACGATAATCGAGGTAGGTCCGTCTGCTCCGCCGATTATGCCTATTGAGGAGCTGCTGCCTTTATTTTGAGATTTTTCATAAACAACCTCAAGCACATCAAATTCAACTTCAATTTTGGTGTCTCGTCTATTCTTAAACCATTTTTTCGGAACAGAGAATACAAATTCTGTACCCGGACCTTTTGAATGGCAATATGAAGAATAGTGGCTGAAATCACCTGTTGCATCATATACATCTATTTTTTCGCCTAATTCCAGACCACCTTCAAATTGTTTTGCTTCTAACACATAAATCGTACCCTCATTAGGTATATCTTTGTAAGTTACATCAAAAGTCAAGGTAAACATATCTTCATGACTGTACACTTCTTTAAAATTAAATTCTACAAAATCGTTATAAGTATCCCGACCCTTAACTTTATAAACTCCATCCTGTTCAAACATTTCATCAGTTAACAGTCCCGTAACAAAAAAGATAGAAAAATCCTTTTCATTTGCACTAATAACATCAAAGCCATCTTCATTTAAAATCCTATTCACCTTATCGTTTACAGGGTTGCTGATAAAGCAAATTGCTAAAACAAAGCTTATTATTACCGCAATTAAAACAACCCAGAATGCAGGTTTTTTGTAGTTTAAAACGGACTTGATTCTGTCTTTAACTCCAACCTCACCGAATGCAACAGGACACGCCATAATCATTCTTCTGTTTGCACTGCAATTTAATAATGCAGTAGAATAAAGCTTTTTAAAGTCTGTATCGTAATTTTTAATTACTTTTTCATCACAAGCAGATTCAATATCTCTGCAAAGGAAAATATACCACAGCCATATCGCAGGGTTAAACCAATAAATTGACAGAATCAAAAATGAAATTGGTTTTATGATATGGTCTTTACGCTTCAAATGTGATTTTTCATGCTCCAAAACAAATTCCAAATCTTCTTCATTCAAGCCTGACGGAACATAGATTTTAGGTTTAATTATTCCTAAAATAAAGGGTGTTTCAATATTATCGCAATAATAGATATTATCTTTATAAAGAACCGATACAGATACCTTTCTCTTTAAAATCACAAAAGAAACAAGGCTGTAAAGTACCATCAGAATTAAACCTATAACCCATATATATGATGCTATGCCAACCGCAACCATTAAGGGATTCACACTATAGCTCGGGTAAGGTGCAACAGCATTTGAAATTACAGGATTCACAACGTTATTAACAATATCAACGCCCGTATCTATTTGCGGATTGCTTGAAACGGTAATATTAGTGGGAATCGTTTCTGCTGACGGAACAAGGCTTAAAACACTTTCAAAGCTAAAAGGAAGACAAAGCCTTAAACCAACAACACCCCATAACAGACAATTTACCCATTTAGGAACCTTCTTTAAAAGTGGTCGCAGAATGGTAAATGCCAAGACTGCCCAAGTAGCAGTAATGCTCATATTAACAAGGGTTAAAAATAAATCATTCATATTTCGCCCACCTTTTAAAACTTGTCAATCATTCTTTTTATTTCTTCAATTTCTTTTTCACTGGGCTTTTTCCTTGAAGTAAACGCAGCAACAAACGCAGGCAACGAACCCGCAAATGCTTCATCAACAAATTTCTCACTCTGAATTGCATAAAATTCATTTTTTGAAATAAGAGCTGTAACAATACTGTTTTCTGTTTTAAAAATACCTCTTTCACAAAGCTTTTTTAAAACTGTGTATGTAGTTGTTCTTTTCCATTTAAGCTCCTTTTCGCAAAATGCAACAAGCTCCTTTGTTGTTAATGGTTCATTCTCCCAAACAATATCTGCAAAACGAGCCTCAACCATACCTAATTTAATTTCTGCCATAAAAGAACCTCCCTTTGCTGTCTATTTACTATAGACTGCATTTATAGTCTATCACCGATAGACTGTTTTGTCAATAGTTAAATAAAACGAAAAAGAAACCGAAAGCAAATTACACTTTCGATTTCTTTACTTCTTAACTATTAACTGTTTATTTATGTCCGAACTGCTGTTTCATACGTTTTTCTTTTGAAAGGATTCTCTTTCTCAAACGAATGCTTTCGGGTGTTACTTCAAGGAGTTCGTCGTCACCGATAAATTCCATTGACTGTTCAAGGGAAAGAACTGTATGGGGAACGAGGCGGAGTGCATCATCACTACCTGAAGCACGAGTGTTGGTCATCTGCTTTTTCTTACAAACGTTGCAGACAATATCTTCATTCTTTGCACATTCGCCAACTATCATACCCTCATAAACGGGAACACCGGGACCAACGAAAAGACGTCCTCTGTCCTGTGTATTGAAAAGACCGTAGCCTGTGGTTTCACCTGCTTCGTGAACAACGATTGAGCCACGCTCACGCATTTGAATATCGCCCTTATATTCCTCATAACCTGCGAAGAGGTTATTCATAATACCGTTACCGTTTGTATCGGTCATAAACTCTGAGCGATAACCGATAAGGCCACGTGCGGGAATTTTGAATTCGATATGAGTTGAGCCGCCGTCACGAACATCCATATTTTCAAGCTCGCCCTTACGAGAACCGATTTTCTCCATAACCGCACCGACATAGCTTTCGGGCACTTCAACAATAAGAAGCTCCATAGGCTCTAAAAGCTCACCGTTAGGGCCTTTTTTATAAATAACCTGAGGACGAGAAACCTGGAATTCATAACCTTGACGGCGCATTGTTTCAATAAGAATTGAAAGGTGCAATTCACCACGACCGCTGACCTTGAAGGAATCGGTTGTATCGGTTTCTTCAACTCTCATACTAACATTGGTTTCAACCTCTTTGAAAAGGCGGGCACGGATGTTACGGGATGTAACAAATTTACCCTCCTGCCCTGCAAAGGGGCTATCGTTAACCATAAAGTTCATTGAAATTGTGGGTTCATCAATTTCAACAAAGGGAAGTGCTTCGGGGTAATCCTTATCGCAAGCAGTTTCACCGATATTAAGCTCATTTATACCCGAAACTGCAACTAAATCGCCCATTTTTGCTTCCTGGCATTCAACTCTTGCGAGACCTTCAAATGTATAAAGCTTAACTATTTTAGCATTGGTCTGACCGCCATCCTTATTGCAAAGAACAACCTGCTGACCGACCTTAACAGAGCCTCTTTCAACTCTGCCCACACCGATTCTTCCGAGATAATCGTCATAATCAAGGCTTGAGAATAGAAGCTGTAAGGGTCCGTCAATATCGCCCTCGGGAGCATCAATGTTTTCGAGAATAGAATCAAGAAGAGGACGCATATCCCCCTCTCGAACATCAGCATCAAGAGAAGCGTAACCATCACGGCCGGAAGCAAAAACAACAGGAAATTCAATTTGGTCGTCATTTGCGCCAAGCTCAATAAACAAGTCAAGAACCTCGTCAATAACCTCCATGGGTCTTGCACCGGGACGGTCAACTTTATTTATAACAACAATGGCTTTTTTGCCGAGAGCAAGTGCTTTTTTAAGAACAAAACGAGTCTGAGGCATACAGCCCTCAAATGCGTCTACAAGTAAAAGAACACCGTCAACCATCATCATAATACGCTCAACCTCTCCGCCGAAGTCAGCGTGGCCGGGAGTGTCAACAATATTGATTTTAACACCCTTATAATGAATACCTGTATTCTTTGAAAGAATTGTTATTCCTCTTTCTTTTTCAAGGTCGTTGGAGTCCATAACCCTTTCATCAACCTGCTCATTGGAACGGAAAATACCGCTTTGATGAAGAAGCTGGTCAACAAGAGTTGTTTTACCGTGGTCAACGTGAGCAATAATTGCTATATTCCTTATATCTTCTCTTTTCTGCACCTTTTTCACCTTCAGATAACTTGAGTTTTTAACTATAGAATTATACCACTCAAGAAAGCTATAATCAAGTTTTTTAGTATTCTTAATCATAGAAATTCGACAAAAGAATGGTAAAACTATTATATATTTTGCCAAAAGGCATGCAATTATTGAAAAATAAGATTAATTTTGGTAAAATAAATGCGGTGATAAAATGAAATTTAAAAATGTGCTTATTGCAAGTGATTTTGACGGAACCTTGAAAAATGATGAGGGTATCATTACCCCCGATGTTATAGAAAAAATACAATATTTTATTGAAAATGGTGGATTTTTTACCGTTTGTACAGGAAGAATTCACCAAGGCTTTCATTTATACAGTCCCGAATATATCAATGCACCTGTTCTTTTGGGAAACGGTGCTATGGCACTTGATTATGAAAAGAATGAAGTAATTTTCAATGATGCAATAGGTTGTGAGGGGTTACCGGCAATAAACGATGTTTTAAAAGCGTTTCCCGATATTTCAATAGAATTTTACAATTTTAATAAAGTCTGTGCAATAAACTTAAACTCACATTCAGAACAGCATTTTACAAGTCAAGGTATTAATTTTGAAACTATAAATATTCCCGAGGAAGCCCCTCTCCCCTGGACAAAGGTTATGATTGCCGCCCACGGTTGTTCAAAAGAGGTTCAAGAAATACTTGATAAGCACCCGGAAATCAATTACCTTAAAACAACGGGAAATTATGTTGAAATTCTCAAAAAAGGCGTTGATAAAGGCACAGGTCTTTTAAAATTGGCAAAAGCCTTAGGTTGCAAGCCAAATGACACCTATGCCGCAGGTGATGGCTATAATGATGTTGAAATGCTAATTGCTTCAAATGGTGGATTTGTTCCCGAAAACGCTTCAGAAGAAGCACTTTCAGTTGCAAAATATGTAACAAGGTCAAATAACAACGGATGCATAGCGAATGCTATTGAGATATTAGATGAACTATATTGATAACAGCAGATGGAATTCACTTTTCCATCTGCTGTTATTATTAATCTACTTTAATTTTGAGTCTTTACCACCACTCATAAAATCTCCGTTAACTACAAAAATGCCGAGCAGCAAAATCCCCACTTTAAATCTCTGATACAAGAGAATTCTTAAAAATTTCTTGCATTTCAACATATTTTTTCTGTATTTTGATTTTGGGGGTTGAAAATTCTTATCAATAGCAACTAAAATTCCAAGTAAAGAATTGTACCTATAAAGAATAGTGCAAACTAATAAGGTGGTATTTTTATGAAAATTTGAATAATAATATAGCTTTCGAAGTTAGACCGGCTATTTTTATTTTGAAGCCAAAATATAATAAGCAAAAACCACAAGGGGGATTATTGTGAAAAAGTTACTTTGTTTTATTTTATGCTTGATTCTTGCTTTTTCAAGTGTATCAGTTTTTGCACAGGCTTATGAGATTAATAACAACTCTCTTTCACCACTTGAAGCCTTCACCCAAAAGCTCACCCAACTTACAAAGGAATATAATTCTAACAGTGATATTTCAGTTTTTTCATCGTATACACTTGATGAAAACGAGATTGCTCATAATGACTCAACAAAACGTCTGATTGTTAAAGCAAAAGGTAAAATAGACGCTCTTAACGCAGTTGAGCATATTGAGGGCTACAACGATTTACATATTCTTCAATTCGATTCTTATGGTGATATGGAAAGTGCTTTAGCCTTTTACGAAAACTGCGAAAATGTTATTTATGTTCAAGAGGATTGCGTCAACAAAACTGCTGAATATGAAATAATTGAAGAAAATGTGCCCTTTACCGAAAACTCAAATAACGAAAACTCCGCTAATGAAGTTACTAATCCTATGCAGGACTGTGCTGATGCACAAGGCTTTACTGCTTTAAGAAAAAAACTTGCTGATGAGAATAAAGTTTATGAACAAGAAATCACTGTGGCTGTTATTGATACAGGCGTTGAAGCAGAGCACGAGCTTTTAGCAGGAAGAGTTGAGCCCACGGGCTTTGACTCTATTGATGGTGTTTCCTGCGCTGACAAGGAAGGTCACGGTACACATGTTGCAGGTATAATAGCTTCAAACACACTTGATAATGTAACAATAAGACCATACAGAGTTTTAAATGAAGATGGTGAGGGTACAGATGCTCAAGTAGTTTTAGGTATTGAAGTCGCTATAGAAGATGGTGTCGATGTAATAAATATGAGCCTTGGAAGACGGGGCGAAAGTGCTCTTATGGATGAGGCGATAAAGAAGGCAAATGATGCAGGCATTGTAGTAGTTGTTGCAGCCGGTAACGAAGGCTTTTGTATGGATGCCATTCCTTGCACTCCCGCTTGTTGTGAAAATGTAATTACTGTTACCGCATGTCATAAAAATATGTCTGTTACTATGCCTTTTTCAAACTTCGGTTCAATGTGTGAAACAGGTGCTATAGGTAATAGTGTGAAAAGCTCGTATCTTAATAATACCTATGCATATTTGTCAGGCACCTCTATGGCAGCACCGTTTGTTGCAGCCGGAGTAACTTACCTGTTGCTTGATAATCCGAATTTGACTTATGAAGAGATTGTAGATACTATAGATAAATTTGAGTATAATACTTTTCTGTTCCTTGAATACATTCTTGAAGATGATATTGTACAATTACCCGAACCTGAGTTTAGTGTTGTGGGTGGTGACTTTACAGAGGAATTTTATTTAGAGCTTACCTGCGAGGATGAAACTGCAACTATTTACTATACTCGTGGTTCTTTTGATAAATTCCAGGGACAAATTTATAGCGAACCATTGAAAATAAAATACAACACTACTATTACAGCATATACCGCAAAGCGTGGTGCAAAATCAAGCGAAAAGGTAACACAGACATTCACAAGAGCATTTCCGACAGATGAATATATGTATGAAATCACCGAAGATGGAGTAATTACCGAATATCTGGGTCCATGCACCGCTGATGATAAGGAGTTAATTATACCTGATACAATTAAAGGGATAACCCCAACAACAATAGGCATTAATGCATTCAAGGGAAAGCAATTTTTTGAATATATTACAGTACCGGATACCGTAACCAAACTTGATAGTTGTGCTTTTCAAGGGTGTTACAACCTTAAATTCTTTACAGGTAAAGGTGTAACTGTTGTGGGCAGCGGAGCCTTTGAAGGATGTTACGACCTAATTGATTTTATAGGTGGCGAACTTGAGGAGATTGGTGGTAACGGTTTTAAAAATTGCGAATCTTTAAGATTTATTGACACAAGAAATCTTACAAGAATAGAAGGAGGTGCATTCAGGGAATCAAGTGCAATACAAACACTTGTTTCAGATAAACTTACTTATATCGGTCCTCAAGCTTTTTACGCAACCGATATAAACACTGTAGAATGTCCCAATGTCACCGAAATAGGTTTGGCGGCTTTTTCAGAATGTGAAAATCTAGAAACTGTATTTATTCCCAAAGTTACGGAACTCTCCGATGAACTTTTCGGCCCAAATATAAAAGAGGTTTATGCACCTTTAGTTGAACGAATAGGTGCATTCACCTTTGCTTATTCGACAAACCTTAAAGAAGTGAATTTTCCTTTGGTAACCTATATATCTTGGAGTGCTTTTAAGGGGTGCGACCAAATAAAATCGTTTGATTTTCCGTTATTAACATATATAGGCGAAGAGGCTTTTAGAGATTGTACTGCACTCGAAAGCATTAACGCCCATTCGGTGACACATCTGGATAATTATGCTTTTATGAATTGTTCTTCATTAAAAGAGTTTGATTGTTCCTTGGTAACTGACTTTGGTATGAATGTTTTCAAGGGTTGCTCTTCACTTAAGGAGCTTGAGTTCGATTCTAATTTAATCATTTATCGGGATACCTTTTATGATGAAATTACTGTAAACAAGGTTATTTTTAATAATCCTAAAAAAATTGTTGCATTTCCCTCCAATGTTCCCGTAGCTCTGCCGTCATCCCTTACGGATATTGTTGAGGATGACCCTGAAAATGTAATAATTTACGGAACAAAGGGCAGTTACGCCGAGGATTGGGCTTCTGACTATGACCAGACTTTTATAGAAATAACTCCTCAGAGTGCAATATTTAATGATATCGAACCTTATTTCTTACCGGGTGATGAACCTCTTTATTTTGATGTGATAGGCCTTAACAGAACATATCAATGGTATGGTAATAATGAAAAATCCACCTCGAACGGTACTGCTATAAAAGGTGCTACAAACAGTAAATTTTCCCCGGCGGATTATGATACAAAGTATAATTATTATTACTGTGTTGCAACAAGCAAAGATGGTGCGAACGATACTGTTTATATAACAAGCGACCTTTGCACATATTGCCATATTCCAATAAAGCCCAAAGTAAATACAACAATAAACTTTGAAAATTCGATGCTTTTTACATCTGAAACCGCAAAAACACTTCTTACCGACCTCGTTACCTTCGGTGAAGTTGGAAAAAATATACCCATCCCCTCTTACACATCAGGAACAAATGATTATTTCGGCACCGGCTCATATTTCATAATTTATTCAAACGGCACGCCAAAATACACCTTCAATATTGTGGTCTACGGTGATTTAAATGGCGATAGTATTTGCGATGTAATTGATTGTTCCGAAGTAGCAAGAGCTGTTAATGGTCATAAGGAATTATCCGGCTTATATCATAATGCCGCCGATACTGACTCGAACGGTGAAATTGATATTTCAGACTATCAGTATATTGTTAACAGAGCATTAAAATAATTTTTTAAAATAAATAAAACATCGGACAGTTACAATTCAAGATTGTAACTGTCCGAGTTTTAATATTAGTACTTATCTGTTATTGCTTTTGCATTGGAATATGCACTATAGGTTTTGCTCTTATAAGCTTTTATCTTGTAGGTGTATTTCTTACCCTTCTTTGCAGATTTATCTGTGTAAGTTACCTTTGTTAAACCTTTTACAGTTGCTATTCTTGAATAAGAGCCTGTACCTGTTTTGCGGTAAACCATATAACCTTCAGAACCTGTTACCTTACTCCAAGTAAGCTTAACGCCACTCTTTGTGCTTGATGGTGTTTTTAAGGTTGGGTCTGCAAGGTAATATTTTGAAAGTGAGCTTGAAAGTGAAGAGTTACCTGCTTCATTCTGTGATTTTACTGCATAATAATATTTAGTTCCGGATTTTGCAGTTTTATCGGTATAATAGGTTTTGCTTGTAGTACCGATATATTTCCAATCACTCTTACTTGTTTTACGGTAAACTCTGTATTTGTCAGCACCGGTTACCTTACTCCATTTTGTTAAAACACCGTATTCGGTGTTAGAAATAGATTTAAGCTTAGGTTTTGCTGCTTTAAGCTGCGGAATTTCAGCAGTTTTAATTGTTTTGCCGCAAAGCTTACATTCTTTATGTTTTTTACCTGCACTATTTACAGTTGCCTTTTTATCTGTAATCCATGATGATGAAACGTGATTATGAATCAATTCCTTAATATCGGGAACATCAGTTGTTGAAATAGTTTCCCATGAAATAAATTTCACATCGGTTCCGTCAAATTCAACAGTAATTTTAAGACACTTAAGTATTTCACCTGCATAACCATCGTTCATAACATAATCTACGCCTTCAACTGCTCCGGCAGGCTTTTCATAAGCCATTTCAAGAGTGTAGCCGTATATCTCGTATAAACCGTTTCCGAGATTCTTATAGCCTTTTGTTGCGTAGGTAATGCTATCGCCGAATCCACCAGCATCAGGCATATCGTATGTATTGGTTTCCGTGTGGTAAACAGGTTCGTGATCAGTATCATTTCTTAATACATTTATATCACTAATATTAAAGTGCTTTAATGCTTCTGCTTCATAAACCTCGGCAGGAATTGCAAAATAACGAATGGTATATGAACCGGACCCATAATCTTTTTCTATTTCATATGAATCATAATCATAGATATTGAGCTTATCTGTTGTGTACCATTTTATATGCTTGGGAGAAAATTCATAGATATTATCTTCACCATTGAAAGCAACTGACCACCAAAGCTTGAACATTTCTGAGTGGAAAACATCGGTAAAGTTTTTGCCAAGAGCAGGAATTACTGTTAAATCTTTTCTGTCACCACATCCGGAACAGAGGTGAGATTTTCTGCCGTCTTCGTCCTCAGTTGCTCTCCAATCAATAACCCAATCTGTTGAATAGTTATGCTCTGTTTTTTCAATAGTCTCAGTTTCGCAAGTAAAGCCACAAATTGAGCAAACTTTAATTCTCGAGCCTTCTCTCTTACAATTAGCTTCTTTTTCAATAATCCAATCAGATGGTGTATGAGTGTGATTTTCTTCAACAAATGCGATATTACTATTTTTAGCAAATCTTTCAGCTGTTGAACCTTTTTTTCCATAAACGGTGAGAATATCTGAACTAACCACTCTACCCTCATCATTCTCCCAATAACCAAATGCATTTTCATAAATGTTTGTGCTTTCGTTATAAACTGTAACGGAAGTGATATTCTTACAGTTATAAAAGCATTCAGTATCAATTTCTTCCACGCTATAAGGGAAAACAAGAGAAGTCAATGCTTCACATCTATGGAAAGCCATATAACCAATATATTCTAATCCATTGTTAAATGTAACGTTAGCAAGGTTGAGGCACTGATTAAAAGCATAATCTTGAATCCTTGTTACACTTGCAGGAATAGTAATTCCGGATAACGCTTTGCAGCAGAAGAACGCATATCTTCCAATACTGGAAATATTGTTACCTAAAACTACAGTTTCAAGCTTATCGCAACTATAAAATGTATTTTCATGGATTCCATTTACATTATTACCGATAACAGCGCTCCGGAGATTATCGCAATCATAAAAAACCTCTTCTCCCATATATACAACATTATCGGGAATCGTAACTGAGGTAAGATTATCACATTGATTAAAAGCACCCTCATCAATACTTTTAACTGTATCAGGTATCACAACTGAAGTTATATCCGAATTAGAAAAAGCATACTCACCTATACGTGTAACAGGATAACCGTTATATGTAGCCGGAATAACAACTTCCCCATCAGAATTGCCTAAATACTCTACTAAAGTATAGTCTTCATCGCCACCGTCATAGTACAAATAAAAATCTTCTGCATCGGCAGCGCCTACTGTTACGGGTATGCCGGATACCATACCCAGAACAATTACTAATGATAAAAATAATCCTAAAATTCTTTTCATATGCATCCTCCTTTAATTTATCATAATAATATTATATCACAAATCCGTTCTAAGTCAATAGAATTTCTTGCACTTTACTAAATATCAATCTACTGTTTTCTTAGTATCATAACAGTAGTAATAAACTCTTTATTTTCTTCATCATATTCCCAGCTATAATCACCTTCATATTTTTCCAAAGCATTTTTAACACTTTTTATTCCCAGGCCGTGAAAACGCTTATTGTCTTTTGTTGTTTTTAAAAGCTCACCTTTTGAATTAGGCTTTGTATCGCAACTATTTTTCACCACAATTACATCATAGGTATTTCTATAATCCGTAGTAAGCTCTATATTTTTCAAAACTGACTTTTCTGCCGATTCAACAGCATTATCAAGAATGTTGCCTAAAATAGTCACCAAGTCGTACATTTCTATACTTTTTAGATTAGATAAACGCACATCATGAGTAAAATTTATCTTTTTAATCTCGCATTCAGTAATATATTTATTTATTATTACATCAAGATGATGGTTTCCGCTTGAAGAAAGCTTACTATATTCATTCAGCCCATCTGTAAGCTTTTGGAGATATTCGGCTATTTCTTCGTTATCAGTAAGATTTTTTATTGCTGAAAGGTGTTTCTTTGTGTCGTGAGCATAAATCATTAAATTATTATTTTGATACTCTAACAATTCATAATATTTATTATCACTTTCTCGTTCTTGGTTTATAATCCTCAGTTCTTCAAGCTCTTGCTCTTTACTGCTTGACTGTTGCTGATAAATGCAAATAACAATAATTGATATTAACATAACAAAACCTGTAAAAGATACCAGCAGCTTAAAAGCATTTGACATTTGTAAGTTGCTTCCCATAAGAACAAAAACTCCGCTGTTTATAAAAATTGAGATAATAAGGGATACTAAAATTGAACTACTTTTACCGAAATTCGTTTTACTGAATATTGAAGTCAGAATTTTTATTGAAAGGAAAAGAATAGTCTTTGAGCATATAATCAGAAGCATATATGAGTATGGGTCCTGCGTAAAGAACATCAGATTTCCCTTTGTTATAGCCGAAAGCAACGCAACTGTAGCATATTCACTGACAGAGACTAAAGCTACAAATATTAAGGCAATCCATAAAGATATAGTGTTTTTTTGCTTATATAAGAATTTACCAAAAAAGAATTGGAACAAAAACAAAGTCACACAGTTAATAAAAAAATTATAATCAAATCCAAGATTTATGACACCCATAACTATATAACTTATGCTGATTATTATAAACTTTTTCATTTTTTTATTAGAAGGATTCAGACTTTCGTACATTATAAAAGATATTAAACCTTCAATAATTTGTAATATAAAATGTAAAATTGTTGTACTCATTTATTTTCCTCTTAAATAATTAAACCAATATTTTCTAAAGTCTGCCTGCTTGCGTGTAGCTATGGAAATTCTATCTTTATTCACAAGCAACTCAGTATAAGAATATTTAGTTACATAATTCAAATTAACAAAAAAACTATTATGAACGAGATAAAAGTAAGTTTGCGGTAATTTTTCAATCCAATTATCAAGATTACCGCTTGTTTCATAAACCTTATTTTTGGTTACTATATATAACTTACGATTTTCTCTTTTTACATAACAAATATCATTAACAAATACTTTTACCTGCTCCTTTCCATCTTTTAAGTAAATATCAACCATATTTGTGTTAAGATAGGTCATCGCTTTATCTAAACCGGCATAAACTCTTTCCTCGTCAAAGGGTTTATTAAAGAACCGGAAAACCCTTAAATCCATAGCGTCATCTTGAAACTCATTGTGGTTCGTAACAAAAAATAATATTATATTTTCATTTCGTTTTTTTAAGGTTTCTGCTAATTTTAAGCCGTCAACCTTTTCCATTTGTATGTCTAAAAATGCTAAATCATAAATTTCTTCATTCTCAATAACGGATTTTGAAGATGTTGTTGATACTATTAAGTATTTAAACATTTTATTTTTCATATAGTTTTCAACTGTAACAGTTAACTTATCTAAAGAAGCTTTATCATCATCGCACAGTAAAATTTTCAAGTAATCACCTTCTTTTACTCTTTATAAAAATAATACCATCATACTAATATCAAGTCAATTAAATAAATAATGTAACATATTCCCGAGAAAATGTATCTGTTTTTACAAAATGCAAGAAAAATCGGTTAAAACGCAAGAAAACAGGTGGTCAAAAAGATTTGACCACCTAAAAAGATTAATCTGCTTTAATTTTTGCTTCTTTTCCGTCTTTAAGAAGTTGTTTAAGGGTTTCTGCATCGTCATTTTTCATAGCATCGCTGTATTTTTGAAGCTCAGCAATAATATTATCGAGCTCAAAAATAAGGTTATCTTTGTTATCAAGGAAAAGCTCAGTCCACATATTTTCATTAAGGTATGCAACACGGGTCAAATCCTTGTAGCTACCTGCAGAAATACCTTTTCTTTCAATAGCTGAGGGGCTTTTAACGAAAGCATTTGAAACAACGTGAGCAAGCTGAGAGGTGAAAGCTATAAGCTTATCGTGCTTTTGAGGTGTCATAACAGAAACTCGTCCGAACCCTAATTGCATTATAACCTCTCTGGCATTGGCAAGAGTTAAAATATCTTCATTTTCTTTTGGAGTTAAAACAAAGGGAGCATTATAAAACATTGTATCCTTTGAATTTTCAAAGCCGGAAAATTGTGTACCTGCCATTGGATGACCACCAACAAATGAGAAATTATGCTTGTCTGCTATCTCAAAGCATTTTTCACAAACGGAACGCTTAACACCTGCGCAGTCAATAACTGTTGCACCATCTTTGAAAACAGATGCATTTTTCTCAACAAATTCAATTACTGCTTCGGGGTAGAGAGGAATAAATATGTAATCACAAATTGCTATTCTTTTTTCAGTCAACTCTCCGTCAATACTCTTTTCTGAAATTGCGTTTTTTACGGTTTTCGGGTCAATATCATAGCCATATACCTTAAACTTTGTGTTCTTCTTTGCAGATTTTGCAATAGAACCACCAATTAGACCAAGACCAACAACACCAATATTCATAATATTTCCTCCCAAGAATTAAAAAATCAAAATAAAAACAAAAATCCCTTGCAGTGATTATACTGCAAGGGAAAATAAACGATAAAAAACAGCAGCACAAATCACTATTACTTATTAAACAAAGTAATAGTAATAATAGTATGTAACTGCATTAAACTGTTTCATAACCGTTTTTCCTCTCATTTTTTCTAAATAGTAGCACTAAAAAGTATATTTGTCAATGTTTTTATTTAAATAAAAATAAAAAAGTCGGAACTTAATCCGACTTTGGTTTTTATATACCCTGAAAACTGAATAAAGAGAAAGCGAAGAAACAAACGAAATGGTCAAGCCCTCGACCTATTAGTACTGCTTAGCTGAACACGTCACCGTGCTTACACACGCAGCCTATCAACCTCATAGTCCATAAGGGGTCTTACTAACTTAAGTTATGGGAAATCTAATCTTGGAGATGGCTTCACGCTTAGATGCTTTCAGCGTTTATCCAATCCGCACATAGCTACTCGGCCGTGCCACTGGCGTGACAACCGATGCACCAGCGGTGCGTCC
>JAZQJD010000027.1:0-94303 GCA_045541435.1 Acutalibacteraceae bacterium
GTGTCGGCATCGCCCTATTTTCCCAAGCGGCTTCCCACTAAGTATCTTCGGCGCTGTTGAGCTTAACTACCGTGTTCGGGATGGGAACGGGTGGACCCTCAACGCCATCAACACCGACTTCGAAGAACTGTTCGTCCGTCGAACAACATTGACAATTATAGCAGATAAATTTTAAAAGTCAAGTATTTTTTAAATATTTTTTGAAAAAATTTTATTTGTGGAAAAAAACAAGCAAAGTCCATAAATTTTGTGCATTTTTTTGGCGTGTTTACTGTTGATTATTTACATAAAATAGTGCATAATTAAAATAAGATACTCTTTGAAAATATAGTGGAGGGTGTAGAAATGGGTAAATATGCTATTACATATGATATAGGAACAACAGGTGTCAAAACCTGTATTTTTGAATTGGGCGATACAATTAAATTAGTATCTGCTGCTTCAGAAGGGTATAAGCTTTATGTTTTTCCCGATGGCGGTGCGGAGCAGGACCCTCAGGAATGGTGGGATGCCATGTGCTCCACAACAAAAAAGGTTCTTGATAAATGTGATGTTGATATAAAAGATATTTGCGGTATATCCTTCTGCTCACAGATGCAGGGTATAGTTCTTGTTGATAAGGCTGGTAAACCTGTTCGCCGTGCTATGAGTTATATGGACCAGAGAGCAAGAAAAGAGCTTAAAGAGGGCATTGCTTACGGACCTCAGATTGCAGGTGCATTTATACCGAAGCTTCTTAAATCACTTATGATTACAGGTGCAGTTGCAGCATCAGTTAAGGACCCTGTTTGGAAATATAAATGGGTTGAGAAAAACGAGCCCGAAAACTTTAAAAGAGTACATAAATGGCTTGATGTTAAAGAGTATTTTATTACAAGAATGACTGGCGAGTTCTGCATGACTCACGACTCTGCCTTTGCAACTCTTCTTTATGATATTAAGAAACATGAGTTCAGCAAATCAATGTGCAAAATGCTGGGTGTTAATTTCGACCATCTTCCCGAGATTAAAAAGAGTGCCGAAAAGGTTGGCGAGCTTTTGGAGCAGCCTGCAAAAGAGCTTGGCCTTATGCCCGGTACAGCAGTTTTCGGCGGCGGCGGAGATGCTTCTCTTATCGGTGTTGGTGCAGGTTCAGTTGCTCTTGGTGATACTCACATTTATAGCGGTACATCCGGTTGGGTTTCAACTGTTGTTGATAAGAGTATTGTTGATGCATCTGCTATGATTGCAGCAGTTGTTGGCGCAGAAGAGGGCAGATACAACTATTTCGGTGAGCTTGAAACTGCAGGTAAATGTCTTGAATGGGTTAAGGACCATCTTGCTCTTGACGAAATCGGAATATATCTTGAAAAGAAAAATATTACCGATGGTTACGAGGCGAAATACACAAGCCTTTATGACTATATGACTGATGCTGTTAAGGATATCCCCGCAGGATCGGGCGGCGTTATTTTTACTCCCTGGCTTCACGGTAATCGTTGCCCCTTTGAAGACCCCAATGCTCGTGGTATGTTCTTCAACATCAGCCTTGAAACAGGCAAGAGTGAAATGATAAGAGCCGTTCTCGAGGGCGTTTGCTATCATCTTCGTTGGTTCCTTGAAACAGAAGAGAAAAAAGTTAAGTCTTCCGAAAAGGTTCGTTTTGTAGGCGGTGGTGCTCTTTCGGATCTTACCTGCCAGATTCTTGCAGATTGCTTGGGCAAGGTTGTTGAAACCGTTGATACACCTCAGAATGTTGGAGCAATGGGTGCGGCAGTTCTTATTGCGGTTGGTCTCGGTCAATGCAAATCCATTGAGGATGCAAAGAGCCTTATTCCCGTAAGTAAGACATTTGAACCCAATATGGAAAATAAGAAAGCCTACGATAAATATTACGAGGTTTATAAAAATCTCTATAAATCCAATAAGGAAAATTTTGCAAAGCTTAATTCATAAAAATTTCTTTTTTGGAATAAAAATATTTTTCAAATTATTGAAAAATATGTCTTTTTCTGTTAAAATAATAAATAATTGGTATCATATATCTATAAGGAGTGAGGTTTAATGAATATAGCTTTAATTGCACACGACTCCAAGAAAGAACTTATGACTCAGTTCTGTATTGCTTACTGCGGTATTTTGAGTAAGCACAGTATTTGTGCAACAGGTACAACAGGTAAGCTTGTTTCCGAAGCAACAGGACTTGATATAGAAAAATATCTTAGTGGCTCTCAGGGTGGCGCTCAGCAAATCGGTTCAAGAATTGCTTGCGATGAAATTGACCTTTTGCTTTTATTCCGTGACCCTCTTAATCCAAAGCCCGGAGAACCCAACGAAGCAAATCTCTTAAGGCTTTGTGATGTTCATAATATCCCCGTTGCAACCAATATTGCAACTGCGGAAGCTCTCATCCACAGCCTTGAACACGGTGACCTTGACTGGCGTGATATTGTTAATCCTAAGAATTAAAGGATTTGTGTTCGTTTTTTCTTGAACGGACTTGATTTTGTTTGCGTTTTGTTGTATAACTATCGGGTAATTAAGTTTATGCTTAATTATCCGATTTTTATTTTAATTTTTTGTAATTTATTTCATTTTAAGGAGATTTAAAATGGCTGGAAATATTCAAGCAATCAAAGGTACAAAAGATACTTTACCATCTGAAAGCTATAAATCTCAGTATATTGAGCAGGCTGCTCTTGATACTGCAAAAACCTATGGCTTCTATGAAATGAGGACACCTGTTTTTGAATATACAGAGCTTTTTGATCGTTCTGTTGGTGAAACAACTGACGTTGTTCAAAAAGAAATGTATACTTTTAATGACAAGGGTGACCGTTCAATTACATTGCGTCCCGAGGGGACTGCAGGTGCGGTTCGTGCGTTCCTTGAACACGGACTTTTCAATGAGCCTCTTCCTCAGAAGGTTTGCTATCTTACATCCTGCTATCGTTACGAAAAGCCTCAGGCAGGCAGACTTCGTGAATTCCATCAGTTCGGTATTGAATGCTTTGGTGCAGCATCACCCCTTGCAGATGCAGAGGTTATTGCCCTTGCTAACAGCTATTTCACATACCTTGGTCTTGAGGAATATACTCTCGAAATTAACTCCATCGGATGTCCCGAATGCAGAAAAAAATATCAAGAAGCACTCAAAGCATATTTTGAAGAAAAGAAAGGTGACCTTTGCGAAACCTGTCTTTCACGTCTTGACAGAAACCCTATGAGAATTCTTGACTGCAAGAGTCCGATATGCTCAAAAATTGCAGAAAATGCTCCTGTTGTGCTCGACTATATCTGCGACGATTGCCGTGACCATTTCGAAAAATTACAGAAGTTCCTTGATGTTATGAACATTTCATACACAATCAATCCTCATATTGTTCGTGGTCTTGATTACTATACAAGAACAGTTTTTGAATTTGTTTCACAGCACGAAAAAACAAAGGGTCTTGTTCTCTGCGGTGGCGGAAGATATGACGGACTTGTTGAGGAATTAGGCGGAGCAGCTCTTCCTGCCTGCGGTCTTGCAATAGGCCTTGAAAGACTTTTAATGGCTATGGAGGAAAGTGGCGTTCAGTTCCCGAAAGCTCCTAAATGTACCCTTTCAATCGTTACTGCAGGTGAGAATGCAGTGCTTAAGGCAGTTGAGCTCGCTGCAGATTTGCGTGCTCAAGGCTACAGTGTTAATGTTGATACAGTTGGCCGTTCCATTAAGGCGCAAATGAAATACGCTAACAAAATTGGTTCGGAATTTACTGTTGTTATTGGTGAAAACGAGCTTGAATCTAATGCTGCAAAGCTTAAATCAATGGGTGATGGTGTAGAAACAGAGGTTACACTTTCTGATTTTACTGAAAACTTTGAAAGAGCATATATGAACAAAGCAGTAGCTGATTTTTGTGATGTCGATTTTTCTAAGCTTACCCAGGTTGATATAAATAATCTTTTAGATTAAAAGGAATTTTTTATGGAAATAATTGATATTTCAAGAGATTTATTAAAAACTCCCGTATATCCCGGTGACCCCGAGGGTTATGTTGATAACATTAAAAGCATAAGAGCAGGGGAAAGCTGTAACCTAAATGCAGTTTATACCTGTCTTCACACTGCAACTCACGTTGATGCACCCTTGCATTTCCTTGACGGTGCAGGTGCTATGGATACTCTTCCTTTGGATTTGTTTATAGGTGAATGCCTTGTTGTTGAAACGCCTCCGGGACCGATTACAGGTGCATTTGCAGAAGAGCATTTCCCCTGGAAAGACTGCGAAAGACTTTTAATAAAGGGTAACGGACTTTCACATCTTATGGAAAGCAGTGCATATTATATTGCTGATTCGGGAATAAAGCTTGTAGGAACAGATTCACAGACTATTGGAATAAGCGGTTCAAACCAGACTGTTCACCGTGCACTCCTTTCGGAGAATATTCCCATAATTGAGGGTCTTGACCTTTCTAATGTTGCTCCGGGCAGATATTTCCTTATGGCACAACCTTTGAAAATCGCAGGTGTTGAAGCAGCACCGCTTAGGGCAGTTTTGGTTAAAGAGCATCTTTTCTGGAGTGGGAGATAAAATTTAATGCAAAATGCAAAGTGCAAAATGCAAAATGTCGGGTCTGCGACGCAATTATAATAATTGGAGTAAGTAATGAGATTAGATAAATATTTAAAGGTATCAAGAATTATAAAACGCCGTACTGTTGCAAACGAGGTTTGCGATGCAAAGCATGTTGAGGTTAACGGCAAAATTGCAAGAGCATCCTATGAAGTTAAAGTGGGCGATGTTATTGCAATTCAGATGGGTAGTAACCTTACAAAATATAAGGTGCTTTCCGTTAACGAATATGCTAAAAAAGACGAAGCGGCAAATATGTATGAGGTTGTCAATTAACAATTTGTTCACCGAATTTCTAAAAATGTTCATATCTTTTTCATACGCAATTAAATAATGTGATGTATAGTGTAATCAACGGAACGGGAAATAAAAACTCGTTTCAGTTGATTACACGTTTTCATTCCTATCTCCTTATTTCCATATTTACCCCTAAGAAAAGCTCCTCTGTTTTGAACAGAGGAGTTTTTCGTTTTTTATATTCAGTTTTATTTTTTACAGATATCTGCTGTTGAAGCTCTGTTTTAAATCAATAGAGCAATCATTGTGGATTGTGGTTATAGTCACACCCTGTTGCCATTCTTCTTCGGGAAGAGAAACACCGTTGTAATTGCCTAAACCATAGGCGTTATAGCTACCGAATTGGTTATATACAAGCCAGATACCCTCGTATTTTGCCGCCCAGTCATTAACGTGGTCGTGACCGCAGAAAATACCCTGAGCCTCATTTTTCTTCATTGCTTCAAAAAGACCACTGTTAAAGGGTGAAGAGCCAACGCTTTCGTTCATTCTGCCGTAGAGGATTTCTGCTTTGCCTGTGGGAACATATTTGCCCTCATCGTTTAATTGGAAAACCTCTTCATATTCCTTAATCGGAATATGCATATAAAGAAGATTGGGGCATTTGCCGTATTTCTCTTTAAGTGCAGTCATTTCCTCTGTGTACCATTTAATCTGGTCAGGCTTTATGTAGTCATAGCCGTTTTCCATTTCTGCAGGTACGCCATCTCTTGACATATATTCGGGGATGATATCTCTGCCTGAGTCCATAAAAACAAGGCTTTGCTTGAGCTCAGCTTCGGAATTCATAATGTTAACAATAAAGTTACCGTAGCCGAAAAGGTTGGGGTCACCGAATTTTGAAAGACAATGGGGTGCATCTGAAAGGCTTTTCATAAGAAGATATTTGTGAAATTCTTTTTCTTCTCTTGCTTCGTGATTACCGAAAACATATACCCAATATACACCTAATTTTTCCATCATCTGAGCGAAATGAATTGCTTCAAACTGCTGGAACTTAGATTGAATGCAGTCACCTGTGAGAATAACCAAGTCAGGTTTTTCATCACGAATCTGATTAATGAACATCTGCAAGGTTTTGTTATTGAGAGAATAGTCCTCGTCCGTGTGCATATCGGTGGTAGCAAGAAGCTTGAAATCGCTATTATCGATAGTGCCGTTATCATTGAATTTTGCAATAAAGGTTGAGGTCTCGGTTTCTTTTATAATTTTAACCTTACTGCCAACATAGGGAACATCCAGAGCAGATAAAAATCTGTTCTGAGCAAGCTTGCCCTTACTTAAATCATATATAACCTTTTCTGCACCGAGGCAGAATTTAATGCCGTTTTGCTGAATGAAAGTTCTTACGGGTTTCATAAAATACCTCTTTTCTGTAGATGTGAAATCATCTTATCACAATATGATTTTTATTTCAATATTTTAACGAATATTGAGCATTTGTTAACTAAATATTTCGGGGGTTTTAACTATTTTTTAAAAGGTCAAAAATTCTGTTTTTTATGTATAAAAACCTATAAAAAACTTTGGCTATTTTTACATTTTATTTAAAAGGGTTTTCGTTGACAGCGCAAGGGGTTTTGTGGTATATTTATTCTGTAAAATCATATAGTAGGGGCAAGTGCGTTCTTTTGACTAAAATGCTGTTTGCTTCTGCAAATTTACAAAAAATAATTGTTAAACCGAAAGGAAGAAACTAAAAAATGAAAAGAAGTATTTCACTGGTGTTATGCCTTGCTATGCTTATTTCGGTATTTTCTTGTTTAGGCGTTACTGCTTCTGCAGAGGGCGTTGCAAAGGATTTATTTACCGTTAAAAGCAGTGGCTTCAAAAACGACAAAATCACCTACACAGTTTATCTTAACAAGGGCGTGAATGTGTCGGGTGCTATTATCTATGCAAGCTTTGACCCGGATGTTCTTGCTGTTGATGAAAAAAATACCGGTGCTCATATGACAACCGATAGCTACGGTGACGAATGTCAGAGCATTGACGGTGAATATGTGCAGGATTTTATGGAGGGCTTTGATAACCAGTATTCTGTTGCTCATGTTTTCGGAGCAGAGTCTGAATACAAGGCAGGTTCTTCAAACAAACCCTATATGCAGTTTACCTTCAAGGCGATTGATGCAAATCGTCCGAAAACAAAAGTGGATTTTTACTGCTATGAATTTAACAGCGCAAGTATTCCCGAAAATAATATTACAAATGCAGGCTCGGAAAATGCAGAGCCTCAAGCAATCTATTCCTTTGAGGGAACAACTCTCAGCGAAACACAAATTACATCAGTTGAAAGCGAAAAAGACGGTGTAAGAATTTCCTGGAAAAAAACAACAGGTGCTGATTATTACAGAGTCTATAAGAAAATAGATGGTGAGTACAAGATAGTTGAAAGCACTGCAGATGGTGATGTTACAACTTATCTTGATACCGAGGTTTCAAATAACACCTCTTATACCTATACAGTAAGAGCTATGAACGAAGCAGGGCTTAACTCCTGCTACGATAAAGCTGGAGTTTCAACAAGGTACACAGTAGCTCCCAAAACTCTCAAGGTTTCTAATGGTGACGGAGAGGTTGTTGTAAGCTGGTCAAAGGTTGAGGGTGCAACCGCTTACAGAGTTTACAGAAGAACAGTTGATGCAGATGGTGATGTTACAGCGTGGAAATATTTAAGCGGTAAAATCACAGATTTGAAGTTTGCTGATGTAACTGCAAAAAGCGGTACAAAATATGAATATGCTGTTCGTGTTTACTCAAAAGGCGGATATAGTGATTTATATTCAGAAAAAGAAATCGTTTATCTTGCTATCCCCGATTTTTCAATTAAAGCAACAACAACCGGTGTGAATATTTCATGGGATAAGGTTTCAGGTGCTGAAGGCTATAAGATTATGAGAAAGGTCAAGGGCGGTTCCTGGAAAACAATAAAAACAGTTTCTTCCTCAACAACTTCATATACAGATAAAAGTGCATCAAGCGGAAAATATATATACTACGTAGTTAAAGCGGTTAATGGTTCATATATAAGTGATTATGATACTCACGCATTGACTTATATCAAAACACCCGAGGTAAGTGTTAAAAATACATCCTCAGGTGTAAGGATTTCCTGGGACAAAGTAGGCGGGGCAACAAAGTACTATGTTTACCGCAAAGCAGGTTCTGCAAAATCCTGGAAATATATGGGCAGCACAAAAACAGGTGCTTATACGGACAAAGAGGTAAAAAGCGGAACAACTTATAAATATTGCGTAAGAGCAATCGGTAGTGTTAAATCCGCATACGGTGGTTCTTCTTATGAGAAAATCCGTTTCCTTTCCGCTCCCAAGCTTGAAAATATTAAGAGTACAAAAAGCGGTGTAACGGTTTATTGGGATGCTGTAAAGGGTGCTTCCAAGTACCATATTTACAGAAAAGCAGGCTCCGGTAGCTATAAGCTTATAGAAACAGTTTCCGGTAGCAGTACAGAAAAGTATCTTGATAAATCCGCTAAAAAAGGAACAACCTACTCATACAGAGTATACGCCGGCTATAGTTCATATAAGAGCAGCTACAAATCAAGCCTTTCAATTAAGGATAAATATTGATTTCGAAAATTATATTTCCTAAGGGGGAATTGCTTTGAAAAGAGTTATTTCATTACTTCTTTGTATAGTAATGTGTACTTCTGTTTTTTCAGCAACTGCAACTTCCGTTTCTGCTTTGGGCAAAACAGATGATATTTTTACAGTTAAGAAAACAGATTTTGAAAATGACAGGATAACATATACAATTTCACTTAATCCTAATCAGACTAAAATTTCCGGCACAATTTTGAAATTTAAGTTTGACAGCAATGTTTTAGCAGTGGCTTCTGATAGCGGTGCAATGGGTTCAGTTAATGATTATGGCGAATTTGCAGCTAATGTTACAGGCTACTATGAAACAGGTCTTGCTTATGACGATGCCGGTACTTATGCTGTTGCATATATGAATCCCAATGGCTTTAATATCGGAGAAAAAAGCAAGGATTTTATCAAGATTACTTTTGAAGCTGTTGGTGAAACCCGTCCTGTTACAGAGGTTGAGTTCTATTGCGACGAATTTATAACAGACGACGAGGATGACACTAACGACATAAGAAAAGGCGACGGCTCACAGAAATTCTTCAGCCATACCTTCTTTACGCTCAATCCTGCTAAAAATCTTGAGGTTGCATCTTGCGAAACAGGTCTTAAATTTTCCTGGACTTCTGCAAAGGGTGCAGAAAAATATAATATTTATCGTAAAGAAGCAGGCGGAGAGTGGGCAAAACTTACAGAAGTTCCTGCAGGAACAACTGAATATATTGATGAAATCGGTACAAGCATTGAAAAAGGTGTTGAATACTATTATTCAGTTGAGTCCGCTAATGAATTTGGTGTAAGAGAATATGATAAAACCGGCCTTCCCGGATTCTTCTTCGGAACAATAACTGAAATCAGCGTTGCTCCAACAGAAAGAGGCGCTATGGTTTCCTGGGGTGCTCTCAATGGAGCAGAAAGCTATTCGGTTTACAGAAATGAAGAGCTCGAAGCCGATGAAGATGGTAAATTAATCTGGAAAAAAGTTGGCGAAACCAATGGAGAAACCTCTTGCGAGGATGAGCCTCTTACAAGTGGCGTTCAGTATTATTACACCGTTAAAGCACATAAGGGTGCCTATAACGCTGAAAGCTCCATTGCCCCCAAAACACTTATTTTCATCGCAAATGCAAGTATTGTAGGTTGCAAATTAAATTATGATGAGATAGTTCTTAACTGGTCTATGGTTCCTGCGGCTGTTAGCTATGAGGTTTACAGAAAAGCTCCCGGCGAAGCAGAATATACTCTTATCGGAACAACAACAGACAACGGATTTACTGATAAGGATGTAGAAGATAAGAAAACTTATTCTTATCAAGTTCGCTCTATTGCTGAAAATGGTGATGGCAGTGTACGTGGAACAACAGGCTATGATGTAACAAAGCTTCCCATTACAACTGAGGTTGTTGCGGCTTTAGGCGAAGACCACATCACAGTAAGCTGGAAGCCTGCTGAGCTTGCGGAAGAGTATATCGTATACAGAAAAACAACTACAGGCAACTGGATGAGAATAACAACAGTTCCTGCAACTCAGACCAAATTCGACGATACTGTTGTTGATAGCGGTGTTACATATACTTATGCTATAGCATCTCAGGCTAATGGTTTTTCAACCGAGCTTTCGGTGGTTTCTAACCCTGTTTATTATCTTGCTGCTCCGGATGTTATTGGTGTATTCAATGGCTCAAACGGTATGGAATTCAAATTTAAAAAGGTTGAGGGTGCAGAAACCTATAATATTTACAGAAGAGAAGTAAACGGTCAGTTTGGTGCTCCTGTAGGCACTGTTACACAAACAACTCTTAAAGAATATAAATATGTAGACAGCGATGCAATTTCCGGTGTTCAGTATGTATTTGGTGTTCAGTCTGTTTTCGGAGATATTAAGAGTGCCATTACAGAGTCTGATTTGGCTTGCTGCCTCGATGAACCCAAGTTTGAGCTTGAAGCTGCTTATGGTGGCGTTAAAGTATCATGGGATGCGGTTCGTGGTGCAGAGAAATATGCAATTTATTATTCAACAACTCGTAATGCGGAAAATTTGAAGCTTGTTGGTACTGTAACAGATACATCATTTATCCATGAAGGTGCTACCAGCGGACGTAATAACTACTATGCAGTTATGGCAATTTGCGGTGATACCGTAAGTACTGTAACTCAAGACTTTATCTATTATATTGCGGTTGCCGAAATAATCTCATTTAAAAACTATAAAACAAGTGTTGAATTTAAATGGGAAGACGTTTTAGGTGCGGATGAATATATTGTTTACCGTAAGGTTTACGGTTCAAGCAAATGGACCAAGCTGGATATTGACCTTGAATACGAAACTGTTAAAGACGGTGAAGAAAAAATCACCTATGTTGTTGCTAAAGACAAAGATGTAACAGCAGGCAAAAAATATGTTTACACTGTTGTCAGCGGTGATGGCGAGGATTACAGTGCAAGATACGAAAAGGGCTGGACTCACCGATTCCTTAAAAACCCCACAATCAAAAGTGTTGTAAATTCAACAAGCGGTCCTAAGATTACCTGGAGCAAGGCTTCCGGTGCATCAAAGTACTATGTTTATCGCAAAACTTCTAAATCTGGAAAATGGAGTTACCTTGGTTCAACAAAAACCACTTCTTACACAGATAAAAAAGCAAGCAGCGGTAAGAAATATTACTATGCTGTAAAAGCTCTTGACGGTGATAGTGCTTCATATCACAGCACATCACACTTTAACGATATTTGCAAAAATATTACTTTTATTTCAGCTCCGAAGCCGTCGAGCGTAAAGAGCTCAAAGAGTGGTATCACTTTCAAATGGAGTAAGGTTTCAGCTGCATCGGGTTATTATGTTTACAGAAAAACCGGTACAGGCAGCTATAAGAAGATTGCGACTGTTAAAGGTTATAAGAAAGTAAGCTATCTTGACAAAACAGCTAAAAAAGGAAAAACTTATACCTATATGGTTAAGGCATACTACGGAAAAACAACAAGTGCTTACAGAACAGGTCTTAAAATCAAAGACAAATATTAATAATGCGGCAGTTCCCTCGTAATCGGGGGAACTGTTACCATACCAGTTTAGGAGGTATGTTTTTGAAAAGAGCAATATCTTTTTTTCTTTGTTTAATAATGTGCTTTTCCGTATTCAGCTGTGCTTTTCAAGTTGGGGCGGTTGGTCCGGCAGATAAGCTTTTTTTGGTTAAAAGCGGTGCGGTAAAGGAAGGAAAAATTACTTATACAGTTACTCTCAGCGGTGGAGTTGAAGGCTTTGGCGGTGCGGTTGTTTTAATAAATTATGATAGCAACGTTTTAGCACCTGCTGAGGAGGGCTTTAAGCCTGCTTATACAAGCTCGGGTGTTCAGCAATTTGATGGTCTTTATGTGAATGGTGTTTCAGCCTCGGATGAAAATATTTATTCTGTTGCCTATACCAATACAAATCCCGAAGCAGTAGAATCCAATACGGATTTCTTCAGCATTACCTTTGATATTATTGATGATACAAGGCCCGAAACATTCGTTGAATTTTATTGCAGAGAATTTTTCTCTACAACTGACGAGAATCAGTCCATTACCATCGAAGACGGTTTGCAGACCATTGCTAAAATCTCAAAGGTTGTAACCATAGAATCTCCCGAATCAATAAAAGCAAATCTTAAATCCGGCAAGATTGTTGTTGAATGGAAAGAGGCTGTTGGTGCGGTTGAATATCAGCTTCAGAGAAAGACTCTCGATGGTGCTTGGGGTAGTGATTATATTACTGTTTCTGCGGACAAGCTCTATTACAATGATGTTTTAGATCTTGAAAGCGGAAAAACTTATATGTATAGAATTCGCTCCGTTAACGAGGATGGTGTTACAAGCGTTTACACATCTTCAACAGCATCCTGCAGATATATTGCAAAGCCGACAAATATTGTTGCAATAAATGGTGTTGGCGGTATTGATATTTCATGGTCCGCTTGTGCAGGTGCTGATAGTTATAAAATAATGCGTCGTGAATTAGGTGCTGAAGAATGGGAGGTTTTAGCAGAGCGTTCAGCTACTTTAACAACCTTCTATAAGGACACCTCAGTTGCAAACGGAAAAACTTATGAGTACGATGTTAACTCAACACTCGGCGGCTTTTCCACAGATACTTTTGAAGAAGGTCAGATTGTTACATATCTTCCTTCTCCCTCTGTTAATTCTGTTACCAATATCGCAGATGGCATAGAGTTGAAGTGGGAAGCAGTTGAAAATGCTTCATACTATGTTATATATAGAAAAGCAGTAGGCGTTGAAACAGAGCTTTCAGAATATATTACTGTTGTTTCAAACAGCTTTACTGACACATTTGTCGAAGCAGGTAAGGCTTATACCTACAGCATTAAAGCAGTTAACGATTATGGTGAAAGTGCCTTTACAAAAACCGGCTATACTATAACGAGAGTTCCGGCAACGCTTGTAACAAATGTTGTACCCGAAGCAAGCTATATTACAGTACATTTCCAAAAAATTGATGGCGTTGACGGCTATAATATATATAGAAAAACAGATGAAACCGCATGGGTTAAAGCAGGTAGCGTATCAAAGGATTCTGACAGCTTTCAAGATAAAACGGTGCTTGGCGGCGATGATTATTATTACTGTGCAGTACCATTTATCGGAAATTCCGAAAGTGAAAAAATTTCAACTCTTAACAGCTGCTATTTCCTTAAAACTCCGCAGAATGTTGAATCAATTAACACAAAAGATGCTCTCAAGGTTACTTGGGGTGTTTCTGTTGGTGCAACAGAATATTATGTTTATAAAAGAACAGAAGGAAGCGATACGTTAGAATTAGTTGCATCAATAAACGCAGGTGAAGAGCGTGAATATATTGATACTGCAGTTGAAAATGGTGAGATTTATTATTATGTTGTTCAAGCAATAAGCAATAAAGGAACAAGTTATTATAGTGAGGAATCACCGGCAGCTATGAGAATTACTTGCGTTACCGGCGTTAATGCTGAAAGAGATTCAGACGGTATTTATATAAAATGGCGTAACCACAGGTTCGCAGAAGCTTATATTGTTTGCCGTGCAGAAAACGGTAACTGGAAAAGAATAGGTGAAACTGCTGAGATTGATTTCACAGATACAACAGTTGAAAGCGGTAAAGTTTATTCCTACGGAATTATTCCCGTAGTAGAAGAATTTGAGGGCGGAGTTGCAGAGGATGAGATTTTTGAAATAAAATATATTGCTGCACCAACCGTTACCAAAGCCACTAACTATAAAGCAACAGTTAAGGTTGAATGGACAGATATTGCCGGTGCAGAAAAATATAAATTGCAGAGAGTTACGGTTAACTCAAAAGGCGAAAATGTCGGTTCTTATAAGACCATAAAAACTCTTTCTGCGTCAGAAACAAGCTATAAGGATACTGATTTGGTGGCAGGACGTACCTACAGATACAGAGTTTTTGCTATTTGGGGTGAGGAAGAAAGTGCTATGCCTGCTTCGTTCAAGCACACCTTCCTTAAAGTTCCTGAAATTGCTTCCCTTTCAAACGCTTACGGGGGAATAAAGGTTTCCTGGAGCTCTGTTAAAAATGCAGAAAAATACAGAATTATGCGAAAAGAAAGCGGTGGCGATTGGAAAACCATTAAAACTGTTTCCTCTTCAAAAAATTCTTATACAGATAAAACAACCAAAAACGGTGTGAAATATTATTATGCGGTTAAAGCACTTAAAGGTGACAGTATAAGCTATTATGAGTCAAAAAGCTTTAAATATTTCGGTTCACCAAAGGCTACTGTGACAAATAAAACCTCTGCGATAACTGTCACATGGGATAAAATTTCCGGGGCAAAGAGCTACTATGTTTATCGCAAAGCTCCCGGTGAAAGCTCATGGAAACGAATTGCTGTTGTAACTAAAAACATTTATACTGACAGTAATGTTAAGAACGGCAAGATATATAAATACACCGTAAAAGCATATAACGGTGATATCTTTTCCGGCTATAACACAAGCGGTTGGACAATTAAAAGACTTTCGGCTCCCAAGCTTAAATCTATTACAAACGCTACAAGCGGTGTAACTATTAAATGGGGTAAAGTAACAGGTGCTTCAAAGTACATTGTTATGAGAAAGGTTAGAGGTTCTTCAAGCTGGGAAGAAATTAAGACAACAACCTCTTTGAGCTTTACAGATAAAACTGCTAAAGCAGGTAAAATATATACTTATACCGTAAAAGCAGGCTATGGTGATTATCGCTCAACTTATATTGCAGACGGACTTAAAATCAAGCGTATGTCAAGACCCGTTCTTGAAAGTGTTAAGAGCGCAAAAAAAGGTGTTACTTTTAAATGGAACGAGGTAACAGGTGCTTCCGGTTATCTTGTTTACAGAAAAACAGGCTCGGGAGAATGGGAAGAAATCGCTAAAGTAACCGGAGCAGCTACAACATCTTACCTTGATAAAACTGCTAAAAAAGGCAAAACCTATTACTATTCGGTTCGTGCCTACAGCGGTGCTTATAAGAGTGCCTATAACACATCGGGCTTGAAAATCAAGGACAAATATTAAAAATTCTCCGAGAACCTAAAAGGTTCTCGGATTTTTTATTGACAAGGTTAAGTATTTTATATACAATTTAAGCACTTTAATGTTTCTATCGGAGATAACTATGATAAGAAAAAACAAGGAAAAGCAAAAAGCACATATCATTAAAAACACAGCCTTTATGTTAGGTTGTGCACTTAAGTGTGCCCCATTGTCACTTTTTATCATTTATTTTTCCTATATTGCCGAAAATGTTTATTATGCAGTTGTTATAAATGTAATGTTTCTTGAAACAGCTCTTTCTATGATAGAGAATAACGGTAGCTTTCAAGAATTTGCTCTCAGAATGTGCATTATAGTTCTGGGTAAGCTTCTTGTGGATTTGTTAGGCTATATAGATGTTTATACAGTAAGAATAAAATTTGAAATCAAATGCGAAAGCTACATAAATTCCCTTATTTTCAAGAAAGCTCAAGAGGTTGAGTTAGGCTGCTATGAAAACCCGGAATTTTTTGATAAATATAATCGTGCAACCTGGGTTGTTGACCAAGGTGGATTTAAAAGAATAATTGAAGGCTCTGCCTGGACCTTAGGTTCGGTTGTCAGTCTTGTTTTCCTTGTCAGCTACCTTGTATCCATAGACCCGTGGCTTTTGATATTTATTCTTTGTCCTGTCATTGTTATATGGTTCAGAGTTCACAAAAACAATGTTGAGCTCTCCAAGGAAAAGGAAATGACCCCTTACGAAAGAGAAAAGGACTATGTAAGAAGAACAATTCTTCTTAAGGATTTCGCAAAGGAAATAAAAACAACCAATATCTTTGCCGTTCTTGAAAAGCGCTTTCGTTCTGCCATTGCAAAGAATATAGATGTCATTAAAAAATACGGTTGGAAAATTGCTCTTCTTGAATGTGTTTCCGATTATTTTGCAGAAATTATTCCTGTTACAGGTGGCTTCATTTACGGCTGCTATAGGCTTCTTGTGGCGCAGAATATACCGATTTCCCAATTTTCTGTTCTCGTTTCCGCTATTACAACCTGCAGAAATAAAACAAATCAATTAGCAAGATATTTTGCAATGCAGCAAAAGCATTGTTTATGGGTGCAGAATTTAAGAGAGTTCCTTGAATATGAGCCGAAAATCAAAGGTGGAGATATAATTCCCGAGGATTTCCAAAGCCTTGAATTTAAAAATGTTTCCTTTAAGTATAAAGAAGATAGTGACTACATATTAAAAAATGTTTCCTTTAAAATAGAAAGAGGACAGACCATTGCCGTTGTTGGTCATAACGGTGCAGGTAAAACCACTCTTTCCAAGCTTTTAATGCGGCTTTATGATGTAACTGACGGAGAAATTCTTTATAACGGTATTAATATTAAAGAATATGAGCTTTTAAAATACCGTGAAAAATTTGCTTCTGTGTTCCAGGATTACAGAGTTTTTGCAATGACTATTGCAGAGAATGTACTAACAGAAGAGATTAATGATGAAAACAGAAAAACTGCCGTTGATGCTCTTAAAATGGCAGGCGTTTACGAAAAAATCAGTAAGCTTTCCAATAAAGAGGATTCCATTCTTACTAAAGAATTTGAAGCGGATGGTGTTCTTCTTTCCGGCGGTGAAACTCAAAAGGTTACAATTTCCCGCCTTTTTGCAAGAGATTTTGATGTTGCGGTTCTTGATGAGCCCTCATCTGCCCTTGACCCTGTTGCAGAAAGTAAAATGTATGACGCTCTTATTGAGGGTACAAAGGGTAAAACCGTAATTTATATTTCCCATCGTCTTTCAAGTGCTACCCGTTCTGATAATATATTAGTGTTTAACAAGGGTGTTTTAGAGGAGCAGGGGAATCACGATGCCCTTATGCAAAATAACGGCTATTATCAAGAAATGTTCACTCTTCAGGCATCGGGCTATAAGGAGGTGGGCATTGATGAGTAATAAGAAAAAAGAAAAAACAAGCACAATAAAAAATAATATTTATATGCTTAAATTTATCTTTAAGCATACCCCGTTTATGATTTGCGGTTATTTGTTTTTTGATGTTCTTGCAAATCTTCCCTGGACTCTTTCAAATGTTGTTTTATTAAAATATATAATTGATGTTGCTTCTGAGGGTAGGGATTATTACAGAGTAGCGGTTGCCTTGGCTTTATTTGTAGTATTTGTTGTTATTACAAATCTTCTGACAACTCTTTTCTATGAAATCTCAATGCCAAAGCAAAAGGAAAGGCTTTATTTTGCGGTATATAAAACAATCTATGAAAAAGCTGCAAAGATGGATTACGAGGCTTATGATAACCCGGAGTATTATAATGACCTTGTTCTTGCAATGAACTCTATGAACGAAAGAGCTTATACGGTTCTTCAGGATGCTCAGGATGTTTTAACCAATGTTATAAGCGTTCTCACTATCGGTACGGTTATTGTTTCCATTGACCCTATCTGCCTTCTTTTTGTTATAGTTTGCGTTGCAATTATGACACCTATCGGCAGGCTTATTGCAAAGGTCAATGTTGAAAGAACAGAGGCTATGACTCCCCTTGACAGAAAAAATCTTTATTTCAGCCGTGTTTTCTATTTGCAGGATTACGCAAAGGAGCTAAGGCTTTCCCGTGCGGGAGAAATGGTGGAAAGAAGATATAATAAGAATATTTTTGACAGATTAAAAACTATTTCACCATACCTTACAAAGCAGTGGAAATTATATTTCTGTCAAGAATCTCTTCCTATGACCTTGCTTATTTATCTCGGTATAACACTTTTAATGGGCTATAAAGCCATTGTTACAAAAGAGGTTACAATGGGTGACTTTGCCGCAACCTTTAACGGTGCATCTTCAATTAGTACAAGCGTTTTTGCATTAACAAGCCATTTGGCAATTAATGTAAGAGAAAATGGCCTTTACGTTGAAAAATTCCGACGTTTTATGAACGCAAAGGAAAAAATGATTTCGGGTACAAAAACAACTGTTTTTGAGAACCCGCCAGTTATAAAATTCGAAAACGTATCCTTCAAATACCCGGGTACAGAAAAATATGTTCTTAAAAATATTAACCTTGAAATATCGCCATATAAAAAAATAGCCTTTGTTGGCTATAACGGTGCAGGCAAAACCACTCTTACGAATCTTCTTTTGAGGCTTTATGATGTAACTGAGGGTGCTATAACCATTGACGGAGTTAATATTAAGGAATGGTACATTAAGTCATATCACAAAAACTTTGCCGCAGTATTCCAGGATTTCTCCATTTTCGGTGCAACTCTCGGAGAAAATGTTTCAATGGGTGATTGCCCCGAAAAAGAACGAGTGGAAGAGGCTGTTAAAGCTGCAGATTTTGACAGGAAGCTTCCCAACGGAACAGATAGTATTCTTTTAAGAGAGTTTGATGATGATGGAATTTCTCTCTCCGGTGGTGAGGCACAAAAAATTGCTATTGCAAGAGCATTTTATAAAGAGTGTCCCTTTGCAATTCTTGATGAACCAAGTGCAAACCTTGACCCTGTTGCAGAATATGCCCTTAATCAGTCAATGACAAAAGCCGCTAACGATAAAACGGTTTTGTTTATTTCACACCGCCTATCAACAACTGTTATGGCAGATGAAATTTATATGCTTGAAAATGGTGAAATTATAGAGCACGGTTCTCACGAAGAGCTTATGGCTCTTGATGGAAAATATGCCTATATGTTTAAATTACAAGCGGAAAAATATAACTAAAAAATGTCTGTTGCGATTATTCGTAACAGACATTTTTTAAAATCATTATTCAAATTGACCTTGCAACTGTTTTTCTGCCATTGCGTCAATTTCTTCTTTTGTTGCAGTTTTCATAAATTCTGCCATTGATGCTCTTCTTTCTTGAAGGTCAGCGTACATTTTTTCACGAACCTCAGCTGAAAGAGGGTAGAAAAGCTTTGGAACAATGCCTAAGCTCGAGGTAATAATCGGAATACCTGTACCTAAAGCAAAAATCCACCATTTTGTTTTATCGGTCTGAGTACCGATTTCCAAGCCTTGAACATAACCGATTTTACCCATAACAAGATTTGTTACGGCTCCCATAACAGCTTGCTGAATTTTACTGATAAGGCTTTGAGTGACGCCAATCATAGCTTCTGAACGATAACCGTTTTTCCATTCGCAATAGTCAAGAGCTTCGTTCTGGATTTCTGCAGGAATAACTCGCCTTAATCCGTAAACACACATTTCAAAAATTTCTTCTATAGCCATCATTGGTAGTATGATTGGCTTTTTCATAAAGTTTTTATTAATTGAGCCTATACCGAAAACCAATAGCCACAGCATATCTGTCCAGGCATCCTCTAAAATCCACAGGGCTTTAGTTGAGAATCGCCGTCTTAAAGGCTCAACAAAGCTGTAGCTTATAAACTTAATCGGGAAAGCAGGAATACCTACAATGGTTTTCCAGGTGATAGAGCCTATAACATCTATGTAGAAGTTTGTTCGGCTTGCACCTATTGAAAAGCCTGAAAGCAGAGAAGAAAGTAATTGAATTCTCATTGGTTTATTGCTGATAACGGCTTTCAGACAATGCTTAACTGAGGGTTGCTTAATAGATTGAGAAACTCGTTCTCGGGAATTTGTAATGAAGAAAAGTGCAAACGCTGCAGATGCCGCCGCACAAACGATACCAAAGGCGGAGAAAAGCTTCGGCAGTGGAAGATTCAGCTTCTTGTTTGCAATCAAGTCATAAATGAGGCCGAAAATCTGTTTTGGTAAATCCTCAACCAGATGGGATGAAACATTAGCCAATGCAATCAGCCTCGATCGTTCCAAGGGTTCAGGGGTTATGGTAGAAAGAAATCCTGTTTTAGCAACAGATGTGAATGTGCCGGCGGTTTCTGTAATAATACTCATTGCAAAATAGAAAATCCATTTAGGTAGATATGTTGCGGGAGTATTTGGAAAGAGAAAAGGTATTAACCAATACCACAAGCCTAAAACAGTAAGGGGTATTTCACCTAAAAGCACATAGGGCTTGAATTTACCCCAACGGGTTCGGGTCTTATCAACCATAACACCGATGAAGGTATCGTTGAAGGAGTCCCAAATTGTTGCAACAACATTCTGAATTGCAAGATATTTAAAATCAATTTTAACAACATCATAAATATATCGCTCTTTGAAATCATTAATGTTCAGACTTGCTGCAACATCGTTGAGAACATAGGCAAGAGTTTCTTTTTTGCCTACATAACGGCGGGGTTCAGAGTGTAGAGTGGAAACTATCTCTCTGTTTTCCATTCAGTTATCTCCTTTCGTATTTATTTGCTTAAATAATCAAGAATTGTATTTATATTATTCTCAGGTACATTAATAACCTGCTCCGGTAAACGCATATTTTCAAGGTAATGTGCGTCTGAATCCGAAAGTATTTTTAATTTATTTAAATAAGGGTGCTTTTCCTTTAATTCTTTCTCTTTTTCAATATCATAAATTTCTGCACATTTAAAGCCGAAATAATCATCAATTATACCTAAGTTTGAAAGAATACTGAAAGAGGTGCGGTCAATATGAGCAGGGTAGCAGATTCCGTTATATTCTGCCACTTTTTTTACAACCTTTTCCGTGCTTATACCGCTTGCAGTAACAAGCAATATTTCCTCTTGTCCTGTAACCGCATCATTTTCGTCGCAAATTAATTGTTCACCAAAAACAGATGGTTTGTTTTTTATGGGTGGCATAGTTGATTTTACATATTCGGAAAAATTCAAAGCATCTTCTAAAGTATAGAAAAGGCAGACTATGTGCACCTCCTCTGAGGTGCAAAGCTCCATACCGGGAATAAAGGTTATGCCGTTTTTTTCTGCGATTTTTGCAACTGCAGGGCAGTTGAGAGCAGTGTTGTGGTCAGTTAAAGCGATAACATCGTAACCCATAATTTTTGCAAAATTAACAATGTTATTAGGGGTCATATCCTTATCGCCGCAAGGACTCAAGCAGGAGTGAATGTGAAAATCGTAATATAATTTCATATCAGCTTTGAAATCTCAACGGCAATTTCATAAGAGTTTTTCTCTGTGCCGAGAATTATAACTTCATTTTCTTCTGCTCGTTTAACAGCATCTGCATCTGCGGGAGCATTTTCTGTGAGAATAATGCAAGCAACATCTGCAAGAACTGCAACACCTATTGAAGTTACATTACCCATAACAGTAAGCCAGGCATCGCCCTCTTCGGCTCTTGACATTACCCAGCTTAAAAGGTCTCCGCAGTAACAGCCCGTAACATTTTTCCCTTCTGCAAGGCGTTCATTGCAGATATATTGTAAATTTAATTTTTCTTTCAAATCTTTTACAGTCATTTTATTATTCATCCTTTTTCTCTCTAAAGGGTGCAGGAATGAAGCGGTCAAGACTTTCATCGCTGTCAATTTCCTGGAGCTCTTCTCTCGCTCTGAAAACGCAGTCATGCTCTGTAGTAAAGCCTCTCACAACATCCTCTGCCAAGGCTCTGCAGCTTGGCGCACCGCAGGTTCCGCAGTCAAGACCGGGGAATACCTTGAGGAGTTCTTTCATTTTGTTCATTCTTGCCATAGCTTCTGTTACATTGTCTGCAAGCTTCATAACATCATCGCAGGGCTCAACGGGGCTTGTGCAAAGAAGCTCTTTGGGAAGAACTCTGTTACCAAGATGGTTGCAGGAAATTGGGCTGTATTTACGTAATTTCATAAGACGGGATTTTGCAATGAAGGGGTTTTCTGAGGTTAAACTACCGCCAACACATCCGCCCTGGCAAGCGTTTAACTCAATAAAGTCAACAGCATCAAGAGTGCCTCTTTCAACCTCTTCAAGAATTTTCATGCAGTTTTCAATGCCGTCTGCCGCAAGAGCATTATCGTGTAAAGTACCCGATGCTTCACCACCGCTTGTAGCCCAGCCGATACCTATAACACCGCTTTCGTGCAAGGCTTTAAGCTCATCTGCTTGCTCTGTTTTTTCCATGGCCTTTAAAAGAAGCGGATAAATATCATTTATAGCAATCGCACCGTCAACATGGGATTTTTCGATGCCGATGGGTTGCTTAATAGCTGTAACCTTTGCAGGACAGGGCGTAATAAAGAATACGCCGATTTCCTCCGGCTTAAGACCTGTTTTCTGAACCGCTTTTATTCTTGCAAGACGACCTGCTTCGTCAACGGGAGCAGTAATAGGCATAATGTTGTCAACAAGCTCGGGGAAGCAGACTCTTATAAGCCTTACTACTGCAGGACAAGCAGAAGAGATAAGTGGTCTTATTTGCGGATTTTCCTGCATATAAATTCTTGTTGCCTCGGAAATTAATTCTGCAGCTTTTGATACCTCAAAAACGCTGTCAAAGCCTAAAGAGGGAAGAGCATTGAGAATGATATTTATATCATCAAGATTATTGAATTGTCCGTAAAGAGCAGGGGCAGGCAAAGCCACTTTGTACTTATAATCCTCAATCTGAGAAAGCACATCACGACTTGCATATTTTGCATGATGGGGACAAACACGAATACATTCGCCACAGTCAATGCAACGCTCTTTTATAATCACTGCTTTGCCGTTTCGCACACGAATAGCCTGTGTGGGACAACGCTTTATGCAGTTAGTACAGCCTCGGCATTTATCTTTATCAAGGCGTACCGAGTGGAAATATGTATCCATAGCAATTCCTTTCAGTCGGATTATTTAACAAACACCTTAAGCTTAATTGTTGTTCCTTTTCCAACCTCTGTTTCTATAACCATTTCATCAGTATATTTTTTAATATTGGGAAGACCCATACCTGCACCAAAGCCTAATTGACGAACATTATCCGGTGCGGTTGAATAGCCCTCCTGCATAGCAAGAGCTACATCGGGAATACCGGGGCCTTGGTCAGTAAGAATTATTGAAATGCATTCGGGAGAGATTTCAACATCAATAACACCGCCACCACCGTGGATAACCATATTAATTTCACCTTCGTAAACGGCAATGGCAACATTTCTTATAACTGATGTGGGGAAGCCCAATTCCTTGAGATTTTTCTTAATCTTGCTTGAGGCTTCACCTGCGCAGGTGAAATCGGTTCCGCTGACATCATAGTGTAAAGAAAGAAGCTCCATCAGATACCGCTACCTCCTTTAAGTCCGTTTTTATAAAGAAGACCGCAGGCAGTGAACATTTCGAGCTTAGTTCCTAAAAGAACTATATCTCTCTCAACTGCAAGCTCAATCATATCTTCATCCGGCTCTTTGCCACGAACAAAAACTATACATTTCATATCCATCATTTCTGCGGTTCTTACAACCTGAGGATTAACAAGCCCCGAAAGAAGAACAGCCTGCTCTTTAACGTAGGCAAGAACATCACTCATCATATCGCTGCCACAAGCAGTATGAACTTCATTTTCAATAAATTCTTCGCCGCAGATAAGCTCTGCATTGAGAATGGATTTAATTTCACTTATTTTCATATAAGCTCCTCCGTATCAAAGGTGTATTTATATACTATTATATTCTAACATACATTTTCTTAAAATTATATATAAAAAAGCAAAGAAAGTTTTCCTTTACATTTGTGCAAAACAGAAAAATGTTAAAAAATTGTCAAAAAAAGCAAAAAAGTCGAAATTTGGTATAGACATTAATATAAATATTGTGATATAATTTCACTGTATGTAAAGTGGTAAATTGCGATTTTGCGTTTACCCGCAACAAACACAATCTGAATGGAGGAAATCTAATGCTCAAGAAAATCAGTACAATACCTTTCAACGGTACACCTGAGCAGAAAGCAAAACTCGATGCAGTAATTGCAGAGTGCAAGGATGACAAAAGTCAGCTTATGCATGTTATGCAGGAGGCGCAAGGTATCTACGGTTACCTTCCTCGTGAAGTGCAGGTAATGATTGCAGAGGGTATGGACATTCCCTTGGAGAAAATTTACGGTGTAGCAACATTCTATGCTCAGTTCTCTCTTTCTCCCAAAGGTGAATATGACATCTCAGTTTGCCTTGGTACTGCTTGCTACGTTAAAGGTGCTCAGCCCATTATCGACAAAATCAGTGAAATTCTCGGAATTGAACCCGGTGAATGCACTGCAGACGGTAAATTCTCCCTTGAAGAATGCCGTTGCATCGGTGCTTGCGGCCTTGCTCCCGTTTTCACAATCAACGGTGAAGTTTACGGCAAAATTACCGCAGACGATATTCCCGGAATTCTTGCTAAATATATGAACTAAGCGTTATGCGCGAACTATCATTAAATGTTCTCGATATTGCCCAAAATTCCATTGTTGCAGGTGCATCTCTTACAGAGATACTTGTAAAGGAAGATACTGAAGAAAAAACTCTTCTAATCGGTATCTATGATAATGGCAAGGGAATGACACCCGAGCAGGTTGAAAATGTTAAAGACCCGTTCTTTACAACCCGAACTACCAGAAAGGTTGGTATGGGAATACCGCTTTTTAAATTGGCGGCGGAGCAAACGGGAGGAGCTTTCACAATAACCTCTCAGGTAGGTGTGGGAACAAGAGTTGATGCTCTTTTTAAAACGGATAGCATTGACTTTACCCCATTGGGTGATATGGCATCTACAATAGCAACTATTGTGTCTATGAATGAGGACAAAGATTTCGTTTATACCCGTAGTATTGACGGGAAAGAGTTCACATTTAAATCTGCTGATATAAAAGTAATCCTTGACGGAGTTCCCCTTTCGGAGCCTTCCGTTATGAGTTGGATTGAAGATTATATCAGAGAAAATAGTGAACAGTTACTTATTGAAAGGAATGAATGATATGAAATCACTTGAAGAGTTACTTGCTATAAAAGAAAAAGCACAGGCTCAGATGGCTGCTCGTGACGCTGACGGTAACGACGGTATCAGAGTTGTTGTTGGTATGGCAACCTGCGGTATCGCAGCAGGTGCCCGCCCTGTTCTTAAAGCAATTACTGATGAAATTGCAAAAAGAAATGTTAAAAATGTTGCTGTTTCACAGACCGGTTGCATTGGTATGTGTCAGTATGAACCCATTGTCGAGATTTTCGAACCCGGCAAGGAAAAGGTTACTTATGTTCAGATGACTGCAGAAAAAGCAGTAAAGGTTGTTAACGAGCATATTGTTAACGGCAAGCCCGTAGTTGAATATACTGTAGGCGCAGTTACCGAATAAGGAGGAAAGAATAAATGTATCGTTCTCATGTACTTGTCTGCGGCGGTACCGGATGTACCTCCAGCCACAGCGGTGAGCTTATTGATGCACTTAATGCTAACATTAAGGAAAAAGGACTTGAAGAAGAAATTCAGGTTGTAAGAACCGGTTGCTTCGGTCTTTGCGCATTAGGCCCCATTATGATTGTATATCCCGAAGGTTGTTTCTACAGCGAGGTTAAGGTTGAGGATATTCCCGAAATCGTTGAAGAGCACCTCCTCAAAGGTAGAATTGTTAAAAGACTTCTTTACAGCGAGACTGTAACTGAAGAAGCAGTTAAGCCCTTGAATGAAACAAACTTCTATAAAAAACAGCACCGTGTTGCTCTTCGTAACTGCGGTGTTATCGACCCCGAAAATATTGAAGAATATATTGCTTACGACGGCTACCAGGCTCTCGCTAAAGCGCTTACTCAGATGACTCCTCAGGAAGTTATCCAGACAGTTATTGATTCCGGTCTTCGCGGAAGAGGCGGCGGCGGATTCCCCACAGGCCGTAAATGGAGCTTTACAGCTGCTAACCAGGCAGACCAGAAATATGTTGTATGTAACGCTGACGAAGGTGACCCCGGTGCATTCATGGACCGTTCAGTTCTTGAAGGTGACCCTCACTGTATCGTTGAAGCAATGGCACTTTGCGGTTATGCAACAGGCGCAACAGAGGGTTATGTATATGTTCGTGCAGAATACCCCATCGCTGTTCAGCGTTTGCAGAAGGCTATTGACGATGCTCGTGCATACGGTCTTCTCGGTAAAAACATCTTCGGTTCCGGCTTCGATTTTGACCTCTTCATCCGTCTCGGTGCAGGTGCATTCGTTTGCGGTGAGGAAACAGCTCTTATGACATCAATCGAGGGTAATCGTGGTGAGCCTCGTCCCCGTCCTCCCTATCCGGCAGTTAAGGGTCTTTTCGGCAAACCCACAACAGAAAACAACGTTGAAACCTTCGCTAATATTCCCCAGATTATTCTCCACGGTGCTGAATTCTTCAACACAATGGGTACAGAGAATAGTAAGGGTACAAAGGTATTTGCTCTCGGCGGTAAAATCAACAATACAGGTCTTGTTGAGGTTCCCATGGGTACAACTCTTCGTGAAATCGTTGAAGATATCGGTGGCGGTATCCCCAATGGCAAAACCTTCAAAGCAGCTCAGTCCGGTGGTCCTTCCGGCGGTTGTCTTCCTGCAAGCCTTCTTGATATCGAAATTGACTATGATAACCTTGTTGCAAAAGGTGCAATGATGGGTTCAGGCGGTCTTATCGTTATGGATGAAGATGACTGTATGGTTGACATTGCTAAATTCTTCCTTAAATTTACTGTTGATGAGTCTTGCGGTAAATGTACTCCCTGCCGTGTCGGTACAAGAAGACTTCTTGAAATTCTTGAAAAAATCACAAGCGGTAAGGGTACAATGGAAGACCTTGACAGAATGGAAAAGCTCTGCCATTACATCAAAGAAAACTCTCTTTGCGGTCTTGGTCAGACAGCTCCCAACCCCGTTCTTTCAACATATCAGTTCTTTAAAGACGAATATATTGCTCACGTTGTTGACAAAAAATGTCCTGCAGGTGCTTGCAAAGACCTTGTTACATTCTCTATTGACAAGGATAAATGTATCGGTTGCGGTATCTGTGCAAAGAACTGTCCTGTTGACGCTATTACAAGAACTGATTACATCGCTCCCGGTCACAAATTGGCATCATTCGAAATTGATACCGATAAGTGTGTAAAATGCGGCGTATGTATCGGTAACTGTAAATTTAAAGCAGTAAATAAATAAGGAGGAACTAATAATGGAAAATGCAGTAAATATTAAAATTAACGGCTTCGATTATCAGGTTCCTGCCGGTTCCACAATTCTTGAAGCTGCACATTCAGTAGGTATCGAAATTCCTACTCTTTGCTATCTTAAAGAAATCAACGCTATCGGTGCTTGCCGTATCTGTGTTGTTGAAGTTAAAGGTGCAAGAAGCCTTGTAGCTGCTTGCGTATTCCCCGTTAACGAGGGTATGGAAATTTATACCAATACTCCCAAGGTTATCGAGGCAAGAAAAACAACTCTTGAGCTTATCCTTTCTACACATAAGAAAGAATGTCTTTCTTGTGTAAGAAGCGGTAGCTGTGAATTACAGAAGCTTTGCCACGAATACGGTATTGCAGATGAAAATGCATTCGCAGGTGATGTTGTTAACTACAGCATTGATTCAAGTGCTACTCATATGTACCGCGACAATGAAAAATGTATTCTTTGCCGTCGTTGTGTAGCAGTTTGTGATAAAATTCAGGGTATTTCCGTTATCGGTGCAAATGCTCGTGGCTTTGATACACATATTGGTTCCGCTTTTGAATACGGTCTCGGTGACGTTGCTTGTATTTCCTGCGGTCAGTGTATTACAGCTTGTCCCACAGGTGCTCTTGCTGAAAGAGACGATACTCAGAAAGTATTCGATGCTCTTAATGACCCTGCAAAACACGTTGTTGTTCAGACTGCTCCTGCAGTTCGTGTTGGTCTTGGTGAAGAGTTTGGTTACGAAATGGGTTCTGTTGTTACAGGCAAAATGGTTTCTGCTCTCAAAATGCTCGGTTTTGATGGTGTGTTTGATACAAACTTTGCTGCTGACCTTACAATTATGGAAGAAGCAACAGAGTTCCTTGCAAGATTCAAAGAAGGCAAAAACCTTCCTCTTATCACATCTTGCTCACCCGGTTGGGTTAAATATTGCGAACACTATCATCCCGATTTCATTCCTAACCTTTCTTCCTGTAAGTCACCTCAGGGTATGTTCGGTTCTGTAGCAAAAACATTCTATGCAGAAAAAATGGGTATTGACCCCAAGGATATCTTTGTTGTTTCAGTAATGCCTTGTACTGCAAAGAAATTTGAAGCAGAAAGAACTGACCATAGTGCTGTTGAGGGTCTTGCTGATATTGATGCATCCATCACAGTAAGAGAGCTTGCAAGAATGATTCGTAAAGCAGGTATCAACTTCAGAGCTATCCCCGATGCAGAGTTTGATGCACCCTTCGGACTTGGTTCAGGTGCAGGTACAATCTTCGGTGCAACAGGCGGTGTTATGGAAGCTGCTCTTCGTACAGCTTACGAGGTTGTTACAGGCAAAGAGCTTACAGACCTTGCAACTTTCAAGGCAGTTCGTGGCGTTGAAGGTGTTAAGGAAGCTTCTTATGACCTTGACGGTGTAACAGTTAATGTTGCAGTTGCGTCAGGTCTTGCAAACGCTAAAAAGGTTCTCGAAATGGTTAAATCCGGCGAAAAGAAATATGATTTCATTGAAATTATGGCTTGTCCCGGTGGTTGCGTAAACGGCGGCGGTCAGCCCATTGTTCCCGCATCAGTTCGTAACTTTGAAGACGTAAGAGCTCTTCGTGCAGCAGGTCTTTACAACGATGATGAAAATCTTCCTGTAAGAAAATCTCACAAGAATCCCGACATTAAAGCAATTTATGACGAATTCTTCGGTGAACCCGGCAGCCACAAGGCTCATGATATTCTTCATACAGGATATACCGAACGTAAGGTATATTAATCTTTTCTTAACTTTTATTTAATTTAATCGTTCCTTTACTGTGTTTAAATACAGTAAAGGGGCGATTTTTTTGAAAAAGAAAGTTAAAAATAACGGAAAAAAGAAGAAAGGGAACGGAACGAAAATACTTGTTTTGTTATGGGTTTTTGTTTTCTTTGCAATAGGTTTTGAGTTGGTTTTCAGAAATGAAGTTAAATTTGTTACTATGGATTACCTTTCACGTGTTTCAACTTGTGAAATAGGTAAAATTGAACCTGCAAAGCTTTCGGGAACAAAAACTGTATCTCTTGAAGAGTTTTTGAACTATGAGAATGTAACGGTTAATGAATCCTTAGTGTTGGTGAATGAAAAGCATAAATTAAGCGAAAATTATTCTCCTCAGACGGTTTACCACGAAGAAAGAAATGTGGAAATGAATGCCTGTTCAAAAGAGTCTTTTGACGAATTGAGTGAAGCGATTTTGAAAGAAACAGGGGAAACCCTCTTTATATCAAGTGCTTACAGAGATTTTGAAAAGCAAAAAGAAGTTAAAGAGGAAGAGGGTGCAACTGCACAAAATCCCGGTTGCAGTGAGCATCAGACAGGACTTGCTCTTGATGTTTTTGTTAAGAATTTTGCAGGTGAAAGCTTTATAAAATCACCATCGGGACAATTTGTTAATGAAAGTTGCGGAGATTACGGATTTATAATAAGATACCCGATTTTTGGCGAGAAAAAGACAGGGATTTCCTATGAACCCTGGCATTTGAGGTATGTAGGATTCCCTCATTCAAAAATAATAAATGAAAGTAAAATAACCTTTGAGGAATACATAGAGTTTCTTGAAATCGGTAAGTTTTATGCTTACGAAAACTATTTAATAACAAGGCAGAATACAAATAATGTTTTTGTGCCGAAGAGTTTTGAAAATGCTGTTGTTTCCGAAGATAACACGGGTGCGATAATAATAACTTTCACCCTTAATAAAAATTGACGAAAACCGTCTTTTGTGGTATATATTTATACAGTATCTATCACAGAAGGCGGTGTTATTTTGGAAAAGCGGGATACACTTTTGATTGAACCGATTGCATATATAAAAAATGGCTATAAGGAAAAATTCGGAGTGCCTCGCCAAAGCGGACTTGCACCGTCTGTAAAATCCGTAATCGAATTTTGTGAGGGCTTTCGTGATGAAAACTGCATAAGAGATATTGAGCAGTATTCTCACCTATGGCTTATATGGGGCTTTTCCAAAAATGAAAAACAATGGTCGCCAACAGTGAGACCGCCTCGTTTGGGTGGCAATAAAAGGGTAGGTGTGTTTGCAACCCGTTCACCTTTTCGCCCCAATTCTTTAGGTCTTTCCTGCGTGAGACTCGAAAAAATTGAAAATAGCAAAAATGGGAAAATTTGCATAGTAAGCGGTGGTGATTTGGCAGACGGAACCCCCATTTATGATATTAAACCCTATCTTCCGTATGTGGATAGCATTCCCGAGGCTTTGGGTGGCTTTTCGGAAGACCATAAAAATGATTTTTTCCAAGTTGAAATATCACAAGAGTTTAAAGGAGAATTAACTGAAAGCCAAATTGAAAATATAACAGAATTACTTTCCCTTGACCCAAGGCCATCATACCAGGATGACGAAGAAAGAATTTATGGTCTTGCTTTCGAGGATTTGCAAATAAAGTTTAAATATGAAGATGAAAAAATCATAGTGATTGATATTATAAGAGGTTGAAATGTTTACTGTTAAGCCGGATTTTTATGATAGCTTTAAATGTATTGCTGACAAATGTACCGATAATTGTTGCATCGGTTGGGAAATTGATGTGGATGAAAATGCTTTTGAAAAATACAAAAACATTTCCACCGCATTTGGAGAGCATATTTGTTCACAGATAATCCAAACAGAAGATGGTAGCCGTTGTTTTAAATTGTCTGAAAAAGAAAGATGTCCTTTTCTTAACGAAAACAATCTTTGTGATATTATAATTAAATGCGGTGAAAGCTTTTTGTGCGATATTTGCCGTGAGCATCCTCGCTTTTATGAATGGTTCCCCGCTGTAACGGAATGTGGCCTTGGCCTTTGCTGTGAAGAGGTGTGCAGGCTATTATTAGAAAATGATGAACCCTTTTCATTAATTACAGAAAGTGACGGAGAAGAAATAGCTTTAGAAACCAAGGAAGATGTTGCAGAGTCGGATTTTTATATTTTTCTTTCTGCTTTCCGAGAGAAATTATTTGAAATACTATTTAACAAAAAGCTAACATTTGAAGATAAGCTTGTAAAAATTCTTTCAAAAACAGAGAATTTCTGCGGCGAAGAAATAAAAATACGAAACTATAAAAAGAGCCTTAAAATATATAAAAAAACAGAGCCTATTGACGATAAATGGACTCAATACATAAATGCTTTATCTGAAAAATACGAAAAAGCTTTAAATATAGAAAAAGAATTTCAAGAAAAAACAAAGGGCGATATGCTTTATTCAAAAATACTTGCATATATAATCTATCGTCATTTTACTAAAGCGGTTTTTGATAAAAGTATAAAAGAGAGAATTCAGTTTGCAGTTGAAAGCATAAGATTTATCTACCTTTGCGATATGAAGAGCTTTTATGAAAAAGGCGAATTGACCTTAAAGGATAGAATAGAAAATCTTAAAAATTGGTCAAAGCAAGTTGAATACAGTGAAGAAAATACAGATTTATTAATATACGGAGAAGAATAATGGCAAAGCAGGAAAAAACTAATGTAATGCGCCTTTTGGAACAAAAGAAAATCCCCTACCAAATGCACGATTATACTCAAAGCGGTGCAATAGCAGGGGAGGAAGTGGCTCGTGTTTTAGGCGAAAACCCGGATGAGGTTTTTAAAACCCTTGTAACAGTTGGGAAATCTAAGCAGAATTATGTTTTCCTTGTGCCTGTTAATAAGGAGCTAAATTTGAAAAAGGCAGCAAGTGCTGTTGGTGAAAAAAGTATCGAAATGATAAAGTCCAAGGATTTATTAGGTCTTACAGGCTATGTTCATGGCGGTTGCTCACCTATAGGAATGAAAAAACAGCTTCCCACAGTTGTTCATAATACTGCCGAGGGTATGGAAAACATACTCTTCAGCGGCGGCAAAATCGGCATACAGGTGGAGCTTAAAACAGAAGACTTTAAAAAAATTATAAATATAAAATTTGCTGATATAGCAGAATAAATAGGTTTGAGTAAACTCTACTCAAACCTATTTATAATATTTTTTCAATATCTTTTAACTTGTCAACTATGTATGTAGGTTTAATGCTTTCAGGTAACTCGTCATTGTTTTTATTAAACCATATACAGTCAATGCGGTAATTAAGACCACCGATAATATCTGCAGAAAGACTGTCGCCAATGAGGATAACATCTTCTTTTTCGGGATTGCTCAGCTTTTCAAAACAGTAATCGAAAAATTCCCTTGCAGGCTTTTGAATGCCGATGTCTTCAGAAAGGAAAATATCTTTAAAATATTTTCTGAAATCACCGATTTTAAGTCTGCTTTCTTGAACAAATCGAAAGCCGTTTGAAACTATGTAAAGCTCGTATTTGGGGTAGAGGTAGTCCAATAATTCATAAGCACCCTCCACCGCATAAGCTCCTTGAGCTACACCATTTTCAAACTTTTCTTCGATTATAGTTCCGTCATATTCTATGCCAAGCTTTTCGAGAATTATATTCCATCTGTTTGCCCGAAGCTCTGCTTTTGTTATTTCACCTTTTTCAAGCCTTTTCCAGATTTTCACATTCTCGCATATAAAAGTTTCGAAAACCTTTTCGGTGTAGCTGAAACCCAACTCGTCAAAGATATTCATAATGGAATGTCGTGCGCATTCATTGAAATCAATAAGAGTATTATCAAGGTCTAAAAGTATAATTTTTTTCATATTTATTCCATTAAATCCTTTAATAATTTTTCGGTAGCGGTTATTAACCGTTCTTTTGCGTTCTTGATTGCCTCTTCGGTGGAATCGGTGGAAAGTCTGCATTTATAGGTCTTATAAAAATAATCAGATAAATTAACAGTTTCTTCAATATCACCGCTTAATAAAATGCAGGGCTTTTTATGCTTTTTTGAAAGCTTAGCAACACTTACAGGAAGCTTTCCTAATAATGTTGTGTTATCAGTTTTGCCTTCACCTGTTATTACAATATCACAGTTTTTTATTTTTTCTTCTAAGCTTAAAGCTTCGCTTACTGCTTCAAAACCCGGCGTAAGTTTACCGCCGCAAAAAGCCACAAGTGCAAAACCGAGACCGCCGGCGGCACCTGTTCCGGAAAGAGTTGAATAGTCTTTCTTTAATAATTCTTTCGATTTTTTGCCGAACTTTATAAGAGCTTTTTCAAGCTTCTCGATTTGACGGTCATCAGCACCTTTTTGACGTGCAAAAACCTTTGTGGCCCCATTATCACCGAAAAGGAGAGAGGTTACATCGCATGCAATTATAAGCTCTGCGTAATCGGCAACTTTTTTGAAGCTTGATAGGTCGATTGTTTCAAGTTCTTTAAGAGATGCTCCTCCGGGCTTGAGAGGTTCAGCATTTTTGTCTGTGAATACTGCACCCAAGGCTGTAAGACAACCTTTTCCACCGTCGTTGGTAGCACTTCCGCCTATACCGATTATAATCCTTGTGCATCCATTTTCAATAGCGTGGCAAATCAGTTCACCTGTGCCATAGGTAGATGTGATTTGGGGATTAAGCTCGTTTTCTTTAAGAAGCATTATACCTGAAGCTGCAGCCATTTCAATAATTGCTGTTTCCCCTGAAATCACATACTGTGCAGAGATTTTTCTCATAAGAGGGTCATGGACAGTTGTTGTTATCGTTTTGCATTTTAAAGCACTGCGAAAAGCGTCAACTGTACCCTCACCACCATCGGCAAGGGGACAAGTGACTGTATTAATATTCACTTTTTTCAGTGCTTCAGAAATACATTCGCAAACTTCTGCGGAAGATAGAGAACCTTTAAAAGAGTCGCAGGCTATAAGAATATTCATAACAAAAACCTTTCAAAAAAGACTTGTCCAAAGACAAGTCTTTTTTACAAATATTAAAGTGTTTCTAATAATTTGTCTGCAATATTGTCAAGCCAGTCGCCATCAAAAAGCTCAACTGCACCTGCATCAACTGCAGCGGCAAGCTTGTTGTTAATCGGAATTTGAGAAATAGTGTCAACATTATATTCTTTTGCGATTTCTTCAATATGGCTTTCACCGAATACCTTGTGCTTTTTACCGCAGTCGGGACATTCAAAATACGCCATATTTTCTGCAAAAGCAAGAACGGGAATGTTCATAAGACCTGCCATTTTTGCAGCCTTTTCAACAATCATTCCAACAAGCTCCTGAGGAGAGGCAACAATAACAATGCCGTCAACAGGAAGACTCTGGAAAACTGTAAGGGGAACATCACCTGTTCCGGGAGGCATATCAACAAACATAAAGTCAACATCATCCCAGATAACATCTGTCCAGAACTGTTTAACCGCACCTGCAATAACCGGACCACGCCATACAACAGGGTCAGTATCGTTCTCTAAAAGAAGATTAACAGACATAATCTCAATACCTGTCTTGGTTTTGCAGGGGATAATACCGCTTTCAGTACCTTGAGCCTTCTCTTTAATACCAAAAGCCTTTGGGATAGAGGGGCCTGTAATATCAGCATCAAGAATGGCAGTTTTGAAGCCTCTTCTTTGCATTGTTACTGCAAGCAAGGTTGTAACAAGGGATTTACCAACGCCGCCCTTACCGCTTACAACACCGATAACTTTTTTGATGCTGGAAAGCTCATGTGGTTTTTCAAGCAGACTCTGTGGCTCAGTTCTTGAAGAACAATTCTGACCGCAGGTGCTGCAATCATGTGTGCATTCGCTCATTTAAATCATCTCCTAAAATATCGTTAAATAATATACCATAATAATATCGAAATATCAACCAAGAAAAAATAAAAATATCCGTTACGAAATAAATCGCAACGGATAAAAGACAGAGTTAAGATTTATTCAACAGGATTTGCTTCAGCTTCTGCTTCGGGGTCGTAGCCCATAAGAAGTATTTTAAAAATTCTTATACCGGGGTTCTGGAAAGCAATTTCATCAAGCCATGAAATTAAATCACGAAGGAAGGTTGAAATATCTTTTGTTACGGGAACCTCAACTGCTTCGTATTGGGTACCTTCTTCATGAACAACAAAGGGCTGTGAATAGCAGATGCCGTCTTCCCCTGTAATATAGAAACGAACAAAATAGTTTATATCAAAATCCTTAAGGGAGATTGTAATACTTTCGTCTTCGTTGCAATCATAAGTTCTTTCAATAACCTTTCCGTCTGCAATCCAGGTTATTGTATCGAAGTTTTCGCCCCAAATAGTGATTGTATCAACATCGTCATCAATTTCCACTTTGGTTACCATAGGAGTGTCATTTGATTCGTGGTCAACCTCTTCTTCGATATACTCGGGAAGCTCTCTCATACCATTGAGCTCAACGCCGTTTGAATAATGGGAAACGCTGAAGAATGTTCCGTTTTCCATACTTGTTCTGAGCTCTTCGTTGGAAAGCTCGGGCATATAGTGCATTGTGTAAGCAAAGTTGATGGATTCTTCATCGTGGGAATCGGAGAAGGTAAAGCCCCAGGGGACAACGTTATTGGGGATTGTTTTCTTAAGAATTTGGTCGTAGAGAATACGGTCGCAACGAGTGTGGGCATCTGTTGCACTGTTGATTCCCATACCAACGGCTGAGCCGGGATTATCAAGGAAAAGGCGGGCGAATTTATTTACATAATATTCATCAACAGGGTTACCTACATAGTTTTCGGAATCTTTGTCGGGATAAACATATTCGCCTATATGAGAAAGCATGGTGATACCGCCTGCTTCGTTTACGCCTGCCGCAGGTGTTTCATAGTCACCGAAAACGCCCATAAGACCTTGACCATATTCAGCATAATAGCCTGTAAGGTGACAGTCGGCAACAGGTGTTGCGAAATTAAGCTCAATGCCGAGAGGAACATCAATCATACCATTTTCACGGACAGTTCCGTTTGTAGTGGAAGCAGATCCGTTAAGATAAGAGTTGTACACTTCATCTGAAAGGGGCACAACAGGAGCCATCTGAGTTCTTTCGTATTTTACAAGACGAAGAATCGGAATAAGCTCGGGTGCCATATTCCAGCCTCTGTTAAGAGTACCATGGTCGGTAATTGCAAGAATATCGTAGCCCCTGTCATAATGAGCCTGAACAGATTCATCAACCTTGAGATAGCCATCACTTGCGGTAGTGTGGCAATGAAGCTGAGCCTTGTATGCTTTCCAAGCGTCCCAATCAATGTTTTCATAAGGGCTTGTTATTTCATAGCGTTTCTGTGATGCAACAGCATTACCTGCCGCAGCACCCAAAGGCATTACAACAATAATGAGTGTAAGGGTAATTGCAATAAGCTTGAACATTTTTTTCATTTGTAGTCCTCCCTTTGCTATATTAATTATAATATACTATAATATATTAAGCATAAGCAAGAACAGAATTCCACGAAAATAAAGGGTGTTATATGTGAAAATCTTCCAAAACCATGAGAGCTCTGACGATAAAAATCATTTTTTTAGGATAATACATAAAAATTGTAAAATGTTTTTTTGCTATTGACTTTTTTCGAGAATTTTTATATAATGCTATGTGCTACTGTCGGAATGTATGGTTTGCAGTGGTATTATTACTTAATCAACAGGCTTATTTTAATACTTCTTATACTTCGTAAAAGGCCTGAATATACAGATAGGAGAAATAAAAATGAAAAGAACTTATCAGCCCAAGAAAAGACACAGAAAGATGGAACACGGCTTCCGCAAAAGAATGGCAGACAGAAACGGCCGCAAGGTGCTTGCTCGTCGTCGTAAAAAAGGCAGAAAACAGCTCACATACTAATCCTGCCAAATAATTCGGGAGAATAATGTGTCAGATTTCGTCACACTTAAATCAAACTCCGACTTTCGTCGGCTATATAATAGAGGCAAGGCTGTAACTGATCCTGCGTTGGTTGTTTATTATTCGAAGAACCGCGCGGGAATTTGCCGTATTGGTATAACTACAAGTAAAAAAATCGGCAATGCAGTTGAGAGGAACCGTTCAAGAAGAGTTATCAGAGAGGCTTTTCGTCATGTTTGTCCCGAGCTTAATCCCTGTTATGATATAGTTATGGTTGCCCGTTCAAAGACGAAATATTTAAAAAGCACCCGAGTTGAAGAGGTTATGAAAAGGATTTTTGAAACCGAAGGTATGTTAAAAAGGTTGAGTGAGGACGAATGAAAGAGTTCCTTACTAAAGCAATCCGCTTTTATCAACGCCGTATTTCACCTCTTTTTCCGCCTAAATGCCGTTATTACCCAACCTGCTCTCATTATGCTCTTGAAGCTATTGAGGTGCATGGAGTTTTTAAGGGGATGCTTTTAGCAATCGGCAGGCTTATGCGGTGCAACATTTTCTTTCCCGGCGGTGTGGACCCCGTACCACCCAAAAAGGAGAAAAAATAATTCTTCTTTTTGTAAACGACAGAAAGGAATATTATTCTAATGGGTTTTATCAGAGATGTATTTGCAATACCTTTTGGTTGGTTGCTCAGTGTTTTTTATAATCTTACTGACAGCTATATTTTAGCTATTGTATTGCTTACTGTTCTTATCAGATGTGCTCTTTTGCCTACATCTATCAGTCAGCAGAAAAACACTGCAAAGCAAACAAGACTTAATACAAAGGTAAACAAAATCAAACAGAAATATGCAGGCAATCAGCAGAAAATTCAAGAGGAAACTCAAGCTCTTTATCAGAGAGAGGGCTTTGGTGCAGCTAATATGGGTTGTATGCCTCTTATGATTCAGATGATTGTTATGATTGGCCTTTATGGTGTTATCTATACACCTCTTTCAAGCGTTCTTCGCTTTGGTGATGATGCAATCGAAAAAATCAAAACAGCAATGAATATTGTTGTTGAAACAACCGGTAAAAATGCTAATAATGCAAGAATGGTTGAGCTTCAGATTCTTGGTAAGGTGGAAGAATTTGCGGATAAGCTTTCAGGAGTTATTGATGCAGAGCAGGTTACAGAACTTCTTGACTTTAAAGAAAGATTTACTATTTTCGGTCTTGACCTTTCTCTTACACCTAATGTAAAAGAACCCGGTCTTATCTGGATTATCCCGATTCTCGCTTTTGTTACTGCAATGGCATCTTCTCTTTATATGTATGCCCGTCAGAGAAAGCAGAATCCCGAAATGGCAAAGAACCCCACTATGGGATGTATGACATTTATGTCACCTCTTATGTCACTTTGGTTTACATTTATGTTCCCTGCAGGTGTTGGCTTCTATTGGATTATTTCCAACATTTTGTCATTCATTCAGCAGGTTATTCTCACAAACGTTTACAGTCCTAAAAAAGTTTTAGCTCAGCAGATGGTTGACGAAACTGTTGAAAGACGTTCAAAGGAAAACAATACGAAGATGCGTATTGATATCGAAAAGAAATAAGGTGAAAATATGATTAAAGAAGCAATCGGTGTTGCAGCTTCTGTTGACGATGCCAGAAAAATGGCTGTGGAAAATCTCCACGCTCCCATTGATGCGGATGTTAAGGTTGAAATTCTTACTTTCCCCAAAAAGAAGGTTTTAGGTCTTTTTGGCGGTGCAGATGCCAAGGTAAGAGCATATTATGATGATGGTATTGAGGAGAAAAAAGAAGCTCCCAAAGCGGAAAATAAAAGCACCCCTCAGAAAAAAGAAGCTCCCGTAAAGAAAAATGCTGAGAAAAAGCCTCAGCCCAAAAAGGAAGCAAAGAAAGATGCTCCCAAAAAAGAAACAGTAAAAAAAGAAGCTGCTCCTGCAGTTGATTTTTCCGCTATTGAACCTGTAGAAAACGATGCAACAGAATATCTTAAATCTATTCTCGTCGGTATGGGCTTTACAGATGTTGGCGTTACTGCAAGAGAAGCTGCGGAAGATGTTTATTTCGAAATTACCTGCAGCGAAGATTACGGCAACATCATCGGCAGACGCGGTGAAACTCTTGATGCTTTACAGTATCTTACAAGACTTTTTGTTAACCGTGCAAACGATAACAATAAGAGAGTTGCTCTCAATGTTGGCGATTACAGAGCCCGCAGAGAAGAAACTCTTCGTGCTCTTGCAAAAAGACAGGCACAGCGTGTTCTCAAATATGGCAGAAGCTCATCTCTTGAGCCTATGAACCCCTATGAGAGAAGAATTATTCATACCGCTATTCAAGAGATTGAGGGCGTTACCTCTCATTCCGTTGGTGAGGGTGACAGAAGAAGAGTTGTTGTTACTCCCGAGGGTGGCGACAAACGAGGTAATTACAGAAACGACCGTAGAGGTGGCAGAGAAAGAAAAGCTCCCTATGTTCCTCAAGTATCAGCAGAGCCCAGAGAACAGAAGGTTGATGCAGTTTCTTCTTCCCGTTACGGCAAAATTGAACCCAGAAAACCCGCAGAGACAACAGAAGAATAATTTGTTTGTTGACATTTTCTAATAAAAGGTTTATTATCTAAATGTAAATACATTAATAAAACGATGACGAAGAGAGTAAGGATGAATTTCCTTTTCAGAGAGTGCGCCGGTTGGTGAAAGGCGCAAAAGGACTCCTCCCGAAGACCACTTCCGAGTGTGATGCGAAGCGAAAGATAAGCATTGCCGCGTGAGTCCCGTTAAGACTTCTCGAGTGATAGAGTAAAGTTGAATTTTACTTTATAATTTGGGTGGAACCGTGGAGTTAAGACTTCATCCCATTTTTGATGAAATGGGATGAAGTCTTTTTGCTTGTTAAAAATAAAAAACAATACGAATTTGAAATATAGAAAGGTTGGTTAATATGGTTAAAATCAAACTTCGTGATGACGTTAAGGAATTCGAAAACGGAATCACTCCTGCTGATGTTTGCAAAGAAATCAGCATGGGCCTTTACAGAAATCTTTGTGCTTGTCTTATTAACGGACAGAGTGCAGATATCCGCACTCCCATTAATGAGGATTGCGAGCTTGAGCTTTTAACATTTGATAGCGAAGAGGGTAAGCACGCTTTCTGGCACACCGCTTCTCACATCCTTGCTCAAGCAGTTAAACGCCTTTACCCCGAAGCAAAGCTTGCTATCGGTCCTGCTATTGATAACGGCTTCTATTACGATATTGACAGCGAAATTTCTTTCACTCCCGAAATCCTTGCAAAGATTGAGGCAGAAATGAAGAAAATTGTTAAAGAGGATTTACCTCTTGAGAAATTTGAGATGGAGCCTCAGGCTGCTATTGAAGAAATGAAAGCTAAAGGCGAAATCTATAAGGTAGAGCTTATTGAAGAGCACGCAGGCAAAAATGAGCCTATCAGCTTCTATAAGCAGGGTGAGTTTGTTGACGTTTGTGCAGGTCCTCACATTCCCTCAACAGGCAGAGTTAAGGCCTTTAAGCTTACTGCTTGCACAGGTGCTTATTGGAGAGGTGACCAGAACAACAAAATGCTTCAGCGTGTTTATGGTACTGCTTTCCCTAAGAGTGCAGAGCTTGAAGAACATCTTCAGAGAGTTGAAGAAGCAAAGAAACGTGACCACAATAAATTAGGTCGTGAGCTTGAAATCTTCACAACTGTTGACTGTATAGGTCAAGGACTTCCTGTTCTTCTTCCTAAGGGCACCTTCATTGTACAGACTCTTCAGAGATTTGTTGAAGACGAGGAAGCAAGAAGAGGCTGGGTTCGTACAAAAACTCCTCTTATGGCAAAAAGCGACCTTTATAAAATTTCGGGTCACTGGGATCACTATAAAGAAGGTATGTTTGTTTTAGGCGATGAAGAAAAGGATGATGAAGTGTTCGCTCTTCGTCCTATGACCTGTCCTTTCCAGTATCAAGCATACCTTAACAGAGCTCGTTCTTATCGTGACCTTCCTATGAGACTTGCAGAAACCTCAACTCTTTTCAGAAATGAGTCCTCAGGTGAAATGCACGGTCTTATTCGTGTTCGTCAGTTCACAATTTCTGAGGGTCACTTAATGTGCCTTCCCGAACAGCTTGCTGACGAATTCAAGCGTTGTCTTGATCTTTGCATCTTTATGCTTAAAACTCTCGGCCTTTATGAAGATGTTTCTTACAGATTCTCTCAGTGGGATCCCGATGATAAAGAAAAATACATTGGCACAAAAGAGCAGTGGGATGAAGCTCAAGGCATTATGAAGGAAATTCTTGATGATATCGGTCTTAATTACAAGGTTGGTATCGGTGAGGCTGCTTTCTATGGTCCTAAGCTTGATATTCAGATTAAGAATGTTTACGGCAAGGAAGATACACTTATCACAATCCAGATTGACCAGATGCTTGCTGAAAAATTCGGTATGGAATATGTTGACCGTGACGGTACAAAGAAAAATCCCTACATCATTCACAGAACTTCTATCGGTTGCTATGAAAGAACTCTTGCTCTTCTTATTGAGAAATATGCAGGTGCATTCCCTATGTGGCTTGCTCCCGAGCAGATGAGAATTCTTCCCATTTCCGAAAGACATCACGATGCTTGCTATGAGCTTAAAAATGAGCTCGAAGCAAAAGGCTTCCGTGTAACTGTTGATGACAGAGCGGAAAAAACAGGCTACAAAATCCGTGAAGCACAGCTTCAGAAAATTCCTTATATGCTTGTTCTCGGCGATAAGGAAATTGAAAATAATGAAGTTGCAGTTCGTGGCAGAAAAGCCGGTGATATGGGCACAATGAGCGTTGAAGCATTCTGCGAAATGGCTCAAAAAGAAGTTGACGATAAGGTTATTAACTAAAGAAAAAACTACTCCGAGAGGAGTAGTTTTTTTAGTGGCAAATTGAAAGTGGCAAGTGGCAAGTTTCGGGGCGATGCCGATTATAAAAAGCAAAGTAAAAAATATTGGAGTATGAGCCTTTTATATACTGGCAACTGGTGGCTAGTGACTGGCATCTTCTCAGAAGCTTGCCTCATACCCTTCATCAACAATCGCTTTGATTAAAACATCATCCGCAACGTCTTTTGCAAGAGTTACCTTTGCAATATTTTCCTCGTGACTTGCGGTTGCGTTTTCAACTCCGTCAATAGCGGTAAGTGCTTTTACAACATGAGCCTCGCAACGAGGGCACATCATACCTTCGACTTTGATAATCTTTTCCATAATATCGTTTCCTTTCTCTTCTGTTTCGGGAAAGTCTTCCGAAACAGATTTTTTATTTTCTTCTTTAATATATTTGGATTTGAAAAATCTTAACCTTAAAGCATTTGTTACAACACATAGAGAGCTCATACTCATTGCTGCCGAGCCAATCATAGGGCTAAGCCTTAAAGCGAAAGCAGGGTAGAGGACACCTGCTGCAAGGGGGATTCCCAAAACATTATAGAAAAATGCCCAGAAGAGATTCATTTTTATATTTCGCATAACTGATTTACTTAGCTCTACCGCTTTTGCACCGTCTGAAAGAGAGCTTTTGATAAGAACAATATCTGCAGCATCAATAGCAATATCGGTTCCTGCACCTATTGCAATACCCACATCAGCTCTCGTAAGAGCAGGAGCGTCATTTATCCCGTCACCTATAAAGGCAATTTTCTCGCCTTTTTCTTGAAGGGAGCGAATTATTTTTTCTTTGTCAGCAGGAAGAAGCTCGGCATATATTTCATCAATTCCTGCATTTTTACCTATAAAATCTGCGGCAGATTTGTTATCACCCGTAAGCATAACTGTCTTCTTGCCTAAGGCTTTGAAAGCTTCAATAGCTTTTATACTATCTTCTCTTATAGTATCGGAAATAGCAACAATACCTAAGATAACATTTTCTTTGCAGAAAATCAAAGGCGTTTTCCCTTGAGATGAAAATTCGTTGATTTTGCTTTCAATATCTGAATAATCAATATTATTTTCTTTTAAAAATCTTACATTACCCGAAATATATTTTTCGTCGTTTATTACTCCGCATATACCTTTTCCTTCAAAGGCTTTAAAGTCCGTTACTGTGGGAAGAGTAAGTCCTTCACCCTTTTTCCTTACAGCATTTGCCAGTGGGTGTTCACTGCCTTTTTCAAGAGCGGAGCAAATTGCAAGAAATTCATTTTCTGAAAGAGCTTTATCGTAAACAAAAATATCACTTACACTCATTTCACCGCTTGTGACAGTACCTGTTTTATCAAGAACGATTTTATCAACATTACCGAGGGCTTCAAGAGCTTCGGCAGATTTAATCAAAATTCCGTTTTCTGCGGCTTTGCCCGTTCCTGCCATAATGGCAACGGGTGTAGCAAGACCTAAAGCACAGGGGCAGGAAATAACAAGAACAGTAACTGCAAAGGAAAGTGCAGTTTCGAAATCTTTACCAATTAAAAGCCATATTAAGAAAGTGATTGCAGAAATTATCATAACCGCAGGAACAAAAATACCGCTTACCTTATCTGCAAGTCGGGCTATGGGTGCTTTTGAAGAACCGGCTTCATCAACAAGTCGGATGATTTGAGAGAGTGTTGTGTTTTCACCTACTCTTGAAGCAGTCATAGTGAATGTACCGTTTTTGTTGAGAGTTGCAGAGATAACCTCATCACCGACTCTTTTTTCAACAGGTAAGCTTTCACCTGTAACGGCAGATTGGTCAACAAAGCTGTTTCCGTTTAAAACAACTCCGTCAACTGCAATTCTTTCACCGGGACGTATTATGAGAGTGTCACCCTCTCTCACATCTTCCGCTTCAATGGTGATTTCATTTCCGTTTCTTATTACATTTGCAGTTTTCGGGGAAAGCTCAACTAATTTCCCTAAAGCATCACTTGTTTTGCCCTTGGAACGTGTTTCAAGAAATTTACCTACAGTAACAAGAGTGAGAATCATAGCACTTGATTCGAAATAAAGCTCGTGTGAGTAGTGCTCCAATACTTCGAAATTGCCTCTGGGTGCGGCATAAGCCATCATGAATATTGCAAATACTCCATAAAGAAATGAAGCGACAGAGCCTAATGCCACAAGGGAATCCATATTAGCGGCTCTCTTTATTAGACCTTTAAATCCCGAAACGAAGAATTTTTTGTTTATTATCATTACAGGGATTACAAGCAGCATCTGAATAATTGCATTTAAAAGAGCGTTTTCTGTGCCGTGGAGAAAGTGAGGAAGAGGAAGACCTAACATGTGCCCCATTGCAATATACATTACAATAACAAGAAAGACGATAGAAGAAACAAGCCTTTTCTTCATTGAAGAAATATTTTCTTCTTCGTTTTTCTTTCGTTCCTGCCATTCTGTTTTCAGTTGGCTTTTTTTGTTTTCGCCGTAAATTGAGGCACCGTAACCGATATTGTTTACTGCATTTATAAAATCTTGCTCGTTTAATTTGTTTTCATCAAATGTTACTGTCATTGAGTTGGAAAGCAGATTAACATCTGCTTTCTCTGTGCCGTCGAGCTTCATTGCGGCTTTTGTAACATTAGCCTGGCAAGCAGCACAGGTCATACCCGTAACATTGAATTTGCAGGTTTTCAAAAAATCACCTCCGCATCGGAAAATCTACTGAATATTATACTACTTAAAATTATAATTGACAAATACTTTTTTTGTGTGTTACCATTTTATTATATTTGATTTTAATGCCGAAAGAGGCGATGAAAGTGGAAAAATATGTTAATGAAATTCTTGCGCCAAAGCTTCAAGGTGACGGCGGATGGGTAGAATTTATTTCTTTTGAAAACGGTGAGCTTACTCTTCGTTTCAGAGGGGAATGTTCAAAATGCCTTATTCTCCATCGTTGCACTGAGTGGATTGAAGAGGAAATTCAGCGTGATATGAAGAAAAATATTAAGATTAAGGCGATTCGCAAGAGACCCTATTTTCAAGATGTGTGAGGTGAGTTTATGGCACATATAAAGGTTGAAAGACGTTCAATGCGCCCTGAAGAGTGGACAGATTTACGTTTCGGTTGGCTTAAACGTCACATATATAATGAAATATGGGAAATAGAAAATTTAGAAATCCGTGACGCTCGTCAGGTTAAAGAAATGGAATTCGAATATTATTCCGAAGACTTTCGTCCGCTTAAAAAAGGCGATATGTATTTTACTCCCGACGGAACTGCATTTATTAAAGCGGATGTTAATATTCCCGATAGCTTAAAGGGTAAGGAGCTGTGGTTCTCTCTTAAAACTGCGGCTGAAATCTGCGTTAAGGTAAACGGAAAATATATAGGCGGTGTTGACCCCAACAGAGAAAGAATGCTGCTTTCTCCATACGTTGATGTGGATGATACACTTCATTTTGATATGATGGGCTACAACCGCAGTAAGCCCGATGACGAGAGAAATCCCGAAAGCCTTTCCGTGAGAGGCTGTCGTCAGATTTTTGAGGGGGCATATATCTGCACAATAAATGAGGATGTTCAAGGTCTTGTTTACGATTTTGAGCTTCTTCTTGATATTGCAAAAAGCGAGCTTTTCAATGAGGATTACAGAGCATTTTTAAATCGTGAGCTTAATAATGCGATGAATTGCATTGATTTTGATGAAGAAGAACTTACAGGTGTCAAAGAAGCAAAGCAGTACCTTGAAGATGTAGTTTTCAGTAACGATACATATAAAGGAACAGGTGATGTGGCACTTGTGGCACATTCCCACCTTGACATTGCATATTATTGGCGAAGAATTCATGCAGTACAAAAAAATCTCCGTACTGTTCTTATTCAGCTTCGCCTTATGGATAGATACCCTCATTTCAAATATGCTCATACTCAACCTTATACTTATGAAACACTCGAAAAATATTATCCCGATGTTTTTGAAGAATTAAAGGAAAAGGTTAAAAACGGACAGTTTGAGCCTGTGGGGGCTATGTATGTTGAGCCCGACTGTAATGTTCCCAATGCGGAAAGTCTTATAAGGCAATGCCTTTACGGGCAGAAAGCCTATGAGAGAATGTTCGGGAAAAGGGTTAATAACGCCTGGCTTCCCGATGTTTTCGGTAATAGCTGGATACTTCCCCAGATTCTCAAAAAAAGCGGTGTTGATTATTTCGTTTCAAATAAAATGTCAACCTGGAATGATACAAACAGATTCCCTCACAACAATTTTATCTGGCGAGGTATAGATGGCAGTGATGTTTATGCCTGCGTTCCGCCAACACACTTTATTACCTGGAATATGCCCAGTCAGATTCAAGCTAACTGGGAAGCATATATTGACAAGGACCAAGGGGGACAAACCCTCAATATGTTTGGCTATGGTGACGGTGGCTCGGGCTGTACGGAAGAAATGATTGAATTGATGAACCGTTTTGAGAAGCTTTCGATTATGCCAAAATGTACCCATACAAGCGGAGCAGAATTTCTTGAAAAAAATCTTAAGGATAACAATAATCTTCAAGTGTGGGATGGAGAGCTGTACCTTGAAATGCACCGAGGTACATTTACAACCAAAAGCTATATTAAAAGAGCAAACCGCCGACTTGAAGAAAAATTCAGAGCTGCGGAAATGCTTGCTGTAATCCGTGGGGAAAACAGGACAAAAGAAATTACAGAGCTTTATAAAAAATTCCTTGTGAATCAGTTCCATGATATTCTTCCCGGTTCGCATATTCATCCTGTATATCTTGATGCTATGACGGACTATAAAGAGGTAGAAGAAGCTCTTGATAAGATAATCGGTAAAGAGGGCAAATATTTTAATACTCTTAACTTTAAACGAAATGCAATCACCTTTGTTGAAAATAAAAAAGGTTCTGCTACCCGTTACGGTAAAAAGGGTAATTGGATTGTTCCCGATATTGATGCTCTTTCTTCTGCTAATTTGAGAAAGTCTGCTTTTACGGGTGAATGGTTCAGCTTAAAGGGAAATACTTTAACTACACCTTTCTATACAGTTGAGCTTAACAATGACGGCTCTTTTGCTTCGCTTTATGATAATGAGCTTTCAAGAGAATGGGTTAAGGGCGATTTCAATAAGCTTAAAATTTATGTTGACTGCCCCGGTAACTATGATGCCTGGGATATTCTTCCCAATTATCGTGAAAAAGAAATTGCGGTTAATGTTATAAATCCTGTTTCACTCATTGAAAATGACGGCGAAAGTGCAACATTCTCTGTAACCCTCGGTACAGATAAATCCACTTGGGAAATGAAAATAAGATTTTTCAGAAGAAGTCGTGGAATTGAAGTTGAGAATAATGTTAATTGGAATGAAAAGCACAAGCTTGCAAAGGCAGAGTTTCAATGCAATATTCTTACGAGAAAAGCACTTTGCGATACCTCCGCAGGCTATATAGAAAGAGAAACTCACAGAAACACCACCTGGCAACAGGCTCGTTTTGAAGCTTGTCACCATAAATGGTGCGATATGTCAGAATCGGGTGGAGGTGTTGCTCTCATAAATGATGGTAAATATGGCGTAGGCTTCCTTGAGAATTCAATGAGCCTTTCCCTTCTTCGTGCAACGGAGCGTCCGGATGTTATTTCCGATATAGGTGAGCATAGCTTCTGCTATATGCTTGTTCCTCACGAAAATGATGCAATTTCTGCAGGTATAAATAGAATAGCGTTGCAGTATAATGCCCCTCTTATAAAAGCAGACTGTGAATGGGCTTTGCCTACCTTTGAGCCTCTATATTTGCAAGCTGTTAAAAAGAGCGAGGACGGCGAAATGACCGTTATAAGACTTTCGGAGCAGGACGGAAAAAGAGGCGTAATAAAGCTTCCTGAGAACGTGAAAATCCTCAATATGCTTGAAGATGTTGAGGGAGAAACAGATATAATTGAATACAAGCCCTTTGAGATTATTACAATAGGCATATAAAAAGATAAGAACAATCCGAGTTTTTCGGGTTGTTCTTTTTCACATTCTTATTTTCTCGGAATATGATATACCGAGAGGATTGATTATTAATGAAAGATAATATGTTTTTAATATTAGGCGGTGACAACCGTTCGCTATACCTTGGGGAATACCTTGAAAATCAAGGCTTTAAGGTTTGCTATTATGCCTTTAATCATACAGAATGTTACAATTCTTTAGAAGAAGCAATGAATTCATCGGATGTAATTGTTTTACCTTTACCCTTTACAAAAGACAGATTGACTTTGAACACCCCTTTATTTGATGAAGTGGTTTTGATTTCAGATATACTTGCTTTATTATCTGACAAGAAAACTGTTTTTGGAGGTCAGCTGCCTAAAAGCTTTTGCGAGGAATTAGACTCAAGAAGTTGCTCGTATTGCGATTATTTTCTCTTAGATGAATTGGCAATTTATAACGCTGTTCCAACGGCAGAGGGTGTTGTGCAGGTGCTCATTGAGGAGCTGCCTATAACAATTCACGGAATGAAATGTGGTGTTTTAGGCTACGGAAGAGTCGGCAAGGTTCTTGCTGATACCCTTTCATCCTTAGGTGCAGATGTAACTGTTTTTGCAAGAAAACAAAGTGCTTTTGCAGAAATTCATGCTTCATCAATGAAGTATCAGCATTTTGATGCGTTGACAACAGAGTACAATACTTTTGATGCGATGATTAATACAGTGCCCTTTAAGGTTTTGGGCGGTGCTCAGTTATCAAAGCTTAATCCCGAATGTGTTCTTATTGAGGTAGCATCAGCACCCTTTGGTATTGATTTTCAAGCTGCCAAGGAAAGAGCCTTCAAGGTGGTTAAAGCCGGCTCTCTTCCCGGTAAGGTTGCTCCGAAAACTGCAGGTGAAATAATCGGTCGCTCAATTCTTCCTATGATAAGGAGGCAAAATTTGTGACAATAGGATTTGCCGTTTGCGGCTCATTTTGTACATTCAAAACTATTTTTGAAGAAATAAAAAAGCTTAAAAATATGGGATATGATATAGTTCCCATTATGTCGGAAAATTCATATAACCTTGATACCCGTTTTGGTGATGCGGCTCATTGGCGGGAAATGTTCAGAGAAATCACAGGTAAAGCTATTATTCATACTATTCCGCAAGCCGAGCCCATAGGTCCCAAAAAGCTTCTTGATGCACTGGTTATTGCACCCTGCACAGGAAACACTCTTGCAAAGCTTTCAAGCGGTGTAACAGATACCTCCGTTACCCTTGCGGCAAAAGCACACTTGAGAAACGGCAGACCTCTTCTTATTGCACCGTCAACTAACGATGCTTTAAGCAATGCAGGAAAAAACATCGGCTCTCTTCTGAATTATAAAAATATTTATTTTGTGCCCTTTGGTCAGGATAGCTTTGCCGGGAAACCAACTTCAATGGTTTCTGATTTTTCACTTATTGCAGAGGCGTTGAAATATGCACTGCAGGGAAAACAAATTCAACCTGTTATAATTGAGCCCAAATAAAAAAACTCCATACCGAAAGCTTCATCTTTCGGTATGGAGTTGAAATGCTTTATACTAAATTATACTATAGGCTCGTAAAGGTCGCTTGTGAAACCAAAGAGGTTGAAAATTCTCTCAAAGAAATCAAAAATACTGTCGAAATTAAAGAAATCTTCGAAAACTGAAATGTAAGTAACGCTTGTGTTGGTGTTTGAAGCTTCAAGAGCACTTGCGGAAACTGCCATAACTGCTGTTAATAAAGCAACGCAGAGAACGATTGCAATTATTTTTTTCATAATTTATATCTCCTTTGTGTTTGTCAAAATATTTATATATAAAGAATAACACAATATTATGAAAATTTCAACAATAAGTTAATTAAATTTGAATTTTATTTTAATTTATAAAAGGGGATGTAAAAAAAGCGCAGACCGTATAAAACCAACAAAATCAAGTCTGAAGCCTTGATTTTGCTCAGTTTGTCCGTTCTGCATCTTTTTTCCTATCCCATGAAAAGAGGCTGTAAAAAACTCGCGTTTTTTACAGCCTCTTAAAATTTAACCTTGGAACTCTATAAAGAGATATTTGATTTTTTCTCTTTTATATGTGTAAGTGAGGTAAATGCGGTTACCGTCTTCGATGATTGCAGGGTAGGAAAATTCGTTCCAAATGAGACCTGAAGACTCGATTTCCGTAACCTTTTCCCAGGTTTTACCGTTGTCCTTGGAAACTGCAAGTCTGAGCTTGTATCTCATTCCGTTTGTTGAGAGGGGATTATATGCAAGCCAAAGCCAACCGTTATCTGTCATAACAACATCAACACCGCTGTTGTTATTAGGAAGGTCTGTTGCATAAGCTTGACACCAGGTGTAGCCGCCATCGAAAGAGTCGCTTCTGTAAATCTTGCCTGCTTTTGTTCTGAAAAAAGCGTGGATGTTGCCGTCAAGGTCTTCCCAAAGAGCAGGCTGAATCATTTCAACATTTTTGCCACGTTTGTTTTTTGCAACAATGTAATCTGTTTTGGTCCAGGTTTTGCCACCATCTTCTGAAATATCGAAGAAGCATCTCCAATCACCTTGCTCAGTTGAAGAAGGTGCGATGATAAGACCTGTTGATGTTACGAGGCATTTGTTTTTTACGGGACCTCTGCCGCCGCTTGTGTCACCTTCAACAAGCTCTTTTGCCTCGGTCCAGGTTTTGCCGTTGTCAAATGTATCAACATATTTTGTTACCCAGTTTGCTATTTCTGAGCCGACTTTGTAGTAAAGCCTTACATATTCTCCAAAGTTTTGAAGAACAGGATTCCAATGTGCAACAGTATCAGTTGAGGGAATCTGAATACTTGCACCCCAACCACCGTTTGAATAAACGGAATACCAAATGCGAACGTCATCGTCACCTTCACCGCTGCCGCCGAACCAAGCTGCCATAAGGTCACCGTTTGAAAGCTGAACGATTGTTGAAGCGTGAGTAGTATCTGTTACTTTACCGCCACCGCAGATTGAGCCTTTCTCGATTGTATAATCAAAGGAAAGGGCATTGGCGGGAATTGCTGCACTTATAAATAATACCAACGAGAGCATTAAAGCAACAAATCTTTTAGAGGGTTTCATTTCAAATTTCTCCTTTAAATAAAACAATAATTATATTGTGACATGTTTTTGAGGATTTGTGAAAAACACAAAATCCTCAAAAAATATGATACTATATTTTTGTTTGTTTTGCAATAAATAAAATGGGCTGATTACATTTTCAGCACTGTTGCTAAGGATGTATTGGTTCGGTTTAACATATTTACTAACCGAAATTCTCGTTTGGAAACTATACGCAACTTTTACGAAACTTAAAAACAAAAATAACAGTAGCCTTGAGGAAATATTACCTTTTGGGAAATAAACAGGTGTGCCCATTGCTTTTGTGAAAATGTATATTTTATTTTAGAGTTTTTTCTTTCGGTGTGTTTTTGGTAAAAAACTGTAAAAACTATTTACAAGATGATTAAAATATTGTATAATCTACTGTAACAAAAGGGAGTAACTTGCGCATAGCGTGATGTTGGCGTCAATCTCGGCAAATAGCCCGCCAATATCTTAAAGAGTGAGACTTTTACCGTAATGCGCGGTAGAGGTCTTTTTGTTTTGGTGCTCCGATTTTGGAAATAATTTACGCTAAAGAAAGGGAAAACACAATGAAGCATTATCTTGAATCTGCTGAAGCCGTATTTCAGGAAGTAAATTCCAACGAAGCCGGTTTATCTTCTGCAGAAGCTGCTGCAAGACTTGAGAAAAATGGTAAAAACAAGCTTGCAGAAGCAAAAAAGGATTCTACCCTCAAAAAATTCTTCGACCAGATGAAAGACCCCATGATTATCATTCTTCTTGTTGCTGCTGTTATTTCCGCGGCTACAGAAATGATTGAAGCAGGCGGTTTTGTTCCCCCGACAGACTCTATAATTATCCTTGTTGTTGTTCTTATTAACGCTATTCTCGGTGTTGTTCAAGAAAATAAGGCTGAAAAAGCGGTTGAAGCCTTGCAGAAAATGTCTGCCGCAACAACAAAAACTCTTCGTGACGGTAAGGTTGAAAACATTAAGAGTGAAGACCTTGTTGTTGGCGATGTTATTTTACTTGATGCAGGTGACGCTATTCCTGCTGACTGCCGTATCTTTGAATGCGCAAGTATGAAAATCGAGGAAGCAGCTCTTACAGGTGAGTCTGTTCCCGTAAATAAGCTTGTTAAGGCTCTCACACTTTCTAAAGATAAAGGCGACGAGGTTCCTCTCGGTGACCGTAAAAATATGGCGTATATGGGCTCAACTCTCGTATATGGCCGTGGTAAAGCTGTTGTTGTTGCAACAGGTATGGATACCGAAATGGGTAAAATTGCAAATGCTATTGCACTTGCAGAGGAGGGTAAAACTCCCCTTGAAATCAAGCTTGAACAGCTTTCGAAAATTCTCACAAAGCTTGTTATCGGTGTTTGTGTAATTATTTTCGCATACAACCTCATAACACAGTATTTTATGGCAGAAAATGCACAGCTCTTTGATGTTGCGCTTCATTCATTTATTACTGCTATCGCTCTCGCTGTTGCAGCTATTCCCGAGGGTCTTGTTGCAGTTATGACAATCGTTCTTTCTATAGGCGTTACCAATATGTCCAAAAAGAACGCTATTATCCGTAAAATGAATGCGGTTGAAACTCTCGGCTGTACTCAGATTATCTGCTCCGATAAAACAGGTACTCTTACCCAAAATATTATGACTGTTGTTGACCACTATGCAGAGGATGAAAAGGTTCTTGCAACTGCAATGGCACTTTGCACCAATGCAGAGGTTGAAGCAGACGGCAAAAGCACAGGCGAGCCCGATGAGGTTGCTCTTATTAACTATGCTTCCTCTCTCGGTCTTAAAAAGGCAGACCTTGTAGCAGCTAACCCCAGAGCAGGTGAGGTTCCTTTTGATTCGGGCAGAAAAATGATGTCAACAGTTCATAATGTTGACGGCAAGTTTGTTCAGTATACAAAGGGTGCTCCCGACGAAATTCTCAAGAAATGCTCTCACGCTCTTGTTAATGGCCAGGTTGTCCCCATGAGCGATGAAATCCTTGCTAAAGCAGCAGAAGAAAACACAAGAATGGGTAACAAGGCTCTTCGTGTGTTTGCAGTTGCTTTCAAGGAATACGCTTCCGCTCCCGAGGTTTACGATTCTGCTTCTCTTGAATTTGATATGATTTTCATCGGCCTTACAGGAATGATCGACCCTGTTCGTCCCGAGGTTAAGGACGCCATTGTTGAATGTCGCAGTGCAGGTATCACACCTATTATGATTACAGGTGACCACATCAATACAGCAAAAGCAATCGCAAGAGAGCTCGGTATTCTTAATGATGATTCTCAAGCTATGATGGGTAGCGATATTGATAAATACTCTGACGAAGAATTTGAAAAAATCGTTGAGAATGTATTTGTTTATGCCCGTGTTCAGCCTGAGCATAAAACAAGAATTGTTAACGCTTGGAGAAGCAAGGGCTATGTTACTGCTATGACAGGTGACGGTGTTAACGATGCACCCTCTATCAAGAGTGCTGATATTGGCGTTGGTATGGGTATCACAGGTACAGACGTTACAAAGAATGTTGCAGATATGGTTCTTACTGACGACAACTTTGCAACAATCGTTTCCGCAGTAGGCGAGGGCAGAAGAATTTACGATAACATTCGTAAAGCAATTCAGTTCCTTCTCGGTTCAAATCTTTCCGAGGTTGTTTCAATTTTCTTTGCAACAATTATGAGCTTCACAATTCTTGAAGCGCCCCATCTTCTTTTCATTAACCTTGTAACAGACTGCTTCCCTGCACTTGCTCTCGGTCTTGAAAGACCCGAGTCAAACATTATGAAGAGAAAGCCCAGAAGCAAAACTGACGGTATCTTCGCAGGTGGCTTGGGCATCGACTGTGCATATCAAGGTATCCTTGTAAGTATTCTTACAGTTATTGCTTTCTATATCGGCGAATATCTTGAATGCCTTGAAACAGGTGCAGCATTTGCGTTCCGTAATATTGCAGACAGCAGCGAGGGTATGACAATGGCATTCTTCACAATGGCAATGTGTGAAATCTTCCATTCCTTCAATATGCGTTCTCAGAGAGGCTCTGCTGTTGCAATGCTCTTCAAGGGTCAGCATAATATCGCACTCTACGGCGCTATGGTTGGTTCATTCCTTCTTACAACTGCAGTTGTTGAGATTGACTTCCTTTCAAATCTCTTCGGCTTTGCACACCTTGACCTTAAAGCTTACGGAATTTCTCTTGCTCTTGCATTCCTCATCATCCCCATTGTTGAGGTTGTTAAGTTCTTCCAGAGAAAGTTTGGTAAGGCTCACGATTAATTCAAAAAGCATCGCTCGGAAGAGCGGTGCTTTTTTAGTGGCAAGTTGGAAGTGGCAAGTGGCAAGTTAAGGGTCTGCGGCGCAATTATATTTTTGTTTTTCCTCTTGCCAATTTCTTCTTATAATGCTATACTGAAAAGGATAATAAAATCGAAAAGTTTGGCTTGTTTTTGTCAGAGCTTTCGGTTAGAGAAAGGACGATAAATTTGGCTGAGATTAAAAACATGGACGCTGTAGCAGCACTTGACGCTATGGATGCTCACGTTGATGATTGGCGAGATGCGACTAAGGGTAAGCAGAGAGGTATTTTCTCTTTTGACGATGTTGCTGCGCTTAAAATCAAAAACCTCAAAAAAAGAATTTACACCGATATTGAATCCATTCCTGCATGGAAAATGAAGGAGTGCATTTATAAAGGTGTTGACGATTATGAATTCCTTTATGATGAATGGAAGGAGCTTAATGTTGGTGACCGTTGGGGTAACAACGGTTGGAGTGCATTCTTTAAGAATTCTTTTGATATGCCCGAAAGATTCAAGGGTAAAAAGGTAACTCTTAATGTTTATTTCGGCGGTGACTCACTTCTCACTCTTAACGGTGTTCCTTATCAAGGTCTTGACCCTTTCAGAAACTCTGTTCTTCTTACAGATTGTGCTAAGGGTGATGAGCATTATGATGTTGACATTGAGTCCTATTATGTATGGCACTCAAATGAATCAACAGTAAAAACTCTTTCTTGCTCATTTATCGGCGTTGTTGATCCCGAAATTGAAGAGATCTACTGGGATTTCAAAGCCGTTTTCAACGCTCTCTTTATGCCCGTTCACGATACAGGTCTCCAAGAGCTTATTCGTGCTGCTCTTAAAGAAGCATTTACATACGTAAACTTTGACCTTGACGGTGAAGAGTTCAAAGCAGGACTTCGTCAAGCACAGAAGGTGCTCAAGGATAAGGTTTATAACAACACTTCATACAAATCAGAGGGTACACTTGCTCTTGTTGGTAACTCTCACCTTGATATCGTATTTATGTGGGCATATAAAGAGTATATCCGTAAGCTCGGAAGAACTCATGCTACAATGCTTCGCCTTATGGAGCAGTATGATGATTTTATTTTCTCTCAGAGCACAGCACCCACATATATTGAAATGGCTAACAGATACCCTGCACTTTATGAGCAGGTTAAGAAACGTATCGAAGAGGGCAGATGGGAATACATCGGTGCAATGTGGGTTGAGCCCGATTGTAACCTTGTTTCCGGTGAATCCTTTGTTCGTCAGCTTCTTCACGGTATCCGTTTTGCAGAAAAAACATTCGGTATCACTCCCAAAACCTGTTGGGTTCCTGATGTTTTCGGTAACGGCTATGCAATGCCTCAGATTCTTAAAAAAGCAGGCGTTGAATATTTCGTAACTCATAAAATGGGTATCTGGAATGATACAAACCCCTGGCAGTATAATACTTTCTGGTGGGAAGGTCCCGACGGCTCAAAGGTGTTCTCAATCGTTCCTCCCACACACTTTATCGGTACTGTTGAAGCAGACTCTCTTAAGGTTAACTGGAAGAAATATACAGATAAAGAAACTATCGGCGAATCTATGTACTGCTACGGCTGGGGTGACGGCGGCGGCGGTGTTGTCACCGAAATGCTTGAGTATGTAAAGCGTTACAAAAACTTCCCCGGTCTTCCCAAGACTCAGACAAGTAAGATTGAAGATTCTCTTGCAAGAATGAAAGCTAATGCAACAGAAACTAATATTCCTACCTGGAAGGATGAGCTTTACCTTGAAGAGCACCGCGGTGTTCATACAACAAAGGCTCTTCTTAAAAAGCTTAACAGATATTCCGAAAACCTCTATCGTCAAGCAGAGATGTTCGCAAGTATTGCAATGCAGTACGGTTATGAATATCCTCTTGAAAAGCTTAACGAAGGCTGGCAGGCAATTCTTACTAACCAGTTCCATGATTCTCTTCCCGGCTCACATATTACAGAAGTGTTCGGTGACCTTTGCGCAATTTATGATAACATTATTGCTATCGGTGAAAGCGTAAGAACTGAAGCTCTCAATGTAATTGCAGGTAATGTTAACGGTGCAGAGAAATACGGCAAGCCCTTCGCACTTTTCAACTCTCTCGGTACTGCTGCAACTCAGAAGGTTGAGCTTCCCTACAAGGATGTTGAAATCTATGATGCAGAGGGCAACAAGGTTGCAACCCAAAGCTATACAAAGCTTGACGGCACAAAGGTTCTTGTCTTCGTTGCAAAGGATATTCCTGCTGTTGGTTATAAGATTTACTATACAAAGGATGCTGCTGTAGGTGAAGCAACAGCAGTAGGTGCTTTCGGAAACAGTGTTGAAAACGATAACTTCAGACTCGTTCTTGATGAAAGTGCAGAGCTTGTTTCTATCTTTGATAAGAAGAACAACAGAGAAGTTCTTGACGGTAAAGGTAACGTGTTCCGTCTTTACGAAGACCTTCCCGGTAAATATGACGCTTGGGATATTGTTGCTTCCTATGTTGACCGCCAGTTCGATACAGAACCCGGTAAGGTAACAGGCATTGCAACAGGTGATGTATTCACAGTTGTTTCCATTGAAAAGAATATCAATAAATCTCTCGTTAAGCAGAATATTATTATCTACAATGAGCTTGACAGAATTGATTTTGATACATTCATCAACTGGAATGAACAGGAAAAGCTTCTTAAGGTTGGCTTTGATGTTGATGTTAAGGCTCAGAAGTTTACTCGTGATATTGCATATGCCACAATCGAAAGCTCCAACTACCGTCATAATCCTTATGATAAGGCTAAGTTTGAGGTTTCTGCTCATAACTTCATTGATATGAGTGAAGATAACTACGGTGTTACAATCCTTAACGATTGCAAATACGGTTACGAGGTTGATAAGCAGAGAATGATTATCACTCTTCTCAAAGCTCCTATGAACCCCGACCCCAAATCAGACCGTGGCGACCACTATTTCACATATTCAATTTACCCCCATGCAGGTAACTGGAAAAATGCTGAAACACTCGTTAGAGGTCTTGAAATGAATAACCCTGCAGTTGCAGTTGAAATTAACTCAGATGCAAAGGGCGAGGATGCAAAGAGCTTCATTAAGGTTGACGGCAAAAACGTTACACTTGAAGCAGTTAAGAAATGCGAGGATGAAGATGCTTACATCATCCGTTTCGTTGAAAAAGCAGGTAGCAGAACTAAAGTATCTGCAGAGCTTTTCGCAGAAATCCAGAGTGTAGCAGAATGCGACCTTCTCGAAAGAAATGACGTAGCAGTTGACATTGCTGATGGCAAAACTCTCAACTTCGAAATCAATCCCTTCGAGATTAAGTGCTATAAAGTTAAATTCTGAAATTTTTACTGAAAGGACGGCGAAAGCCGTCCTTTTGAATTAGGAATTACAAATTAGAAATGAGAAATTAAGGGGCAAAGCCTGTTTATAGTTGCGGTTGTCATTTCTAATGCCAACGCAGTTCCGAAATTTCTAATTTCTAATTCGTAATTTTTAATTTCACTCGCAATTTGAACAAATTTTTCACCTTATTATAAGCAATTGTAATAAATTTACTTTTTATATTGAAATAATAGGAAATTCGTTGTATAATGATATTCATAAAAATGGGCGGTACTGTCTGCCCAGGTTTGTAATTCATTTAATTACGGAGGTAGTTATGAAAATGACAGCTAAGAGATCTCTCGCCGCTTTACTTGCAGTTATTATGCTTTTCAGCTGCATCGGTTTAAGCGTTTCTGCAGAGAGCACAGGTTTTGAAACTCTTCGTGTTAACAGCACAATGTATGGTGATACTCAGACTCAGCGTGCTTTCACTTGGTACACAGAAGAATATTGTGACACGACAATTCAGATTGTTAAAGCATCAGAATTCGATGGTACTTTTAACAATGCTCAGGCATATACAGGCGATGTATCCGTATTCCAGGATTATTATTGCCATAAGGTTGTTGTTACAGGTCTTGAGCCCGGCACAACCTATAACTATCGTGTTGGTAGCATGACTAAAGACACCTGGAGTACAACAGGTAAATTCGTTACAGATAACGGCGACAAGAAATTCTCATTCATCGCTATTGCAGACGTTCAAGCAAGCAGCCTTGAGAACTTTGAGCAAGCAGCTCTTGTTATGGATGCAGCTATGGAGTCCAACAAGAAGGCTGAATTCTATGTTAATCTTGGTGACTTTGTAAACGATTGTACAAATGAAGAGTGGAACTGGTGGGGTGAAGCATTCAACGATGCTAACACAAGCCTTTCTATCGCTCCCGTTGCAGGTAACCACGAAGGTAATATTACAAACAAGCTCAACGTTGGTTGGTTTGCAAATATGTTCAACCTCGATGCAGGCGAAGGTGCAGGTAACGGAGTAAACGGTGTTTACTATTCTTATGACTACGGCAATGCTCATTTCTGCGTTGTTAACTCCAACGATATGTACCCCATGGTTCAAGCTCAGAGAAACTGGATTATCAATGACCTTGAGAACTCTGACGCTCAGTGGAAATTCCTTCTTCTTCACCGTGCAGTTTATTCTGCAGGTAAGAACATCAATAAGCCCGATACTCTCGCTATGAGAGAAACAATTATTGATATTGTTGACCAGACAGATGTTGACGTAGTTCTTTCCGGTCATGACCATATGTATTTCAGAACAAAGCAGGTTAAGGGTGATGCAGTTGTTGAAGATGTTACTTATGTAACAGAAAAATTCAACGGCGAAGAAACAACCTTTGCTAAAAATCCCGACGGTGCTGTTTATATTCTTCCCTCAACTGCAGGTACTAAGAGATACACTGTAAACGAAAATCCCGTTGACCCCATTAACGAATGTGCAGATGTTAAGCTCTCCACAAGAGATATGGGCGGTTGCTTCTCAAACATCTATATTGATGGCGGCAAGCTCGTTTACGAAGCTTATGTTGTTAACGATGAAACTCAGGAAGTAACAAAGATTGACGAATATGCAATCAAGAAAACTGTAAAAGCAGAGCCTAATGAAGAAGAAAGCAAGCTTCCCACAGATGCTCTCGGTACTATTGATGGTTCAGTAGCAAACTTCTTTACAGAAATCTTTGGACTTCTCGTTAAATATATTACAATGATTCCTCAGTTAATCGCAGGTTTGTTCTAAGAAAAAATTAAAGCGTATTCGGTTTTCCGAATACGCTTTGTTTTATGATAGGGTGGATAAAATTTTGAATTTTATCCACCCTATCATTATTATTTATTAAATTAATTTACAAATTCATGGTAAATAGCATTGAGAGTTTTGATATAATCATCCTCGCTGATGCCAACAATAATGTTAAGCTCGCTTGAACCCTGGTCAATCATTTTGATGTTGATGTCATTTTCTGCAATCGCTTTGAAAAGTCTGCCTGCAGTACCCTTTGCACCTGCCATACCTCTGCCAACAACTGCCACAAGAGCAATACCGCCGTTAACAGTAATAGAGTCAGCCTTTGTTCTTCTCATAATATCGTTAACAACATTGTCTTTTACAGGAAGAAAATCGTTATCGTTAACAACAACGGACATTGTGTCGATACCTGAGGGGAGATGCTCGAAGCAAAGGTTATAGTTTTCAAGAACCTCAAGAACAGTTCTGCCGAAGCCTACCTCTGCATTCATCATATCTTTTTCAATAGCGATAACGGAAAAACCTTTTTTACCTGCAACGCCTGTAATAACTGTATCTACCTTGTTGCTTTCAACGGAAGAAACAATCATTGTACCTGCATCCTCGGGAGCGTTTGTGTTTTTGATGTTAATCGGGATACCCATCTCACGAACGGGGAAAATTGCATCCTCGTGCATAACAGTTGCACCCATATATGAAAGCTCACGAAGCTCGCTGTATGTGATAGTTGAAATAACCTTGGGATTTTCAACGCATCTGGGGTCTGCCATAAGCATACCGGAAACATCAGTCCAGTTTTCGTAAATATCTGCTTTAATTGCTCTTGCAACGATTGAACCTGTAATATCGCTACCGCCACGGGAGAATGTTTTAATTGTTCCGTTGGGCATAACTCCATAGAAGCCGGGGATAACTGCGTGCTCGTGATTTGCAAGAATTGCAGTAAGCTCTTCGTTGGTTTTTTCTGTATCAAGAGTGCCGTTTTCTTTGAAGAAAATACCTTCTTCAGCGTCAATGAAATCATAACCGAGGTAACCTGCAAGAACCATTGAGTTGAGATACTCGCCACGGCTTGCAATATAGTCACGACCTGCATGATGAACGATTGCGTTTTTAATTCTGTCAAATTCGGGCTGAAGCCAGAGCTTGATACCTAAATCCTTGATAATGCCATTGTAACGGTCTTCAATAAGCTTGAAAGCATCGTCAATGGGCTGATTTGCTTTAACGAGCTTGTAGCAGTCATAAAGCATATCTGTTACTTTAATGTCCTCGGAAAATCTTTTGCCGGGAGCGGAAGCAACAACATATCTTCTTTCGGGCTCTGCTTTGATTATTGCGGCAACCTTTTTGAATTGCTCTGCATCTGCAAGAGAGCTGCCGCCAAACTTAACAACTTTAACCATAATACATTCTCCTATTATTATATGTGTTCGGGGAATTTTGCTTTTAATTCTAATATATATTATCACTCGCAAACTCTATTGGCAACAAAAAAATACGCCTTTAAAAAAAGTTCTATCTATCATATAAAATTTACAAAAGTAAAACCGTTCTCTTGTGCAAAAACACAAGGGAAATGACTTTTTAAAAGGAAGTTTATCTGTCAAAATTTTCTTGAAATAAAATTGCATAATAATCTCATAATAAAAATGCAAACGCAAGATTAATTGCGAAGGAGTGTTAAGAAATGGCTTCAAGAAACAACAATATGCCCGCAGACAACAAAACAAATGCGAAGCAGATTCTCAATCAGGTAAAGATGGAGGCTGCTCAGGAAGTTGGCGTTGACCTTAAGCAAGGCTACAACGGCGACCTCACATCTCGTCAGGCTGGTTCTATCGGCGGTCAGATGGTTAAAAAGATGATTAAGGCATATGAAGAAGGCAACGTTTAATTAAGGTTGCATAAGCTTTAAGTCGCGAAAAGGGGAAACACTCATCGGAGGGTTTCTCCTTTTTGGCTTTGTATTTATACTGTAATAATTTACTATTATTTTTATTGTATTTGTTTAGGTAGTGTGGTAAACTTATTTTGTAAAAAAATATTTGATGCAGAGGCGATTTGATGAACAAAACAATGCAGAAAAAATATGCCCGTCTTATTGCAAGAGTGGGTGCAAATATAAAGAAAGGTCAGCCTGTGAGAATCTATGCAGAAGCAGACCAGCACGAATTTGTTACAATTCTTGTAGGCGAATGCTATAAAGCAGGAGCATCAAGGGTTGAGGTGGATTTCTCTTTTCAAGCTATTACTAAGCTTAACTATAAGCACCGTTCTCTTAAATCATTAAGTGATGTTCCCGCTTGGCAGGAAGAGCGACTTAAATTAATGGTTGAGGAAGTGCCCTGCAGAATTTATATTGAAAGCGAAGACCCCGACGGACTTAAGGGTGTTAATCGTGAAAAAATGCAGAAATCCCAGATGGCTCGTTATAAGGTTACTAAAAAATACAGCGATGCTCTTGAGAATAAGGACCAGTGGTGTATTGCGGCAGTACCTTCATACGCTTGGGCAAAAAAGGTTTTCCCCAATGAAACAAAAAATAAAGCTTATAATATGCTTTGGGATGCAATTCTTAAAACAGTTTATGTTACAAAGGACAATGACCCCGAGGAAGCTTGGAAGAATCACAATGCAGATTTGAAATCAAGAACCGCATATCTCAATGACAAAAAGTTTGATTATCTTGAATACAAAAGCTCAAACGGAACCAATTTCAAAGCAAGTCTTATTCCGGAGAGTCATTGGTGCGGTGGCGGAGAAAATACTCTTTCCGGTAATTTCTTTAATCCGAATTTACCAACAGAAGAAGTATTTATTTCTCCTAAAAAAGGCTATGCAGAGGGTAAATTGGTTTCCACAAAGCCTCTTTCCTATCAAGGTCAGATTATCAATAATTTCTCAATTACATTTAAAGATGGTAAAGCAGTTGAATGGGATGCAGAAGAGGGTAAGGATTTACTTGATAAAATGCTTTCAATGGACGAGGGTGCAAAATATTTAGGCGAGTTAGCTCTTATTCCTTATAACAGCCCCATAGCAGAAACAGGTATTCTTTTTTATAACACTCTTTTTGATGAAAATGCAAGCTGTCACGTGGCTCTGGGCAGAGGCTTCTGCGATACTATTGACGGTTTTGAGGAAAAAACTCTTGAAGAATGTCAGGCTTTAGGCGTTAATGACAGTATGATTCATGTTGACTTTATGATTGGCGCACCCGACCTTGAAATAACAGGCTATAAAGACGGAAAAGCATACAAAATTTTTGAAAATGGAAACTGGGCATTTTAAAAAATGCGGAATTCGGAATGCGGAATTATAGTGTTTGGAAGCGAAGCTTTCCCTTACCTCTTCACTTTTCACTATTAACTATTAACTAAATTCACGGAGGGAATTTATTATGGCAATGGGATATCCTAAAAAATGGAAAACAGACAGATTTAAAAGAGAAGCACCTGCACCGCTTAAATTCGGTGCAGATGGTAAATTCAGAATTTTACATATAACCGATATTCACGATGTTGAACCCATTATGGACGATGACGAGGACCGTTCAATACCTGAAAGAAGAGATATTGAAACACTCAATGTTATTGAAAGTCTTGTTGCGAAAACAAATCCCGATTTAGTTGTTTTCGGTGGTGACAACATAAGCGGTTATTGGGAAGAATTTACCTATGACCTTGTTCAAAGCACAATTAATAAAATTACAAAGCCTATAAGAGACAGAAACATACCTCTTTGTGTGGTTTTCGGTAATCACGACGGTGAGGTTGGCTTCCATACAGAATTCCAGATGCTTATGTATATGGAATATCCTAACTGCCGTTCAAATCTTAACGATGCGGATGTTTACGGAACAGGTAACTGCTGTGTAACAATAAAAAGCAGTAAAAGTGATAAGGATGCTTTTGCAATCTGGCTTATAGACTCTAACGATTATGACGAAAAACCGGGCTGCGACAATGGCTATGACCATGTTCACGAGGATCAGATTGCATGGTATGAAAAACGCTCTGCTGAGTTAAAGGAAGCAAACGGTGGTGAGCCTCTTCCTGCGATTCTTTTTCAGCATATTCCCGTTCAGCAGGAATTGGATGGCTTCAAGGTAGTTACCGAAAATGATGAATATACATTCTCGAGAGACGGAAACTATTATGCCTTAGGCCATGAAATCCTTGAAGGCAGAGTAAGAGAAACTCCCTGTCCTCCTAATATGAATAAGGATTATACTCAGCAGCTAAAGAGCTGGAAGAAAATGGGCGATGTTTTCGCTGCTTTCTTCGGTCACGACCACGTTAACGATTTTAAAATGACTGTTGACGGAATAGACCTTTATCAGACCCTCGGTGCAGGCTTCTTTACTTATGGTATGGAGCACGGCGGAAGACTTATTGTTCTTGATGAAAATAATCCGAGAGAGCTTTACACAGAGTCAATTGAAATTCCTCAGATTACAGATTTAGGAAAATATTAATTAAGTGAGTGATAATCTTTGGGTGAAAGATTTAAAAAGGCGATAGGCGTTGAGGGTAGATTTGTTGACACGGTCTGGCCTATGATACAGTATTGCTTTGCAAATATATATCTTGGTGGCGGTGGCTACATAATCAGTATGTATTTCACTGTTTTCCTTACAAATGTTGTGGGAATGGATTTGCAGCACGCTACTTTTATCATAATGATTGCAACAGTATGGGACGGTATAAATGACCCGCTGATGGGTATTATTACCGACCGTACCCGTTCTAAATACGGCAGGCACAGAAGATATCTTTTATGGAGCATTCCGCCTCTTGTAATAGCGTATTCAATGCTGTGGAACTCCTTCGGGCTTGATGCGAAAGAGCATCCAACGGTTTGCGTGATGTATTATGCATTCGCATATATTCTTTATAAAACTGCCTACACAATGGTTGATGTTCCTCATACGGCAATGCTTCCAACATTGGCACCCGAATATAACAAGAGAACTCAGTATACCTCGGTGAGCTATATTTTTAATTCCGTTGGTATGATACCCTCTTATATAATTCTTCTTATATTCCTTTCAGTATTTGGTTCTTCAGGTGCTCTTTCAAAAGAGTCGAAAATGCCATTTATGCTTACGGGTGTTGTTCTTTCAATAGTTTATGCCTGTGCAATTTTTGCAACCTTTAAAACTGTTAAAGAACCAAGCTCTCTCAATGACAAGCCACCGAAATTGGATTTAAGATTTGCCATTGATGAATATGTTCAGGTGTTCAGAAGCAAGGCATTCAGAGATTATTTTTCAATGTCTTTCTTCTGGCAGATGGCAAGAAGCTTTTATTCAACATCAAGCATTTATTTCATAACCTATCTTGCAAATCTTTATAAATATTACCCCATTTATAACACCTTTGCAGGTGTGTTTGAATCTCTTGCATTTCCGTTGAACTATGCTCTTACAATGAAAAAAGGTAAAAGTAAATGCGGAGCAGTTGTTACGCCCTTTATGATTATCGGTTTAGGACTTTTGCTTTTTGTTAAAACCGGTAGTCCCGAGGGTAATTCTTCAATAGTGCCTCTTGTTCTTATGATTTTAGGCGGTGCGGTACTTTATCCTTTTGGTATGAGTGGACTTGGCTTCGTTGGCAACAACGTTCTTCCCGACCTTACTGACGTTGACGAGCTTATAACAGGCAGACGCCGTGAGGGTGTTATCAGTACCTGTAACACAATGGTAAAGCAAATTGTTGGTGGTGTAATGACCTTCCTTGTTGGTACTGTTTTAAAATATTTCGGGCTTGTAACAGGTAACGAGGGCGTTTACATTCAGCAGAATGATACGGCTCTTTTAGGTATTCGTATCTGCGTATCAATTCTTCCTATGGTCAGTGCAATTATTGCTTATCTTTTACTTAAACGATTTAAAATGACTAAGGATGACCATACAATGATTCGCGCCGCTATTGCCACTAAGCATAAATACGGCACAGTTACTCTTACGGATTATGAAAAAGAGCGTTGCAAATTGCTTACGGGCTATAAATTAGAGGACACCTGGCTGGGTAAAGATAATGATGAAAATGAAATTCATTATCTTGATAAGAATGTGAATGGTGAATATTTTATTCTTCTTGAAATGGAAGAGCTTAAGAAAAAACAGCTTGCGGAGGCGGAATAAAATGGAAAAAATCGATATCACAAAAACCGAACCTACCCCGAAAGAGAAAAATTTAAAGAATACAATAAAAGACATACTTTTTTATGTTGTTCAATGGACATGGGGGCTCCCTGTAAATATTGTCGGCGGAATTGCTTACTTGATTTGCACAAAAGTTCTCAAAAAAAGACATTCCAAATTCGGTTATGCAAATATAGTTTATCTTCCTTGGAATGCAGGGGGACTTTCAATGGGGCTCTTTATTTTTATGAAAGATAACCATAAAAATGAAGAGTGGACATATAATACCCGTATTCATGAATACGGTCATACCTGGCAATGCCTTCTTTTAGGTCCGCTTTATTATATTGTAATTGCTCTTCCCTCTGTAATATGGTGCAACTGCTTTGCAAAGTATAGAGAGAAGAATAATATTTCCTACTATAAGCTCTATTGCGAAAGCTGGGCTAACGTATGGGGCGAAAAAGGAAGCGGAATGAAACGGGTTCCCACAGATAAATAATATAAAAATCTTCCGAAATTTTCTTCGGGAGATTTTTATATTATTTGAAACTTTTTTGATTATTAAATCGTTATATTATATGAAAGGGGGGTGAGATTTGAAGGAAAAGGAGCTTATTTACAGAGCAAAATGCGGAGATAAAGATGCTCTCGGAGAGATAATAGAAAAATATTATTCCGATATATACAGTTTTTTGTGTCGCCGTATTGGCGATAAAAGCTACGCAGAGGATCTCACACAGGATGTTTTTTTGAAGTTTTCCGTAAGTCTTCCTCAATATAAAGAGCAGAACAAGCTGAAAAGCTATCTTTTTGCTATCGCAGTTAACAGCTCAAATGATTATTTCAGAAAGAACAAAGAAGAACTTATTGAAAACGATTTTGAGAATGTATCATATAAAACTCAATTTGAAAAAGATTTAGAAAAAGCACAGGTGGTGAAAAATGCAGTTATGAGCCTATCACCCAAGCAAAGAGATGTGATGCTTTTGAGATATTACCACGATATGAAAATTAAAGAAATTGCAGAAATTTTAAGTGCACCTCAGTCAACTGTTAAAACGCAGCTTTACAGAGGCGAAAAAAATCTTAAAAATTTATTGAAAGGAGAGCTTGAGGATTGATTGATAAAAAATTGAAAGAAAGCTTGCTTTTGTATCAGGTTGAAAATCCAAATAGCCAGCAAATAGAAAAAGCAAAGCAAGCAGTTTTAAAAAACGAGCGTCCCGTTAAAGTGCCGTACATTTCACCAAAAAGAGTAGTTTTAAGCCAAATTCAAACCGTGAATAATTGGTTTTGGTTATTTTCTCTGATGTTTATTTTTGTGGTTGTTTATTTAAGCTTTAAAATTAACAATCAACTGACAACTCTCTTTCTTTGCGGTGCAACGCCATTGCTCAGTATTGCTTCTATGCCGGTGGTGCTAAGTAATATTGATTCGAGCAGAATGGAGCTTGAAAGCACCTGCTTAATAAAGCCTCAAACTGCATTTTCTGCAAAAATGCTTATATGCGGTTGTTTCGATTTGATTGTAATAATTATCACTTTACTGGTTTCTTCCCGATTAAGCGAAATAGATATTGTGAGAAGCGCTGTATTAGGCTTGATAAGCTTTACGGCATCCTCTTTTCTTTCTCTCGGTGCAAGTCTTATATTTAAAACACAGGTGGCAATTTCTTTAGTATCGGCAGTATATGCAACAATGGTAGCTTGCTTTGTTTCAATGAACTTTCTTTCCGAGAAGCTTTTAGAAATAAAAATGCCGTTTTTAGTATTGGCGCTTGTTATAAGTTTAGCTATGGTTTATGCAATGTATTCCATAGCAATGAAAAATTACAGTTTTGAAAAGGTGGCGAAACGATTTGGAAATAAAATATTCTGAAATCACAAAAAGATATGGTGATAAAAAAGCTGTTGACGGAGTAAATCTTACTTTAAACAATGGTGTTTGCGCTCTTTTAGGTGCAAACGGAAGCGGAAAAACCACTTTGATGAGAATTACTGCAGGAATACTTGATGCTACAGAGGGGAGCGTTTCTCTTGATGGCAGAAATATTAAAACCCTTGATTCGTCATACAGAAATATTCTTGGTTATTTGCCACAGAATTTCGGCTGCTATAAGGATTTTAAGGCTAAGGATTTTTTGATGTATATGTGTGCCCTTAAGGGTATTGACGGAGAATTTGCTAAAAAAAGATGTAAAGAGATGTTGGAAGAGGTAGGTCTTGCAGAGGTTCAAAATAAAAAAATAGGATCATTTTCAGGTGGTATGAGGCAACGTATAGGTATCGCTCAGGCTCTTCTTAATGAACCTTCGGTTCTTATACTCGATGAGCCTACCGCAGGGCTTGATCCCAAGGAAAGAATACGCTTTCGTAATATGCTTTGTGCCCTTTCCAAAGAGCGAATTATTATTTATGCAACACATATTGTTTCGGATATTACGTTCCTTGCAGACAGAGTTCTTATTATGAAGGATGGTAAAATTGTTGCAGACGGCTCTCCCGAGGAGCTTATGGAAATTGCTGTGGGTAAGGTATGGTCTGTCAATGTGAAAAGAAGTGAGCTTTCAAGGGTACAAGCACAATATAGCGTGGGCACTATTACAGATGGGGAAAACGGCTCTGTAAATGTGCGTATAGTCAGCGAAAGCAAGCCGTTTGAAGAAGCAACAAATGTTAAGCCTGAGCTTGACGATGTTTATTTGTATTTTTTCGGGGAGGTGTCGGAGGATGCCAAAGCTGATTAAATATGAGTTTATAAAAATCTGGAACAGCCGGATAAGCTCTGTGGTAATTGCTTTAGTTCTTATAATATCCTGTTGCTTTTCAGGCTATCAGATATTTAAATGCAAAACCGGTAAAGTGGTTTCAAGCATAAACCGAAGTGAATACCCCTGCGGTATTGTTTCCAATGAAAATATAGAAGCTTTCAGAGAAAAACTCCGAGCTTTTGAAGACAGAGAAGAAATATACGAAAAGGATTCTGATGTCCAAAACTTCTATGTAGGATATGTTCTCAAAGGTAAATACGATATAAAGGAAGATGACTTATTAAAAAAAGCATCTGAGGGAGAAATTACAAATGAGGAATATCACAAAATAATTTCCGGATATAACTCTGCACCCTGTATAAAGGAAGAATATCTTGCGGATTATTTTGCACTTTATTATCCTATAAGCGTTTATGAAGATGCTGAACGGGATATGAATGTATATTTCGAAAATTCCGAAAGAACCGATTATGAACTTAACAAGAAAATTGATTACAGTATGAATGCCTACAATATAGCAGAAAAGCTTGAAAAAGGTATTTATTACGGCTATGACTACGGATGGAATGAAGCCGAAGATGTTTTTGCTGTTGTCGGAAGTCTTTTAATATTTGTAATGGTTTTCGGCTTGTGCGGTGTGTTTTCAACAGAATACAATATGGGAACTGATTCATTACTGAAGGCGACTAAAAAAGGTAAAAAGAAATTAGCTGCTTCAAAGATGCTTACAGGAATAATTTATAGCTTTGTTTGTACCTTGGCAGGTGCGTTGGTAAGTTATTTACCCGCTTTAATTATTTTAGGGTTTGAGGGTGGAAATGTGGGTTATTCGATTACACATTTTCAACACCTTGCGGCTAAAGTGGTTTCTTTGTTTTTGGCTTGCTGTGTTATTTCAATGATAACCCTTTGCTTTTCTGCTTTTTTCAGAAAGGTCACAAGCATCATTTTCTGTTCCGTATTGGTTAGCATTGCACCTGTCGTGCCTATAATGTTTTTAGAGTCAATGCATAATATACCCTTTGATGTAAGCGTGCTTTTAAACACATTACCTGCAAATATAATTATTAACAGCCATCAGATTTTTCGGCAGTACGCAACTATAATTCAAGGTTTATTTACCATAAGAACGTTATATATATCGCTGGTGGTATCGGTGATTCTTATAATTATGTTAAGCTTTTTGGGTAAAACGCTTTATCTTAAGCACAGAATCAGAAATTGAGGTGAGATTTGATGGGCGCTCTTGTGAAATATGAGCTGAAGAAGATTTTTAAAAATAAGCTTTGCTTTGGTGTAATTATTCTTGTTTTTATAGGTAGCCTTGCACTTTGCGGTTATCAGATTTCTCAGTATAAAGCCGGAATCAGAGGCGAATATACTTTAAGTGATATGAGTGGCAGAAAAATGCCACAGGTTACGGTTTCCCGAGATAATATTCAGGAATTGGAGAAAAGGCTTGAAGCTTTTGAAAGCAGAGATGATATTTATACAACAATGGATGCAATAGAAGAATCCCTGCAATATGTAAACGGTGTGGCTCATATGCCTATGGACGGAACATATCACGGTAAATATGAAGTTGATATGACAGAGTTGCACCACAGGCTTGAAAGAGGTGAAATAACCGAAAAAGAGTTTGAGGCTATAATGTATAAATCCTATGATATGCCTATAATTAAGCCCGAATATTATTCTGAATATTTTGTGGTTTATGCACCTGTCAATAATTACAGGGAACAAGTTGAGGCTATTAAACATCTTAAATACACGGCTTCAAAGTTTGAGGGAACAAAAGATTCTTTCGTGTATTTGAAAAAAGCGGAAGCCATAGAAAAAGCTTTGACTGAGGGCTATGTTTACGGCTACGATTACGGTTGGGAATCTGCATTTGATGCCTTTTCCGACGGCACATTATCTCTGTTGCTGATTGCAGTCGTTCTATTAGGAACCTGCACGGTTTTTTCTTCCGAATATTCTCAGGGAACAGATGCAATCATTCTTCATACAAAGCGTGGCAGAAGAATGACAGTCTCTGCGAAAATAATAGCTTCGTGTATATATTCGGTTATTTGTGCAGTCACGTTTACGGCTATTGTATTCGGAGTAAACTTTGCTTTTCTCGGTACTGAGGGAGCTGATGTAGGTGTGGAAATAAGCAATATTGATAGGCTTTTTGCAGTCTTTCCCTTTATTACTTTAGGCTGTATATTGCTTTCTTTTATATCCTTAGCAGTTTCTGTTATTTTCAAAAAGTCCACGGTTGTTTCCTTTGTTTCGCTTTTGTTGGGCTTTTTACCGGTTGTTTTAAACTTTTATGTTTTAGTAGAAGAACCTTTGGAAACTATGCTGAAGCTTACACCTGCATTAATGATTTGCGGAAGCTATATAAGCTATTCGGAAATCATCGTTATTAGCCAAAACGCATTAGATATAACCACATTTTTCTTGCCGGTTGCTGTTTTAATAGGCGTAATAACCTTACCTGTTATATACAGTTTTTACTGCAGGCATCAGGTGAAAAACTAATAAAAAACAATTAAAAAACGGTAACAGATTATTTCTGTTGCCGTTTTCTATTGCCATAAGCTGAAATAAAGGTTATAATTTAGAAAAAGCCGGAGGATGTGTGGTAATATGAGCAGAAAATATATTTTCAGAGGTTCTTGGATTGGGGCTGATATGACGGTTGAAGACCGCCGTGCACCCATATTCAAAAAGTCTTTTACAGTTAAAAATGAAATAAAAAAGGCAGAAATTTTTATTTGCGGTCTTGGACTTTTTGAGCTTAAAATCAACGGCAAATTGCCCGATGATACTGTGCTTAACCCTGCCCACACCCAATATAATCGAACTGTTTTATACAGAAGCTTTGATGTTTCGGATTTGCTCACTTTGGGCGAAAATGAAATAACCGTTGAATTGGGACATAGCTTTTTTAATGAAACAACTAATGTCTGGAATTGGGATAAGGCATCCTGGCGTTCTTCTCCAAAGCTTATTGCAGATTTGAATATAACTTTTAAAAATGGTGAAAGTGAAAGCATATTTACGGATGAAAATTGGGAATATACTCTTGACGGACAGATAACAAAGAACAGTATTTATTACGGTGAAGTTCACGATTTAAGAAAAAATAATTTTAAATGGGAAAAGGCTGTTTTAGTTGATGCTCCCGAGGGTGAATTGAAGCCTCAGAATATGCCACCCATCAGAAGAATTGGTGAATTCAAGCCAAAAGAGATAATCAATAAAGGTAACGGCACATATCTTATTATTGCTCCCGAAATGATAACAGGTTGGGCAAGGCTTGATTTGAATTTACCCTTAGATACAGAAATAAAGGTTGTTTATAGCGAAAAGCTTAAGGAAGAAGGCTTCATACAGAAAATCGGAAAATATGAGGGTCACGACGGACCCTGGTGGCCCGATGAATATATTCAGCAGGATACATTTATAGGTAACGGTGAAGCTTGCTTTTTAGAACCAAAATTCAGTTATAAGGGCTTCCGCTATATTCAGATTGAGAATTGTCCCGTCGAAATAACAAGAGAAAATATTACTATTTACCGAGTAGCAAATGATATGGAGGTCATTTCTGAATTTGAATGTTCTGATGATAGTATTAATAAGCTTCACGAAATAATGCAAAGAACACTTTTCAATAATTTCCAGGGTAAGCCCACCGATACACCCGTTTGGGAGAAAAACGGGTGGCTTGGAGATTTCAGCTGTGGTCTTACTTCAATAATGTTCAATTTTCAAATGGCGGAGTATCTCAAAAACTTTGTTGGTGTAATGAACGATTGCTTTGAGGCTTACGGCAATGTTCCCGTTATGGTTCCTGCGGCAGAGTGGGGGATTGACAATTCACCTGTATGGAACACGGTTTATGTATTCTCTTGTGAGGCTCTTCTTGATTATTGTAACGAAAAAGAGTATGTAAAAACCCTTTATCCCAATCTGAAACAATTTGCTTTGAATGATATTGAAGCACTTGAAAATCAAGGTTGGGTATGGGGTCACAGAGGACTTGCAGACTGGCTTTCACCAATGGGAGAAGCAGACGGAGAAATTGACCCGGGCTCTTCCGAGGGTTGTGAAATCTGCGGAACTGCATTCATTTATAAAATGCTTTTGAGTATTACAAGAATTGCAAAAATTCTTGGAAAAACTGAAGATATAAGCATATATAAAAATGCTTGTGAAAATATTTATAAAGCATTTAATGAAAAATGCTATAATCCCCAACAACAAATTTATGAAACAACCTTCTGGGACCAGAAAGGTCGTCGTACAAAGTACAGGCAAACATCAAACCTTTTGCCCTTGGCTTTTGGTATGGTGTCTGAGGAAAACAAGAAAGCTGTGCTGGAAAACCTTGTGAACGACATAATCTCAAAGGACTATCATTTTGACACAGGCTGTACGGGAGTTAAATTTGTTCTTCCTGTTTTATACGATAACGACTACTCAGATGTTGCATATAAGGTACTCACTCAAAAAACTTATCCGAGCTGGTGCTTCTGGCTTGAAAACGGGGCAGATACCGCATGGGAAAGCTGGGAAACAACAACACGTTCACAGGACCATTATTTTCTCGGTTCTTATGATGAGGCTTTCTTTACCCATTTTGCAGGTATAAAAGATGTAAGAGATGGGTATAAGAGCTTTACAATTTCACCTCAGCTTGATTGCGGATTGGAATATGTAAATACGAGTGTAAATACGCCTTTCGGTAAGTTGATTTCCGACTGGAAAATAAATGACGATAACACAATAACGGTTAAAATCACAATACCCCAAGGCACTAATGCAAAAGTTATATTATCTGCAAAAGAGAAAGTTGAAGAATTTCTCAGTGGCGGAGAATATGAGTGGAAAATTGAAAAATAAAAAGTAACAAGGAGTTGCAAAAAGCTTTGTTTTTTGCAACTCCTTGAGCTTTCAGCAGAATTTATCTATTCTGATCGTTTCTCTGATTCTGTTTGTTGTTCTGATTCTGGTTGTTATTGTTGTTCTTGTTGTTCTGATTGTTTTTGTTGTTCTGATTCTGCTGATTGTTTCTGTTGTTATCCATTGTTTTCACCTCCTGCTGAGTGAAGCTTCAAACCCGTTGGTTCAAGTTGCTCACTCTGAGTATAGTTTGTCACATTTGCGGAAAACTATTCGCAGATTTAAGACATAACTTGAAAGGGAAATATTATGTTATTAGTTAAAAATGGTAATTTATATACAATGGAAAATGAAGAACCAATTAACGCAGATTTATTTGTAAGAAACGGAAAAATTGCAGAAATTGGCAAAGATATTGAAGCTTCCGATGATGTAAAGGTTATTGATGCAACGGGAATGAATGTGTTTCCCGGTTTTATTGATGCTCATAGTCATCTTGGGATTTGCGAGGAAAAGGCAACTGCTCAGGTAGATGAAAGCAACGAAAACACAAATCCTATAATGCCTGCAGTCAGAGGACTTGACGGAGTTAACCCAATGGACAGTGCTTTTCATAACGCTCTTGCTTCGGGTATTACGGGAGTTATGGTTGGACCGGGAAGTGCAAATGCCATTGGAGGTCAGTTTGCTTTTATTAAAACCTACGGAAGATGCATTGATGATATGGTGGTTCTTGCTCCTGCTGCTATAAAAATTGCATTCGGCGAAAACCCAATGACGAATTACGGACTCAACGGAAATACACCGTCCTGCCGAATGGGAACTGCATCATTGATACGAGAAGAGCTTTTTCGTGCAAAGCAATATTTTGAAAATGAAGAGAATCAAGAAAAGGATTTTTTGTTGGAAAGCTACAGAGATTTATTTGAGGGTAAAATACCTCTTAAAGCACATGTTCACAGAGCAGATGACATTTTGACCGCCATAAGAATTGCAAAGGAATTCGGGCTGGGGCTTACTCTTGACCACTGCACAGAGGGGCATATTATTGCAGAGGAAATAGCAAAAAGCGGATTTCCTGCTATAGTTGGTCCGTCTTTAGCTTCAAGAAATAAAAAGGAAGTAAGTCAATCGGATTTTAAAACCGCAGGAATACTCAAAAAAACAGGTGTCAGAGTTGCAATAACCACCGACCATCCTGTTTCAAGAATACAGTATCTTCCCTTGTGTGCGGCATTGGCAGCAAAAGAGGGCTTAGGGGAGTATGATGCACTAAAAGCTATTACAATAGATGCAGCAAAAATTTGCAGAGTTGACCACAGATTAGGCAGTATTAAGGTGGGTAAGGATGCTGATTTTGTTATATTTGAAGGAAATCCCTTTGATATATTTTCCCGTGTTTTTGTAACAGTTATTGATGGTAAAATTGTTTGGCAATAATTATTAAAATGAGTTGAAGACATTTATTTATTGTGTTAAAATGAATTCTGTGATTTTTATGAGATGCAGATAGGTGGATTTTATGAAAAATGCATTATATGTTGATACTATGATAGGTACCGTTGGTGACGGGCAGATAGAAGAATCTCATGGCGGTGGAAAAACTTATCCCGGAGCTTGCGTGCCCAGTGGGATGGTACAGCTTTCTCCCGATACGGTAAGCGGCGGTGACAATGGCAGCGGTTACAACTATTGCCATAATACCATTGAGGGCTTTAGCTATAACCATATGAGCGGTATAGGTTGGTATGGTGATTTAGGGAATATTCAGATTATGCCCGTAACAGAAGATACCGACCTTCGTAGCGGAAGCAATGAAGAGCAGCCGTTTGTTAAAGGTACAAGAGGCTGGAAGTCTGAATTTTCCCACGAAACCGAAAAAACTCGTGCAGGGTATTATTCCGTTCTTTTAGAGCGATATAATGTGCTGGCAGAAGCTACTGCTTCTGAGCACACAGGAATATTGAGATTTACATATCCTGAAAATTCAGAAAAGAAAATTATAATCAACCTTTCCCGAAGAATAGGCGGAAAAGCAGATTATCAAGAGGTTAATATAATAAACGACAGAAAAATTGAAGGTCATATAAAATGCACCCCAAAAGGTGGAGGCTTCGGTCACGGTCACGGTGGGATTTTCTATGATTTATATTTTGTTATGGAATTTTCTCAGCCTTTTATTAACAAAAGATTTTTCAGTAATGAAGAATTTACAGAAGCTTGCAAAGGTGAGGATTTAGGCCTTTTCCTTGATTTTTCAAAGGAAACAAACGAGGCTTTAAGTGTAAAATGTGCTATTTCCTATGTTGATATTGAGGGTGCAAGAAAGAATTTTTCTGCTGAATGTGAAAATGTTGATTTTAATATTATGGCAGAAAATGCTTTGCAGAAATGGGAAGATGTATTTTCTTGCATTAAGGTTTCGGGTACAGATGAAATTGATTTAAAGCTTTTTTATACCTGCCTTTATCACGTGCTTTTAGATCCTCGGACAATGGCGGATGTTGACGGAAGATTTGTTATTAATTATGAAACCTTTAAAGATTCTGACTATAAGCAAAGAACTGTGTTCAGCGGTTGGGATGTGTATAGAAGTGAGTTTCCGCTTTTAAGCATTATTCGTCCGGATATGGTTCGAGATGATATTAATTCCCTGCTTAAAATTGCAGAAATTAATAATTCATCATTTCCCCGATGGGAGCTTCTGGGAATAAATGCAGGTTGCATGGTTGGTGACCCGGGACTTATAGTTCTTGCGGATGCTTTTGTTAAGGGAATAAAACCTTATAACATAGAAAAGGCATATAAAATATCAAAGGCATCAAGTGTTTGCGATAAAAACCTTGACGGAAAAGAGTTTGAATCTATAAGACCTGATTGTAAGGCTTATCTTGAAGATTGCTATGTTCCCGAAGAATTAAGTGATACTCTTGAATATTTATTAGCAGATTTTTCTATGGCTAAGTTTGCCGAAGCTCTCGGTAAAACAGAGGATGCTGAGTTTTTTATGAACAGGGCTAATCGTTATAACGAAAATTATAATGAAGCCTTGCAGTTTATGGCACCGAGAAAAGCAGATGGTGAGTTTGTTTTTGAAGAGGACAGATATGATGATGACGGAACTGTTGAAAGCAACATTTTCCAGCAGTCCTGGTTCGTGCCCTATGATGTGGTCGGCTTAAGTAAGCTCTTTGGTGAAGACAGAACCGTAGAGCTTCTTGAAGAATTTTTTGAAAAGGCAGATTTGAAAAGCCTTTGGAATGATGATTATAACCACTCAAATGAGCCTTGCCATAATATAACCCACTACTTTAGTATTTTAGGACTTCCCGAAAGAACACAGTATTGGACAAGGCGTGTTCAGAAAGAGGCTTACCGTACAGGTGCTTACGGCTTCTGCGGTAATGAGGATGTTGGTCAGCTTTCAGCTTGGTATGTGCTTTCTGCAATAGGCTTTGCGCAGGTTTGCCCTGCAGACACTAAATATTACTTTAATACCCCGCTTTTTAAAAATATCGAATTGAAATTAGATAAGAATTTCCATTCTTGTGAAATTTCAGAAGTATTAAAAATAACTTGTGATAAAAACCCACTTGAATTTCCGTATATAAAATCCGTTAAGCTCAACGGAAATGAAATCAAAGAAAATTATTTAACGTATGAGGAAATAACCAAGGGTGGCGAAATTGTTTTCGAACTCAAGGAAACAGCAGAAGCCGAATAAAATAATTAAGTAATACAGTTGAATATTTTTGAGCTTTTGCCATAAATTATTTATAGTGATACTGTTGACAAATAGTGATTTTTTGCTATAATGATGGTAGTTTGGAGAAATATGAAAAGTGTTTTTTCAAACTTCACGAAGACTCAGCTTTTGTGGAAAGTCTGTCAGGGAGAATGCGTCAGCGACTGAAAGCGCATTTGAGATGAGTAGTAAGCTCGGGAACACTTCGATGAATTTCAAAACAGAACATTAAAAGAGGATATGCTTTTGCGTATCAATGCGGGTGGCACCGCGGGTATTTAGTTTACTCGTCCCGGGAATATTTTTATATTCCCCGGGACTTTTTTGTTTTTCTATTTTATTGTAATTTTATTTGGAGGTATGCCAATATGTATAGAACGTTGTTTTGTAACGACATCTGTGATAAGCATATAGGTCAGACTGTTCAGCTTGCAGGCTGGGTTGATGTTGTGCGTGACCACGGTGGCGTTATATTCGTTGACCTTCGTGACTACACAGGTGTTACACAGGTTGTTATTCACAACGAAGAGCTTCTTAAAAACGTTAACCGTGAAACAGTTATTTCTGTCAGCGGTGTTGTGGAAAAGCGTGACCCCGAAACAGTAAATACCAAAATTGACACAGGCTATGTTGAATTGGTTGCAGATAGCTTGGTTGTTTTAGGCAAGAGCCAGAATATGCTTCCCTTTGATGTTAGAGCATCAAGGCAGAGTAAGGATGAATTGCGTCTTAAATATCGTTATCTTGACCTTCGTAACCCCAAGAATCATGATAACCTTGTTATGCGTTCAAAAATCATCCGCCATTTGAGAAATAAAATGGAGGAAAAGGATTTCCTTGATATGCAGACTCCTATTCTTACTGCATCATCACCCGAGGGTGCTCGTGATTTCCTTGTTCCCAGCCGTAAGCATCCCGGTAAATTCTATGCTTTGCCTCAGGCACCTCAGCAGTTCAAGCAGCTGCTTATGGTTTCCGGGTTTGACAGATATTTCCAGGTTGCACCCTGCTTCCGTGATGAAGATGCCCGTGCTGACCGTTCACCCGGTGAGTTCTATCAGTTAGACTTTGAAATGGCTTTTGCAACTCAGGAAGAGGTTCTCGATGTTTGTGAAGATGTTATTTATGACACTTTCACAACCTTCTCAGATAAAAAGGTAACTCCCAAGCCCTTCCGTCGTATTACTTATGCAGATGCTATGATGTATTACGGTTCTGATAAGCCCGATTTAAGAAACCCCTTGATTATCTGTGATTTAACAGATTTCTTTGCGGGAGTTAATTTCCCTGCATTCAAAGGCAGACCTGTTCGTGGTATTGTTGCTGATTGTAGCGGTAAATCAAATAAATTTTTTGAAAACTCTCTTAAATTTGCAACATCCGATGCAGTTGGCTTAGGCGGTTTAGGTTATATTACTCTTAAGGATAATGTTTTCTTAGGTCCTATTGCTAAATTCCTCAGCGAAGAGCAGAAAGAGGAAATTAAAGCTCTCACAAATGTTAAAGAGGGCGAAACACTCTTCTTTATCTGCGATGACAAGAAAAACGATACAGAGAAAAAAGCAGGTATGATTCGCGAATGGTTAGCTAAGAAAGACCAGTTGGATTTAATCCGTGATGATGCTTTCGAATTCTGCTTTGTTGTTGACTTCCCCATGTATGAGTTTGATGAAGAGCTTGGTGAAATGATTTTCACTCACAACCCCTTCTCAATGCCTCAGGGCGGTATGGATTCTCTTCTTAATAAGGAGCCTACAGAGGTTCTTGCATATCAGTATGACCTTGTTTGTAACGGTATTGAGTTAGCTTCAGGTGCAGTTCGTAACCATGATATTGACATTATGAAGAAAGCCTTTGAAATTGCAGGCTATGATGAAGCAGAATTGAAGAAACGCTTCAATGCTTTATATACTGCATTCCAGTATGGTGCACCACCTCACGCAGGTATGGCACCCGGTATTGACCGTATGGTAATGCTTCTTACTGATGAAGAAAAAATCCTTGATGTTATTGCATTCCCCTTAAACGGTAATGCTCAGGATTTGTTGCTTGGTGCTCCCGGCGATGTTACAAACCAGCAGCTTGAGGATGTTCATCTTCTTGGCAACGGTAGTGCACTTGCTCAGCGTTCAGCTTCCGCAGGCTCTGCCGGTAAGCAATCCCAAGGTAAACGCTCAACCTTCTCAAATGCTCAGCAGCTTAATCAGCTTTCTCTTTCCGACGAGGAAGAAAAAATTATGCAGGGCATTTTCAGTGCGATGAATGAAAATGAACAGAAGCTCAAAGCTTGTGATACCGAAAATGTTGAAGAAATGGTACACGTTATGCCAATGACAAACGTTTTGCGTGAAGATGTTCGTAAGCAGAATTTCTCAAGAGAAAGCTTGCTTCAAGGCGCTCCCGAGCGTAGCGACGACAGTTGGCAAGTTCCAAGATTAGTAAAGTGAGGTGTGTAGAATGAAATATTATGCAACTAAGATTTGCGATAACGGAACTATTGCAGTAGATGATACTCTTCTTGTTAAAGACTCTCTTGCAACTGCAGGCTCCCGTATTCTTGAAGGCTTCAAGCCTCTTTTTAGCGCAGAAGCAGTTGTTCGCCTTGAAGAAAAGGGCTATGCAGTTTCGGGCAAAGCTCACACAGGCGAATTCGGTTTAGACCTTGTTGGTGAATTTTCATATTACGCTCCTCAAGAAGAAAAGCTTGAGGGTGCAGCCGCAGCATTAGTTAAAAACGGCGATGTTAAAGCAGCCCTCGGCGTTGATATGAATGGTTCAACAAGACGTGCCGCAGCACTTGCGGGAATAGATTTCCTTAAAGCCACCTATGGTACAGTTTCCCGTTATGGCGTTATTTCCTGTGCCGCTTCAGGTGAGCAGGTTGGTGTTTACGCACCAAACGCAGAGGGTGTAAAGGAAATTATCAGCGTTATTGCAGGTCACGATGATAAGGACGGCACAAGCTTGCCCGAGAAAGAATACGAGTATTCAACTGATATTGCCGTAGCAGGTAAAAAGGTTTGCATTGTTAAAGAGTTACTCCGGAAAGCAGACGATGAAACAAAAGCAAAAGTAATGAAATATGCAGATGCACTCAAAGCAAATGGCGTAGAGGTTGAAGAAATTTCATGGGATTTCTTCGACTTGGCAAATACTGCTTGGCAGATTCTTATGTGTGCAGAAACCTGCAACAATGTTTCCAGATATGACGGTGTTAAATACGGTCACCGTACAGAACAGTACAGAAACATTGATGAATTATATGTAAAATCCAGAACAGAAGGCTTTAACTTCCTTACAAAAGCAGTTATTCTTTATGGTTCTGATGTTTTATCAAAAAATCGTTATAAGGATTGCTATGATAAATCCTTGAGAGTTCGCAGAGTTGTTGCAGATGCAACTAAAGAGCTTCTCCAGAAATATGATGCAATTCTTGCTCCCGTTTGCAGTAAAACTGAATATACCGCATACGATATCAAAGATGCATTCACAAAGGTTTTTGAAGAAAGCGTTTTTACTGCTCTTCCCAACCTTATCGGTACACCTGCTCTTGTTAGCGGCGGTGTTCAGCTTATGGGTAAGCATTTCAGCGAAAGCGTACTTCTCAGTCTTGCAAACAGTGTTGAAAGGAAAGGTGAATGAATATGAATTATGAAATCGTCATCGGCCTTGAAACTCACGTGGAATTAAGCACCGAATCAAAAATATTCTGTTCCTGCGGCGGACACTCAGCAGCAAATGAACCTAACGATTGCGTTTGCCCTGCTTGTAGCGGTATGCCGGGTATGTTGCCCGTAATGAACAAAAAGGTTATTGAATTAGCAGTTACTGCGGGTCTTATGCTCAACTGTGAAATAAGCCGTTATACAACCTTTGATAAGAAAAACTATTATTACCCCGATTTGCCCTGCGCATATCAGATTACGCAGCTTAATCACCCCATTTGCACAAACGGTTGCGTTCCGATTAAAACCTCAGCAGGTACTCGTGACATTCGCATTAAGCAGATTCATATGGAAGAAGACGCAGGTAAGCTTGTTCACGGCGGAAATTCTTCTTATGTTGACTTTAACCGTACCAGCGTTCCACTTATTGAAATTGTTACTCAGCCCGATTTCCGTAGTGCTGAGGAGGTAGTTGTTTATCTTAATAAGCTCAAATCTATGTTCCGTTCAGGCGGTATTTCTGAATGTGAAGAGGGTGCAATGCGTTGCGACGTTAATATTTCAGTTCGTCCCGAGGGTAGCGAAGAATTCGGTGTTCGTACAGAAATCAAGAATATGAGCTCATTTGAAGCAATCGAAAGAGCAATCCGCTATGAAGCACAACGTCATATGGATGCTCTTGAGTTCGAAACAGAAGAGCTTGTTCAAGAAACAAGACGCTTTGACGATATAAGCGGAAAAACCTTTGCTATGCGTAACAAAGAAACTGAAGCAGATTATCGTTATTTCCCCGATGCAAACCTTATGCCCATTATCATTGATGATGAATGGCTTGAAGAAATCAAGGCTAATAAACCTGCTGCAGTTGATGAAAAGGCAGAGGAATACAGAGCTGCAGGTATTTCCGATAAGGAAATTGCAATGCTCCTTTCTAACCATAAGCTTATGGCTCTTCTTGACGATACGGTTTCTCTTGGCTGCAACCCCAAAGATACTGCAAGCTGGATTCTTACAGACTGTGCAGGTATTCTTCGTAAGGATGGAAAAACCCTCAACGAGCTTGAGGTTACAGCTGAAACACTTTCAACTATTATTAAAATGGTTGAAAGCGGTAAAATCAACCGTAACGCAGGTAAGAAAATTCTTATTGCGGTTGTTGAAGACAATGTTGACCCCGTTGCTTACTGCAAGGAGCAAGGTCTTGATAAGCAATTTGATTCTTCTGCGATTGAAAGCGTAATTGATAAGGTTATCAGCGATAATCCCAAAGCCGTTGAAGATTATAACAACGGTAAGGTTAAAGCGGCTCAGGCACTCTTCGGTGCTTGTATGAAGGAGCTTCGTGGTGCAGGTGACCCCGCAGTTATCAAGGAACTTTTAGAGAAAAAGCTGATGAAATAATAAAAAATAACAGAACCTAAAGTTTTTTACAAAAAACTTTAGGTTCTGTGTTTATTTATGGAAAAACTCAAAATTTATTTGAGATTTAACGAAATTATCAATATCTTTTTTCTCATTGAAAATCGAATATGCCAAAACAAGCTTTGCATAGGCAGCTTCATTAGTGCAACCATAAAGGAATTTAATCTTATTTGCCCTATGAGAGCCGATAACTCTTATGGTATCATAAATCTCGCCTGAATTTTTTGATGGAGCAAGATAAATATCTATATCAGATTTTTCTTTTTCACACAAATCAATTAAATGCAAAACAGAGTTTTCGTAAGGCTCTGAACAAGCTGTTCCCGAATGATATGTCCCGTGAAGAATTGCGGAAAATTTACTGTAATTAAAAGTATCGTAATCAAGCCCAACATAAGGTGTTATCATTAAAACACAGTTTTTCAAATGCCAATCTCCGTTTATATTTATAAGCGGAGATTTTTCTTCTTTGTAGTGGCTTTTTATAATTTTGTTTAAAACTTCATCAGAAATTTCTGTTATATCAACTGCACCCTCACTGAAAAAATCCTCGGAATAGTTAGTACATTGCTTGAGTCTTGAACCAAGGTGGAGATACATTCTCCCATCAGAAATATTTTTATAGGTTGCATATACATTTGGTTCAATACCCTTGCAAATCAATTCAACAGCATATCTGAAATTGTCGTTTCCGTTCGCCCTTTGGGAATCAAGACGAGCGTTACTCGAAACAAAAAATACGGGAATATCTGTATTTGCAAGAATTATAGAAAAAAGTGAGGTTGAAAAAGCGAGAGTATCTGTTCCATGTGCGAAAATAACTCCGTCAAATTTTTGCGTGCTGATATATTTTCTGTAGGTGTCAAGCATCAGATTCCAATTAGAAATTGACATATTCTCGCTTAATATAAAGAGGTTTTCGGTTGGGATTATCTCGACATCAGCTTTAAAAGGAGAGTCGGAGCTTTTGAAATTTTCAATGAGCTTAACCCCTGCACCCGCTGAAATTGACAGTGTTCCGTATTCATTAAGCTCGGTGCAGATTGTTCCTCCAACAAGTATCAAAAGAATTTTTTTCATAAATTTGCCACTTTCAATGATTATATGTATTCTTTCTGCCTGTTATAATGTGACAGAAAACTCTGCCTGTTTTAGTCATAAATCTTTGAGGAATACCTTTGATTGTAACGCTTTTAGCAGTTTTATAATCAAAGTCTGTACCATTGTTTTTGATTTTTTTCAAATCCTTAAAGCTAAACATATTGTACCAACGCTCAACTCGACTTGTGTATTTCGATGTATCTTTTTCCTCAACTTCAAGAATACGATAGCCGTATTGAGATGAAAATCTGTCGTCATTATAACGGGTGCTTAAGGAGTTACCAATATCGATGCCTTGGAGCTTAACTGCGAAAGCATTGGTATGGTCGTGACCGCTGAAAATGCCGAGAACATCGCCTTTTTCAACCATTGCTTCGAATTGGCCATAGTTATGGTAGCCGCTGCAAGGAGTTTCGTTAAGTGTTCCGAAATTCTTAAAGTTGGGGTCAAACATATAAAAATCATTTTTGTTATACATATGAGCGAAGGAATAAAGCTTTCTTTTGTTTACCTTTTTAAGAGCTCTGTAAACATCTTCAACAATCATATGCTGAAAAGCGAGGGAATATACCTTTTCGCCACCGTTTTCTTTGGCGATTTCATCACTTTTATTTTTATACCATTCCACCTGCGGAGGAAGAACACAACCGTAATGTCCATCGTCATCATAATCGTTGGAGTCGAAAACCCAAAGATTGAATTTGATTTTTGAACCGTCGGAAGAGAGAACGGGAACATTATATGTTGCGCAGTCGGGCAGATTTTTATACTCTCTGCTTACAGAACAATCGAAAGAATTATAATATTCCATAAGCTCTTCACGAGTCATTGCACCTCTTTCGGAATCGTGGTTTCCAAAAGTTATTGCAACGGGAATGTTTAAGCTTTTAAAAACGTTCATTAGCTTATCAATGTGTTTTTTTGTTTTGTTTGGGTCATCCTCGTTATCAACATTATCGCCTGTAATGATAGCAATATCAGGACATTCTTTTTTACAAGCTTCATTAATCAGCCATACGGACATATCAATATTATTATCATCAAGATGGGTATCCGTAATATGCATTATTTTGAGTTTTCCGTTTTTGAATTTTATTCCTTCCATTTTTACATCTGCTCCAATATATATTGCTTAATATCTTCCAATTTACTTTTCTGCCATTCGCCACTTTCAGCTTTTTCCGCCAGAGGACAAAGAATGAAGAAATCGAGGGTTTCACCGGGAACACGACCTGTTCTCAACTCTTCGGAAAAATGCTCTTTCCATTTTTCTTCTGTTGCACCTTTGAATTCCTCGGGCTTAAGGTAAGTCATTTGTCGTTTGGTTGCTTCAATATGCATTTTTGCAGATAAGGGAGAAAGTAAATTGAAATCCTCCTCCTGCACATCAACAAATATTCGGGGAAGCTGTTCTTTCACAATTTTCTCTTCACCACGAATAATTTTAAGTCCCATAGGTTCATAAGAAAATTCGTTTTCCGTGAAGTTGAGCTTTATAATAATACCAAATTCTGTATTAAACTGTGAACGCTGATAGTCTGTGTCAAAAATGAAATTGCCCAGAGAATAGAAAATGATTTTATCACCCACAGTTTCATAGTTCATGGGAACATGAGGATGATGTCCGATAACAATATCAGCACCCATTTCTAAATATTTATGATAACGCTCTCTTGTGTAGGGTGAGGGGAGAGGAGTGAATTCCTCGCCTGCGTGAGCAACAACAATACACCAACGGCATTTCGACTTTATTTCGTCAATAGTCTTTTGGATAGCGTCTAAGTCACTCCAGCTATAGCAACCGGGTTTGTCAATATCAGCTTTTCTGCAGGCACGCTGATAGCCAACGCCGAACATACCGATTCCGCCTGCTCCGCCAATGATAACAGGCTTTCTTGCTTCATCAATATTCATTCCTGCACCGATAGTCTGCGCTCCGAATTCTTCTGCAATTTTCAGAGTGCTTTCAATACCGTAAGGACCTGCATCCATAATATGATTATTGCAGATGTTCCAAATATCTGCACCCATTTTCTTTAAAACCTTTACGGCTTTCGGGTCAATGGTATGAAGAAGCTGCTGAACACCGCTTTGGGTGGTGTTTTGCTCTGCATTTGCAATAGGACCTTCTATATTGGGTATAACGTGCTCTGCACTATGAAGAAAATCAAGAATTTCCTCTGAAATTAATTCTTCATCATCCCATTTGCCGTAGAAATAGCGGTCAAAGCCTATATCGCCTGTGAAAACTAAAGAAGTTTTTTCTTTCATAAATCAATCACCAATAAGTAATTTATATAATGTGGGTTGAATGTTGAATTCTTTAATTGCGTTATTAACCTCGTTCAAGGCTTTTTCTTTTGCAGCTTTGGGGTTGGATCCTTTGAGAACTGCGCGAATGAGAATGTTTTTCGGAGTATGGTCAAAATCAATGAACTCTAAAAGCTGAGTTTTATAACCGCAGTATTCCAAGAGATTTCCTCTTATACTGTCTGTTAGAAGAGCAGAAAAACGCTCTTGAATAATTCCGTAGCGGGTCAAAACTGAAAGATTTTCTGTTCTGATTTGGCTGTTTAATTCGTGCTGACAGCAGGGTACGGAGAAAATCATTTTTGCTCCCCAATTAACTGCATTGAAAAGTGCAAAATCCGTTGCAGTGTCGCAAGCGTGGAGAGTGATTACCATATCCACATCGAAGGGACATTTATAGCCGTTGATATCTCCAAGCTCAAAGCGTAGATTTTTGTAGCCGTATTTTTCGGCGGCTTTATTACATTTTTCAATAACATCCTTCTTTAAATCCAAGCCGATTATATTGGTTTCAATTTTCTTGATTTCGGTTAAATAATAGTAAACGATAAAGGTTAAATAGGATTTACCGCAACCGAAGTCAATGATGTTAAGCTTCTTTAAATCCTGCTGACGAATACCGTCATCAATTATTTCAATAAGTCGGTTAATTTGCTTGTATTTATCATACATAGAATTAACAACCTTGCCCTCTTTTGTGAAAATTCCCATATCAACAAGAGGCTCAATAACCTGACCCTCAGGCAGAAGATACTTCTTCTGTCGGTTATGCTGAATGGGTGCAACAGGAGCTTCTTCGCCTGTATTTCTTGTTTTATAAAAAAGCTTACCGTTTTTAGATGTTATATAAAACTCTTTGTTATTACCCCAGGCATTGAACTGCAAAAAATCATTTCCCATAAGGTCAGTTGCACGATTTGTAACTTCATCAAACTGAACATTCTCGTGAAAAACCTGTTTTTCAGTATGCTTTGCAATTTGAAAGAATTTAGGCATTCTGCTTATGGTGATTTTTTTGAATTCACCCTGCTTTGAAACGGGCTTACTGATAACCGCTTTCTTTATTTCATTTTCAAAAATTTTAGTTATAAATTCTTTTAATTCTGACATATATCGTCCTCCGAATTGTCAGTTAGTAAGTTCTATTGTTTCTCCTGCAGAAAGCTCTGCTTTAAGGCAGTTGCCCTCAATTTTAAAGGCTTTATCTGCTTTAAGATTTTTTGTTTTATCATTTAATTTAATTCTCAATGTAGAGTCGCTAAAAGCGGTAACGCTTGCATTTTTGAGAATTGAATTCTCCCAGGTTAAATCAAATGTAAGGTTGCCTCTTGCTTTTATACCTTTGATTGAACCGCACGCCCATTCATCAGGTAATGCAGGTAAAAGCTCTGCAATTCTTTCATCAGGTGAACCAATATGACTTTGAAGAAGCATTTCGGTGATACCTGCCACGCCGCCAAAGTTTCCGTCAATCTGGAATGGTGGATGAATATCAAAAAGATTGTTTGCAGTGCATTTTTTCAGAAGATATTTAAGGTGGTTGTAAGCATTGTTGCCATCTTTAAGGCGAGTGTAGAAGCAAATTGTCCAGGCTCTTGACCAACCTGTTGAGCCACCGCCGTTTTCAATTCTTCTTGCAATAGTTCTTTTTGCCGCATCATAGATTTCAGGGTCACTTTCGTTAATCTGGTCACCGGGGTAAAGTCCGAAAAGGTGAGAAATATGACGATGACCGGGTTCGGTTTCTTCATAATCCTTAATCCATTCACGGATTGTTCCGTAACGCTCGCTTATTTCCATAAGAGGAAGCTTTCCGAGAACTTCAAAAAGAGTTTCAGAAAAGTCTTCATCAATGCCTAAAACCTTGCAGGCGTGAGCAGTACGAGTGAAAAGTGCATATATAATCTGATAATCTATAGTTGCACCCTCGGTGAACATACTCTCTTGTTTTTCACCGTTAGCATCTATGTAATAAAATTCATTTTCGGGAGAGTTTGAGGGAGAAGTAATAAGCTGACCCTTTTCATCCTCAGTTAAATAGTCCTGAACAAATTCACAAGAACCCTTTAAAATGGGGTAAATTCCTTCAAGGTATTCCTTACTGTTAGTGTATTCATAATGCTCCCAGAGATTAAGGCAAAGCCAGGGGCCTGCCATTGGGAAAAATCCGCAGTCAACACTGTCGTGGACACCGGTTCTGCCGAAAGCATCTGTAGTATGGTTAATAACCCAGCCTCTTGCACCGAAAAGCTCTTTTGCAGTTTCAGAGCCGAAATTGCTTACCATTTTCATAAAATGAATAAATGGTGCGGTGGTTTTTGAAAGATTAGCATTTTCTGCAGGCCAGTAGTTCATCTGAAGATTAATGTTAGTGTGGAAATCACTGCCCCAAGGGGGATTGAAATCGTGACACCATATACCCTGTAGGTTTGCGGGAAGACGTGCGTTTTTGCCCGAGCTTTCAATTAAAAGGTATCTGCCGAAGTTATAGTAAAGAGCAAATAAATCGGGGTCATATTCATCCCATTTCAGCTCTTTGAGTCTTTGGTTTGTAGGAAGAGTGCTGATTTCACTTTCGGGGAGAGAAAATTCAACATTACCGAACCATTCTTTATGAGCAGAAATGTGCTTTTCTTTTATTTCTTCGTATTCTGCATCACAAAGCTTTTCAATAGTAGAATTTAATTTATTCTTAAAATCAATAGCTTCATCAATATCATATTTTTCTGCATTGTAGTTAGTTTCAAATGCAGAATAAACAATAAGATAAGTTGCATCTGTAACAGTTATGGTGCTATGGTCGGTTGAAAGCTCACCATCGGTTTTTATTCTAAGCTTTGCGCCAAAGGACATACCTTCGCCACCCTCACCATAATAGTGGTGGGTAGCGTATGTAACTCTGCCGTTCATAATAATTGTGTCATTTTCAATGCAGGAGCTGTAAGCATCCTGCTTTCTTTTTATGCTTACATTACAGGAAAAGGGCTTGCCGTCAGTTTCTACCTTATAAATAAAGCCGTCAAGGTCTTCGCTTATAAAGCATTCGCTTTTATAATTAACCTTGCTTTTAGTCCAGGAAACTCGACAAACAGCCTCGCTTAATTCCAACTCCTTGCAGTAATTTGAGTATGGGGATTTGTCAAGGAAATCAACGAATATTTCCCCGAAGCTTTCATAAGAACGGACAACGGGCGGGTCGGATAAAAAGGTTTCTCTTGCAAGCTGAGCCGCTTCTTTCAATTTTTCTTCATGAAGCAAACGGCGAATTTCAGAAAGTGCTTTGGGTGAAGCGTGGTAGCTTTCTTGAATTTGTCTGCCACTCCAAAGAGATTCTTCATTTATTTCAATTTGCTCGCAGTCTGGGTTGCCATACTGCATAGCACCAATTCTGCCGTTACCCAGGGGCAGTGCCCACATCCAATCATTTATAAATTCATCATACCAAAGCTTTGTTGACATATTTTCACAACCTGTCCGGAAAAATAATTGTATTGTATAGTATTATAGCATATAACTCTAATATATTTCAACATATAAAAGGAATGGGTTTATTGACAGTTTAGCTTTAGTAACTTATAATTATAGTTATAAAAACCTTTTGAAATGGTAAAGGGGATAATAAAATGGAAACTCAAGTAAACAATGGTATAGTTTCAAAAGTCAAGGGTCTGATTTCTTTGGTTAAGGAATATTGGCACGAGCCTGCCAAGGGAAATTACATTCCTTACAAGGAGGTTGTAAGCATCAGCGGTGCAGGCTTCGGTGTTTATTGGACGACCTTACTTGCATCTGCAATCGGACTTGATGCATCAAACTTCCTTGTTGGTGCAAGCATCGGCTTAAAGCCCATGGATTTGTATGTTATGCTTGTTGTTGCAAATCTCGTAGGTATTCCGTTGGGTGTTTTTCGTAGCTGGTATTATGATAACCATAAATTAGAGGGAGGTAAGTTCCTTCCGTTTATTAAAAAGACCGGTCTTCCCATAGTTCTTATATCAACTGTTTTTGTGTGGCTTCCTTATGAAAATATGGAATACATCACAAAAGCTGTGGTCGTTTGGTTTATGTATATGCTTCTCAATGTATTCCTTTGCTTTTATAACGAAAGCTATACATATTTCCAACAGATTATAACTCCAAATTCCCAGGAAAGAGCAAATGTAATGAGCATTTCTCAAGTTGTTTATTCACTTGCCCCAACAATAACAGGTTTTGCCGTTCCTACAATTGCAGGTCTTACCTGGGGACTCAATAACATCTGGACCTACAGAATAATTTATCCTTTTTTCACGATTACAGGCTTAATAATCGGAACAATTTTCTTCCGTAAGGTCAAAGAACGGCTTATTCTTCCCAAGAAAAAACCCGAACCTGTAAGAATGCTTGATGCAATCCGCGAGGTCGCAAAAAATAAATATTATTGGATTATTCAAGCGGCAGCTTGGATTGTTTTCCTTGAATCAGGCTACGGTGTTATTCTTGGTTGGTCATTTGTTTACGGTTCCGGCGGAGAGCATCAGGCAATGCTTGGTACCGCCAATACAATTATCGGTAATGCAGCATTATGGTCAATGCTTCTTTGTCCTCTTGCCATAAAGAAAATGGGTAAAAGAAATCTTTTGATTACCGCAAACTCTATCAATATCGTAATTCTCATAATCCTTTATTTTACATACAGGAATTTGATTTTGATCTGCGTTCTTTGGTATATTAACACATTCATAAACACCTTCTGGAACATTGTTCAGCACAATATAAGTGCAGATATGAGGGATTACCACCAATGGAAAACGGGAGTTCGTGTTGACGGGCTTTTCGGACCTTTGGGAATGATAGGCACGGTTATCAGCTTTTTTACCGGTATGGTTTATCCTGCCATTTATGAAAAAATGGGCTTGCTTGATGATTATAATGTTCTTTATGACGATAATATCAGAAATAACCTTTTCGAAGTTCTTATTATATGCTCGGCAGTTGGCGCCCTTCTGAACCTTATTCCATATTGCTTCTATGATTTGACAGAAAATAAGCACAAGGCTTATGTTGGTGTCCTCAAAATCCGTGCAATGTTTGAAAACCATTCCTTAGGCTTGCTTGAGGACAATGAGCTTCAGGATGTTATGGAAATTATCGTTGAAGCAAAGGAGCTTTCAAAGCAGGAGAAGGTTGCCATAAATAAAGCCTTGAGCAAAACTGCCAAAAAGGAAATTAAAGAAAAAAATGCCGCTATTGAAAGAGCTGCAATAATAATACAGGATCTTAATAAGTTTTCAACTCCAGCAGGTAAAGCAAGAATAGAGCAGGCTCAGATCGATGCTGCAAAGGGTGCCGTTTATTTCTATGAAAATGCCGTTGCCGAATTGAGAAAAGCAAAAGCATTACCTAAAAATACAGCAGATGAAAAAGAAATCCGCTCGGATGCCATTAAAAATGCAAGAGTGAAAAAACGTGCTTCAGCTCTCATAAATAAATACGGAGCAGAAAATATAAAAGCTCCCGACGAGGCTGTTAAGGAAGAAATTATGAACAGGGAAGCAAACAGCTTTTTTGATAGCTTGAAAATCAGAAAAGACCTTAAAGCCTATCTTAAAGCAGCCTCTGTTTACGCACAGGCAACAAAGCCCCATACAGACGCAAAAAATCTTTTGGAACAGGCAGAAAACTATACTCATTATGATGAGCTTGAGGAAAGATATCTACAGTTAATAAAATAAGAAATCGTAGTTCAGAAAATGAAATTTCTGAACTACGATTTTTTATATTACATTATTTTTTGCGATAATTGAGGTTTTGCCCTCAAAGGAAAGGGGCGTGCCGTCAAGAGCTGTAACAACACCGCCTGCTTCTTCAACAAGGAGCTTTCCTGCAGCGAAATCCCAAGGAGAAGTCTGCAATTCGAAATAAAGCTCTGCTCTGCCACAGGCTACCGAGCATAAATCCAATGCAGCAGAACCGCTTCTCCTTATATCAAGAGCTTTATAGAAATATTCCGTAAGCATTTCAAGAGTTTCTTTGAAAAGCTCTTTATCATAAGGTGATGAACCGAAAATAACAAGAGCGTTGCTTAAAGGTTGGGAAGAAACACTTATTTTCTTGCCGTTGCAAAAAGCACCCCGGCCCTTTATTGCAGAAAAAGTTTCATCAAGATAGGGGTTATAAACAACACCGGCAACAACTTCTTTTCCCTTTAACAAAGCAACAGAAATTGCACTGTGATGATAATCCTTAATGAAATTTGTTGTTCCGTCAATGGGGTCAACAATAAAAGCGTAGCCATCATCAGTTAATTTATCGTTTGAACCCTCTTCGCCAATGAATTTGGCTTCCGGTAAAATCTTTTTCAATCCAAGTTGAAGTTTCTCTTGAATATTTTTGTCATATTCTGTAACCAAATCTGCAACGCCTGATTTAATATCAATCGCCATTTTTTCTCTGTCGGCATTTAGAATTACCTTTCCGCATTCCTTTACAAGCAAAGAAATTTCATTAATCAAATTTGTCAAATCAATCACCAACATTTCATTTTAAATAATGACAGTATTATAGCAACTAATGCGTTGTTTTGCAACAAAAAAGAGCCACAAAAGTGACTCTTTCGTTATTGGTGCGGGTAGCAGGGGTCGATGGGCTCTGCCCATCATTCGCAAGTGAACTTGCGAACACCCGATTATGTTCGGCTTCGCCGAGGCAGGTTCGCCCCCCCTTTATTTTTTAGAGTTTCCCAACTATCTGCATAATAATATAGAAAAATGCGATTGTCAAAAGAAATGTTGGCGATTATATTTTGACGAGCTAACTTGCTTATTATCTTGCTTACTATCCTGCGTATTTGGTAAAAACTACAGGGCAAATTTTTTTACTGCATAATACAAAGAATAGGAGTAGCTGCACTTTGTAATTATTGCTTTTTAAAAAGCTTAGTGATATAATCAAGAAAAACATCGGTGGTGATATGGTTTGAATTTATTACATATGAAATATGCTGTTGAAGTTGCAAGGCTCGGTTCTTTGGGCAAAGCATCTGAAACTTTGCTTATTGCAACGCCAAACATAAGCCGTTCAATTAAAGAGCTTGAAGCAGATCTTGGTATATCTATTTTTGAACGAACCACCAAAGGCATGGAGCTTACTCCTGACGGAGAGCAGTTCATAAACTTTGCCAAAAGAATTCTCGGTCAGATTGAGCAGGTTGAGGATTTCTATAAAAAAGGCACAGCTAAAAAACAGGAGTTTTCTATTTCTGTTCCCAGAGCTTGTTATATTTCTGAAGCCTTTGCAGAATTCTCAAAATCACTGACCGGTGATGCGGCGGAAATATTTTATAAAGAAACCAACTCCCAGCGAACAATCCGCAATATGCTTGAGCATGATTATAAATTAGGTATAATACGTTATGCTGAAAACTATGATAAATATTTTAAATCAATGCTTGAAGAAAAAGGATTTCAGTATGAGTTAGTAACGGAATTTACATATTCTCTTATTATGAGCGCAGATAATCCGTTGGCAAAAAAAGAAAACATATCGTATGACGACTTAAAGGACTATATAGAAATTGCCCACGCAGACCCTTATGTTCCCTCAATGCCACTTTCGAAGGTCGTTAAAGAAGAATTGCCTGATAATATCAACCGAAGAATTTTTATTTTTGAAAGAGCAAGTCAGTTCGATTTGTTATCAATGAACCCCGAAACATTTATGTGGGTTTCTCCTGCACCTCAAAGTCTTCTTGAACGATATAATTTAGTTCAAAAGGAATGTGGCGATAACAAGAAGGTATATAAAGATGTTTTAATTTATAAAAACGGATATAAGCTTACAAAGCTTGATCGCCAATTTATTACTTCTTTGTGTGAATCCAAGAGAAAACATCTGAAAAAATAAAATTCTATATCAATGTTTTTTACCGATTTGAGTATATTGTACTCAAGTCGGTTTTTTTATTCCTTTGAGTGTTATCATTTTTGATAATACCGCTTATATGTTTTAAGAATTCCATAATCCTACAAAGGTTGTTAAAATAATAACAAAGTTAGCGAGGGCGAAGTGCGAACTAAGCCCACCCCAACAACGTAATTATTATTAGGAGGATATAATGGACATGAACTACGAAATTGTTGATTGTGTTGAAAAGCTTCAGGAAGCTATTGATCGCACAAGAGAGGCACAGAAGAAATTTGCTACCTACACTCAGGAGCAGGTAGATAAAATTTTCCTTGCTGCCGCATCCGCCGCAAATAAAGCAAGAATTCCTCTTGCTAAAATGGCTGTTGAAGAAACAGGTATGGGTATTGTAGAGGATAAGGTTATTAAAAATAACTATGCTTCCGAATACATCTACAATGCATATAAAGATGCAAAGACCTGCGGTATCATTGAAGAAGATAAGGCGTTCGGTACAAAAAAGATTGCAGAGCCCATCGGTGTTGTTGCTGCGGTTATTCCCACAACCAACCCTACATCAACTGCAATTTTCAAATGTCTTCTTGCTCTTAAGACAAGAAATGCAATTATAATCTCTCCTCACCCCAGAGCAAAGAACTGCACAATCGCTGCTGCAAAGCTTGTTCTTGAAGCTGCAGTCCAGGCAGGTGCTCCAGAAGGTATTATCGACTGGATTGATGTTCCTTCTCTTGAAATGACAAACACAGTAATGAAAGAAGCAGATATCATCCTCGCAACAGGTGGTCCCGGTATGGTTAAGGCTGCTTACTCCAGCGGTAAGCCTGCTCTCGGTGTTGGTGCAGGTAACACCCCCGCAATCATTGATGAATCTGCAGATATTCTTCTTGCTGTTAACTCAATCATTCACTCAAAAACATTTGACAACGGTATGATTTGTGCTTCTGAACAGTCAGTTATTGTTCTTGAAAATATCTATGACGCAGTTAAGACAGAGTTCGCAAGTCGTGGTTGCTACTTCCTTAACGATGCAGAAACAGAAAAGGTAAGAAAGACAATCATTATCAACGGTGCTCTTAATGCGAAAATCGTTGGTCAGGCTGCTGCAAAAATTGCAGAGCTTACAGGTGTAACAGCTCCCGAAGGAACAAAAATCCTTATCGGTGAAGTTGAAA
>JAZQJD010000028.1:0-26573 GCA_045541435.1 Acutalibacteraceae bacterium
ATAAAAATTATTGCAGGTAACGGCGGTAATGGTGCAGTTGCTTTTCATCGTGAAAAGTTTGTTAACGCCGGTGGTCCCGATGGTGGCGACGGCGGTCGTGGCGGTAATATTGTTTTCCAGGTTGATGACAATCTCTCCACCCTTTCCGATTTCCGCTATAAAAGAAAATATAAAGCTCAGAATGGCGAAAACGGACGTGGCTCCCGTTGTAACGGTAAACGAGGCGAAGATTTAATCATAAAGGTTCCCAGAGGTACCGTTATACGTGAAGAAGAAACAGGTCTTGTTATGGCTGATATGAGCATTGAAGAAACCTTTATTGCCGCTAAAGGCGGCAACGGCGGTTGGGGTAACCCCCACTTTGCTACTCCCACAAGACAGGTTCCCCGTTTTGCTAAGGACGGTGCTCCCGGTGAGGAATGGGATGTAACGCTTGAATTAAAGCTTCTTGCGGATGTTGGTTTAATCGGTTTCCCAAATGTTGGTAAATCCACTCTCATTTCCGTTGTAAGTGAAGCAAAGCCCATTGTTGCAAACTATCATTTCACTACTCTTACCCCTGTTCCGGGTGTTGTAAGAATGGGCCCGGAAAGCAGCTTTGTTATGGCTGATATTCCGGGTATCATCGAGGGTGCAAGTGATGGTGTTGGATTAGGTCATGAATTCTTGCGTCATATTGAACGTTGCAGACTTCTTGTTCACGTTGTTGACGTTGCAGGCAGTGAAGGCAGAAATCCCATTGAAGACTTTGAGGCAATTAACGCAGAGCTTGCTAAATATAATGAAGAATTAACAAAATATCGTCAGATTGTTGCAGGTAATAAGATTGACCTTGCAACCGATGAGCAAAGAGAAGCTTTCAAAGAATATATATGCAATAAAGGTTTGGATTATTTTGAAATTATTGCACCTATTGCAGAGGGCACACAAGAGCTCATAAATAAGGTTGCGGCAGAGCTGCAGAAGCTTCCACCTGTTAAAATTTATGAGAAGCAGGAAATCACTGCTAAAGACATTCTCAAAACCTCAAAACGTGATTTTAAAATCCGTGTTGAAGGTGATGTTTTCATTGTTGAAGCTCCCTGGCTTGCAAAAATACTTATGAAAACTGACCTTAATGACTACTCTTCACTTCAGTATTTCCAGAATGTTCTGCAAACAAGCGGAATTATTCAGGGGCTTATTGACCGAGGAATTACCGAAGGTGATACAGTAAGTATTTATGACTTGGAGTTTGACTATGTCCCATGATGATATTTTAAACGGCATCTGCTCACCATTAGAAGAGCCGAAAGCAAGAATGTATAGCCCTCTTACATTGGCTTTTCTGGGTGACGCAGTTTATAGCTTGCTTGTCAGAAATATGCTTTCTATGCAGGAAAATAAACCTGCAGGAAAGCTACATAAAGAATCGGTTAAATATGTTAATGCAGCTTTCCAGGCTCAGATGATTAAAGAGCTGCTCCCCTTTTTAACTGAAAATGAAACTTCAGTTTTTAAAAGAGGCAGAAACGCTCATAGCGGTCATTCCCCTAAAAACCAAGAAGCAGGAGATTACCGCTATGCAACAGGACTTGAAACTCTTTACGGCTATCTTTATTTATGCGGAGAATCTCAACGCATAAAAGAGATATTTGAAATAAGCACATATAAAACATTTATTGAAGAAACCAACCGAAAGGAAACAGATTAATGTCCCTTGTAAAAAAAGAACATATCAGAAACTTCTCTATAATTGCACATATCGACCACGGCAAATCCACACTTGCAGACCGTCTTCTTGAGCTCACGGACACAGTTGCAAAGCGTGATATGTCCGCACAGATTCTTGACGATATGGATTTGGAGAAGGAAAGAGGAATTACAATCAAAGCCCATGCGGTAAGGCTTGACTATACTGCTAAAGACGGCAATACTTATCAATTAAACCTTATTGATACTCCCGGTCACGTTGACTTTAACTATGAGGTTTCCCGTTCTCTTGCAGCCTGCGAGGGTGCAATACTTATTATTGACGCTTCTCAGGGTATTGAGGCACAGACCTTGGGTAACACCTACCTTGCACTTGACCACAATCTTGAGCTCGTTCCCGTTATCAATAAAATCGACTTACCCTCTGCAGACCCTGACAGAGTTGCGGCAGATGTTGAAGATATTATCGGTCTTCCCTGCGACACCGCACCGAGAGTTTCTGCAAAAACAGGCGAAAATGTTGAGCAGGTTCTTGAACAGATTGTTGAGCTTGTTCCTGCTCCCGAGGGTGATGACGATGCACCCTTAAGAGCATTGATTTTCGACTCTGTTTACGATAACTATAAGGGTGTTATTGTTTATGTGCGTGTTGTTGACGGCACAATTAAAGTCGGCGACACAATGAAAATGATGGCAACAGGTGCTGAATTTAATGTTGTTGAAGTTGGCACAATGAAAGCAACATCCCTTGAACCCTGCGGTATGCTTTGCTCCGGTGAGGTTGGTTACATTACAGGTTCAATTAAAACAGTAAGAGATGCGGTTGTTGGCGATACTGTTACACTTGCAACTAATCCCGCAAAAGAGGCACTTCCCGGTTACCGCAAGGCAACACCAATGGTTTACTGCGGTATTTACCCTGCTGATGGTGCTGACTATGAAAACCTTCATGAAGCACTTGAAAAATTGCAGTTAAATGACGCTTCCCTTTCATACGAACCCGAAACCTCGGGTGCTTTGGGCTTTGGCTTCCGTTGCGGTTTCCTCGGACTCTTGCACCTTGAAATCATCCAAGAAAGACTTGAAAGAGAGTATGATTTGGACCTTGTAACAACTGTTCCAAGCGTTGTTTATAAAATACATCTTACAAATGGTGAGGTAGTTGAAATTGACAACCCCACCCACTACCCCGACCCTGCAGTTATTGACTATTGCGAAGAGCCTGTTGCAGATGCTCATATTTTTGCACCCAGTGAATACGTTGGCTCTGTTATGGAGCTTTGCCAGGAAAGACGCGGAACATTTAAAAATATGGATTATATCTCCGGTGACCGTGTTGAAATAAAATATGATTTACCACTTAATGAAATCATTTATGACTTTTTTGATGCACTTAAATCAAGAACACGTGGTTACGCTTCTCTTGACTATGAAATTTCTGAATATCAGCGTTCAAATCTTGTAAAGCTTGATGTTCTTCTTAATGGAGATATTGTTGACGCTCTTTCATTTATCGTTCACTCGGATAAAGCATACGGCAGAGCAAGAAGAATTGCAGAAAAGCTCAAGGACAATATTCCGAGACAGATGTTTGAAATTCCAATTCAGATGGCTATTGGTGGCAAGGTTATTGCGAGAGAAACTGTTAAAGCTATGAGAAAAGACGTTCTTGCAAAATGCTACGGCGGTGACATTACCCGAAAGAAAAAGCTTCTTGAAAAGCAAAAAGAGGGTAAAAAGAGAATGCGTACCTTCGGTACTGTTGAAGTTCCTCAAGAAGCATTTATGGCTATTCTCAAGCTTGACGATGACAAATAACCCAAAGGGGTTGAAATTAATGAATAACAATTATTTTGATATTTATTACCATAATGAAAAAAATCACCGTTTCTGTTACAGAAGCGGTGAAATGGTATATGAAGAGGTTTTTAACGATGGTGCTCTGCTTTCAGCAGGTTGGAATGCTTCGGGTTACCCTCTCAATGTATTAAAAAACTGCCCTACATACCTTAACCCTAAAAGATATGCAGAACCTTTTTCATTTAATATTGAAATTGATGGACAAAATGTTGATTTTAATTTAGAGTTTGTTGATTTCAAGACAGAAAAAACTGAAGAAAATGAAACATCTGTTTTAACATTAAAAAGTAATATAACGCCTGCTGTAATTAAGGTACACACTTTAATTGACGGAACACAACTGCTTTCCCGTTGGCTTGAAATTGAAAATCTTTCAAACGAACCAATAAAGCTTAGCAGACTTTCCGTAATGAGCGGTGGTCTTGAAGCTCTTGACAGTGACGTATTAGACCACGCAGAAAGCGTTAATGATGTTTATTCATTAGGTTATTTTGAGAATGATGCCTGGGGCAACGAAGGTCAGTTTAAATGGGAAAAGCTAATGCCCGACAGCACTTCTATTGACGGAAGATTTGGCAGAGATAGATTCCGCCATCCCCTTTTATTTATCAGAAATAACCTTACAGGTAAAATCTGGTTTTCTCAAATTGGCTTCAGCGGTGGTTATCGCTATACTGTTGATTACAATGCCCGACCTAATAAATGCAACACCCACCTTTCGTTTAAAGCAGAAATAACAGGTCATAATCCTATTTATGTTATTGCACCAAAAGGCAAGTTTGTTTCCCCTGTTGTATATATGGGTCTTGTTCACGGCAACCTTGACGATGCAGTAAACGAAATGCATGCCCATATCAGAAAATCCGTTTTAAATTTAGCAGAAGCAGACGGCTCCGAAGCTCTTATCAACTGCGGTATGGGTGCAGAACACAGTATGAATGTTGAGGACAGCAAAGCATTCATTGACCAATTTGCTGAAATGGGTGGCGAGATTTTCACCATTGATGCAGGTTGGGAATGTCCACCCGATGAGCAAATGGAATGGGGTGCATACAACGGCAGAAATATTCCCGATAAAGACAGATACCCCAATGGTATCAAGGAGCTTTGTGATTATGCCCATTCTAAAGGTTTAAAGTTCGGTTTATGGGTTGATATTGAGAGTGTTGGAAAATATTGCGATATTCACGAAGAGCACCCCGAATGGCGTACTGTCAGCGCATTAGGTGAACGCTCACCTAAATTCCTTGATATGTCCATTCCCGAATGTGCCCAGTGGTGCGAAAATGAGCTTGCAAGAATCATTGAAGAATACGAGCTGGACCTTTTAAGAGTTGACCATAATGTTGATTTCACCGAGTATTTCGGTATGCATGACACAGGCTATGGTATTCCCGAATGCGTTTGCATAAAGCACAATGAAGCAGTTTACAAAATGTATGAAAATCTTAAAAAGCGTTTTCCCAATGTGATTTTTGAAAACTGCGCAGGTGGTGGCGGAAGAACCGACCTTGGTATGATGAGAAATTTCAATCACACCTGGGTTTCAGACTGGCAGAAAATGCCCCGATCTGTTGCCATAACAAACGGAATGACAATGGCACTTCCTCCCGAAAGAGTTGATAGACTTTTTGCAGGTATGGGTTGCCATACTATCGGCTCATTTGATGCACATCTGAGAAACACAATGTTAGGTCATATTTCTCTCAATGTAATCTCCCCTGCTGATGCTGAAATCAACGAAGATCAGATGGCTTTTATAAAACACTCAACTGATATTTATAAAGAGTTTATAAGACCATTTTTAGCAGAATCTAAAATATATCACCATACCCCCGATTTAAACGAACGTGATTATTCTGTTCTTGAAATATCTGCACCAGATAAATCAAAAGGTGCTATTACAGTTATAACCCTTTGCGGTACAAACGAAAAGACTATAATGGTTAAACCCAAAGGTATTGATATTTCAAAGGAATATAAAGTTACTTTAGATAATGATGGCTTCAGCTATGTCATTTCGGGTGAAAAACTCAAACGCAACGGCATTGCAGTTGATATTAACGCTTCACTTTCATCTGAGTTAATTCTTTATAAAGCAATATAAACACTAATGCACCCGATACTTTTTATTTTGTGAAAAGTATCGGGTGCATAAATTTTTTTAGAGAACAGCTTCAATTATCTTTTTGAGTTCTTCCGTTCCTTCGCCTTTTTCAGATGAGAAAGGAAGAATAGTGAGATTGTCGCCAAACTCTGCTAACTCTTCTCTGAGGGCGTTTTTACGCTCATTATACTGTGTTTTATTGAGCTTATCGCTCTTAGTTGCGGCAACTATGAAAGGAAGCCCTGCATCCTGTAAGAATCTCATCATAACATAATCGTCTTCCGATGGTTTATGACGCATATCAACAAGCTGAACAACAAGCTTGATATTACGAGGGCTTTGGAAATACCCCTCCATCATTTCTGCCCAACGGCGTTTTTCACCTTTGGCAACCTTTGCATAACCATAACCGGGCAAGTCAACAATTCTTACATTTTCAACCTTGAAAAAGTTAATTGTAATTGTTTTACCGGGCATAGAAGAAACTCTTGCAAGGTTTTTACGGTTAAAAAGTCGGTTAAGCATTGAGGATTTACCAACATTGGAACGACCTGCAAAAACTATTTCGGGTAAATCGGACTGAGGAATCTGCTTTAATGTGCCAAAAGCAGCTTCAAATTCAACTTTATTATAATTCATAATAATCAACCCTCCCTACAGTAAACACCGGTAGATTTAGTATCTTTTCCGTTATTTATGGGATTTGTTTTAGTGTTATTCTTTTTTGTTTCAGTTTTGATAGTTTTCTTGCTTTCAAGAGCAATACTTAAAACCTCATCAAGACTTGAAACAGGAATAAACTCAATCGCATTTTTGATGCTTTCATTCACTTTTTCAAGGTCGGATTCATTTTCAGCAGGAATGAGAACTGTCTTCATCCCGTTTTTGAATGCAGCGGTGGATTTCTCACGAAGACCGCCAATAGCAAGAACCTTACCTCTTAATGTAATTTCACCTGTCATAGCAACTGTTTTAACAACGGGAGTTTCAGTTAATGCAGAAACAAGTGCAGTTGTCATTGTAACGCCTGCGGAAGGGCCATCCTTGGGAACTGCACCCTCGGGAACGTGAATATGAATGTCCTTGGTTTTATAAAAATCGCTTTCAACCCCGAGTTTTTCGCAGTTTGCACGAATATAACTTATGGCAGCTTTGGCGGATTCTTTCATAACATCGCCAAGGGAGCCTGTAAGCTCTAATTTACCGTTGCCCTCTAAAACTGCAACCTCAATCTGCATCATTTCTCCGCCAACAGAAGTCCACGCAAGACCGTTTGCCGCACCAATCATTTTTTCAAAATCAAGCTTTGAAAGCTTATATTTAGGTGCACCAAGGAATTCATGAAGATTTGCAGGAGAAACCACTATCTTACCTTCAAAGCCTTCTGCAAATTTAACCGCGGCTTTTCTTATGATTTTAGTGATTGTTCTGTCAAGGGTACGAACACCTGCTTCTTTAGTGTAGCTACCGATAATTTCACGAATAGTTGCATCGGTAAATCTAATCATTTTAGAGTTCATACCAAAGTTTTTAACCTGCTTTGGTATAAGATGTTTCTTGGCAATCAAAAATTTATCTTCTGCAGTGTAGCTGTAAAGCTCAATAATCTCCATTCTGTCGAAAAGCGGAGCAGGAATCTGTGAAGCATCATTAGCCGTTGTTATAAACAGAACCTTACTTAAGTCAAAAGGAACATCAACATAGTGGTCATTGAATGTAGTGTTTTGCTCACCGTCAAGCACCTCTAAAAGTGCGGATGATGGGTCACCCTTGAAATCACTACCCAATTTATCAATTTCGTCGAGGAGAATTAAGGGGTTTGAAGTTCCTGCTTGTTCAATGGCAGTAATGATTCTGCCGGGCATTGAGCCGATATAAGTTCTTCGGTGACCTCTGATTTCTGCTTCGTCACGGACACCACCAAGAGAAATTCTAACATATTTTCTGCCCGTTGCCTCTGCCAAAGAGCGAGCAATAGAGGTTTTACCAACACCGGGAGGACCAACAAGGCAGAGAATCTGAGCATTGGCATCCGGAGCAAGCTTTTTAACTGCAACAAGCTCCAATATACGCTCCTTAACCTCTTCAAGACCATAGTGGTCCTTTTCGAGAGTTTTGCGAGCGGAAATAACATCAAGATTATCTTCCGTATATACACCCCAAGGAAGTGAAACAACTCTTTCAAGATATGTTCTTGCAACATTCGCCTCAGGGCTACCGGGAGTGGTTTTTATAAGTCTTTCGCACTCATCAAAAAGCTTTTTCTTTGACCTTTCGTCAATGGGAAGTGTAGAAATTTTTTCTTTATAATTTGCAGCTTCTGCTATTGGAGAATCATCCTCACCAAGCTCAACCGAAGCAGCTTTTATTTGCTCACGAAGATAATACTCCCTTTGATTTTTGTCCATTCTCTCTTGCACCATATCGTGCAATTCCATTTCTATCTTGAGAATTTCAGTTTCCCTTGAAAGAATGGTGCAAAGAGCTTCGGTTCTTTTGAGAATATCAAGCTCGGAAAGAAGAGTTTGCTTATCTTCCATTTCAAGATGGAAATGCCCCGCTACACCATCAGTTGCAGTTGCAATATCCGCTTCTTCCAATACCGCAAGAAAAACCTCGGGAGCAATTCTCGGACTTGCACTTACATACTCCTCTACTCTTTCTTTTAAAAGGCGAAGAGTTGCAACTGTTTTCAAATCCTCTGTATCGGGAAGATTTTCAATGCATTGCTCAACAACAGCTCTCATTGAAAGTCTTTCTTTGAGAACCTCAACTACCTTTGCTCTGTAAAGACCTTCAACAACAATTTCAAAGTTCTTTCCGTCACCGCTGATTTGCTTTATTTCCGCAACGACGCCAACATCATAAAGCTCCTCGAATTTTGGGTCTTCAACAGTTGCATCCTTTTGAGTTACAAGGAAAATAAGTCTGTCCGTTGAATCAACAGCAGTTCTTATTGCTTTTATTGATTTCGGTCTGCCAACCTCGAAACACACTGTTTGCTCGGGAAAAACAACAAGGTTACGAAGTGCCATAACCGGTAATGCTCTTTTTTCGTAAATTTCTTTTACCATATATGTACCTTTTTATAAAGAATTCAATGGAGAATAAAGAATTTTCACCTTTACTCTCCATCACATTTTAATTTTTATGCAGTTTGTTCTGCTGTGCCTTTTGGTTTCTTAACATATATTGGCTCACCTTTTCCGTCTACAACATCGGCAGTGATTTTAACCACCTCAACTGTCGGGTCAGAGGGAACTGCATACATAATCGGCATTAAAGTTTTTTCCATTATTGCACGAAGACCTCGGGCACCTGTTTCCTTTTCAATAGTAAGCTCTGCAACTCTTCTTACTGCTTCATCAGTAAAATCAAGAGTTACCTTATCCATCTTGAAAAGACTCTGATATTGCTTAAGCAAAGCATTTTTAGGCTTTGTTATAATATTGATAAGCGCATCTGCATCAAGATTCTGAAGGGATGTAATAACAGGAATACGGCCAACAAGCTCGGGAATAAGACCGAATTTCACAAGGTCTTGAGGAATAACCTTAGAGAACAAGTCCATATTTTTAAGCTCCGATTTAGAATGAACTTCTGCACCAAAGCCAAGAACACTTTTACCAAGTCTGTCTTCAATAAGTTTCTCAATTCCTGCAAAAGCACCGCCGCAGATAAAAAGAATTTTTGAAGTATCTATCTGAATAAATTCCTGTTGAGGATGCTTTCTTCCGCCTTGAGGAGGAACATTGGCAACCGTACCCTCAATAATTTTAAGAAGTGCCTGCTGAACACCCTCACCGCTTACATCACGGGTAATTGACGCATTTTCGGATTTTCTTGAAATCTTATCGATTTCATCAACATAAATAATCCCCTGCTCAGCTTTTTCAATATCAAAATCAGCTGCTTGAATAAGACGCAGAAGAATATTCTCAACGTCTTCACCAACATAACCGGCTTCTGTGAGTGTGGTAGCATCTGCTATTGCAAAAGGAACATCAAGTATCTTTGCAAGGGTTGATGCAAGGAGAGTTTTACCAACACCTGTAGGTCCAAGGAGAAGAACGTTACTTTTATTAATTTCAACATCATCGGGAGAAGAACGAAAAATACGCTTATAATGGTTATAAACAGCGACGCTCAATACCATTTTAGCATCGTCCTGCCCAATAACATATTCATCAAGGATTGCTTTGATTTCCTGGGGTTTAGGAAGCTTTTTAGTAGCTTTTTCAACTTTTTTTGCTTCTGGCCGGCTCTGAATACCCTCAACAATATCCATACACAGCTCAACACATTGATCGCAAATATAAACTCCGGGACCGGAAATCATCTGCCCAACCTGTGCCTGCGGTTTACCGCAGAACGAACAACGGATTTTATCGTTTGTTCCTTTATTATCGTCACGTGCCAAAGGATTTTACCTCTTTTCGATAATCTTATCTGCAAGACCGTAAGCCACTGCTTCTTCTGCAGTAAGCCAATTATCTCTTTCTGTATCGTTGAAAATTTCTTCAACGCTCTTGCCTGTGTTCTCAGCAAGAATTTTATTTAAACGGTCTTTGGTTCTCTTGATATGGTCTGCGGCAATAAGAATTTCTGTTGCTTGACCCTTTGCACCTCCGAGAGGCTGATGAATCATAACCTCAGCATTGGGGAGAATGTATCTCTTACCCTTTGTGCCGGAAGAGAAAAGGAATGCACCCATAGAAGCTGCCATACCCATACAAATTGTTGAAACATCACATTTGATATACTTCATTGTATCGTAAATAGCAAGGCCTGCGGTAACGCTTCCGCCGGGGCTATTGATATAGAAGCTGATGTCCTTCTCGGGATCTTGACCCTCAAGGTAAAGAAGCTGAGCAACTATAATGCTTGCGGTTGCATCGTTTACTTCATCGGAAAGAACGATGATTCTATCATTTAACAGACGGGAAAAAATATCGTAGGAACGTTCACCACGATTGGTTTGCTCCACAACATAAGGAATAAGTGCCATAAACACAACCTCCTAAATAAATTTGATAGTATTGATTATTGGTTAAATTTTACACTTTAATCAATAAATACACAATACCGCCCCAGATATTTACTGAGGCGGCATAAAATATTAATTATTCAGCCTTGTCAGCGTCTGCTTTTTTCTTAGCAGGAGCTTTCTTTGCTGCAGGCTTTTTTTCAGCCACTTCAGCATCAGCTTTCTTCTTAGCAGGAGCTTTCTTTGCGGGTTTTTCTTCATCTGCTTCTGCTGTAGCCTTTGTTGCTTTCTTCTTTGCGCCTGCAACTGCAGTATCTTTTACAAGATCCATTGCTTTTCTGCAAGCAAGGTCTGCCTTAACATCTTCTGCAGCAACAAGAGTTTTAATCTTGTCAAGAGGCATATTGTAAGCATCTGCATAGGTTTTAAGCTCTGTTTCGATATCTTCGTCAGAAATCTCAATTTTTTCAAGCTCTGCAACCTTTTCAAGTGCAAGGCGAAGCTTAACCTGCTTTTCAGCACCTTCTTTGTAGCTGTCACGAAGAGCAGCAACATCCATACCGAGATACTGAAGGTAGAGGTCCATGCTCATACCCTGTGCACGAAGTCTATAATCAAATTCGTTAATCTGATTATCGATTTCTTTTTCAATCATAACTGCAGGAATTTCTGCGATAACATTGTCGCAGAGAGTGTCCATAACTGCGCTTTCGAAAGCACGGTCTGCAGCAGCTTCCTTACGAGCTTTGATTTCTTCTTCAAGACTCTTTTCGTAATCTGCGATTGTATCAAATTCGCTTACGTCTTTAACAAATTCATCATCGTATTTAGGAAGCTCTTTCTTCATAATCTTATGAAGCTTGATTTTGAACACTGCTTCTTTACCTGCAAGCTCTTCAGTGTATTCTTCGGGGAATGTAACATTTACGTCAAATTCCTCGTCAACCTTGTGGCCGATAACCTGCTCTTCAAAGCCGGGGATGAAGCTACCTGAACCAAGCTCGAGGTCATAGCTTTCACCTTTACCGCCTTCAAAAGCAACGCCGTCAACAAAGCCTTCAAAGTCGATTGTTGCAATATCACCCTTCTTTGCAGCTTTACCTTCAACAGCAACAAGCTTTGCATCTTTTTCAAGGGCTCTGTCAACCTCTTCTTTGATTTCGGCTTTTTTAACAGTAACTTTTTCTTTTTCTGCTTTGATACCCTTGTAAGCTTTAAGCTCAACCTCGGGTTTAACAGTAACTTTAAGCTTTACAACAAAACCGTTTTCATCAAGAGAAACGATTTCATCTTCAAAAGGAGCAGAAACCGGAACTATACCTGCTTCTTTAACTGCTGCTTCGAAGAGTGCGGGATACTCTGCATCAATTACATCGTACCAGAAAACTTCTTTACCGTAGTAAGTTTCGATAATGTGCTTGGGAGCTTTACCCTTGCGGAAACCGGGTACGTTATATTTACCTCTGTTTTTTGTATAAGCTTTTGTAACTGCCGCTTTGAAAGCATCGCCTTCAAAAGAAATTTCAAGAGCATATACATTTGTTTCAACTTTTTCGCAAGACTTTAAACTCATTTTAAACATCCTTTCATTTGCGAACATAATATTGTAATTATATAACTGCGAAATTATATCATAATAATTTGCAAATTTCCACTGTTTTTTCAATAAATTTCCATGTATATGTAAAATTTATTGATTTTATATTAATTTTGAGTTGTTTTACTTCCCTCTATGAGCAATAAGACGAGGAACGAAGCCTAAATAGTCAGACGAAACGAGATTAAACTCTATTCCATCCCACTCTAATTTTGCATTTTCGGGAGCTACAAAACCGTGAAGATGCCCGAAATAGCAACGCTTAACAGGAAATTCTTTCAGAACTGAAAGTATCTCTTCGCATTCTTGATTTGCACTTATGGGTGGATAATGGAGAAAAGCAATTAACTCACCACCAAGCTTACTCGCTTCCTGCAAAGAAGTACGAAGTCTGCCCGCTTCACGAAGAATAACCTTTTTATCTGCCTCAGCAGTATCGTCATAAAACCAACCTCGAGAGCCACCGATAGAAAAGCCCTCAACAGAATAAGCATTGTTATGAATTATCTTTATTGTTTGAAAATTATTCTCAACAAGAAACTTATTCATTTTTGACATTGTATTCCACCAATAATCGTGGTTACCCTTGAGAATATATTTTGTTCCGTTAAGAGAATTAAGAAACGAAAAATCCTTAACTGCCTCATTGAAATTCATAGCCCAGGAAATATCACCGGGGATTACAACGCTGTCTTCCGGAGAAACAACCTTATTCCAATTACTTTTTAACCTGTCGATATAATCCGTCCAACCTCTGAATATATCCATCGGCTTATCAACGGAAAGTGACAAATGTGTGTCACCAATTACGAACAATGACAAAGTCCGTCACCTCAAATGCCGAGCATATCGAAAACAACCTGTGCCATTTCTTCTTTGGAAGTCACTTTATTAAAGCGAACCTCTTTACCCTTAAGAGCAGCAAGCTGTTCGGGAGCTTTAAGAGAAGAAATTTCTTCAAGAGCAGCAACAGTTGCGAATTCATCGTCATATTCTTTATTCTCTTTATCAACTGCAGAAAGAACCGCCTTTGAGAATTTAAAGGGTGATGCAGTTGAAGCGATTACAACGGGAGTTTTATCTCCTGTTTTAGCTTCATAAGCATTCAAAACATTGATTGCAACTGCTGTATGAGTGTCTGCAAGATAGTTGTAATCAGAATATGTTTCGCTGATAGTTGCTTTAGTCATTTCATCATCGCAGCAGTCTGCTGAGAAAAGCTCATTAATTTTAGCTTTCACATCTTCGCTTACTGTATATTTGCCGCAATCCTTAAGAGCACCAAACCATTCATTTATTGTATCGGAATTCCTGCCGCAAAGGATGTAAAGAAGTCTTTCAAGGTTGCTTGAAATAAGAATATCCATCGAGGGAGAAACAGTTGTATAGAAATCACGGTTTCTGTCATAAACACCGTTTTCGATGAAATCGGTGAGAACATTATTTGCATTGGATGCACAGATAAGCTTATTAACAGGTAATCCCATTTCCTTTGCAAAATATGCCGCAAGAATATTACCGAAGTTACCGGTAGGAACAACGATATTGATTTTATCACCGAATTTTACTGCACCGCTGTTTACCATATCGCAATAAGCAGAAACATAGTAAACGATCTGAGGAGCAAGACGCCCCCAGTTAATTGAGTTTGCAGAGGAGAAAACGAGGTTATTTTCTTCAAATCTTTTAAGGATCTCTTTATTTGTGAAGATAGACTTAACACCGGTCTGAGCATCATCAAAATTGCCGTAGATAGCACAAACGCCAACATTATTACCCTCTTGAGTTGTCATCTGAAGCTTCTGCATAGGGCTAACACCATCGTTGGGATAGAAAACAAGAATTTTTGTACCCTCAACATCCTTGAAGCCTTCAAGTGCGGCTTTACCTGTGTCGCCTGAGGTCGCAACGAGAATTACGATTTCTTTATCTTTAAGATTTTTCTTAGAAGAAACTGTGAGAAGATAAGGAAGAATCTGAAGTGCCATATCCTTGAATGCACAAGTGGGTCCTTTGAAAAGCTCGAGAATATTGACATTATCGTGGAGCTTTACAACGGGAGCAACATCCTTTGAGGAGAATTTGCCGTCTGCATAAGCACCCTCAACGCAATAATCAAGCTCTTCCTTTGTAAAGTCAGAAAGATAAAGACCAAGAACCTTTTTAGCACGTTCTTTATAATCTGCAGAGCAAAGAGCTTTAAGCTCAGCTTCCGATAAAGCAGGAATTTCAACAGGAATATAAAGTCCGCCGTCGGGAGAAATTCCATCAGTAATTGCTTTTGAAGCAGTTACCCTTACATTATTATCTCTTGTTGATGTATATAACATAAAAACACATCCCTTAATAAAATTACATAATAATCCATTATCAATTATCTATTGATTTTATCAAAGGGATGTGAAATTGTCAAGTATTATCAATGGTTTTCGGGTATTGTTTTTCCCCTGTTGCAACAAAATTTGCAAGTTTTTTCATATAACCCCAAAAGCCTAATTTTTCAACTGTATTAATTGCAGTAATTTTGTATTCTGCAACCTTTTTATCATCAATCATAATTTTAACATTTCCTATTGTCTGTTTTTCGACAACAGGTGCTTCAAGACACTCTTCCGTTTTGACCTTGATTTGAATTTTATCTTCCTCACCTTTTTTCACTATTACAGGCGTAATCTTAGGCATTTTAGGTTTAACAAAACTTTCTTTACCGCCAACAACCTCAACATTTTTTAAATATTTCTTACTGATTTTAGGTGTTACGCAGGAATAGTTAGAAAAGCCCCAATTCAGCATTGCTTTGGCAGTATTAAAGCGGTCATTACTGTTATCGCTTCCCATAACAACTGCAACTAAATGAAGACCGTCACGCTCTGCGGAAGCACTTACACAGCAGCCTGCTTTTGCAGTTGTTCCGGTTTTAAGACCTGTCGTTCCGCTATAAAAACGAACAAGCTTATTAGTGTTAACAAGCTCGGTTTTACCACTCCTTAATGAATCCATCCAGACTGTTGTATAATCTCTTATAAAGTCATATTTCAAAAGCTCGCAGGACATTATTCCGATATCTCTTGCAGTAGTTAAATGAGTATCAGTTGTGTCATCAAGACCTGTTGCATTTTCAAAATGAGTATTATTCATTTTCAGCTCTTTTGCACGGGTATTCATCATATCAATAAAGGCAGTTTCGCTGCCTGCAACATATTCACCAAGAAGAGTTGCCGCATCATTTGCGCTACCGATTGCAGTTGCCCGAAGAAGCTCGTCAACAGTCATACTCTCCCCCTCTTCAAGCCATATCTGAGAGCCACCCTTTGTTGCGGCATTCTGAGAACAAGTTACTTTATCCGCAAGGGTAATCTTCTTGCTATTTATTGCTTCTGCTACTAAAAGCATTGTCATAATTTTGGTAACAGATGCAGGAAACAGCTTTGTGTCAGGGTTATATTCCATTAAAACCTTACCACTTGAAACTTCAATTAAAACCACCGCTTTTGCTTTTATTTCAACGGGTAGACTTTCAAGCTGTTTTTTCTCTTCGTCTGTTACAACAGTTTTTGCAACCTGAACATTTTCGTTTTCTTTTACGATTGTTTTATCAGTTGCAAATACTGTTAACGTAAAACTACATATCAACATTAAAGCTAATAAAAAAACAAAAACTCTTTTCATAAAACCACTCCTTATAGTGATTTTATGAAAGAGTTTTTTAGAAAATTACAAATTAAGAATATTGTGTATTTTTAATAGCTGTGCGCAGCACCCGAAACTTGCCACTTACCATTTTCAACTTGCAACTTTTATTCACACACAAGGCATACCCAGCCGCCTTGCTCGATGCGTTCAACCAATTTAAGTCCTACATTTTGAAGAGCAGTGACTACTTCATCTGCTCTTGTATCAATGATACCTGATGCAATGAACTTTGCACCCTGCTTCATAAAGGCTCTTACCTGAGTGCTGAAAAGGATGATTATATCTGCAACGATATTTGCCACAACAACATCATACTGCTTTGTAACCTTATCTGCCAAATCACCACAAACGAATTTAAGCTCAGGCTCATCAAAACCATTCATTTTTCCGTTTTCTTTAGCGGTCTTAACTGCAAGCTCGTCAATATCAACACCGAAGCCCTCTTTTGCACCTAAAAGCATTGAAGCTATTGCAAGAATTCCGCTGCCGCAACCTATATCAAGAACTGTGTCGCCATTCTTTATGATTTTATCAAGAGTTTCAAGGCAAAGCTGAGTTGTATCGTGAGTACCTGTACCAAAAGCTGCACCGGGTTCAATATTAAGAACAACTCTGTCCCCTGCATCATAATCATCAATCCAAATAGGACGTACAAAAAGCCGTTCACCAATCGCAGTTGGCTTAAAAAACGCTTTCCATTTATCTGCCCAATCCTCTTCAGAGCAACCATCGGTTTCAATTCTGAAATCAATTTTCTCTGCATTTAATCTGTCGGAAATAAAGGAAACTGCTTCTGCTGGATTATTGCCCTCTTCTATATAGATATGAACAATGCTTTCTGCTCTATCCTTCCGAAGCAAATCCTCGTCAATCAAATCAATATGAGCAATTTCCCATGCAGCTTCCTCAAGGTCGCTGTAATCTTCAATATAGATACCGTAGGGCACTGCCATAACTGCAATATTTGATGCTCTTTCGGTATCTTCGGTTTTTACATAAATTTTAACTTCGGTATAGTTCATTTTATTCTCCGTCCATTATATTTGCCTGTGGTGCAACATCAATCCTGCCGTGATTATAAAGCTTCCTGTTATCAAGCATCCAGAGTCTGCCTGTAAACTCCCCTACTTTAATTCCGCCTACGGCTTCTGCCATTTCATACATATTGGCATCAAAAAGGTCAAGCTGCGAAAGAACCTCAGCTTCAATAAAAGCAGGTCTTACTGCTGCACCAAATTCAAGCTTGCCGTGGTGTGAAATGAGCATGTGTTGAAGAAGATATTTCTTTTCGGGAGTAATTTCCAATTCATCACATTTTCTGCCAACATCCTCCGCACCCATAACAAGATGACCTAAAAGCATACCTTCAACAGTATGACCATCAACAATACCGGCACCATTAATTGTGTATTCACGCATTTTTGCAATATCGTGAAGAATTGCACCTGAAAGAAGAAGCTCTCTGTCGATGCAAGGATAAATACTGCAAACGCACTCAGCAAGACGGACAATAGAAAGAGTATGGTATAAAAGTCCGCCTGTCATAGCATGGTGAAGCTTTTCTGCTGCAGGGAATGTCAGAATCTTCTCTTGATTATCTTTGAGCATTGAAAGGACAACCCTTTTAAGCTCCTCATCTTCAAAGCCATTAACAAGTCGTATAATAGAATCAAGCATATCATTGCCGCTGTAATCAGATGCTTTAACAAAATCTGCCATATCAAATTCATCATCGGTTGCAGGACGCATTCTCTGAATAATAAACTGATCATTTCCGTTGTACTGCTGAATTGTACCGCGGATTTTTATAACTGTATTAACCTCGGGAAGCTTTTGGGTATCTTCCTTGAAATCCCACATTTTAGCAACCATTTCGCTATCTTTATCACCTAATTTAATATCAAGATAAAACGTACCGTTTTTTGCACTTTTCTTATCGCAAGCTTTAACAAGGGCAAAGCCCTCAACTAATCCTGCTTTTTCTGTTTCTCTAAAATTCATTTTTATACCTCTTCAGTTAATTTATTTATTACATAACCTGCCATTAAATACCCTGCAACAGGAGGAGTAAAGGAAGCTGAACCGGGAACAGAATTCTCTGTTTTTATGGGCTCTTCCTTTGAATAAACAACCGTTAATTTCTTAACGCCTCTATTCTTCAGCTCTCGCCTAATAACTCTTGCCAAGGGACAGACACTTGTTTTATTAATATCAGTTACTTCAAAAAGCTCCGGATGAAGCTTATTGCCCGTTCCCATTGAGGAAATAACAGGAATATTAAGCTTATTCGCTCTTTCAATAAGCTCAAGCTTTGCGGTTACATTATCTATTGCATCAACAATAAAATCATACTCAGTAAGGTCGATTTCTTCTGCAGTTTCGGGAAGATAAAACAAATCAAATTTCTTAAAATTAATATTAGGATTTATGCTTAAAGCTCTTTTCTCTGCCGCATCAACCTTTTTTTCACCGACATTATCGTTTGTTGCAATAATCTGACGATTAATGTTAGTTATATCAACTGTATCTTTATCAACAACGGCAACAGTTCCCACACCACCTCTTACGAGGGCTTCAAGAACAGCTCCGCCAACACCGCCGATACCAAAAACAATAACTGATGCTTTATTGAGTTTTTCCATTTTTTGTTCGCCTAAAATACGGCTTGAACGGGAAAATCTTTCGTCCATTATATACTCCTCAAAACAATATATTATAATTATATAATACTCTTGAAAAAGTTGTCAATAATTTAAACTGTAATTTGTTTATGGGCGGTGTTAATTTTGAAAAAAAGAATAGTTTCTGCTTTGCTTGTTATACTCATTTCCTTTCTTGCCCTTTCGGGAAAATTATTTTATATTTCTTCAAACAGCGACTTTGTTTCAGCCCAACCTCATATAAGGCTTAGGGAGTTAGGAAGCAAAAAAGGAACCATTTATGACAGAAACAGCAAACCTCTTACCAACAACAAGACAAAAACAATTATCTGTGCAAAGCCCACTGCTGAAAATGCTGTCTTAATCGGTAATTTAAAAGGTAAAAAATATGCAAAAGGTACTATATTAAAAGGTTATTTTACAAGCTTTACTACCGAAAAAAGCCATAAGATAAGCGAAAACGAAGATATTAAAAAGATTGATACTTTTGAAAGATACGGGGATGCTGTTGCTCTTCATTTAATCGGTTACACTGATATTGACAGTAAGGGCGTGGCGGGTATAGAAAAATATTACCAAGATGAAATCGATGAATACAAAGGTAATATTTCTGTCGCTTACTCGGCAGATGCCTTAGGAAGAATGTTAATTGGTGAAGATGTTGAGGTGCGAGATAACAACTATTATTCCAAAGGCGGAATTATGTTGACCATTGACAAAGATATTCAGATTATTGTTGAAAAGGCTTTAAAAAACGGAAGGATTGACAAGGGTGCGGCAGTTGTACTTGATGTAAAAACTTCTGCTGTTTTAGCTTGTGCTTCAATGCCTATTTACGAAAGAACTAATATTGAAAAATATTTAAAATCTACCGATTCACCTTTTCTCAACAGGGCGTTTGAATGTTTTCCTGTTGGCTCGGTATTCAAGCCTGTTACCGCCGCTGCAGCTTTAGAAAACGATATAAAGCTTAAGGAATACTACTGCAAGGGGTATATTGAAAAAAGCGGAAATAAATTCAACTGTAACAAAATAGAAGGACACGGAAAGGTTGATTTTGATACTGCAATTTCCCTGTCCTGCAACCCCTATTTTATCGAATTAAGCACGCAAACAGGTGCTGAAAACCTTTTAAATACTGCAAAAGAATTAGGCTTTGGTAAAGCAATCAATTTAGGCAATGGATTTTTGACTGCAGCGGGTAATTTAGCCGATATCAAAGAACTCAACAGCTCTGCAGCTATAGGTAATTTAGGCTTCGGACAAGGTAAGCTTACCGCTTCCCCTCTCCAAATTGCTAACTGCTTTGCTGCAATAGCCAATAGTGGAATATACAACAAGCCTTATATTTATAAAGGGTCTGTTGACAGTAACGGCAATTTAACACCCAATATACAAAGCAGCGGCAAAAAAGTTTTATCAAAAAGCACTTGTCAAGTAATAAAAAAAGCTATGGCAAAAACCACAACGGAGGGTACGGGCAAAGCTGCTTACACTTCCCTTTTTGATTCCTGCACTAAAACCGCTACTGCTCAAAGCGGTCAATATGACGAAAACGGAGTTGAAATAAAATATTGTTGGTTTGTCGGCTTTTTTCCTATTGAAAACCCGCAATATGTTATCTGCATATTAAAAGAAAACGGAAGCTCCGGAGGAACAGACGGAGCACCCGTTTTCAAGGAAATCAGTGAAAATATTTATATTAATAATATTAGCAGTTAAGGTCTAAAACCCTCTGTGCACCTAAAAGAACACCGATTTTCGCACTATGGAAATTAAGACCGCCCTGAAGCCATACTGCAAAGGGCTCTCTTAATGGTGCATCTGCAGAAAGCTCGATAGAAGAACCGTTTGTAAATGCACCTGCTGCCATAATAACATCGCTGTCATAGCCGGGCATTGCCCAAGGCTCCGGCACAACATAGCTATCAACGACAGAACCGCTTTGAAGACCTTGACAAAAAGCTATGAGCTTTTCCCTGTTACCAAGCTTAATACTTTGGATTATATCGGCTCGAATTTCTTTGCTTGTTGGTGAAACCCAATAACCCATTTCTTCAAATACTGCAGCAGTAAACACAGCTGTTTTTAAAGCCTCACCTGTTACATGGGGTGCGTGGAAAAGTCCCATAAAAATATCTCTTGTGTTGCCGAGGGTAGCCCCCACCTCTTTACCAATACCGGGAGTTGTAAGACGATAAGAGCAAAGCTCAACAAGGTCTTTTTTACCTGCAATATAGCCGCCGCATTTAGCAATACCGCCACCGGGATTTTTGATAAGTGAGCCTGCAAAGATATCAACTCCGATTTCCGCAGGTGTTTCATATTCGGTAAATTCGCCGTAGCAGTTATCAAGCATTGAAATTGCCTTGCTGTTACCCTTAGTAATATTTATAATTTCTTTAATTTCCTTCGAGGTTAATGTTGGTCTTAATGAATAGCCTCTTGAACGCTGAATATAAACTGCCTTATACTCTTTTTCTGTGAGTTTCTGTTTCACTGTATCAAGGTCAACCGTGCCATCTTCTTTAAGCTCAACAATCTCAAAGCCTATTCCGAAATCCTTTAACGAACCCATACCCTCGCCCGATAAACCAATTACGGAATGGATTGTATCATAAGGTGTTCCGGTTGCACAAAGAACAGTATCTCCGGGGCGAAGAACACCAAAAAGCATTACGCTCAAAGTATGAGTACCGCTTGCAAAGCTATGACGGATAAGAGCATCCTCTGCGCCGAAAATCTGTGCGGTTACTTCATCAAGCACCTCACGACCTCTGTCACCATAGCCGTAGCCTGTTGAACCGGCAAAATGGGATTCGCTGACACCATTATCAATAAAAGCCTTCAAAACCCTTTGTTGATTAAATTCTGTTATTCTATCAATTTCTGAAATTTTCTCGCTACACTTTAAAAGTGCCTTTTCAGAAATTTCTTTCATTTGTTCGCTGAAATTAAAGAAAGCCATAATTCAATTACACTCTCCAAAAAATAATTTTCCTGTATTTTTAAAATTCAACTTATTGTAAAAATCGATATTTCCATCTTCACACCAAAGATACACTTTTGATATGTTATTTCCTTTTAACCTATCTAAAAGCCCTTTTACAGCTACACCGGCAAAACCTTTGTTGCGGTATTCCTTTAATGTATAAACACCTGCAATAATTGCAGTATTTTCATAAACAGCAGGCGAAATTGCAGCACTTACAACCCTTTCATCCACCTTTAAATATGTAGCAAAAGCATCAGAAGAATTTATCTTTTTTGAAAACTCCGGGAACCACATTTCAAAATTAGTTCCTTGTTCAGAAATAACATTATAGACAGCCTTATATTCATTAATTGTTGATTTTGAATTTATGCTGAAGCAGTTGTTTTCTTGTTCAATTTTTCCGCAAAGCTCCAATAAATTGAGTTCTTTTTGAGAGTTGCAAAATTGTGTTAAAGGTTTATCTGAAAGTATTTCAGTAACACCGCAAAAGTTGAAAAACGTTTCCAGCTCTTTTGTTCCTTGGTCACTAATACAAACCAAACTAACGCAAGTATTCTTCAATGAAAAAACTGCTTGAATTTCATTATTTTCTGCTTTTTGCAAAAATGCACCATCAATTTCATTTTGTGAAAAAGAAGCATCAGCAAATATCAAAGGTAAAAGCGGCGAAGAAACGCCGCTTAAAACACCAAAATCGGTTATTTTTTCAATCATATCTCACAGCCGCCGTGACTTCTTACTTTAAGAATATAGCAAGAATTATCGCCGAAGACTTTTTTCATTGCGGAAACATAGTGCTCTGTTTCTTCAACAGGAACAAATGCTTGAATTGTACCTGCAAAGCCACCACCATGAACTCGATATGCACCCTTACCTTTAAGTAATTCTTCTGTAAGGCAAAGAGCAAGAGCTACGGGCTGAGAATCGGGATTTGAAAGAGTAAAGCAATTCTGATTATACATATAGGAGGACTTACCGCTTTCAATTATTGTTGCTTTGAAGTCTTCAAAATCGCCTTTTGCAAGAGCATTAGAAAGCCGTTCAACTCTCTTGTTTTCATTATAAAAATGAATTGCTCTTTCGATTGCTCTATCGCCTGTTTTCTTACGAATATCGCCCATATTTTCAAAAACATATTTTTCGGGAACTTGACGAAGAACGTTTTTGCTGAAATATTCTGCAACAGAATTCATTTCGAGTCGAATTGCTGCATAGTCATCTGTAAGATCCGCATGGTCTCCGCCTGTATCAACGATACAAAGATTATACCCGTGCTTTCCAATATCGAAATCAACCTTATTAATTACAGGTTTTTCGGTGTTTTCAAAATCAATCTGAACAAATCCGCCAACAGAACAAGCCGTCTGATCCATAAGTCCGCAGGGTTTTTTGAAAAATACATTTTCCGAATACTGAGAAATCTGCGCTATTTCAACTGCACTGATTTTTCCATCGTTGTATAAATGGTTAAGAATTGTTCCGATAAGCACTTCATAAGCGGCAGAAGAGGAAAGACCCGAACCCGAAAGAACACGTGATGTAATACTTGCATTAAAGCCGCCGTATTTATAACCCAACTGCTTAAAACGAGCGCAAATACCTCTGATAAGAGCTGTTGATTTTCCCGCTTCATCTTTCTTCACTCTTAAGTCACTTGTATCTACAGAAATTGAAGGATATCCTTCGGAATTAACGCAAATTATACCATCATCACGCTGAGCTACCGCTGCAACAGCATCAAGATTAATAGCTGCTGCAAGAACCTTACCGTTGTTATGGTCAGTATGGTTACCGCCAACCTCGGTTCTGCCGGGTGCAGAGAAAAACCTTAAATCTGCATTTTCAGTAAAATCCTTTTCAAAGCTTTCAGCAAGCTTTGAATATCTTACTTGCTGAAAAGTCGCTTCAGCACTACCGTAGACTGCTGAAAGTCTTTCTAAGAAAGCTTTTGTTAAAATATCATTCTTTTTCATTTTTATCGTCCTTTCGGATTAGTTTAAAGAGAATATCAAGTAGCAGCAATGAAATACCGCTGATTATCAACAAAATTGTAATCGGAGTAAGGAAAGCAGGAGTAAACGGGTCAAAAACATTGCAACCGATGATACTCCATGAAATAAGACGAGGTAAAAACCCCACAACAGATAAAATAATAAACGGGCTTATTTTCATATCTGTTGCACCATATGCCCTGCTGACCGTTCCAACAGGTGCTACAGGAACAAACCTAAGAACAACAAGCATCCATTTATTTCCTTTGCCGTGAAAATCCATAAAATCCGATAAAGATTCAGATTTGAGAAGCAATTTATGAAAACTGCCACCACCGAATTTTCTGCCCCATAAAAATTTGATACCAACAAGCATACTGAAACCAACTACATTTACCGCAACCGCAATAGGTGGTGAAAAAACAAGACCCGTTCCGATGAATAAAACGGAAAAAGGAATAAACCCAACAAGAGTTTTAAACAGAAAGAAAAACAAAATAACCGCAACGGCAGCTACTTTATCAAAACGAGCAATAAAAAGCTCAATATTAGTGAACCATGCGTTTATTTCCGCCAGTTGCTTCTGAATCTGCGGCAAAGGGATAACCAACATAATAATCACCGCTAAAACCGCACCAATGAAGCAACCAACGCTTAAACGACGAAGATTCCTGCTCCGCTTTTCATCCTGCGTTAATTTCTTGAAGCCCAAATCCTCACTCCGTTTCAAATATATATTTGATATTTTATAACATTATTTGTCTTAGGTCAAGAGAATATAAAATAAAAGCATTGAAAGAATGTAATATTATGTGTATAATATTCTCGGTGATTTTATGAACAAAAAACTTAATGCCGTTATACTTGACGGTCATACAGAAAACCCGGGTGATTTATCCTGGGACTGCATAGGAAATTTAACAAACCTTACAGTTTATGACAGAACTCCCGAAGAGCTCGTTATTGAAAGAGCAATGGATGCGGAAATTATTATTCTTAACAAGGTTAAGCTTACTGAAGAAATAATTTCGCAACTCCCAAAGCTTAAATTTGTAGGCACTCTTGCAACGGGTTACAACCAGATTGACGGGGCTGCTTTGAGAAAAAGGAACATCCCTCTTTCCAACATTCCCTCTTATTCTACAAACGGCGTTGCACAAATGGTATTTGCTTACATTCTTGAATCCGTTAACAGAGTAAGTGAATATACCGCCTCCGTAAAAAATGGCGATTGGGAAAAATGCAAGGATTTCTGTTATTGGAACATGCCGTTATTTGAGCTTGACGGCAAAACTCTCGGCATTATCGGCTTCGGTAAAATCGGCAGAAGAGTTTCGGAGCTTGCTTTAGCTTTCGGTATGAAAGTTTTAGTTTATACTCCCTCAGGGAAAAAGGATGATGCCCCCAATGTAGAATTTACTGATATGAATAAAGTTCTCAAAAATTCTGATTTTATAACTGTTCATTGCCCTCTTACAGAAAAAACTGCAGGGCTTATTAATAATGATTTTATCTCAAAGCTAAAAGACGGGGCTTGTGTTATAAACACCGCCCGTGGCGGTATTGCAAATGAAGAAGATATTGCGAATGCTTTAAAATCGGGCAAGCTTTCCTGCTACTGCGCTGACGTTTTATCAACTGAACCACCTAAAAGTGATAACCCACTCCTCGCAGCACCCAACTGCTTTATAACACCGCATATTGCTTGGGCAGCTTACGAAACAAGGCTTCGCCTTATGGGTATTCTTGAGGGAAATGTTAAAGCCTTCTTAGACGGAAATCCAACCAATGTGGTTAACTAATTAATTTATATTGGAAATTAAACCATTTTTTTCGCTTTTATTGTTATATTTTTTTGCATAATGACAAAACTTAAAAATATAAGTTAAAATTATATCAAAGTCCTTGCATTTATTCATTTTTATGGTAAAATAGACAAGGTTAAAAATAAACTAACAAAAAATATTTGGAGGTAATTCAAATGTCAGTTAAAGTTGCAATTAACGGTTTCGGTCGTATCGGCCGTCTCGCATTCCGTCAGATGTTCGGCGCTGAAGGTTACGATGTAGTAGCTATCAACGACCTTACAAAACCCTCAATGCTCGCTAATCTTCTCAAGTATGATACTGCTCAGGGCGGTTACTGCGGCAAAATCGGTGAAGGTCTTCATACAGTTGAAGCTGACGACGAAGCTGGTACAATCACAGTTGACGGCAAAACTCTTAAAATCTATGCAATGGCAAACGCTGCTGAACTCCCCTGGGGCGAAATCGGTGTTGACGTTGTTCTTGAATGCACAGGCTTCTACTGCTCAAAAGAAAAGAGCATGGCTCACATCAACGCAGGTGCAAAGAAAGTTGTTATTTCTGCTCCCGCAGGTAACGACCTCAAAACTATCGTTTTCTCTGTAAACGAAGATACTCTTACAGCTGATGACCAGATCATCTCTGCTGCTTCTTGCACAACAAACTGCCTCGCTCCCATGGCTAAAGCTCTTAATGACTATGCTCCCATCCAGAGCGGTATCATGAGCACAATTCACGCTTACACAGGTGACCAGATGATTCTTGACGGTCCTCACAGAAAAGGCGATATGAGAAGAGCTCGTGCAGGCGCTGCTAACATCGTTCCCAACTCAACAGGTGCTGCTAAGGCTATCGGTCTTGTTATCCCCGAACTTAACGGCAAGCTCATCGGTTCTGCTCAGCGTGTTCCTGTTCCCACAGGTTCAACAACAATCCTTACAGCTGTTGTTAAGGGCACAGATGTTACAAAAGAAGGCATCAACGCTGCTATGAAAGCTGCTGCTTCTGAATCCTATGGCTACAACGAAGATCCCATCGTTTCTTCCGACGTTATTGGTATGAAATACGGTTCACTCTTTGATGCAACTCAGACAATGGTTTCTAAAGTTGCTGATGATCTTTACGAAGTTCAGGTTGTTTCCTGGTATGACAACGAAAACAGCTACACAAGCCAGATGGTTAGAAC
>JAZQJD010000029.1:0-2833 GCA_045541435.1 Acutalibacteraceae bacterium
TATATTTGCTGATTTTTCAGGATCGTGTTTGTCTATTCGAATCGCTCGACCACGCATTTGATTGGACAGAACAAAGCTGCCGACAAAGCTTGCCAAAATAAGCGAATTGATGCAAGGAGAATCCCATCCTTCACCGAGAAGCGATTTTGTTCCGATAAGAATTTGGATTTTGCCTTCCTCGAACAGCTTTCCAACGTAATCAACGCCTCGATGGAGCGCACCTGCAAATTCCACTGTACAATAGTCCGTGTTCGCTATGTCTTCTTTTTTATGCTTAACATCAGAAAGATCAATTGCTTTGGGAAGAATAACAAGAGATCCCGAAAGAACTCCGATATTTACATTCAGATTGGCGCGACGAATCGTTTCAAAAATGCTAACGATATTGACTGAATTGAATTCTTCTGCAGAAGCAATCTTGGCAAGATTCTCTTTCTTGATATAATCAGTCAGGATAAGCATTCTAAGGCGTTCGCCCATTGCCGAAACTTCATTATCTGCTATGCGTTTGATGCTCTCGAGCTTTCCTACAGAAGAAATCAAAGTTCGTTTCAAACGTTCATTCAAATCAAGCGTGACCTTTTTCTTTTCATAAACAGAATGATTCTTTAAAACGGAAACGATCTCTGCTTTCTGCTCTTCGGTAATTAATTCTCCATTAAGAAGAAATTGTATTGCCGTTTCGGCGTACTGCATTTTGAAGAACGGAAGTCCTCTTTTTGCAGTCAGCTCACGGATCAGTTTTTTATTGATTTCAAAGCCATAATATTTCAGCAAAGTAACAAGAGCTATGTACTGCTTAGCATCAGTAAACAGCACCTCATAGTCTTGCTCGGCATTTAAGGATTGGCATACCCCTGAAAACAGATTAAGCTTTCCGAGCTCTTCAACAGCAAGCAAAGCGCGTTCCTTATGCGTGCGAAAGCTTTCAATTTCTGATTCTGTCGGATAATTGAAGTACACATAGTCCTGATGCGGGCACAAAGTGTTTTGACCGACGAGCTCGGGAACGAAAATCTCTTCATCAATTTCTCCGCAGATGTTCATATATCTGCTCCATTCCGAGCCTTCTGAATCATATGGCGGTGTAGCTGTAAGAGAAATGATCTTCACATCTTTATCGAGCGCGGAAATAAATTTTTCAAGTGCTTTCTGCCACTCGCTTTTGAGATGATGGGCCTCATCAAGACATACGGTTTTTATTCCGAATTCTCTCATGGCGGCAAAGATGTCAACATCCGAACAATCAATATCTTCATCTTCGGTTGCAGATATCTTATCTACCGCAGTGTATAGAGCTTGGTATGTTATCGAATTTACAAGTTTGATGTGATGCAGGTCATTTGAAAAGAGTAAGGAGAAATTTTCCTCATCATCAAGGAACAGATCCTTAAATCTTTCTCCCCACTGCTGACGAATTGCTGTTGTGGGGGATAAAATGATACAAGGTGAAGCCAACCGACGAATCAGCTCAAGACCAAGGACGGTTTTTCCGCTACCCGGTGCTGCAACGATATTAATTTTTCCGTCTTTGAGATACTTATCTGCGTTATCAAGTACGCGTTGCTGATAGTCTCGAAAATTCCCCTTGAAGTGTATGTTATTAAAACTTTTCATTGCATCTCCCTCCTTTCAAATATATTATATCATAAAAATCTAAACAATTCAACAGCAAAAGTCACACGTTCAAGTCCAAAAGGTTCAAGAAAAGGTGCAACGGTGAAAGGAGAATGTTTTTTACCCCTAAAAACACGAAAAGCCCTTGAAATTCAAGGACTTTTGTGTTAGGGTGCAAAATTGTAGTTGCGCAAAATCACGCCGCAAGGCGTGTATATCATCAATTTCGCAGGAATTGCATATCATCAAAACGAAGTTTTGTATATCATCAAGCCGCAGGAGGATACACGCTAACGCGTGATGAGATGCAAAGGCGGCTTGCCGCCTTTGATGATATACCGACTTGCGTCGGATGATATACCAAGCCTGCGGCTTGGATAAAAAAATTCCAAGTCCGTAGACTTGGAATTTTTTGGCTCCCCCTGCTGGGCTCGAACCAGCGACAACCTGATTAACAGTCAGGTGCTCTGCCAACTGAGCTAAGGAGGAATATTGATTCAGATATGCACCTGACGGTAAACAGTCAGGCTTCTTCCTAAAACATAGTAGTTAAAAGAATATATAAACAGTAAAAACAGACACGTGGTCAATGTTTTTACTGGAATTTTACGTAATTAAATGAAAAAATGTTGGCATTGACCTATTTTCCCAGCCCGTCGCCAGGCAAGTATTTTCGGCTCCGCACAGCTTAACTTCTGTGTTCGGAATGGGTACAGGTGGACCCTGTGCGATAGTAACACCAACTGCACAGTGCCTGTGCTCGCATAATTTGGTTTGCGCCTCTTGATCTAATGAGTGCTCAACCTCTTTGCTTCACATACACTTTCTTTTTTGCCTTTTTGGCTCCGCATCCGCATGCGGTGGTGCACCTCCGGGGACTCGAACCCCGGACCCACTGATTAAGAGTCAGTTGCTCTACCAACTGAGCTAGAGGTGCATATCCCTTGGGCAATCATCAAAAATTTTTACTGACGTATATTTTTAAATTTGCCGTTTAAAACCATATTTGATTATGTGGTTTAGATTGGCACGGAAAATGCTCATTGTAAACCAAACAAAGTAAGAAAGGAAATGGAACTAAGTATCAACATATCTTGTTTGATTGAACCATAAAAAGTAGTTCAAGCGTTCGGTCTATTAGTATCGGTCAGCTGAATACATTACTGCACTTACACCTCCGACCTATCAAACTTGTAGTCTACAAGTGACCTTATCA
>JAZQJD010000030.1:0-3259 GCA_045541435.1 Acutalibacteraceae bacterium
GTTATTGACAATAATAAGTTGGAATTTTGCAAAGGGATTCTTCAACATGGTGACGAGATTGGCTCTATGATGAAGGTTATCGGCGAAGAAGGTACGCCTCTTTCGGATTATATTACCTACTTAAAGTCGGAAATGCTTGATGCCGTTTATCTGCAGCAGAACTCATTTGATTTAATTGAGGCAAACTGCATAACATTACGTCAGCGCTATGTTACCGATAAGCTGGTATATATTTTGGGAAGTAATTATGCCATCGAGAGCAAAGACGATGCACGTAGTTTCTTTAATCGTATGCGTCAAAAATTCATTGACTGGAATTACACAGAGTTTGAGAGTGAGTCATTTAAAAAAGAAGAATCCGAAATTGACAAATTATATGCTAAGGGTGGCGGAAAATTATCTGCACCGGCTGAAAAATTATTAAAGGACGGTGAACGAGAATGAACAAAGTATATAATCGAATAGAATCCATTACCGGAAACGTCATTACCGTTCTTGCAAAAGATGTTCAATATAAGGAATTGGCACAGATCAACACGCGGTTCGGCAAATCCTTGGCTCAGGTTAACAAAATTGATGGAGATGTTGTATCATTGCAGGTTTTCGCCGGCGGTCAGGGTGTTTCTACCGGGGATGAAGTACGTTTTCTCGGTCATGAAATGAGAATATCATTCAGCGATGACTTGTTAGGACGTATATTCAACGGTTCGGGTGAACCAAGAGATAAGGGACCGGCACTTACAGAAAATATGAAGCCTATCGGAGGTCCCTCTGTTAACCCAACCAAACGTATTCTTGCCAATCGAATGATGAGAACTAACATTCCTATGATCGATATGTTTAACACATTGGTTGTTTCTCAAAAACTGCCTATTTTCTCTATTTCCGGTGAGCCGTACAATCAACTTCTTGCACGTATTGCAATGCAGGCTGAAGCTGATGTAATTGTGCTCGGAGGAATGGGACTTAAATATGACGATTTTTTATATTTTAAGGACGCACTTTCCAAAGGCGGTGCTTTGAGTAAAACTGTAATGTTTATTCATACTGCTTCCGATCCTACGGTAGAATGTATGATGATACCGGATATGGTACTGGCGGTAGCAGAACAATTCGCATTGCAAGACAAGGATGTATTGGTGCTTCTTACCGATATGACCAACTTTGCTGATGCAATGAAAGAAATTGCTATTACTCAAGAACAGGTGCCATCAAATCGTGGATATCCCGGAGATCTTTATTCTCAGCTCGCAGCACGTTATGAAAAAGCGGTTGACTTTGCTGATTCAGGTTCAGTTACCGTTTTGGCAGTTACCACAATGCCGGGCGATGATGTAACACATCCTGTTCCCGATAATACCGGATATATTACAGAAGGACAATATTACCTTAAAGGCGGCCGCATAGAGCCTTTTGGTTCACTTTCCCGACTGAAACAAAATGTAAATGGCAAAACACGAAAAGACCATCGTGCATTAATGGATGCAATGATTCGCTTATATTCTTCGTATAAAGAAACACTCGAAAAGAAGAATATGGGCTTCTCTATGAGCCGTTGGGACGAAAAATTGCTTAAATATGGTGAACTGTTTGAATGCAAGATGATGTCACTGTCTGTTAATCTTTCACTTGAAGAAGCACTTGATTTGGGTTGGGAAATTTTAGCGGATTGCTTTGATAAGGATGAAACCGGAATAAAATCAGACCTTACTGATGAATTTTGGCCTAAGAAGTAAGGAGGGATGCGGTTTTGGCAAAAATCAAGCTAACAAAAAATGAATTAAAAGTGCAAAAGGACGCACTCAAAATGTACCGCAGATATTTGCCTACTCTGACACTGAAAAAACAACAACTCCATGCAGAAATTCGCACGATTGCCCAAAGAGCAAAAGCAGTAAGAAAAGAAAGAGAAATTCTTGAACTTGGGTTTAGAGAATGGATAGCTGTTTTTAGCGAAAAGGATGCCTTCCCCGAAGGAATCATAACTGTAAGCAATATTCGTAAAGGAATGGGGAATATTGCAGGTGTTGATATTCCTATATTTGAAGGCGCAGATTTTCAAAGAGGAGATTACGATTTATATGAAACTCCTCTTTGGGTAGATATAGCTGCAAATCATATGGAAAAAGCAATGTCTCTTGACTTGGAAGCAGAAGTGTTGGACGAACAGGTTAGGCTGTTGGAGAAAGAGCTTCTTTCCACATCTCAAAGGGTTAACCTGTTTGAAAAGGTTAAAATTCCAGAAACTGAGGAAAACATTAAAAAAATATCTATTTATATGGCAGACCAACAGGTTAGTGCTGTTGTGCGTTCCAAAATTTCAAAACGCAAGATAGCTCTTCGTAATGTTACTGCTTCCGAAACGGAGGTGTATTCATTATGATAGTGCCTATGAAAAAGGTGTCTCTTATTATAAGAGGCAGTGAAAAAGATAAAGCTCTGAAAAAGCTTCGCAGCTTGGGTATTCTCCATATCGAGATAACCGAAGGAACAGGCGAACGACTTGCAAATCTCAAAGAACAGGTAGCTTTACTTGAAAGTGCAATTTTTACCATCGGAAAGATTAAAAACACAGAACAAAAGAATGTAAATGCTGCAGATGCATTGACTATCGCAACCGAGGTTAATTCCCTTGATGAAGAGAAAAAACGATGTCAAGCGGAAAAAATTGCTCTTGATGCAGAACTGGATCGTTTAAAAAGCTGGGGTGACATTGATCCAAGTGCTTTAAGTGATTTGGAATCAAAAGGTATTGAAATACTTTTTTATGAGATGCCGAAGGCCGAATATGAAAACCTTTCTGACAATTTTAAAACTGTTAGAATTGATACTACTAAATCTACAGTTAAATTTATGTTGTTTAAATCTAATGATGAGGAAGATGAAAAATTTGTTTCGTCATTAAATGTTTATCGTTTGGCTATGCCTCAGATGTCTACTGACGAAATGAAACAAAAGATTTCTGAGTTGGATAACCGTATTGCAGAAATAGATGAAATCATTGTTTCCCATGCTTGTTATATTAAGAGTATAAAGCAAGCAATTCAAAATATTGAAAAGGAAATTGAATTTGAGACTTATACTACGGGTATGTCGGATGAAAATTTATCCCCCGATAACAAGCGATCTGTTACTATTGCATATTTCAAAGGATATGTTGAGGAAGAAAATCTTGATAAGCTAAAACAGACAGCAGAAAAAAATGCATGGGGAATTCTTGTAGAAGAACCAAGCACAGAGGATAATGTTCCCACTAAGC
>JAZQJD010000031.1:0-40077 GCA_045541435.1 Acutalibacteraceae bacterium
AGCATAAAATAGTGAATTTTCATTCACTTTTTAGTATAAAATAATCAAAAATATACAATTCGACATATAAAATAAGTTTATAATAACACTTATTTTAGTATATGTTTATTTTGAATAAAGGTGAGTTAAATTAATAATAGAGGTTAAAAACTTGACAATATTAAAGTAAAATATTAAAATAAATAAGATTGTTTAATTATTATTTTGAAAGGAACTTTCTATTATGATTAAACCCGAAAACAGAAACTGTTTTGAGTTTTTCAGAGATTGCACCAAGGATTTTGGCATATATGATGTTTCTGAAAGCTTTGGTAATCTTATAAGCCGAAAAAAGTTTATGAGAGATATTGAAGCGGTTGCAGGCTTCCTTGATAGTAAAAATATTAAACGGGGAGATGTAATCACAATTTTTCTTCCCAATACTGTGCAGAGCTTTGTGGCTTTTTATGCGGCAAACCGTATTGGTGTAATTGCTAATATTGTGCATCCCTTAACGCCTCCGGATGTGCTTGAGGAAATTCTTAAAAATTCGCATTCAAAAGCAATTTTCATTCTTGATGTGTTAATGGAAAAATATGTAAGTATGCTCAGAAAGAGAAATAAGCTTGTTATAGTTTGTTCTCCTGCCGACTATGCTTCAACCCTTGTGCGACCTGCTCTTAAGGTTTATTCCAAAATTAAGGGTAAGGATACACCATCTTCAAATACTGCGTCCTATCACACAATTTGCCATCTTAATAAAACAGCACCAAGGCTTGAAAACAATGGTGATGAGGTTGCAGTTTATCTTCACGGCGGCGGAACAACCGGTAAAAGCAAAACAATTCAGTTGACTTCAAAAAATCTTAACGAGCTTGCATATAAATTAAGCTTTTTTGATTCACCTCATGCTCCCGGAGCAGAGTGTTCTCTTGCAGTTTTGCCTCTTTTTCATGCATTTGGATTAGGCGTTGTAATGCATTTCAGTATGTGTGCAGGCTTTACCTGTATTCCTATGATGAATTTCTCTGCTGAGAAAGCAAACAGGCTTATAAAGAAATATAATATCACATACATTGTTGGCGTTCCCAATATGTTCAAAAAAATGTATGAGGCAAATAATTTTGATGGCCCCCATCTATCAAAACTCCGTCTTTTATGGGCGGGCGGTGATATTATAAGCGATACCTTCCTTAATTCCTTTAACTCAAAGCTTGAAAAATATCACGCAAAAGGAAAGCTTTACCGTGGCTATGGTCTTACAGAGGTGAGCTCCGTTTGTACTGCCAATATTAAAGGTGCTTATAAAGAGAATTCAATCGGTAAGCCCCTTGATGGTATGACCGTTGAAATCTGGAATGATAAAAATAAGAAGCTTCCTCCCAATACTATTGGTGAAATTGTTGTAACAGGATCAACTGTTATGGCAGGATATCTTGGTAGTGAGGAAAGCGGTGTTTATACCGATAAAAAAGGTAATCGTTGGGTAATGACGGGAGACCTTGGGTATATGGATGAGGACGGCTTCGTTTTCTTTACAGGCAGAAAGAAACGAATGATAATCATTTCCGGCTACAATGTTTATCCCAATGACATAGAGCAGGAGGTTCTCAAGCTTGATTATATTAACGAAGCTTGTGCCGTTCAGGGCTATATTGACACAAAGCCGATTATCAAGCTTTTTGTTTCACTTTATCAGCCGACTGACAATCCCGATGAGGTTTGCAAGCTTATTAAAGAATATTGCGACAGTAAGCTTGAACGCTTCTCAAGGCCAAGTGCGATTACAATTCTTGATGCACTTCCCAAAACCCGCATGGCTAAGATTGACTTTATGAAGCTTACGGATATGCCACCTGCTCCTCAAGCTACTAAAAAGGAAATCCGTGAGGAACGCAAAGCCAAGCGTGAAATTGAAAAGGCAGCCGAAAAAGCCGGCAGAGAAGCGGAAAAACAAGAAAAAGAAGAGCGTGAAGCTGCAGAAAAAGCTAAAGAAAATGCGGCTCCAACGGAGGTAAATGATGGACGAGATGAATAAAAACAGCCTGTCTTATAAGATTCAGAAAAACCCCTTTCTTTTAGGGTTGTTTGTAGTGGTTATAGCAGTTGCTTTGATTGCAATTTTCAGTCTTTCCTCTGCAATCAGAGAAAAAACAAAGGAGTTTGAAACAACAACTGAAAAAACAACAGTTGCAACAACCGCCGAGCCTGTTTTAGAAACAGAAAAAGCTATATCTCTTGATGGCTTGAAAAAGCGTGTGAAAACCATTAAAAATGTATCTGCAGATTATGACAACAGCAGTGCATATATTGTAGTTGAGTTTGAAGATAAAGAAGCACTTCTTGAAGCCCATTATGCAACTAATGATTTTACTATAGATGTTGTTCCTGTTTTTTGTTTTTATATCAGTAACGGAACCCAGGTAACCTGTCCCGGTGAATTCAAATTCTTATCAGACGGAAAAAGTGCAGAATATAAGCTTACAGAAATTTCTGACCTTGCAAATGTTGTTGCACTTTCAGAAGAGGTTACCATAAATTATGAGAATGTTTTTGAAGCTCTCAAATTTAATGTGTACCTCGAGCATCAGTCAAACGAAGGGGTGGGCAGAACGGTTGTCGGTACTTATGGTAAGACAACTGAAGAGTTTAATAAAGCTTATGCTGCTACACCTGCAGTTGTTTCAAATCTCAATAAGGGCGTTGAGAAGGTTAAGGTAACATCAGCAGATGAATTTATATGGATTGATATTTATTTTACTGATGAAGAAAGCTATAACAAATTAAATCACGATTTTGAAAATAATTTTATCTGCTTTGGTTTTGAAAAGGGCGGAAAGAAATTTGATTGGAAGTTCATTTCTACAGAATATGATGATTTATGTATGGTTCGTTGTAAGCTTGATTCTTATGCTTTAACACAGCTTGCAGATGAAATCGGCGACAAATCCATAACAATTCCTACTCTTTTCAAGGATTATCAAATAAATATTTGGACTTCGGATTATGATACCGAAACAGCATTATTTACAATGAACTAAAAAAAGGATGGTCGAAAAGACCATCCTTTTTTAGATGCCAGTATGAAAAAGTATTGCAAAAAACATGCTACCTTTTCAATATTTTTATCTGTTCAACAAATAAACACTAAAATTAAGCACAGCTGCAAATGTAACCCATATCAAATAGGGGATTAATATATAAGCAGCACGGGCTTTTATCATTTTAAATTCAAGAATTGTTGCAATTATAAGAAGCCATAAGGCAATAATCCATATAAAAGCAAACAAATAATTCCCTGATGAAAAGAAGATAAAGCTCCATACAAAATTAAAGAAAAGCTGAATGTAATAAACAGTTAAAGCTCTGCTTTTTCGTGGACTTGATGTGTTCTCTATAACATAAGCTGCAAATCCCATCAAAGCGTATAGTATAGTCCAAACAACCGGAAATACCCACCCGGGCGGAGAGAAAAAGGGTTGCTTTGCGGTTGCCATAAATTCTTTAACATCACTATTTGTCAAAAATCCAGCCAACGCTCCGATAAGCAACGGAATAGCAAGATTTTTAATCAAGCTTTTTGTTCTTAATGATAATACCATACTCACACCTCACTTGTTAATAAAGTATATGTATCAGAAACATAAAAATACCCGTTACTTTTTTGTAAGTAACGGGTATAAATTTATTATTCATCTGCTATCTGACGACCCATAAGAACGCCCATAACGGATGCCATCATAAGACCTCTTGTCCAACCGGAAGAGTCACCGAGGCAATGAAGACCTTTAACGCTTGTGTTAAGCTCTGTGTCCATTTTAATTTTATTACTGTAAAACTTTAGCTCGGGAGAGTAAAGAAGCGTTTCTGTTGATGCAAAGCCGGGAACAACATGGTCAACTGCTTGAATAAAGTTGATAATGTTTGTCATTGCTCTGTAAGGCATTGCGGCGGTAATGTCACCTGCAACTGCATCGGGGAGAGAGGGGCGAAGGTTTGACTGTGCCAATTCCTTGGGCCATGTTCTCTTTCCGTCAAGAATATCTCCGTAACGCTGAACAAGAATATGTCCTGCGCCAAGCATATTTGTAAGCTCGCCAACCTTCTGAGCATATTCAATAGGTTGGTTGAAGGGTTGATTAAAGTTATGCGAGCAAAGAATTGCAACATTTGTATTGTTGGATTTCTTTTCCTTATAGGAATGTCCGTTAACAACTGCAAGGTCATTATCGTAGTTTTCCTGGCTTACAAATCCACCGGGGTTCTGGCAGAAGGTGCGAACCTTGTTTTTAAAGGGCTTTGGGTAGCCGATAAGCTTTGATTCATAAAGCACACGGTTAACCTTTTCCATTACCTCGTTTCTTACCTCAACACGAACACCGATATCAACAGTGCCGGCTTGATGCTCAATTCCGTGCTCGTTGCAAAGCTTTTCAAGCCAATCTGCACCTCTTCGGCCTGTTGCAACAACAATTTTTTCTGCATCAATCTGAATTTTTTCGTTGCCCTTGCTGATGAAAACACCCTTACAGATTCCCTCTTCAATAAGAATATCGTTGCATTCGTAGCCGAACATCATATCAACATTTTCTTTGCGGAGATGATTTTCAATTTCAAGGTAAAGAGACTGTGCTTTTTCAGTACCAAGATGACGGATGGGGCAGTCAACAAGCTTAAGACCTGCTTGAATGGCATTTTTTCTGATTTCCTTAACCTCAGCATCATTGCTGATGCCCTCTATATGCGCGTCTGCACCGAATTCAAGATAAATCTTGTCGGTATAATCAATAAGCTCCTGGGCGAAATCCTCGCCTATTAGAGAGGGCAAATCACCGCCAACCTCGTAGCTTAATGAGAGCTTACCGTCGGAGAATGCACCTGCACCCGAAAAGCCGGTCGTAATATGGCAATAGGGCTTGCAGTTAACGCATTGCTTTGTTTTTGCTTTGGGACAGCTTCGTTTTTCAACAGGCTGACCCTTTTCGATTATAAGAATTGATTTGTCGCAGCCTTTTCGACGCATTTCAAGAGCAGTAAAAATACCTGCCGGACCTGCACCGACGATTACTACATCATATTTCATTTAATAACCTTCTTTAATTTTATATTTATTTTTCAATAGTAACACCGCTGAGCTTTCTGCGTTCTGAAAGTTCTTTTTCAATTTGAGGCTTCATACCGTCAATCTTGTAGAAGAACATTGGAATTGCACAAAGAAGCATACTAATACCGGGAACGATAGAAACAAGGGAGAACATTGCAAAGTTCTGCATTCTTGTAAGGTCTGTTGCAGCCATAACCGCTGTAGAGGAAAGCATCTGAGCTGGGTCAATGTCAATGAACATATACATTAAAACAATACCGCAGGTTGCAAATGCATTACCGAGCTTGTTAACAAAGCCTTGACAAGCAGAACCAAGTGCATTGTCTCTGAAGCCTGTTTTCAACTCCATATAGTCAAGGCAGTCACCAATCATAGCAATGGATATATTGTTGATAACGCCTAATGGAATGCAGGATATAATGATAAAAGGAATGCAGATATAAAGGTTGTTAGTAAACCAACCGATAAGAGTTGTGAAAATGCTTGAAACGAAGCCTAAAAGGCAAGTAGTGATAACAATTTTATGATATTGGAATTTTTTCATAAGTGTAGGCATGAAGAGCATCGCACCAAACATACCGACAATAGCACAAATCTGGAAGATTGTTTTAACACTGGAAACACTCTGTGAAATCGCTGCAATTCTTTCATCTGCAGTGAGTGTTGCAAGGTCTGGACCTATATAAAAGCCGTATCTTGCAACGTGGATTGCAGCAGCCTGCACCATATATCTTCCGCTTGAAAGCACACCCATAGCAACAACGAGCATAAGGGGTTTGCATTTAAAAAGTCTTGAAAGGGTAGACGGCTCACCGGGTTTGCGTGTTTTGGGCGGAATAACAACTCTTTCTTTAACATGGAAATATGTTCTTACATAGAGAATTATACCAATACCAACAGTTACAATAGCCATTAAAAGATATTTTCTTTTTTCCTGGGTAAGAGCATCCTGACCTGCAAAAAGAACAGGAATAAGAAAACCGCAAACAAGGAAGAGTACCTCGGGAACAGCGGAGCCGATACCATTGATGGTTTTACCGAAGGATAAAACATTGCCTCTTTCGTCTGCCTTTGGTGTCATAATGTTAGGAAGGCTCCAGAAAGGCACATCAGCCATTGTATAAAGCATACCCCACCCAATGTATACAATAGCAGAGTAAACCATCAAAGCAGTTTTATCAAGGTTCGGACTTAAATACATAAGTATTGTGAAAATTGCAATGGGAGCAGCTGCATAAAGAATATAAGGCTTCAGTTTACCTCGTTTTGTTGTCCTTTTATCAGCGAGCATACCCATAAGCGGGTCGTTGATAGCGTCCCAAACACGAGCAAGGAGCATTAAAAGGAGAACAAACATGAGGGGTAGGTGAAGTACGTTTACATAGTAGTCACTTATGTAGCTGGACATCATTGCATAAATCATACCTTGACCGCAGCCGCCAATAGCGAAAGCCCATTTTTCTTTACTTGAGATATAGCCTGTTTGCTTAGGCTTATCTGTTTTTGTTTTTGCCATTTTCATTCCTCCAAGATGTTTTATAATAAAATTCATTATTTGAATTTATAAGCGTAAAATAAATTTGCGGCTTCTTCTGTATATTCCCCGTTGTCTTTTTCAAGAATAAGCGGGGGATTTATTCTGAAGCCGGGCGCAGAGCCTTTTTTACCCTCAACCATAACAAGACTTGGTTCCTTGCCAATTCTTTGAATAACCTCTCGCATTGATTTCGGCTCGATTTTAAATTTTCTCATTGCGGCGAAAATATCGGGAAGCCTTTCGGGCCTTTGGCAAATACAGAATCTGCCACCGAATTTGAGAAGAAGTGCAGCGGCTTTTGCCGCATCTTCAAGAGTGCAGGTGAATTCGTGACGGGCGTTTTTATAATCCTCGCCCTCGTTAACAATGCCTGTACCAAGCTTTTTATAGGGTGGGTTAATGCTTACCAAATCGTAGTATTCGTTAGGTAAAACACCCTTTAACGCCCTTAAATCACAGTGAACAATGTTTACCTTATCAGTTAGTTCATTTTCTTCAAGCGTTTTTGTAAAAAGCTTTACCGCACTTTCGGAAAGCTCAACACCTGCAATTTCTTTAGGCTGAAAGTCTCTTAACCAAAGCATCGGTATAATGCCGTTTCCTGTTCCTAAATCGCAGCATTTGTCCTTGTGACGCGGAGCACAAAAGTCCGCTAAAACAATAGCGTCAGAGGTGAAAATGTGAGCATCGCTGACATATATTTTCATATCTTTTGCCAGAGCTTCCGTGCGCTCTTTTCTTGATGCCAAAAAAACACCCCTTATGTTAAAATCTGTACGTACTCATACAAATAACATTTTAACATAAGAAGTACTGTTTTACAATGAATAAAACTACCTGTTTAGAGGTTTTGTAGGTTTGCACAAAACAAAGAAAACTCTTTTGTGTACTTGTTCCTCTTTCATTTATTTATAGCCTTGCGAAGTCTATCCCTCTTTTTTACGAATGTAAAAAGGAGGGGGAACCACCGAAGGTGGTGGGTGGTACAAAATTTCGAATTCCGAATTAACTTCTCGATATGCAAGCAAGCTTGTTCGATATATTTTGTAAGACAAATTCGATATATTTATATCGTTACAAAGTGCAATGCACTTTGCATTACTCTTCCATCTGTTTCCCTAAAAATGCCGCCGCAACCTGCGCAAGCTTTATTTCTGTATCAGTAGGGTGATCACCATTTTCGTTTTCAAGAAAAATAACAGCACCGCCAATATCACCTGATGCAATAATAGGGAATGCCAATGCGGCAGAAAGCTCCATATTGTCAATAGGGTAGAATGTAGGCAACCCTTTTTGTCTGATATAATTTTCTCTGTTTTCCATCAGTTCTTCCAATTCTTGCGAAATGTGCTTTTCAAGTACATCTTTTTTGGCAATTCCAGAGGCGGAAACCACATGGTCACGGTCGGTAATAAGAACGGGCATCCCGGATGTTCTGCTGAGAACCTCGGAATATTGACCCGAAAACTGCGAAATTTCGCCCATAGGGGAGTATTTTTTAAAAATAACCTCACCATCACTTGCGGTAAAAATTTCCAGTGGGTCTCCCTCACGAATACGAAGTGTCCTTCTGATTTCCTTAGGAATAACAACACGCCCCAAATCATCAATTCTTCTCACAATACCTGTTGCTTTCATATATTCATTTCTCCTTAAACTCAAATTATGTTGTTAGTATTTGTGATTAAAGGGAATTTATACTGTCGTAATTTACTTTTTGATTTGGTTGTGATACAATGAATTCAAGGTGGTGATTTTATGAAGAATAAAAAACGAATATTAATTATTCTTCTTTCTGTTTTTTTCGTGTTAGCATTTATTTTTGTGGTGTTTTTTGGTATTAAAAGTTATAATAACAAAGGAAAGTTCGGTTCTGACAACCAAAATGCCAAAGATGTAACTATGTTGCAACTTATTACTGCTCCTGAAAAATACGATGGTGAATTTGTCAGAGTAATTGGTGTCAGTAGTTATGATTTTGAAAAGAGTTGTATAACTCTCAGCAAAGAAGATTTAAAATACAATATTGGTAATTCTATTTGGATTGAACTGGGTGAAAAAGTAGTTTCTAGTGAAGAGTTTAAACTGGGTGAAAAAGTAGTTTCTAGTAAAGAGTTTAAACTTTATAATGGTGAGTATGTTATTGTAGAAGGCTTTTTTGATAAGGATGATTGTGGTCATCTTGGTCAGTATTGTGGCTCCATTAAGAGTATAAACCGATATGAATTATGGGATTCATATTTGGTTACCCATTCAATGATTACTCAAGAAAAAGATAAAACATATTCATACGAAATTACTGACTATAAAGGTAAAATTCTGGATTATGAATACAATTTAAGACCACAGCCTGAAAGACTCTGTGTAGATACCGATGTTGTCGGTATATCTGTTCAAGCGGGGACTGGATTGTCAACAAATTATGCGAAGTTTTATGATTTGGAAACCGGCGAAATTTCAAAAATATTTTATTATGTTATTGATGCAGAGGATGATTGTGTTGTTTATGCTGATTATAGAGATGGCGAATACTTTATAATAGTAGAGGATATTTTTGATAAAGAGCAATACTATAGAGAATATAGGTTGGAAAATGTTTCACCTGTTGCAGCAGATTTTGTAGTTAGTGGTGGTTTTAACAGAAAAGGAAATATCAATATAACATATTTGTCAGGGGATGACTATACCGAAACAATCTATACTATCGTAATGGAACCCAAAGGTAAAGCGGAGTGATTTCACTCCGCTTTCTTTTATGTATTATATCTCTTCATAAAACTATGTACCCCAAAGCAAAATCTGTCGAAAAGTGTCAATGTTGTATCCAGAGGGTCACCCTCTCTTATGCGGAGAGTTCTCCTAATCTCTTTAGGAATAACAACTCTCCCCAAATCATCAATTCTTCTCACAATTCCTGTTGCTTTCATAATATATAACAATCTCCTCGTTTTACAAATTTGTATTGTTAGTATCTGTAAAACAAGGAGATTTATACTTTTTATTTATTTTTTAAAATTTCAATTATGGCTTTTTAATTGTAAAATTAAGCCCTAAAGCACCGACGGCCAAAGCAAGAAGCATTATGAATGGTGCGGTGTAGCCACCTGTTGAGATTAACAAGGAATTACTGAATGTTGCAATAAAAGAAGCAACAATTAAATTGAAGTTTGTAAGACTGTAGTTTGTTGCAAAATATTTTGTTCCGTAAAATGATGCGGTAAATGCAGAGGTCATAGTGGGGCAGGAGCCGTATGAAAGACCTGTAAGGCAAAGACCGATAATGCAAAGGGGGAGTGAATTAACTTGAACAGCAGCAAGGGTAAGCCCTGCTGCAAAAATAGTGAGAATGTTAGAGGCTAACATTGTTGTTTTTCTTCCGAGAGAGTCATAAACCGCACCCGTAAGAATACGACCAATACCGTTAAATACAGAGAGTACACCAACAAGCGTCGTTGCAAGAGCAGGTGCCGCATCAACGGAAATAACCAAATCTCTTGCAAAGCTTATAACCGAGTTACCAACGGCGGTTATAAGTGCCATAAAAGCAAATGCACGCCAGAAGGTGAAGCTTTTAAGCATCTCTTTTGTTGTGAAATCTCTGGTTTCAAAGCTTTCTTTCTGAATGCTCTTTTTTGCTTTAGGGGTAGGAAATTCAATATCTGAAGAAGGTTTCCTAAGAACAATACCTGCCCAAAAAAGAACAACTGCAACAACAATACCTAAAAGGATATATGCCTTGCTCCAGCCAACATTTGCATTTTCAAATAATGCACTGATAATGTTGCCGAGTAAAAGAGTGCTGATGCCGAAGCCCATCATCAGACAACCCGAGGAAAGCCCTTTTTTATCGGGGAACCAGGAGTTAACAGTTGATACAACAACATTATATGAAATACCGATTCCTGTTCCTGCTAAAACAGCGTATGTAATATATAAAAGATAGGGGATTTGAGCACTTAAAAGTCCTGTTGAAATGAATCCCAATCCAACTAATACACCCGCAAGAATAAGTGTGATTTTAGGACCGATTTTTTTACATATAAGACTGCCGAAAAATGCACCTAAACAGAAGAAGCACATTGTTAATGTGAAATTGAATGCAAGAACGGAGTCACTCCAATTAAATTCAGTCTTAAAAGGTATTTTTAAAATTGACCAGGCGTATAAAACACCTGAAAAAAGCATTGTAAATACGCCCGAAATAAGATAAACCCAACGCTTGTTGAGATTTGATTTTGTTGCCATAAACATTCCTCCCAACCAACAAAATAATTGCCTCTAATTATACCACAGTTAATTTGCTTTTCAAGAATTTTCTGAAATAAAAGGAAAGAGCATCGATAAACAAATTATCAATGCTCTTTCTTTATGATTTTAAAATGAATTACATTTCGCCTTCGTGCTTTGAAGATTTTTTCTTATCGGCGGTTAAAGCTTTTTCACCATCAAGATACATCGCAACTAAGCCTAAAACAACCATAATTGTTGAGATGTAAATAATAACGGGGAGAATAGTGTCTTTAATAAAAGCACAGATTGCAGCTGCTGTATCACCACCGATAATAAGGGCTGCAACATAACCGAAGAAGGTAAGACCGCCACCGAAAAGGGAAATCATAATTCCGTAGCCGAAGATAGTTTTGAGAACTGCTGCAATTTTTTTACATACATTTTTCATTTTGCTACCTCCTTATAATCCTAATATGGGAAGCCATCCCATAAGCACTACAACCTCAAGAATAAACTGGGCGGCTACCCACCACATATTATTTTTGAAGGTCTTACTGAAATCAGATTCTGCAAGAGTCATACCTGCATACATACCAAGTCCGAGAGGGGGAGTGATACCGCACATAACACCGCAGATACAAGGAAGCATTGCGGCAACGAGCAAGGGTTCGCAACCAGCCTGAGCAAGAACTGTAATAAACATAGGTCCGAAAATAACAACAAGAGAGGAACCGGGGATAATCATACCCATAAAGCAGGTAATTAAGCAAACTGCAACAACCGTACCTAATTTACCAAAGTTCCAGGCGGTGATAATTGCACCCATTTCTTCAGCTACATTAAGGTCTTTGAAGAGAGCACCAACCATATAACCGAATACACAAACACCGATAGCGGGCGCAATGGTTTTAACACCATCAGCAAACATTTTTGCAATGTTGTTGATTTTAACAACACTTTTATCTTTTGCAATAAGGCAGGTGTAAATTGAAGCCAAACCACCGATAAAGAGAAGAATGGAGCTTGAAAGAGCCTTTGCACCATCTGCACCAAGACGCTCTGTGAAGAAAGTGTCCTTGAAGAGATAGTCAAGAATAAAGGGAAGGAGAATGATTACGGGAATCAATAAGCCCTGCCAACCTGTTTTGAGAGTTTCTTTAAGGTTTGGGAGTTCATCCTTAGACATAGGCTTAACTTTATAATATTTGCAGAAGCCCCATACCATTACTATTCTCTGAATGATAAACCAGATAGCAATACCCCAAAGAACAATCCAGAATTGACCTGTTGTAATGTTAAGAGAGGGGTAAAGTGCAGTAAAAGCACCTAATGCGGCAACAATATTTGATGAAGGGGGAATCATATTACCCATATAGCTTGAGTTACTTTCGATGTTAGCAGCAAGCTCAGCAGGGAAGCCTGATTTCTTCATAGCAGGAATTGTAATTGCGCCAGTTGCCATAACGTTACCGGGACCGGAGCCGGAGAGTGCACCCATAAATGAGCTTGCAACAACTGCGGCATAACCTGCACCGCCTGTTACTCTACCAATAAGGGAGAGTATAACAGCAATACAGCTATCAATGATTTTAGTTTTGGTTAACAAAATGGACATTGAAACGAAAGCTACCATTGAATATAAAAGTGAGGTAGATAACGCATCGTTAATGTAACCCCAGACATTACCCCAGGTACCTGTGACTGTAAGTAAAACAAGGAAGCTTAATAAAACTGCTTCGTAAACAGGTCGTTTTACAATCATAAACCACACGATAATAACCGCAAGCATAATGCCGAGATAAATTAAACATGAAGGCATTTTGTTTTCTCCTTTCAGAATCATTATTTAATGTTAATTTTGTTAACACCTAAAACTTTTGAGTTATAGGTGCTATTGCGTAACGGTTATATTATACTTTTAATTTGAAATTTGTCAATACTTTTTTAATAATGTAATATTACACAAAAATATACCGCAATTTGCGTTTGGTTTAAGTGTTTTTCTATAAAAAAGTTCGAAAATCCATTGACATTTTATCGTGAATATGATAGTGTATAAACAATTGGTTATAGCAATTATAACCAAAAAAGTTTTGGTTGTCGCATATATTTGTTAATACAGGAGAATTTATGAACAAGTCAATTGAATTTTTAAAGTCCTTGAATGATGTATGGAATAAGGAAATTCCCGAAGCGGTAATGGCACGGGCAAAATACAGTCTTCTTGATTATATAGCTGTAACTTGTGCAGGTGCAAAATTTCAGGAGGAAAAACTAAATAAATATTATGATTTTTCAGCTCCTGAAAAAGGGGATTTTATAGCAATAGGAACGGGCAAGAAGTTTACTTTGAAGGAAGCTGTGTTTTTAAATGGATTAAATGGGCACGCTCTGGATTTTGATGACGGAACAAATTCAGGGATTATTCACCTGGGAAGTCCTATTTTTTCTCTTCTTATTCCCTTGGCTCAAAGATATAAAATTTCTGTTGAGGATATGCTTAAGGCAGCAATCATCGGGTATGAGGCTTCGTATACAATGGCGGTTTCCATTCAGCCGGAGCATAAAGCGCGGGGGTATCACGCTACAGGAACCTGCGGAACACTGGGCGCAACAATAGCCGCAAGCTATATGCTGGGATTTTCTGAAGAAGAACGTTTTCAGTCCTTTGCCGCTGCTTGTGTATCTGCAAGCGGGATGTTAAAGGTTTTGGATGACGGAAGTGAATTAAAACCGTATAACGTTGCTAAAACAGCGTTGCTTTCTCTTTCTGCTTTGCAAATAGCTAAAAGTGGCTTCAAAGGGCATTCTGACCCGCTTGGCGGACGTGGCTTTTTGTGGATGATGCTTGGGAAAGAATCGGTTGAACTCAAGCCTGTGTTGTTGAATGGAACATATGCTATTATGAAATCTTATACAAAGCCTTATGCCTCCTGCAGATACACTCACCCTTCAGTAGAAGCAGCTATCAAATTGAGATCGGAAATTTTGTTAGACGAAGTTGAGAAGATAAACATCAGAACGTATGATTTAGCGGTTGCAGGACATAACCATACAGACATTCCGGGAAGCTATAGTGCCAAAATGAGCATTCCATATGCAACGGCAGTGGGTCTGATTTATGGCAAGGCAGGAATGAAGGAGTTCTCTGAAGAAACTGTTAAAAATCCGGAGGTGCTGGCTTTAACAAAAAAATGTGAAGTGGAGGAAGACGAAAATCTGAGTGCTGAGTTTCCTGCGGTTCAGACTGCAATTGTAACGGTAAAAACTAAAAACAACGAATACGTTAAGCGTGTGGATTTCCCCAAAGGAGAGCCCGAAAATCCTTTAACCGCTTGCGAATTCAGAGAACGGTACAACGGATTGCTCGAATATTCCGGTATATCGAGTAAAATAGGTGAAAATATATTCGATGTTGTATATAAAAACAATGCAATGGTAGAAGAAATTATAGTGGATTTATAAGGAGCGTACCAGTATGAGTGATGTGAAATTAGCATTAGGGACTATGACTTTTGGTGAATCAGTTTTCAATCCAACGGTAGAGGAATTTATAAACTCGTTTTTAGATGCAGGGTATGAGGAATTGGATACAGCCTATGTTTATAATAACGGTGACTGTGAAAGATTGCTTGGTGAGGCATTGGCAAACGTGAGCAGACCTTATAAGATTGCAACCAAAGTTAACCCGCGCATTACCGGTAAATTGGATGGTGATGCAGCATATAAGCAGCTTAACGAAAGTCTTGAAAGAATGAAATTAGAAAGTGTTGATACTGTTTATTTGCATTTTCCTGACCCTGCAACACCTGTAAGCTCCGTTCTCTCTGCTATGGCAGATTTACATGATAAAGGAAAATTCAGGGAGCTCGGACTTTCTAATTTTCCGGCTTGGATGGTTGCAGATGTTTGTCATTTGTGCGATAAGCACGGCTGGATAAAGCCAACCGTATACCAAGGTATTTATAATCCGTTGACAAGAAATGCAGAAACAGAATTAAATGCTGCTCTTAATTATTTTGGAATGCGCTTTTATGCATATAATCCGTTGGCAGGAGGAATATTATCAGGTCGCTACGCCAAATATGAGGATGCTCCGGAGGATGGTCGTTTTACCCATCGTCCCAACTATCAAGGGCGTTATTGGAAAAAAACTTATTTTGATGCGGTGAACAAAATCAATGAAAGTGCTCAGAAGCATGGTATATCAATCGTGGATGCTACTTATCGTTGGATGGCATATCATTCAATGCTGGATGGTGACAGAGGTGACTCCATACTGATTGGTGCAAGTAAAATTGATCATTTGACTCAGAATATTAAAGCGCTTAATCAAGGTGCTTTGCCTGAGGATGTTGTTAAAGCTTTTGAGGATGCCTGGACCATAACGAAAGGCGATAGTCCTGCTTATTTTACCCTATATAAAGGAAATGCTCCAACGGGAGGGAAATAAATGTTAAACCAGGAAAATGTTTTTAAAACACTCAATGATAACGGTATTGAATTTTTTACAGGCGTTCCCGATTCTTATCTTAACGGATTTTGTAATTACGCATTACAAAATCATTGTGATAGCAATGTAATTGCTGCTAACGAAGGCAATGCTGTGGGTATTGCAGCAGGATATTTTTTATCAACAAGAAAAATTCCGTTGGTATATATGCAGAATAGTGGCTTAGGAAACACTGTGAATCCGTTAGCAAGCCTTGCAGATAAAGATGTTTATGCTGTGCCGATGCTTCTGCTTATTGGTTGGAGAGGGCAAGGTAACTCAGAGCCCAATCATCCTCAGCATAAGCTTCAGGGGGAAATAACCCCCGGGTTGCTGGATCTATTACAGATTCCGTACTCTATACTTTCAGATAACAATGAGGAATTTGAAACTGTGGTTGAAAAAGCAGTGAATTACTGCAAAACAAATCGTCGTCCCTTTGCGCTAATATCTCCCAAAGGTGTGATGGCAGCTGCAGAAAAGGATAATGACATAGATGATCAATACCCTATGAGCAGAGAAGAGGCTATGGAAGTAATTCTGGATAATATGCCATCTGATACAATTTTCTCTGCTACAACAGGCAGAGCAACAAGGGAATTATTTTTTCTGCGTGAAAGAAGAAACGAAACAAAAGAAAACGATTTTCTTAATGTTGGCGCAATGGGCCATTCCTCATCTGTTGCACTTGGTATTGCTTTAAATAATCCCAACAGGCACGTTGTTGCTCTTGACGGCGACTCTGCGCTTATGATGCATATGGGCGCAATGACAATGGCAAGCAAAATAAAGCTACCTAAATTTATGCATATAGTTCTTAATAACGGTGCACACGAATCTGTGGGAGGTCAACCATCTGCAGGCTATAATGTTGATTTTACGGCGGTTGCAGAGGCTTGTGGTTACGCAACTGTGCATCATTATGTTACTACAAAAGCTGAACTGGCAGATGCGATTAATATTTTAAAGGATTGCGGTAGTGCTTCATTTATAGATTGTCGTATTCATAAAGGCTTGAGCAGAAAATTGCCACCTATCGTATTCGACCATAGAGAATATATTGATAAATTTATAGAAAATAAAATTTTGTCATCAGATTAAAAAACAAAGGCTCAAAAAGCAGAAAGGGATATATATGAACAGTATGAATAAAACAAGAAATTTTTTAATGTCTGTCGGTCTCCCGGGCGGAGATGCATATGATTTACCCGATTCAGAAAAACGTTTTAAGGATGGGGGACAGTTTCGCTTTGAGGTTCCGGGTATTCAGGGGCCAAAGGTTATGAAAGCATTGCTGGAATCAATGGATAATTACGGCTTATATCTTCACCGTGTAACGCAGACTCAGGGAATTATGCGCCTTACCGATAAAGAAATATATGATATGGTTGAGCTTTCTCATTTGTGGAAAACAGATCTTATTCTTGCAATCGGTCCCAGAGCAACTACCGATACTTCTGCTTCTGTTCACACCGAAGAGGGTGTTCGTATGGGGTATCGTTTGAGAGGTCAGGAGCAGGTTGTTCGTGCAATTGAAGATGTCAAGAGAGCAGCTGAAATCGGTTGTCGTGGATTTTTGGTTTATGACGAGGGTTGTTTGTGGATATTAAACGAAATGCGTAAAGCAGGGGAAATTCCAGCGGATTGTCATTTTAAAATATCAGCTCATGCAGGTCACGGTAACCCTTGCTCTGCTAAGCTTTTAGAGAATATAGGAGCTGATTCAATTAACCCTGTGCGTGATATTCAGTTGCAAATGCTTTCTGCTATGCGTCAGGCTGTGGACTGTCCCATAGATATTCACACAGAGAATCCAAAATCAACAGGAGGCTTCATTCGTCATTATGAAGTTCCAGAAATGATTCGTATCGCAGCTCCGATTTATTTAAAAACCGGTGGTTCTGTAGCCGCTACTCACTCTTGGGATTCAACAGAGGATGATGCAAGAAAAAGAGCAAAGCAATGCAGCCTTGTAAAGAGAATGATTGATGAGTATTATCCTCAGGCTGTTTGGAGTCCCAAAGGAAGTTTGGTCTGATAAAGAAAAGGAGTTAATATGAGACACCATTTGTATAATCCGGATTTTCACTTTGAGGTTGAACCGGAGCATTTTAATAAATATACAGAGCGTGAGCTTTTGCAGTATTGCTTGGGTGCAACTATGTATATGCCGGGATTTAAAGACTTTACACCCAAAATATTGGAGCATTCTATGCCCGGTCTGACAACTATGGTCCTCTGCTTTGAAGATGCCTGCCCCGAAGATAAAGTATCTGAAGCTATGGAAAATGTACACCATCTGCTCTCGACTGTTACTGAGGCTGTTGAGTCAGGAAAGTTAAATCCTGATTTTGTACCATTAATTTTTGTTCGTGTAAGAAATTTAGAGCAATTTAAAGCCTTTGGAGAAGCACTGACCAAAAATGAAGTGAAATCTTTGTGTGGCGTTAATTTTCCTAAATTTAATGCGGAAAATGGTTATGAATATTTTGCATATCTTAAGGATTTAAACGAGCGTTTCGGAGAAGTTTTATATGGTATGCCTATTATAGAAGATCCTGAGGTAGCCTACAAGGAAACTCGTATGTCCGAGCTTTTGGGCATAAGAAAAATTTTAGATAAATATCACGAGCTTGTTTTACAGGTACGTGTAGGTGGTACAGACTTCAGTTCTGTTTTTGGAGTCAGAAGAGGCGTTGATTACAGCTTATATGATGTTATGACTGTAAGAGAGTGTTTGTCAGATATCATTAATGTTTGCGGTCGTAACAATGATTATGTTATTTCAGGTCCCGTATGGGAGTATTTTCGTGCACCTAAAGAATTGATGTTTGAGAAGCTCCCTACTCACGATTTTGAGGATTATCTTATACGACGCAAACCCCTTGTGAATAATGAGATTGACGGATTACTCAGAGAAGTGATTCTTGATAAGGCGAACGGCTTTATCGGACGTACCGTTATTCATCCTACTCATATTAAATTTGTAAATGCTTTAATGGCAGTTACTAAGGAGGAGTATGATGATGCTTGTCAGATTCTCGGAACAGTCGGCGGAGTTGTTAAGGGTGTGGGCGGTAATAAAATGAACGAAATAAAGCCACACACAAATTGGGCAATAAATGTGTATAATCGAGCAAGGGCGTTCGGTGTTATTAAAAATGAGGGGTCTTATACACGACTTTTTGCTGTTAATGAATAAACGATACAACCTGAATATATAAGAGAGGTATTCATTATGATAGAATTAACTACGCCTTTATCAGAAGAAATAGTGTCAGGTTTGCAGGTAGGCGATACTGTAGAAATCAGCGGCTATATATTGTGTGGTCGGGATGCGGTTCTGCCAAAAATTTTAGAAATGATTGAAAATGGTACTATTGATGATCTTGGTATTGATCTTCATGGACAGGTTGTTTTTCATACGGCGGTCAGTCCTGCAGGTGTGGGTCCTACCAGTTCCAATAAGTTAGAAATAGAAAATAGTATTGAACCTCTTTCTAAAGCAGGGATTAAGCTGCATCTCGGCAAAGGGCAATTACATTCTGAAACAGTAGAGGCGCTTGATAAATACAATAGTGTGTATGCCGTTATACCTCCGGTTACCGCATTACTTGGTTCGAAAACCGGTGAACATAGGGTGATTGCGTTTCCGGAATTAGGAATGGAAGCATTATATCTGATGAAGGTAGATAAATATCCGGCGATTATAGGCTCAGCGCACGGGAGGAGCATATATGAAAAATAATATTGTAGAGCTTGTGAGAGATACCTTAGTACAAGCAGGCAGTACATTCAGAGAGGATAAAAAACAGGCATATCAGAATGCTGCAGATAAGGAAACCAATGAAAAAGCCAAATGGGTTCTTCAAACGATTTTGGATAATGCTGTTGTTGCCGAGAAAAATCACAGCCCCTTGTGTGACGATACAGGTATTCCTCATTTAGTTCTGGAAATTGGTGAGGATTGTGCAGTCAGTGGTAAAATGCTTGATGAAATCCGTGAAGGAATAAAGCAAGGACTCAGAATTCTTCCGGGACGGCCTATGGGGATTATGGGAAACGATAGTCAAAGAATTGACCAAAGCGGTGGAATAAATATTGATAGTGCAGGTGTTGAACCTGCTCCCATACTTTTGCGCCGTTGTAAAGAGAATGTTATTCGTTTGCATATTTTGATGTTTGGCGGAGGTCCGGCTATTCGTGCAAAAACATATAGAGTTTTTCATAAGCATAATACAAATGTTGTTGTGGATGAAATTGTAAATTGGGCAACAGAGGGGGTTGCTCAGTTGGGATGCACCCCATGTACTCTGGCGGTAGGTATCGGAAGAAGTCATTTTGAGGCTACTGCTATGATGCTTCAGGCACAGGTTGAGGGTAGGTACGATATTCAGTCTGATTTAGAAAAAGAAATTACGGACCGTGTCAATAAATCAGGTGTGGGTGCATTAGGTCTGGGAGGTAGCACCTCCGTGTTGGCTACCTTTATGAAGGTGGGTCCGCAAAGAGCAAGTGGTGTGAGAATTGTGTGTGTAAGACCCGTCTGTTGCTTTGAGCCAAGAATTTCAACTTTAGAATTATAAGATTAGGCTTGTATATATAAAATATTTTCAAAATTCACTTGAAAAATAAATAAACCCCGAGTATTATTGTTTAAAAAGGCTAATATATTCGGGGAGAAAAATAATGAACAGAAAACAATTACAATATGTAATAGAGCTTTCAGAGGATTTGAATTTCTCTGTTGTTGCAGAAAGATTGGGTATAACTCAACCTGCATTGAGTAAGCAAATATTGTCTTTGGAAAAAGAGCTTGATGTTAAGCTTTTTGACAGAAATAATATTCCTATGACCTTAACTGCAGCAGGTGAGTATTTTGTGGCAGAGGCCAGAAAGCTTATTTATAAAGAAGACCAGCTTGTTCGCTCAATGGAGGATTATAAATCGGGTAAGCTCGGTAAACTTGAAATCGGTATTTCACCCTTCAGAAGCCTTTATCTTATACCTTATATAGTTAATATGGTTAAAGAAAAGTTTCCCGGTGTAACTGTTGTTCTTCATGAAGAGGGTAGCGACCAGCTTCGTAAAAATGCCGTTGAGGGTAAATATGATTTTGCGGTTGTGAACCTTCCTGTTGATGAATCTGTTTTAGATGTAAAGCTTATTGAAGCGGATACACTTGTTCTTGCAGTTCCAGGAAAACTATCCCGGAATCTTCCCTTGTCTTCAAAAAATATTATTCCGGAAATTGATTTAAAGGATTGCAAAAAACTTCCTTTTGTTCTTGTCAGTCCTGCTCAGGAAATGCGTCAGCTTTTTGATAAAATGTGTGCAGAGGCAGATTTTACTCCCAATGTTGCAACAGAGGTTGTGGGAGTGAGCACTGCCTGGTCAATGGCAAGAGCTGGTGTAGGTGCAACCCTTTTACCCTTGCAGTTCGTTAAGAATTTTGATTTTGATGAGAGTATCGCTTTATATAAGCTGAAAAATTGTCAGCAAACCCGCCAACCTGCAGTTGTAACAAGAAGAGGGCAGTTCGTTTCCGAATATGCAAAATACGCAATAAAATTATTAACAGAAAAGAATATATAAATTTATCGCACCCACCAAATGAATGGTAGGTGCGATATTTTCATTAAAGGTTATTCAAAATATTTAATACACAACGGAGCTCTTCAGGCTGAACTTTTTCAACAGGAGTGCCGTTTATTACGCAGTCGGCAAAATAACGGATTTCGTTTGCATAGGCGTTGCTTTTGGGAAGATTGATGTCACCTGTTTCGCCCTCTGCTTCTTCAGAAAGGTCAATTTTCTTATCATCTCTTAAATGAATAAGCATTTTGCCGTTTTCGTTAGCAACAACTGCATCTTCAAATTGGAAACGGAATTCGGCAGTAAAGGGATAGCTTGTTGCGTACCAGGATGCCTCGGAATTAATCTGGAAATCACCGAAATCATAGCTGATGCTGATAAAATCCTGGTCGGGAAGCTTTGAACGGAATTGATGAGCAACCTTGGGCATACCGAAAGCGTAAACCATAAAATCAAGGTCGTGAATATGTAAATCAAAGGGAACAAGACCGCTTCTCTTTTCATCCATCATCCAGCCGTCCCAGCTCCATCTGGGATAGCAACCGAGTCTTGTCATTGTACCGGAAAGAAGCTTACCGTATTTTTTTGTTTCGTAAATTTCTTTGAGAAGCTCATATTCTGGCCAAAAACGAAGAACTTGAGCAACCATAAATTTAACATTGTTTTTCTCTGCGGTTTTATAAACTCTGTCAATGTCCTCTTCTTTTAAAGAAATGGGTTTTTCTGTAATAACATTTATGCCTTTTTCCATTGCTTTAACTGCAAAATCTGCGTGAAGATATGTAGGAAGGCAAATATCAATAATATCAAATTCTTCATTTGCAAGCATTTCGTCAAAGTCTGTGTAACGATGCTTATCAGGGAATTTTTCCATTCTTTCGGGACGAATGTCACACATAGCAACAAGCTGGGCGTCCTCCATTTTTTCCCAAGCATCAATATGTGAATGGCTGATACCACCAACACCAACAAGACCGATTTTTAACATAGAAAAGACCTCCGAATGTCAAATATTTTATAAGTTGATTTTAGCATAATATATTAAAAATACAAGATGATTTTTAATATATAAAATGTTTTTTTACCGTGCTTTTAAAGTTTTCTAATTCTTTCTTTTGTGAATTTATATATTTATGAGGGTTAAAATCCCAATCAAGAACTTTCTTTGTTCCTGCAAGGTTACTATAATGCTCTGAAAACTCTATTTTATCAGAATGAATTTCTCTCACTGCTCTTATAAGCTGTAACCCTGCTTCAAACATATTGACCTTATCTTTATTGAGTATTTCAATTTGTAAACCATTGCATTTCTCGCCCTCATAATCGCTGAATGAGGGAATAAAGCTACAAGGAATAAACTTTAATCCGTTAAATGCAGTTTTTTCTTCTGCGGGCAGACTGTTCATATAACCAATAACCTTTTCTGAATCTAACCAGGGAGCTCCAAAAATTTCAAAAGGCTTTTCAGTACCTCTGCCCTCAGAGATATTTGTGCCTTCAAAAAGGCAGGTACCTGCATACAGAAAAAGTGCATTGCTATTCTTCATATTGGGGGATGGTGGGATAAAGCTTAAATCCGTGTCCTCAATTTTCAAATCTCTGGTTAACCCCTCGCAAGAAATTACTTTAACTTTTGTGTTTATATTTAAACAGTCGTTATACCATAAGGCAATTTCACCTATTGTCATACCCGTAACTGTAGGTTGTCCCTGTACTCTCCCAACTTCTGAAATGCAATCACTTTCCAATAAATTACCCTCAATTCTGTTGCAACCGAGAGGATTTATTCTGTCGAGAACAATTAATTCAGTGTTTGTTTTTTTACATAGCTTTAAAGCATCGATAAGTGTGTATTGGTATGTATAGTAACGAGTTCCTATATCTTGAATATCAAATAGAACACTATCCAGTGTTTTAAATATCTTTTCTGCTTTTTCTAAAGCTTCTTCACCACCGAAAAGGTCGTAAACAGGAATACCTGTTTCGCTTTCTGTAAAAACCTCGTTATCAAAACCACCTGCTTGCTTTTGGACCTTAAAGCCGTGTTCACCGCTGAACAAGGCACAAAGGTTATATTTTTTATTTACTTTAAAAGCTACAGTTTTTCCGTTTATTAAAAGAGCATTTGAATTTGAAATTAATCCTAATCGTTTACCTGAAAGCATATTAAAAGCAGCCTCGCTATCAAGCAAATCGCATCCGTTAAGAACTTTTTTCTTCAAGGTTTTCCCTTCTTTTTGTAATAATTTAATAAATTCTATCATTTATATTAATAAAAATCAATACAGTTTTTCGTCAAATTGAACATAATTTATCAACTTTTTGTAAATTTACTTTACAAAGTGCATAGCGTATTGTAAAATAAATATAACCAATATGGTAAATATTATTTCACAAAGGGAGGCTTACTTATGGTAGATGCTAACAAATTGCCGTTATTGCTGTTAGATAACAGTAGTATGATGTCTGTTCTTAATGAGGGTCAGTTCAAATGCTACAATATTTCATTTGAAGAGGCGAAACACATTCTTGAAATTTTTGATGAAGACGAATATATCAAATGCTTCACCAATGCGGACATTGAATCAGTAATGTTCGAGCAGTTGGGTATTAAAAAACGTAATTTTGAATACAAAAGCATCCGTAATATGCGTCCCGGTCAGAATGCAATCGTGTTTAAGCTTTATCGAACACCATCTGAAACCAATCCTGTTATTCAAGCAGATGATGGGGTAGAGGCTAAAAAGATAATGAATGTTTACGCATATTGTCAGTATCTTGTAAGAATAGAGTAAAAGTTAATTTGTGGTGGCTTTGAAAAAATGTTTTTCAAAGCCACCACATTTTTTATTTTTTCTGTTTGATTAATTGAATTTATATGGTAGAATGAGAAAAATAATCGATTTGAGGAAATGCTTTGAAATTAGTTATTGCTTGTCTTAATTCAAAATATATTCACGCATCCCTTGCCCCTTGGTGCTTGTTATCAGGAGTCAGGGCGTTTTGTGTTGACTCAGTTGATGCAAAGGTAATGGAAGCTACAATAAACAGCGATATAAATACTTTTGCGGAACAAATTATAAATGAAAATCCCGATATCGTTTCTTTTTCATCATATATCTGGAATATAGAAAAAACTCTTGAGCTTTGTAAAATATTAAAAGAAAAAATAAATTGCACAATAATTCTTGGTGGCCCTGAGGTTTCATACAGAGCCGGAAATGTTTTAGAAAATTATTCCTTTGTTGATTTTGTTCTTTCCGGAGAGGGTGAAAAGAGCTTTCCCTTATTCCTTGATACCTATTCAAATAAAGGTGATTTTAATGGTGTTAGCGGACTTTCTTACAGAGAGCAAGATAATATAATTTCAGTTCCCGAGGTTGATTGCACCGAAACCCCTCCATCACCCTATAATGAGGAGTTTTTCGATAATCTTAAAGGCAGAATTTCATATATTGAAACAAGCAGGGGCTGTCCTTATAGATGTGCATTTTGTTTATCGGGCAGATGCTCACCCTTAAGGTTTTTCGATATTGAGCAAGTTAAAAATGATATATTGATACTTGCAGTCAGCGGTACTAAAACTGTTAAATTTGTTGACCGCACCTTTAATGCGAAGGCTGAAAGAGCCAACGAAATTTTAGAATTCATACTCTCAAATTACGGAACAAAAATTCCCGAAGGAACTTGCTTCCATTTTGAAATAGCAGGGGATATACTTAAAGAGAGTACAATGGAAATACTCTCAAAAGCTCCTAAAGGTGTTTTTCAGCTTGAAATCGGAATGCAGTCCTTAAATGAAGCTACCCTTAAAGCAATTAACCGAAAAACAGATACCCAAAAGCTTATTGAAAATATAAAAAAGCTTATTTCATTCGGTAATATGCATATTCATATTGATTTGATTGCAGGGCTCACAGGAGAAGATTTAAACAGCTTTGAAAGAAGCTTTGATATTGGATATAGCCTTAAAGCAAATATGCTTCAAATGGGCTTTTTAAAGCTTCTTTACGGAGCAGATATGAGGGAGAATAAAGAGAAATACCCTTGCGAGTTTAACGAAAATCCACCATACGAGGTAACCTCAACTCCTTGGTTAACTAATAAAGAAATTCAAAAGCTAAAAAAGTGTGAGGATGCTTTGGAAAGAATGTATAACAGCGGTCGCTTTCTTTTTACACTTGACTATCTTTTAAATGAATGTGGCTTCACACCATTTAAGCTTTTTATGGATTTCGGAAATGAAATTGACGGTAACAAAATGAGCCTTTCGGACTATGCAATTCATATTTATTATTATTTCAAAGATTTTGCAGATTCTGAAAGACTTCGTGAAACCCTTATTTGTGATTTGCTTTCAAGCTCATCTGCCTTGCAGATACCCGAGGTTTTCAAAAGAAAAAATGACCCTCTTTATAAGAAGGCTAAAAAGCATTTTACAGAAGATAAAAATGCGCTTAATAAAGTAGCCGTTCTTTATAAATCTCAAAAGATTTTTGTTGTAAATCAAAGAAGCCAAAAGGATTTTAACGGAAGATACGAAAGTAAGTTCTATGATTTAAAAGATTTTACAAAATAAAATATGGGTTGGCATGAAAAAGCATTTTCAATGCCAACCCATTAAATTTTATTTTGATTTTTTGTTTTTTATGTGTTTTGCTAAACAACCTATTCCCATTCCTATAGCAGAAAAGCCGATTCCTATAAACAACGAATCTAAATCCGGAGTATTGATTTTATCGAAAGCTACCATATTGGCTAAGGAAAATGTAAGATAAGTGCAAAGCATATACATTATTCCCATTAAAGCAACAGCTCCGATTTTTGTTAATGGTTTGAAATCATCTTTTCCGATTATAATTGAAATTGTGAAACTTGTAATCGGAAGAATTCCCCATAAAACGAAAATTGAATAAACTGCAGCATCGGTTGCAGAGTTGAAAATCCAGAAGAATAAAACGCAAGCTACCCATATTGAAGTGTAAATTAAAATCGGTAGAATTTTCCTTAGGCGATTTTTGCTTTTTACAATATTTGTACTTTCGTCAAGATGTTTAATCATATTCTCGTCCTCCTTTAATAAGGCATCAAGAGTGATAGAATAAATATCACTTAATTTAATTACACTTATAATGTCGGGATAGGATTTGCTGTTTTCCCAATTTGAAATAGTTTGTCGGCTGACACCTATTTTTTCTGCAATTTCCTCTTGAGTGAAATTTGCATCATTTCTTGCATTTTTTAGTTTGCTTCCGATGTCCATTGTGCTCACCTCTTGCCTTAATTATAGGCATAAACCGTTATTTTGTCTATCAAAATTCTTTTACATTTGCTATTTTGGTTAGAAAAATACTTTTACAAAAAGAAAATCTACCGATTTTGTCGGTAGATGTTTATGTTTTTATTTTTCAATTTATATATTGATTATCAGGTCTGCAATCATATCACACACCAAAAATCACATAATCTTTTTCTGTTCGGGATTTAGCCAAATAATTGCTTTTAGCTAATCCGTTTTTGTTATTCTTGTAGGCTTTTAGGATTTCTCTGCTCATATTTGTTAAATCTTCACGCTCAAGAGCTTCATCAATACTTAACAATAAAATCTCACTATTTTCATATCCGTCAGAGGTGGGACTTCCCGATTTGTAGTCCATTATGAAAACTGCACACCATTGTTCACTTTTAAACTGCATTGAAAACAAATCTTTTGCTTTACAAACAACACTTGTTTCTTCAAAAACTTCACGTTCAATTGCAAAGGTGGGCAGTTCATTTTCTTTTACGTAGCCACCGGGCAAAAGAATTCTATTTTTGGCAACTCCGTATGTGTGCCTTACTAACAATATTTTACCGTTAATTTCTACTATACCGCAAACGGCAAAGTGGGGAATGTTATTATCTGCTTTCTTTTTATTAAAAAGGCTCATTTGTTGTTCTCCTTGGCGGTGTCTAATAAGTATTATTCTACCATAAATAGTTTTATAAGCAATTAAATTTTTGTTTTCATAAATCACGCCAAAGGCGTGTATATCATCAATTTTGCATAAATTGCATATTATCAAAACGAAGTTTTGTATATCATCATTGCGAAAGTAGTTATACAGCCTGACGGATGATATGCACCTTCGGTGATGAGATACACGTTAAAGCGTGATGATATGCCATTGCTTTCGCAATGGATAAAAAAATCTCGTTCTTCAGAACGAGATTTTTTGGCAGGGATGGCGAGATTCGAACTCACGCGTGACGGAGTCAAAGTCCGTTGCCTTACCGCTTGGCTACATCCCTAAATATATAAATAAAAAATGGGGTGGATGATCGGGGTCGAACCGACGACCTCCAGGGCCACAACCTGGCACTCTAACCAACTGAGCTACATCCACCATAATTTATAATATTGGCACGGTTGGAGGGATTCGAACCCCCGACCTACTGCTTAGAAGGCAGTTGCTCTATCCAACTGAGCTACAACCGCGCATTGTGGAGCGGGTGATGGGAATCGAACCCACACGACCAGCTTGGAAGGCTGGGATTCTACCATTGAACTACACCCGCGTGCTGTCACAACAACAGATATATTATCACAACACTATATTATTGTCAAGATTATTTTTTGAAAATATCGGTAAAATTTATACAAATTTTCCGACACAATAATCTTTATCAGACTCTATAATTTCTACTGTGAGAAATTCACCTTTACATTTCGCTTCGGAAAAAACTCTTACGGGAGTATAATTTTTAGTGTAACCCTCGCAGTATCCGGCTTTTTCTGTTTCGAAAAGCACCTCAACAGTTTTGCCTATTTGTTTTTTTAAGAATTCCTCACGTATTGCATCTGTAACAGAGGAAAGGCGGGAGGCTCTGTCTTCTTTAACTGCTTTTGTCAACTGCTCCATTTTTGCTGCTCTTGTGCCTTCTCTTACGGAATAGGGGAATACATGAGCTTTTTCGAATCCGACTCTTTTAACAAATTCAACAGTTACATTAAAATCCTCTTCAGTTTCTGATGGAAACCCAACAAGTATATCGGTTGTAATTGTTGCATCAGAAAAGGTTTCCCGTAACTTGTTTGCCAGATGCTCATATTCTTCTGCTGTATAATGTCTGTTCATAGCCTTTAAAACGCTGTCACAACCGCTTTGAACAGATATATGAAACTGAGGGCAAAGCTTTGTTATTCCCTTCAACTGCTCTATCATAGAATCTGTAATATGGTCGGGTTCAAGAGAGCCAAGACGAACTCTCTTAATGCCGGCATATTTTTCTGCAAGTCGTAAAGCATCGGGAAGAGAATAAAGTGTATTTTTTCCGTAATCAGAGAGATTTATCCCAACAAAAACTATTTCTGAATAGCCGTTCTCCGAAAGTGCTTTTAATTCTTTATCAATATCTTCAAGAGCTTTTGAACGTGAGCGACCTCTTGCGGTAGGTATAAGACAATATGAACAGAATCTGTCACAGCCATCCTGGATTTTCAAAAATGCCCTTGTGTGACCGTCAAAGCGTGATATACCAACACCTATAAATTCATCACCTGTTTTGTGCTCGATTTGTTTAACGAGTTTTTCTTTGCTTTCTATGAACTCGTTTAACGCTTCAACAATTTTAGTGTTGCTTCTGTTACCCATAAAAATATCAACTTCGGGTAAATCGTTGATGATATGAGGCTCTGCTTGAGATGCGCAACCTGTAAGAATAATAATAAGCTTTGGGTTGTTCTTTTTGAGCTTACGTATAGTCTGCCTTGTTTTTCTTACACTTTCTGCGGTAACAGTGCATGAGTTAACAACTGCAACATCCGCATCGGTTGCATTATATATAATAGTATATCCGTTTTTTTCTAAAAGCTCGCTCATTTCTTGAGTTTCATATTGGTTAACCTTGCAACCTAAAGTGTAAAAATAAACGTTCATTGTGTACCTCTAAAATAAATCACTCCCGAATTTCTTCGGGAGTGAAATTATATCATAGATATGAAATAAGTGCAAGTGTACTTATGTTTAATTAGCCGGGGAAGGGACCTGTCTGAGAAATATCTGAGAAGCCGTTTCCGCCGAATACCTTATAGATAGTATCGTCAACGAATTTAGCAATAGCACCAAGAATATTCATCATTGTCTGATCTTCAGCTTCACCTTCCTGGCCAACTCTGCGAAGAGCGTTGAGAAGTCTGTCTGATACTGCTTCAGCTTCAGTTGCATCGCAGATTGTGTTCTGGAGAAGTGCCTGAGCTTCGTCGTAAGCAGCTTGAAGCTCAACGAGGTCTTCAGCAGCATACATTGACTGATCTTCTGCATTAAGAACTTCTTCAGCTTCCTCAAGATACCAACGAGTGATGTTCTTTGTATTACGGTTACCATTGAACTGAGGATATGAATCAGACATATCGTTTACAGATTTGATTTCACCTGTGATAAGTTTGCCTACAAGAGAGAGAACAACATCGTTTCTGCCAACCTCGTGATGCTGACCTTCAAAGAGCCATACATTTTCGGGGAAGAGACATGTTGAAACATCAACGCTTCCGTCGGGAGAGATAATCGCATCTTCAGCAAAGAGAACTTCGTCGGGAAGGATTTCGCCTGCAGGAGCATAAGTTGCACCGAGTGAAGTTGAGTCGATATCGATAATAGCGTCGCTGTTTGTTGTGAGAGAGGATTTCATTGCTGCAAAGAAGCAGTAGTCCTGTGCGCTGTAGTCAAGACCATAACCAACAACGTTATGTACGAGCTTGCCGTCGTTCATAAGCTCTGTTAAGTTATCCTCAAGGTTAAGAGCAGCTGTGTGGAATGCATCAAGCTTGGGAGCAAGCTTTGCATAATCATCGTCTTCCCAGATGAAGCTGTATTTTTCTTTTGCATCATCAAAACGATCTGCAGGAATCATTGCCCAGAACTGAGGACAGTTAAGCATCAATGAATCGAGGATACCATCAACTGCTGCAGTAAGAATTGTGTAAATAACTTGTTTTGGGAATATCTTAAGAGCGATGTTAATAAGGTAACCGAGAGCGGCATTGCCGGAAGTTTCTTCCATAATCATAGGAACGTATTCATGGAAGAAGAATTCGTCTTCAAGGTTCCAGCTTCTGAGATAGAAGTCACCCATAACGTCAGTACCCTGGAGACAGGAAACAACGTTAACAACGCGGTTAACATCGGGATAGCCTGTACCTTTAAGGTTTTCAAGGTAAGCAGTGAGGATTGTACCACCGAGAGAAATTGTAACGATATTAACTTTATCTACGCCTTTATCTGCTTTGATTTTCTGAATGTATTCATCAAGACCTTCAGCAGATTTCATTGGGTCGCCGATAAGGGGGAAAGCATAAAGATAAAGGTTATCTTCGCCAACTTCATCCTTAATGGATTTCATAGGGATCATTCTGTAGAAATAATCTCTGTCGTCTTCAGTCATATTTGCAACAGAGGTGGGAACACCGTCAACAGAATATTCAATCGTTTTGAGGTTGTTGATGGGGTTACCGTTCTTATCGCTGGACTGAATAGCGAAAAGCTGCATAACAGTGTTATAAACGCCTTCTGCAAGCTTACCGTCAGCATCAGTCTGTGTGATGAGAGATGTTGCAAGGGGAGCAGCAAGGTTGTTGATAACTGCGGGAAGAATCTGAGTGGAGTCAAGAATGAGAAGACCACCGGAGAGTTCTTCACCGTTTGAGTTAACAGCAGGGTCGCCGTTTTCGTCAGCAAGATAAGAAATTGACTGGCTGATGCCGGGGATGATAACTGTGGGATAAATCACATCATCTTTTTGGGTTGTTGCACCATCAGCATAAAATGTGGGTTCTTCAGCATAGAACATATCGGGATTTGCCTCCATATATTCGATTGCTTCTTCAACGCTGTCTGCGTTTACAACAGTTGAACCATCGGAACCGATAGTAACTGAATTTGCTAATGCCATAAAGGTAAAAGCAACTGCGCCTACGCTTATCACTGAAAATACCATAACAAGTGATAAAGCAACGGCAAGTACACGTTTGCATATCTTTTTCATAGAAAAAGTTCCTCCTTAGGTTTTTATACAAAATATAATATATCATAAATTAGTAAAAAAAACAATATAATGTCGGTATTAATTTTGAACAAATTACATTGATAATATTTGTTGACTTTAACACTAAAAGCATATATAATTCATAATGTCGTTTGATTTTTTAAAGAAAGGATGGTTGTAGTGGCATTTTTTACGGCGTACATAGCTACAATTATTTTTGTTTTCGGAACTGTTATAGGCAGTTTCCTTAATGTTTTGATTTACAGATTACCCATAGGAATGGATTTTAAAAAAGGTAATTCTATTTGCACAACCTGTAAGCATCAGCTTAACTGGAAAGACCTTTTCCCGCTTTTCAGTTGGATATTCTTAGGCGGAAAATGCAGATATTGCAAAACTAAAATTTCACCGAGATACCCGATTGTTGAAGCGCTTAACGGAATAGCTTATGTGCTTGTTTATTTGTTTCTTTGCGGTGGTACCGGTATTGAGGGCTTAAGTCTTAAGCTTGCCGGATATATGATAATGATGTCTGCTCTGATAGTAGTTTCATGGGTGGATTTCGAGCATCAGATAATTCCGGATTCAATGTGGATTGCGATTTTTGTCGGTGGGGCTTTTATAGTCGGTGATGCTCTTATAAACGGCACTTTTACAAAGGAATGGATTATTTCAAAAATTATTGGTCTTTTTGCTGTTTCGGGATTGTTTTTCCTTATTGCTCTTGTAACAGGTGGCAGAGCAATGGGCGGAGGAGATATAAAGCTTATGGCAGCTGTTGGTTTTGTTCTCGGTTGGAAAGCTGTATTGATAGCTCTATTTATGAGTGCTCTTCTTGGTGTTCTTTTCTCAATCGTGAGGAAATTAGTAAGCAAAAAAGAAATGAAGGGTGTTATTCCCTTTGGTCCGTTTTTGGCGATGGCATCAGTGATTTGTGCTTTTGTTGGTGAATCAATTTTTGATGCCTATTTGGGTCTTTTCTAAAAAATCTTCATTAAACTCCCTTATCGCACATATATTTGTGTGGTAAAGGAGTTGTGTTTATGTTTGTGGTTTCTCTTTCAAAAAACAGAATAAAAAAATCTTTGTTTATTGGTCTGTTGGTAGTGGTATTAAGCTTTTGTACGGTGCTTGTTTTGAAGTGCGTCAAGGATGGCGGTCTATCAGATAAAGTGCAGCGAAGCTCTTTTATTGCTGCTACTGAAAATGATATATTAAGCTTTATCTCCGGCTATGGTTGGCAGGTTGATAATGAGCCCGTTGAAGTGAGGGATGTTGTTATTCCCGAAACCTTTGATGATGTATATAGTAACTATAACCAAATTCAATTAAACCAAGGCTTTAACCTTGAAAAATATGCAGGTCAGAGAGTTAAAAGGTGGACCTATATTGTCAGAAATTATCCCGATACATTGCCAACTGATGACTTTGTAAGGATTAATATTCTTGTGAAAAATGGTGAAGTTATCGGGGGAGATGTGTGTTCTGTAAAGCTTGATGGGTTTATGCACGGGTTTTATTTGTCAACTGAGGAAAAGTAGGTGAAAAATATGAAAACAGAAAGACTGGATAAATTAATTGCTTCTCAAGGACTTTTGTCCCGTAATGATGTTAAAAATATGGTGAGAAGAGGGGAAGTGTCCGTAAACGGAGCAGTTGTTAAAGATAGTTCTCTCAAGGTTTCTTATGAAGATGATATAAAAATCAAAGGCGAAAGTCTTTCTCAAACTAAATTCGTCTATATAATGCTCAATAAACCCAAGGGGGTTGTGAGTGCCTCTGAAGATAAGCGTGATAAAACCGTTGTTGATATCTTACCGGACGAGCTAAAGAGGAAAAATCTTTTTCCTGCAGGCAGGCTTGACAAGGATACAACAGGCTTTTCACTTATTACGGATGATGGCGATTTTGCTCACAGAATTTTATCACCTGCACGGCATGTCGATAAAACTTATATAGCAACAGTTTCTGATAAAATTGATTTTGAACAAGCAAAGAATGCCTTTGCGCAGGGTGTTGTTTTAGGTGACGGAACAGTTCTTCTTTCTGCTCAGCTGGAATTGGTTGAAGAAAACGATAACCAAATCTTCAAGGTTGTGATCAAAGAAGGAAAGTACCACCAGATAAAACGGATGTTTGCCTCTTTGGGCACAACTGTTATTGAACTGAAAAGAATTGCAATAGGCGGACTTGCATTGGATTCTTCTTTGAATGAGGGTGAAGCACGTGTTATCACAGAAGAAGAGCTTAAATTGATTGAAAAAACATAAATCCTTAAATTTCATAATTTTTGTTTGAGCCTTGAGTTTTTTGCAAATAAAACAAGTTTTTTATCAAAAATATAACAATTTGCATAAAAAAATTTGAAAAATATCAAAAAAACACTTGCAAATTTGTGCAAAGTTGTGTATTATGTATAACAGTCAAAGGCAAAAATTATTGGAGGTCATATAAATGTCCAATAGATTATTTCAAGGTGTTATTCACCAAATGCGTGATGTTGTCGACAGAACAATCGGCATAGTAGATGAAAGCGGTGCGGTTATTTCTTGTAGTGACCTTGGCAGAATCGGTGAGGTTCGCAATGTGAATACACCTGCAATTTTTTCAGCTGCAACTCCTGTTGCTTGTGATGGTTGTCTTTATCAAGCATTCGGTACACATATGCGTCCTGAATATGCAGTTTTTGTTGAGGGTGAAGATTCCGTTGCGCAGAATTACATAGGTGTTCTTGCTGTTTCGCTTTCAAGCATAAAGCAGTTTTATGATGAAAAATATGATAGAAGCAATTTTATCAAGAACATAATCCTTGATAACATTCTTCCCGGTGATATTTATCTCAAAGCAAGAGAGCTTCATTTCAATAACGAAGCATCAAGAGTTGTTCTTCTTATCAGACTTCTTGATAAAAGTGATGTTTCTGTTTACGATGTTGTTCAGAATCTTTTCCCGGATAAAACAAAGGATTTTGTTATTAATATCAGCGAAAGTGATATTGCTCTTGTTAAAGAGGTTAAGAGCGATATTGACGGTAAGGATTTAGAAAAGCTTGCCCGTTCAATCTCTGATGCACTTTCTTCCGAATTCTTTACACATTCACTTGTTGGTATCGGTACTCCTGTTGTTGGTGTTAAGGATTTGGCTCGTTCCTTTAAAGAGGCCCAGGTTGCTCTTGAGGTTGGTAAGGTTTTTGATACGGAGAGAAATATTGTCAGCTATGACCACCTTGGTATAGCTCGTCTTATTTATCAGCTTCCCACAACTCTTTGCGAAATGTTCCTTAAAGAGATTTTCAAGGTTGGTTCTATTGATACTCTTGACCAGGAAACACTTTTCACAATTCAAAGATTTTTCGAAAATAACCTTAATGTTTCTGAAACTTCAAGGAAGCTTTTCGTTCATCGTAACACTCTTGTTTACAGACTTGAAAAGATTAAAAAGCTTACAGGTCTTGATTTGAGAGAATTTGATGATGCTATTGTTTTCAAAGTAGCATTAATGGTTAAGAAATATCTTGATGCAAATCCCGTAAAATATTAAGAAATAATTAATTTAGCACATTTTTATTACAAAAGGGTTACATTTTGTAATAAGATGTGCTATAATTGTTTTTGTTAAAAAATTTAAGATTGGGTGTTGAAATTGATAGAATTTAAAGGCGTCTCCAAAGTGTATGAAGACACCAAAACAAAAGCCCTCAATAATCTTGATATAAAGATTGAAAATGGTGAATTTGTTTTTATTGTTGGTTCTTCAGGTGCCGGTAAGAGTACTTTATTAAAACTTATGATGCGTGAAGAGGTTCCCTCTTCGGGCTCAATTAATATTAACGGTTATGACCTTAATAATATGAAGAAGAGAGAAATTCCTTATTTCAGAAGGTCTCTCGGTATTGTTTTCCAGGATTTCCGTTTAATTCAAAGTATGAATGTTTACGATAATGTTGCTTATGCAATGCGAGTTATCGGTGCAAGAGAGGGTGCAATAAGAAAAAGAGTACCTTATCTTTTAGGACTTGTGGGTCTTAACTCAAAAGCTCGTTCAAAGCCTAACCAGCTTTCCGGTGGTGAGCAGCAGAGAGTTGCTCTTGCGAGAGCTTTGGCTAATAATGCAAGTATGATTATTGCGGACGAGCCTACCGGTAACATTGACCCCAAAATGAGTTACGAAATCGTGGATTTACTTAACCATATAAACTCCGATGGTACAACTGTTATTATGGTTACTCACGATTTGCATCTTGTTAAAACCTTTAACCATCGTGTTATTACCATAAAAAACGGTGTGATTGAGTCCGATTATCCCGACGCTTCTCATATTGAGGCAGAGCCTTATACCTTTGAATCTCCCGAAGATGAAATCGGTTCATATTTCCTTAATGAAGATACTTCCGATTTTGAATATCTTATGGAAACTTATGGTATCGACCCCGCTAAAGACACTATTGAAACAGAAGCTCCTGCTTCTGCAGAAGAGGAGGTTGATGCTCAATGAAAGGTGCAAGCTTAGGTTATTTAACCCGCGAGGGCTTCAGAAATATCTGGGTAAACAGAATGCTTTCGCTGGCAACGATAGTTGTTCTCATTTCTTGCCTTATTATTGTTGGTAGCGGTTCTCTTATTTTCCTTAACATCAATGCTGTTCTTGATTTGATTGAAGGTCAGAACGTTGTTATGGTATATGTTAATGACGATGCAGATGACTATATGACTCAAACTTTGGGTGTTCAGTTGGAAGCCCACGCCAATGTTTTAGAGGTAGAGTTCGTTCCGAGGGAAGAGGCATTCCAACGCCAGATTGAATCTTATGGCGATAAGGCAGAGGTTCTTAAAGGTCTTTCTCCCGATATTCTTCCCGATGCTTATAAAGTAACTGTTAAGGATCTTGAACAGTTTGATGCAACAGTTGCTGAGATTAAGGGCTATGAAAATGTATTGCAAATCAAGGAAAATAGTGATTTGGCAGGTAAACTGGCAAGTATAAGAAATGCGGTTACATATATCAGTATCGGTATTGTAGCAATTCTTTTCTTTGTATCCTTATTCATCGTTTCTAACACAATCCGTATTACAATTTACAACCGTCGACTTGAAATCAGCATTATGAAAGCTGTAGGTGCAACAAATGCATTTATTCGTTGGCCATTTATGGTTGAAGGTATTCTTTTGGGACTCTTCTCTGCAATACTCGGTTTGGGTATTCAGTACGGTGTTTACAGTATAGCTTCAATATGGATTACTAATATGCTTTCGATGCTTGGTGGAGAAGCGGTTAATTTCCTTGATTATGTTTGGATAATCTTCGGAATTTTTGCATTCATAGGTGTTGTAATCGGTGCATTCGGTAGTATTATTTCACTCAACAAATATTTAAAGGAGCACAGTAATGTTGTTGATAACGACTGATAAATCAAAAAAGATTTTAAGCGTAATTCTTTCTTTGATTATTGTTTTCGGTGCTATGTCTGTTTCTGCTTTTGCTCTTACGGATGCAGAAAAGCAGGAATATGAAAACAAAATCGACGAAATCAGAAAGCAAATAGAAGAGAATGAAAAGAAAATTGCAGAGCTTGAGGCAGAAGCAGCAACTTATGACGATGAAATCAATGCTTTGCAGGAAAAAATTGATGTTCTTACAGATCAGATAGACCTGTATAATGATGAAATTGCACTTATTGATGCAGATATTCAAGTTATTGATAATCAGATTACAGGTATTGAGAACGAAATTGAAGATTTAAATAAGCAGATAAAAAAGCTTGATGAACAAGTGCTTGAAATTCAGCAAGAGATAGCAGATACTTACACACTTTTAGGCGAAAGAATCCGTGTTAGCTATATGACCGGTGCAAACAGCACTCTTGAATATCTTCTTACTTCCGATAACTTTAAATTCCAGGAATATCTTGAAAGAACAGAGCTTATTGACAGAATTGCAGAGCACGATGATAAGCTTATAAGTGACCTCGAAGAAGATATAGAATCTCTTAAGGCAAAGGTTCTTGAAATTGAAGATATGAAAACTCGTCTTAATTCCAAGGTTGAAGAGCTTGACGAGGCTAAAAAAGAACATGAAGCTAAGAAAAAAGAGCAGGTTGATGCCCGTAAAATTATCGAGGATAAAGAAGCATTGATTCAAAAAGACCTTGATAAAGTAATGAGTATCGTAAACGGACTTAACTCGAAGAGTAAAGAATACGAAGCTGCTATGGAAAAGGGTGAGGCTGCTATTCTTGATTATGAACAGAAGCTTTCTCAGCAGAACACCTCTTTCGGTTCCGGTCAAGTCAGCGGTGATATGATATGGCCCTTGCCTTACAGCGATACTTATGTTTCATCTTCTTTTAAAATGAGAACCCTTAACGGTGTTACAAGACAGCATAACGGTATTGATATCTGCCGTTGGGGCGGTACTCATGGTGCACAGATTGTTGCAGTTAAAGAGGGTACCGTTGAGGTAGCGAACAGCAGTGGCTACGGCGGTGGTTACGGACTTTATGTTGTTATTAATCATGGCGAAGGTGTAAAAACATACTATGCACATCTTTCCTCAGTTCATGTTAGCGTTGGTGATTATGTAACTCAAGGAACTGTTATCGGTCTTGCAGGTAACACCGGCTATTCTTTCGGTGCTCATCTTCACTTCGGTCTTATGATTAACGGTGGCTGGGTTAACCCGATGAATTATTTGTCAAAGCCTGCAGGCTTGCAGATTTGCGGATAATTGAATATTATATAATAATTACGTCCCTTTTTCATAGAATGAAAAGGGGCGTTTTTTTGTTAATATTAAATTTTGTCAATGAAAGAGAGAAAACAGAAAATACTAAAAAAAGACTCTTTAAGAATAACAGAACAATAAAGAAAACTGAATTAAAAAGAGATTCGGTTAGTGTAAATGGTAAAAATGTAATTGTTTTGGAGTTAACAGAAAAGGATTTGATGAGAGAGGATGTTATAACACTTTTAAAAATATATAATGGCAGGGTGCTGGTTCCTTCAAAATATCAGAATGTAGAAAAAATTGAAAAATATCTCTTTAAACCTAAAGAATATTATCAGAGAGCACTACTTTCATCCCTTATTAATCAAATAAAAACTGTTAACAAGGATTGGAAAAATATATGTATAAAAACAGAGGAGTTTAAACCATATAAGGAGCTTTATGAAATCGTAAGAATTTCAAAAACAGTTGAAATAATAACAACGAATAACTCTTTTACAGAGATATTTAAAAATGAATGTTATTATGAATACGGTGCAATAGTTTCTGTAAAGATTGATGAAGCAAAACATAAATTTGATGTGTTTTTAGATTTGGATAAAATTGATGATAAGGGAAAACTGATGATAAATGTAAAAGACAGAGAGTTTCTTTTATACCCCGATGTTAGATATTTTGAAAATCAATCAGAGTATCAAAAGCTTTTATCCTTTAATATCGACCATAATATAATTTGCTCAGCATTTTCCTATAAATAATTTAACTTGACTTTTCCGTTCAAGTTCTATATAATACTATTTATTGAATTTGCACACTCGTTTGTGCAATTAATTTTTGAGAGGATGTAATTCATAATGGCACAGGATATTGTTTTAACAAAAGAAGGCTATGAGGAGCTTTCCGCAAAACTTAAAGTACTCAAATCCGAGGGCCGTTCCGAAATAGCAGAAAAACTCAAGGTTGCTCGTTCTTTCGGCGACCTTTCAGAAAACAGTGAGTATGATGAGGCTAAGTCCGAACAGGCAAAGCTTGAAGCAGAAATCAACGATATTGAAACAATGCTTTCAAGAGCTACTATTATTGATGAAGAAGAAAATTCAAATACTGAAGTTGTTCACCTTGGTTCCATCGTAACCATCAAGGAAACAACAAGAGGTGCTGCAGAAAGAACATACACCATCACAGGCTTTGCTCAAGCAAATCCTGCGGAGGGCAAAATTTCCGATGAATCTCCCGTTGGTAAAGCTCTTATGGGTCATAAGGTTGGAGATAAAGTTGTTGTTGAAGCACCCCGTGGAATTATCAATTTTAAAATTGTTAAAATTGATGTTGATCAGAAATAAGATATAAAAGAACCGATTTATGCAGAAATGCACAAATCGGTTTTTTAATGATACAGGTGTGTTAAATGAAAAGATTGATTTCTTTTGTTCTGTCTGTTTCTCTTTTATTAGGTCTGACTTCTTGTGGTGAAGTAACAAAAGTCTTGGAAGACGAAAAGCTCATTGCAGTAAAATATGGTTCTGCAGATGCATTAGCTTGTGAAGATTATATTTCCGATGGTTATACTAAGGTTACCTATAATTCATCATCAGATGTTGTGCTTGCAGTCGAAAACAAGAAAGCTGATTTCGGTATTCTTAATGAATTTGAATTAAAAGAATATTTAAAGGCAGAACGTGAGATAAAACAAAAAGAGCTTTGCGAATATAATATTGATTACTGTGCTTATTTTAGTAGTGATAATAAAAAGCTTCAAAAGTCTTTTAATGACGCAATTAAAGAGTTAAAGAATGGCGGTACATTTGATAAAATAAAAGAAGCACATTTGAACGGAGAAAGCTTTTTAAGTGTAAAAAGGGATAATGAAAACGGAACAATAACAATGCTTTGCGATCCTAATTTTGAAAAGCGTGTTTATACCGATGATGATGGTGAAGTTGTTGGCTTTGATGTTGATATTGCCCGTGAAATTTGCAATTATCTCGGATACGATTTGGAAATTGTTACTGTGGATTTCGATGAACTTTTCATTGAATTAGATAAAGGAGCAGGGGATTTTATTATTACAGCCTGTGAGGTTAATGAAGAAAGAGCAGACTATTATCTGTTGAGTGATACATATTTTACCCTTGATTTTTACTTAATTGAAAAAGAATAAAAATAAATCCTCTTGCAGTTCGTTTTGAACTGTAAGAGGATTTTTAGCTTAAACTAAATCAAACTTATGCAAGCTCTGCAAAGTATTTGATTGTTCTAACCATCTGGCTTGTGTAGCTGTTTTCGTTGTCATACCAGGAAACAACCTGAACTTCGTAAAGATCATCAGCAACTTTAGAAACCATTGTCTGAGTTGCATCAAAGAGTGAACCGTATTTCATACCAATAACGTCG
>JAZQJD010000032.1:0-83384 GCA_045541435.1 Acutalibacteraceae bacterium
CCGGCAACACGAGTTCGAATCTCGTACGGGTCACCAAATTTTTAGGAATAAACGGTCTAAAAGCTGTTTATAATATTATTAGTCGGTGTTGATGGCGTTGAGGGTCCACCCGTTCCCATCCCGAACACGGTAGTTAAGCTCAACAGCGCCGAAGATACTTAGTGGGAAGCCGCTTGGGAAAATAGGGCGATGCCGACACAAAATGCCTTAATAGCTCAGTCGGTAGAGCACTCGGCTGTTAACCGAGTTGTCGTAGGTTCGAGTCCTACTTGAGGCGCCAAAAATAAAGGATACCATCCGGTATCCTTTATTTTTTTACCTTTAAATAGAACTTAAACTAAGACAATTCAGAGTTATCAGTCGATGGCTGTTAACTGCTCGAAGCCTTGCCGCTGCCAGTGGCAGATGCAGGCAAGGTTTCGAGAGGAAGAAACAAGGAGTATCACGAAGCGAACAGCGAGTGATACGACTATGTTTCTGACCGTAGTTGTCGTAGGATACCATCCGGTATCCTTTATTTTTTATATTTCTAATTTAATTCTACCTGATTTTTCTTGCAAAAAGATGAAAAGTCAGTACAATGTTTGTAGAGGTGATTGCTGTGAATATGTATAAATTCGGTAACTACATTTGCAAATTGCGAGAAAATAAAAAGCTCACTCAAAGTGAGCTTGCAAAAATTTTAGACGTTTCCGATAAATCAATTTCTAAATGGGAAAATGGACAGGCGTTTCCGAGAATTGAAACCTTTGAAAAGCTGGCAGTTGCCCTTGATACTACGGTTAAAGATATTTTTTCTGCAAGCAAGGATGGAGTAAAAAGAGTTTGTATCGTAAATAGTTTCTGTATGGAAATGAAAATTGATATAAACGGCAAAACTCATTTAATTGAATATGACGAAAGTAAATGGATTGAAATCGAAGATACAGCGGATTCAATTACTCTTAAGATTACAGGTGAAATTTTAAGGGAAGAGGATTTTGATAATATATTGAGCGAAGAACCTGATTTGAAAGAAAAGATAGCTGTAAAGTTATTTAAAAAAGCGACAAATGAGATTTTTGATTTGTTTTTACAGGCTGATTGCACCTATAAAATTTCAAATATTACACCTGAAACAGTTATTACTGTAGAGCTTGATATGTTTGATTTAGGCGATAAAACCTGGATTTTTCAAGATTTTGAAATTAGCTATCCTAAAGTTGTTTGTGATGAAAATATTAAAGCAGAGCTTGTTTATGCCAAAGGAAAAAACAGTAAAGAAATAATTAAAAAATATAAAAAAATAGGGCTTGCATCCGATTTAGGAATGGATTTCATTGATATGATAATAGCATATCCGTTAAGAGGCTTATATTTTAAGCATCTTTGCAAACCCAATGTTCTTAAAAAGAACATTATAAATGCAGAATATTATAAAGAAAAAACAGAAAAACGAAACAAGGGTAAAAAACTGGGATGCTTTAGTGGTTGCCTTGTTTTAGCAGCTTTAATGGTTGTTTCATTGATAGTATTTATATTGCTTGATTCTCTTGTGCTTTCGGTATTATTTGTTGATTCAAGACAGCCTGCATTAGTAGCAGAGGACTATTCAACAATTACATTTTATGGCGAGGTGTTTGAGAGAATAGACGAGCTGCCCGAAATTGCTCATAAAACTACAATTCTGGGCGATATACCTGTATGGAAATCTGCACGAACAGACGGTCTTTCAAAATGGGACCAGTCATTGCAGGATGATAAGGTTCAGCTTTATGAGGATGATGAGGGCAGAGAGTATTTGTGGTTGGTAGAAAACTATTCAGAAGAAATCATTGGTGCAGGCGATAATGGCGAAGATAAAGAATATGAAGATTTTGATGAGCATTATGTATATGTTTGTGAAAATCAAGAGTGAACAAAAGCACACCAACCGGTGTGCTTTTGTTGCAAATTGTTGAAAAACCATTTTTTGTATGATAATATAAACTCACAAGCAGGTGATTCTATGAAAAAAGCGAAAATAATAATTTTAGCAGGGCAATCAAATGCGGTTGGCGTTGCTCATATAAAATATTTATCAAGACATTTCAGTGACGAAAAGGTAGAAAAATTCAAAGAGGGCTTTGATGAGATTTTAATGAATTATTATTCTCACGATATGAAGAGCAACGGCTTTGTTAAAACTACTCTCGGTTGTGCCGAAAAAGGAAAAGATACTTTTGGTCCCGAGGTTGGAATTGCTGATTATTTAAGCGGAAAATACCTTGATGAGAAATATTTTATTGTAAAATGTGCCGTTGGCGGAACAAATATTTTTTACGATTGGTTACCGCCATCTTGCAAAGGTGAGTATCAGAAAGAAGCTTTTGGTTTTGGCGATAGTGAAAATGAATTTTACCGCAAAGGCGGCTGGCTATTTAACGAGCTTGTAAAAATTCTTAATGCAAGCATATCTATTTTAGAAAATCAAGGATATGAGCCTGAAATCTGCGCTTTTTGCTGGATGCAAGGTGAAAGCGATGCTCTTGAAGCAGATACTGTTGAAAAATACGGGGAGCGTTATGAGAATTTACTTAAAGATTTAAACGAAAAGTTTGGGAAATATACGAAGAACTGTGTGTATATAGATGCAGGTATTTCAGATGTATGGCAGTATTATCAAGACATAAATCAGTGGAAAGAAAGTTATGCAAAGAAAACTCCTAATAGTTACTATATAGACACAATAGCAGAAGGCCTTGATACCTCAAAAGAGCCTGAATCGGAGGTTGATATAGCCCATTATGATTCGGATTGCACCATTAAATTGGGTTATTTGTTTGCAGAGAAAATAAATTATGAAAAATTCTAAAATAATTATTATAGTAGCAACAGGTATTGCCATCCTGGTTGCAGGGATATTATGTAAGCAGGAATTTTTTCTGATGATACCATTGTTTGTGTCCCTTTTTGTTATGGCTTTTCAGTCAGAAGCAAACAGACTTGGTCCGTTGATCGGCTCAATAAATTCCCTTATTTACACGGTGGCTTATATCTATATGGGAGTTTATGCTTCTGCAGCATCCGCAATTCTATTCAGCTTTCCTGTTCAGTTGATGACATTTTTCCGCTGGAAGAAAAATGCCTATAAAAAAACTGCAATATTCCGAAAAATGACAACAAAAATGAGAATACTCTGGAGCGTTGCATTCCTTGTAGTATGGGGAATAATGGCGGCAGTATTTATGCGCCTTGATTATGAATATGCAATTCTTGATAGCTGCTCATTTATATTCGGCTTTGTAATACCTGTTTTAACAATGTTCGCTTACATTGAATATACATATCTTTGGATTATTCAATGTATAGTCGGTGTTTTTCTTAACATACAAATGGTTGTAAATGATTATAAGGAAACAACCTATCTCATATATGGCGTTTATGCTCTTTACTGTGTAATAGGTGCATTCATCAGTGTTCAGAAATTTTATAAGGAACAGCAGAAAATGTTAGTTAGTTGAGGTGGTTATATGGGCTTTTGGCTTTTTATGTTAGCAATGATTTTGCTGATACCTGTTATTATGATTCTTTTCGGTAAATATTTTATTAAAAAAACTCCTAAAAATATAAACTATCTTTTTGGTTACAGAACAAATCTTTCAATGAAAAATGAAGGAACCTGGAAATTTGCACATAAGCACATAGGAAATATATGGTTTAAATGGGGATTGGTTTTGTTATCTGTTTCAGTTTTGGCGTTGCTTTTTGTAATCGGTAAGGATGAAGACACAGTAGGCATACTCGGTTCAGTGATTACCATAGTACAGCTCGTACCAATAGTAGCATCAATCATTTTAACAGAAAAAGCTTTGAAAAAGAATTTCGATGAAGAGGGGAACAGAAAAAATGGAAAATCTGAAAAATGAGGATTTATTAGAAATAATTTTTATTCGCCACGCAGAAACGGATTATAAAGATATTGGTGACCGAGATAATTGCGATGGTGAACTGACTGAATTCGGTGAAAAGCAATGCGATATATTGGGTGAAAAGCTGAAGGATGTGGAAATAGACGGATTTATTTCAAGCTCGCTTCTCAGAGCCTTCAAAACCGCAACAGGTGTTTGCAAGGCAAAGTCAGATAATCCCGTTCTTCATATCTGCCCCGAGCTCATTGAATGCGGTTGCACCCCCGGTTATTTCGGTTGTAGTGAAGAATATCTTCAGAAATATTATAAAAACACTAAAATGTGCAAGAAGCTTTTCGGAACAGAGGAATATGAATTCGGTTGCGAAGCTGTTGAAGATAATAATCTTCGTGCAAAAAAAGTGATTGATTACATAAAAGAAAATTATACATACGGCAACAGAGTTGCGGTTTTCAGTCACCACGGTATGCTTGAATATCTCATTCCCACCGCCTTGGGAATAGAAACCCGAAAATTTTTCTTCTCCCTTGACAACATTTCAATGACTGTTGTTCAATATACAAGAGACGGTGCCTGTATATTAAGAGATGTAAACAAATAAAAAAGAAAATGGCTACCTGTTCAAAAATGAGCAGGTAGCCAAAAACATTATTTATGATTTTTTATGTAGTATTTGTAGAATTTAACGCAATCTGCAACCTCTTTAACACCAATGCTTTCGTTTGCTGGATGCATTGCTGCAAGCTGGGCGTTGCTCATTTTGATGGGGCAGAAGCGTAAGCAGTTATCTGCAACCTCTTCATAGTGACGGCAGTCTGTTCCGCCTGTCATTAAGTAGGGGATAACACCTGCATCGGGATAGCACTCATTGAGGCATTTCTTAAGATAGCCGAACTCCTCGCCCTTGTAGTCAACAGTATTTGAGGCATTTCTTGCGTGAATAATTTCAAATTCAAGGTCATATTTATCTGCATATTTCTTAAGTACTGCGAGAGATTCTTCAACATTCTGATGTGGAGAAGTTCTTAAATTGCAAACAATATAAGCTTCTGAGGGAATAACATTGGGAGTTTGTGAACCCTCCGCCATTGTGCAGCAGAATGTAGTTTTAACAAAAGCATTGCACATTGGTGAAACCATAGGAAGAACTTTAGTAAGAAGACCTTTGAAAAGCCACATATTGCCGAGAACCATTCTGAGTGGGAAGCCCAAGTATGGTGCGGCTTCGTCAAGCATTGCATAAACTGCGCCGGAAATTTCTGCTTTAAAGGGTTTATCCTTTTCAATATCTGCAACGAATTTTGAAAGTCTTGCAAGGGGGGTGTTGCTCTTAGGTGTAGAGGAGTGACCGCCCTTACCTTTTGCAATAACCTTAAGGTCGATATAACCTTTTTCAAGAAGACCGATTGCTGCACACCAGCCATTCATTGTGGGAAGCTGGTCCTTAAGAATTGCACCACCCTCATCCATCGCTACATCAAGATGAACCCCTTTTTCTTTTAGGTAGTTAACAAGCTTTGGTGCGCCATCGCCTGAAATTTCTTCATCAACAGCAGTTGCAAGGTAAATATCGCAAGGTGGTTCGAAGCCTTCTGAAAGCAATTCTTCAATAGCTTGAAATTCTGAAAAAACAGTTGATTTGCAGTCCATTGCGCCTCTGCCGTGAATGTTGCCATCTGCAATTTCACCTGAGAAGGGGTCTTTTTCCCAGTTAGGCTCGTCAGCAGTAACAACGTCTTGATGTCCCATAAGAAGAAGACCGTTTCTCTTGGGGTCTTTACCGGGCCAACGGAAAAGAAGGTTGCCTTCAATTTCTGTGCATTCAAGCTTTGAGAAAATAAGAGGGAAGTTATTTTTCATAACCTGGTGAAGCTTGTAAAACTGAGTTAAATCTGTGTTTCCTCTTAATGAAACAGTTGGCACCTTAACCATTTCGGAAAGCTTTTTAGCATAATCATTTGCTTCTGCTTCGGTTGGGTTAATTGCCGGTGCATTTGTGTTGGGTTTTGCTTTGATTTTAACTGCTTTAATTGCGGCAACAACGATTAAAAGTACAAGAATTGCCAGAATAGCAAGTAATGCGAAACCAATGTATTTCATTTTATCAATTCCTTTCACACACATTGGGATTATTATACTACTAAAATTTAAATAAGTAAATAGAAATAAAACTAAAGAAAAAAAGTTGCTTTTCTTGACAAAATGTGCTTGTGTGTTGTAGGATTAGCATAGGAAAATTTTGAAAGGAACGGAAATATGAAAAAGGTATTATCAGTTTTATTGGCAGTTGTAATGATTTTTACAATTACAGTACCTGCCTTTGCGGCTCAGAAGACTGTTACCGCAGCCGAAGATTATAACGGCAATCCCGTTATTATTGTAAGAGGTATTGACTTTGCAGGGCTTACCTTTGAAAACGGTGAAAAAGCTCTTAATGTAAGCGGTAATGTGATAATTTCGGCGTTGCTTGATGGCTTTATGGGTATGCTTAAGCTTAAAAAGGTGGATTCTGTATTAGACGGAGCTTTTTTGGCTGCAAAAGAAATTTTTGATCCCATTTCCTGCGATAAAGAGGGTAATTCAAAATATTACGATGTTTCTATGAAGCAGTATCCCGAATCAATGGCAAGCTATCCCGAATTTGTTGCAAGTCTTCCCGATGGCGGTGAAGAAGGCATTGTTAAAACAGCCATTGATAAATACGGTGCAGAAAATACATATTTCTTTACTTACGACTGGAGAAAAACTCCCGAGCAGATAGCAGATGAGCTTCACGGCTTTGTTGAAACTGCAAGAAGAAACAGCGGTAAAGATAAAGTAAACATCATTTGTGCATCAATGGGCGGTATGGTTACAACTGCTTATTTCTATTACTACGGAACATATAATGTTGAATCTGCAGTTTTTCTTTCAGGTGCTCAGAACGGAACCTATGTATGCGGTGATGCTCTTAACGGAAGAATTGTTTTTGACGGAGATGTTCTTGTTAGATTTATAAATAGTGCAACAGGCGATAATGTTTTTCTTAAAATATTTATCGGTATTTTTGATATGCTGGGCGTTGTTGATTTTATTGCGGATGTTGCTAACGATATGGTTTCCGAGAGCTTTGATAGCGGTAACGATTTAATGCTTCGTGACAGCCTTGGTACCTTCTGTGGCTTCTGGGCACTTTGTCCCGATGGGGATTTTGAAAGTGGCGTTGAAAACATTTTCGGTGGTCACGAGGAGGAATACCCTGTTCTTCTCGATAAGCTTGACAGCGTAAAGGAATTTGTTTTCAGCACAGAAGAAACCCTTTTAAAAGCTAAAGAAGACGGAGTAAAGATTTCATTCGTTTCAAACTACAACTCAAGCCTTGTTCCTGTCTATGAAAAGGCAAACCTTAATGGCGATAATGTGCTTGAAGCGGAGCTTACCTCAAATTTTGCAACTATTGCACCTTTAGGCGAAACGCTTTCAAAGGGTTATATTGAAAATGCAGACAAAAAATATATTTCTTCAGATAATGTAATTGATGCTTCAACTGCGGTTTTCAAGGATAACACTTGGTTTGTAAAAGATGCACCTCACGTTGCGGCAGATTACAGAACAGGCTTCAGCGAGTTTACTTTCACTCTTCTCGAAAGCGAAAATCAGCCTACTGTTGACACATTTGAGGAATATCCACAATTTATGATTGCAGATGAATTCCTTTTCGTTTCACCCCTTAAATAATTTTAAAAGAGGTAGAAGATGTCTAAACTAATAAAGCAAATCAAGCACACCGTGGATGCAACAATTCCCGATAGAAATGAGCTTACCCATGAGGGTCACCGTAAGCGTGATTATATAATGCTTGTTGTAAGAAATATACTTGTAGCGGCAGCCGTACTGACTTTTATTGCCTCCTTCTTTTTAGACGAGCATCACTATGACTCTAAGGCTATAGCATATTTTTATGGTGCAGGAGCTTATCTTTTTGAATGTTTGCTTATTACGGATTGCTTTAAAACAAAGGTTCCTCATCAGGAAATGTTTATGATTTACTGCTTGGGCCCTCTCTATATTCTGCTGGGTCTCAGCTATATTTTTAAGTAATAACAAGGTGTTTTATGGAAATTTTATCTTATATATTAAGCCTTTTAGGCTTAGCTTCAATGATTACTGCTTCACTTATTAAAGGTGAAAAAATGAAGAAAATACTTTTCTTTGTTTTTTGTGCTAATGCCCTTATTGCAACAAGCTATCTTGTTGACGGAAGCGGTCTTAACGGCGCAGCTTCCTGCTACATAGGTGCAATTCAGTCAATAATCAACTATTTCTTTGATTCAAAGAATAAGCCCCTGCCCAAATGGTTGATTGCAATATATTGCGTTGCATTTATTGTATGTAATCTTGTAGTTGGCGGATTTAATCCACTTGGTATTCTTGCCATAGTAGCTTCTCTTACCTTTGTTATGTGCATCGGTCAGTCAAGCGGTGCAAAATACCGTTTCTGGACGCTTTTCAACATCACTTTATGGGGTGTTTATGACCTTCTTTCAGAGTCTTACAGTGCACTTATTACTCACGTAGTTCTTTTTGTATTCACAATCGTCGGAATGATTGTTCACGACAGAAAGAAAAAGAATAAAGAATAAAATTAACCGTCTTGGCTTCCAAGACGGTTAATTTTATATATCAGATAAATGCTCGGTATTATTTATGTAATCAAAAACTACATCACCGTAAGAGTTTGTACCTTTTTTGTAGAATATTACTCTTGTTATACCCGTATTGGCAAAGTTAATATCATAAAAAGGAGTTTCGGTGGTGAAGCCCATTATGGAGAATACAATGAAGGTTAAAAAAGCTGCATGGCAGACGAGAGCAATTTTTTCGCCGTTGTTAAAGTTTTCTTTGAGATGCTCTAAAATAAATGCAGCTCTTTTGAAAAGACCCGCTTCATCTTTGTTGTCGGAAGGGATGAGAAGTGGTGTTTGAGGGTCAAGCTCGGGAGATAAAATTGCCTTTGGGTTTATCTTGTGAATTGCTTCTAATGTGGTTTCATATTCCGAACTTAAGCCTGCTTCTGCTAAGTGAGGGAAAATATATAAGGGCTTTTCTGCAGACTGTTCCTTAAGTATTTCGGTTGCGGTTCTTATAGCTCTTAAAAGACCGCTTGAATATACTCTGTCAAAAGCAATATCTGATAAATGCTTGCCTGCAAGCTGCGCCTGTTTTACGCCTTTTTCGGTTAAAATTGGGTCGTGACGTTCTTGTGATGTTAAATTTTCCTTATCATAGCCGACATTTCCTTGGCTTTGACCGTGGCGAATCAAATATAATTCAAGCTCTATTATCGGTTTTTGCTTTTCCATATTTTAACCTCCGAAATGTAATGATAAAATTATAATTTTTTAGACAGTATATGTCAAATTGTTTTTTGGTTTTCATTGAAAAGAAAAACAATGAGTGTTATAATCTAAGAAAGTATTTTTTCAGGTGATATTATGGAAAATAAAGCAATAATTGCCCTTTCAGGAAAGGGCGGAGTAGGAAAAACTTCAATTTCTGCGGCAATAGTTAAGCTTCTTGTTGAGGCTTACCCCGACAAAAGAATTCTTGCTATTGATGCAGACCCTGCAGTAGGTCTTTCAACTGCATTGGGAATAGAGGTTAAAACTACTATTGATGATATAAGAAAAGAAATCGTTGAAACAGTTGAAGATGGCGAGGTTAAAGCTGCTATTGAGCTTTTAGGTGAGGCAAGATATAAGATTTTTGATGCCCTTGTTGAAACTGATGGTTTTGCTTTTATCGCTGTTGGCAGACCTGAAAGTGCAGGCTGTTACTGCAAAATCAATACATATTTAAAAGAAGTCATCAGCATACTTTCAAAAGAGTTTGATTATGTTGTAATTGATGGCGAAGCAGGTATTGAGCAGATTAACCGCAGAGTTATGGAAAAGGTTTCTCACCTTCTTCTCATAAGTGATGCTTCTAAAAAGGGTACTCAGGTTATTTCTACAATTAAAAGCGTTGCAGATGAGCTTGTTATGTATAAAAAAATCGGTGCAATTATCAACAGACTTCCCGATAAAAGCGTTATTGACCATATAAATACAAACGGAATTCCTGTTCTATCATATATTGAAAACGACAGTAATTTAGCAATATATGATATTGAGGGTAAAAATATAATCGAACTTCCCGAGAACTCAAATGTGGTTGAGGGAGCGAGAAAAGCTCTTACTGAATTAGGAATTTTATAAGGAGTAAGCTATGAAAGACTTAAAACATCTTTATTATTTTGAAAATCTTTTGCAGGAAGCAAACAATGACCTTGTTAAAAAAGCAAAAGAAGAGGGCGGAATAGCTTTAGGTTATACCTGTTATCATATTCCCGAGGTGCTTCTGAACTGTGGCAACTGCTTTTCCGTAAGGCTTCGTGCACCCAGAACCGGATCAATGGATATTGCAACATATTATATGAGCAATTTCCTTTGCGGTTATTCAAAGGCTATTCTCGAAAGAGCTATTGAGGGCGGTTATAACTTCCTTAATGCTTTGCTTGCTTCGGAAACTTGCTCGGAAATGAACAGAGCAGCAGAGCATTTCGAGCTTCTTGATTTAGTTCCCAATGATAAATTTTTCCTTACTTTCCTTGACGCACCCTTTAAAATCGAAGAGCATACAATTAAGCATTATGTTAATCAGACAAAGGTTAAGATTCTTGATAAATTAGAAGAGGTTTACGGGGTTGATGCTTCTGATGAGGCTCTTCTTAAAGCTGTTGAGGAGCATAATGAGGTTTGTCGACTTATGACTGAAATAGGGGACTATAGAAAAGAAGAAAATCCCCGCATAACCGGCTATGAATATCATATTTTAAATCTCATTACATATTGTTGCCCGAAAGCTCTTATTCTTCCTGCACTTCGAGAAACTGCAGAGGAGCTTAAAACAAGAGAACCCGACCAAAAGAAAAACTACAGAGCAAAAATTGTTGTTGTAGGCTCTGAAATGGATGACCCCGATTTCACCTCTCTTATTGAAGATAGCGGTGCCCTTGTTGTTGCAGACAGATTCTGCTTCGGTGCTTTGCCCGGAAGACAGGAAATCATTATTGATAAAGAAAAAGATATTCTCACACAGATTTGTACCCATTATCTTAAAACAAGTCAGTGTCCTCGTTTTATGAGCCATGAAAAAGTTCAAGAACGAAGAGATTACGTAAAACAGCTTGTGGATGAATACCACGCAGACGGCGTTATGTATGAACAGCTTAAATTCTGTGAATATTGGGGCTACGAAAGGGCTTTGGCATCTTATGTTATGAATGGTGACTATGGTGTGCCAACTGCGGCAGTTGACCGTCAGTATACCGCTTCTGCTTCAGGTCAGCTTCGCACAAGAGTTCAAGCTTTTGTTGAAAGCCTTGAAATCAAGAAAATTCAGAAGGCAAAGGAGATGAGCAATAAATGAAAAACTACGGTAAGCTTTATAAAGAGCATACCGCCATACTCAAGCACAGAGAATGGCGAGGCTTTAAAGATACAATGTATGATTATTACAGATGGCTTATCACCTGGAAAGATATGATAAAAATGGTGCTTAAAGCACCTATTTCTACAGTAAAGGGTATATGGAAATATCGTTGGATGGCGTCATATCTATCTGCTCCATCCTTTGTTGACAGACATGTTGCAGGTCTTCGAGGCCCTCAGCTTCGTATGGCTCATCTTCATTACAATATGATAGTTAAGCATACAACAAAGCTTATTAATATTTCACTGAGAGCAGATGAAAAAATCAACCCCGGTAATAAGCTTTCAAAGAAAATTGTCCTTATGGATGAAATTGTACCCAATGAAATTTTCACAGGCTTCCCCAATTTAATCCCAATGCCCTTGCAGACATTGCCGATTTTCCTTTCTTCAATGGTGGACCAGCAGATTACACCACCTTATCTTGAGGTAACCGAAAGCTTTGGAGTTCCTGCAGACGTTTGTCCTCTTCCCAGTGCGGAAGCAGGCGTTGCCATTGAGGATGATTATCCCAAAATGGGTTGTTGTATGATTGGCACTAATATGCCATGCGACGGTTCGATTATGAACTCTTCATTCCTTGACAGAAGACTTAATCTTCCCACTCATTGCTTCGGTATTCCTCTTCGCTATAACGGAGAAGATGTCCAGGAATATGCAGTTGATGAAATCAAAGCTCTTATAAAATTTATCGAAGACCAGACAGGTGAAAAATTCGACTGGGATAACTATTTCAGACGAATGAAGGACTATAACAAGCAGCTTGAATATGAAAGACAGAAATGGGATATAAATAAAACTCCCTATCCTCAGATGACAGGTGCTTGCTTCTGGCTTTACAGAATTTTCTATTTCAACCTTTCGGGCGGTTCAAACGAGAAATTCCTTAAGGTTGATGAAAAAGTTAACAAAATAATGATGAAGGCTTACGAAAAGAAAACGCCCGTTTCAAAGAAAATGCGTCACAGAGCGGTTGTTTGGTCCTGCCCTGCAAACTATTACACAAGCTTTGCGAACTGGCTTGAAAACTGCTGGGGTATGAATGTTGTTATGGATATGGAAACAATGATTTCCTATCTTGAAATTGACACGGAAGATAAAGAACAATCGCTTAAGGATTTGGCAAAAACATATCAGCGCTCCATTATGAGAAAGCATACCAAGGGCGGATATCGTAATGTTGTTGACGAGCTTTGGAGAATTGTTGAAGAATACAATGCAGATACGGTTATTATGTATGACCAGATTTCCTGCAAGGGTATGGATGGTCTTGCCGGTATATTTGATGACCAGGCAAGAGAAAGAGACATTAACTTTATCTGGGTTAAGCAGGACCTTATGGACCCTCGCACCATTTCAAGAAGAGATATGCGCGAGCAGGTTAATAAATATATGCAGACAGTTTTACAGGAAGAACCCCTTGACGCTTCATTACTTGATTTTGAAGACGATTTGGCTTGGTAAGGAGATAGATAATTATGAAATATTTCGGCGGATGCGATGTAGGCTCTACATACACAAAATGCGTTATTCTTGACGAAACCGGCAAGATGGTTGCAAATGTTACCAACAGAAGTAAAATAAATCCCGTTGCAAGTGCAGAAATTGCTCTTGGGGATGCAATAGCTCAGGTTGAGGGCTTGAATTCAGCAGAAGAGTTAAGCTACCTTATCGGTACAGGCTACGGAAGAAACAAAGTTCCCTTTGCAGACGAAAATATATCTGAAATCAGTTGTCACGCTATGGGTGTTCACGTAACAAATCCCGAGGTTAAAGCGATTATCGATATCGGCGGTCAGGATGTTAAGGGTATTTCCATTGATACCGATGGTACAGTTAAAAACTTTGCAATGAATGATAAATGCGCCGCAGGTACCGGCAGATTTTATGAAGCAATGGCAAATGCTTTTGAAATGACTCTTCCTGAGTTTTCAAAGCTTTCTTTGGAAGCTAAAAATACAATTCCGATTACTGCTCAGTGTACTGTTTTTGCCGAAAGTGAAGTTATTTCCCTTGTTGGTGAGGGTAAGCCTATGGACGAAATTGCAGCAGGTATTCAGCTTGCAGTTGCAAAGCGTTGCTTTGTTATGGCGAAAAAAGCAGGTGCAACAGATAGCATTACTCTTACAGGCGGTTGCGCTAAAAATGACGGTCTGAAAAAAGCTATTGAAAAGGTTTTGAAAATCAAGGTTGTTGAGCTTTCAACTGACCCTCAGCTTATGGGTGCTTTAGGCGCGGCAGAATATGCTCGTCAAAAAGGACTTGCAAAGGAGAATTAAAATGGACATACTTTTAATAATATTAGCAGTAATTGTAGGTCTTTTTCTCTTAACCTTTGCAATTTATTGGTTTAACCTTGATATGAAGCTTGTAAGAAAGGTTTATGATTGGTTGCAGAAGCATTACGATAATATGAAGAGAGATAAGAAGCTGTAATGGAGATTTTCGATTCTTTAATTAAAGCGGTTTCTGAAATAATAAAGCCATATCCCAAAACAGAATATTCCTATGAAAAAGAAAATTCATGGGAAGATGTGGGGCATAATCAGGTAATTCTTCAAAAGGAAACACTTTTTGAGCTTGATGGAGTTGGTTTTAACCTTTTAACTTCATCACATATTGAAGATTCTGTTGTTGTTATCGGTAATGATTTGCAAAATATCAAGAGCAACACGAAATTTGCCCGAATTTGCTTTATTGAATTCGAGGAACAGGAAGAAACCCAGAAAACTTATAATCTTATAAGAAAAATTGAATATACAAAATATCACTTTTTCCCCGATGGTTATATGATAAGAACCTCTGCAAAGGCACACAAGGAAAGTGTTCGAGTTTCAAAAACCGCAGTAAAAAAAGGTATAGATTTTCAGAAAATCGGCAATCTTCTTATAAATAAATATAAGGATAATTCTGCAGTTAAGGGTGTTAAGGTTGTTTTTGTAACTGAAAATTCTGTTGATTATTCAGCTCTTGAAAGCCTTTCAAGAAAAAATCACGAAATAACAGAAACACTTAATCAAGTTATGAATAATCTTACCTTTGACTGCGACACCTGTAACCTTAAAGCAATTTGCGACGAGGTTGAGGGTATGAGAGAGCTTCATTTTAAAAATTCTATGGGTATGTAAGTTATGGACAAGCAAGATGTTATAAATTTCTTCGATAATCTGGCAGATGGTTGGGATGCGGAGCAAATTCCAAAGGCTGAAATAATTGAAAAAATATTAGATAACGGGGGAGTAGAGCCCCATAAATATATTCTTGATATTGCCTGCGGAACAGGTACTTTATTTCCTTTTTATTTTAAAAGAGCTGTAAAGTCTGTTACGGGAATTGATATTTCACCCCAAATGGTGAAAATTGCAAAGGGTAAATTTCCCGCAACAGAAATAATCTGCGGTGATGCAGAAGAATATCACTTTGGCAAAAAATTTGATGTTATAATGATTTATAATGCTTTTCCTCATTTTTCAAATCCCGAAAAGCTTATAAAACATCTTGCAGGTTATCTTAATGATGGTGGCAGACTTACTGTTGCTCATTCAATGAGCAGAGAAGAAATACAAAGCCGTCATGAAAAAAGAGCGGCAAAAGTTTCTTTGGAATTGCCTACCGCAGAGGAGTTATCAGAATCGCTCAAACCATATTTTAATATTGATATAATAATTTCTGACAATGAGATGTATCAGGTGTCGGGAACAAAGAAATAACAAAGAAAAAGCCCTTTCCATTGATTGACAATGAAAAGGGCTTATGTTAATATAAAAAATGTAAAAAATTTGGGCAAAATTACGCCAGGAAAGGTTGTTTTTTATGCAGAAAAAAATTGAAAACATCATCAACCTTATTAAAGAAAAAGATATCAAAATGGTTGACTTTAAAATGGTTGATATTAACGGTCAATACCGCCACGTTACAATTCCTGCAGAAAATTTTTCTGAAGATACAATGAAAAGCGGTATAGGCTTTGATGCTTCAAACTACGGCTATGCTGTTGTTGAAAAGAGCGATATGGTTTTTATTCCCGATCCCGACACCGCTATTATTGATCCATTCTGTTCTATTCCCACATTATCAATGACAGGTAATGCTATGATTATTGATAATCCTCAGAACAGACCTTTGGCTCAGTACCCCAGAAATATAGTTCTTGCAGCAGAAAAATATATGGCAGATTGTGGCGTTGCAGATACAATGCTCGTTCTTCCCGAATTTGAATTCTATCTTTTCGACCAAGTAGGTTGGAATGTTTCTCCCGATAATATCAGTGCAGGCGTTGATGCTAAGCAGTCTTATTGGAATAGTGATGTTGCAGGTGACGGTGTTATTGTTCCCAAACAGAAAAACTATCACATTGCAAAGCCTTTTGACGTTACTTACGAATGCCGTAGCGAAATGTGTATGCACATGGCAGATGCAGGTATTGAAATCAACTACCATCATCCCGAGGTTGCAGCATCAGGTCAGTTTGAAATTGAACCTCAGCTTGGCAAAATGTCAAAAATGGCAGATGCTACAATGTGGATAAAATATATTATCCGTAACACAGCTCTTAAATACGGCAAAACTGCAACATTTATGCCTAAACCCATTTACGGTGAAGCAGGTAGCGGTATGCACGTGCATATGCTTCTTCTTAAAGACGGTAAGCCTGTTTTCTCTGACGATAATGGTTATGCAAATCTTAGCGAAACTGCACATTACTTTATGGGTGGTCTTCTTAAGCATATCAGCTCTCTTTGTGCTCTCACAAACCCCAGCACAAACTCCTTCAAACGCTTGATTCCCGGTTTTGAAGCACCTGTAACAGTTGGTTACGCAACATCAAACAGAAGTGCGGTTATCCGTATTCCTGCATACGCTAAAGCTCCCGAAAAACGCCGTTTTGAGCTTCGTAACCCCGATGCTACTTGTAACCCCTATTTCTGCTTTGCAGCTATTCTTATGGCGGGTCTTGACGGTGTTAAAAATAAAATTGACCCTCACGCAAATGGTTGGGGCCCCTATGACTTTAACCTTTTCAATCTTCCTGAAGAGGAAAAGGCAAAGCTTCAGGGTCTTCCCACAACTCTTGATGAGGCTCTCAATGCTCTTGAAAGCGACCACGATTACCTTACTGCAGGCGGAGTATTCCCCGAAGAGCTTATCAAAAACTTTATTAAATCAAAACGTGCTGAGCTTGCTGAAATGGCAAAAATCCCAACACCTGCTGAGTTTGAAAAGTATTATAATCTTTAATTTAAATAAATCACCTGCCCGAAAGGGTGGGTGATTTAAGTATTAATCGGTTATAATATTAAAAGATTTTAAATGAAATGGAGAGAAATTCTCACAACTATGATTATAGATTTCCATACCCATGTATTTCCGGAAAAAATTGCAGAAAGAACGATTGATAAATTGAGCTTTGTTTCAGGTGGGCTTATTCCCCAGACAAATGGAACTTTGAACAGTCTTAAGCTGTTAATGGGGAAAGATGGTGTTGATAAAAGCGTTGTTTTATCAATCGCCACCAACGAAAAACAGCAGACAGCAGTTAACGATTATATTAAATCCTGCGAAAGTGAAGATATTATTCCTTTCGGCTCTGTTTATCCTCATGCAGAAAATGCTTTGGAAGAGTTAGAGAGAATAAAGGAAATGGGGCTTAAGGGGATTAAGCTTCATCCCGAATATCAGCAGTTTTTTGTTGATGACCCAAAAATGAAGCCACTTTATAAAAAGATTTCGGAGCTTGGTCTTATTGTGGTTTTCCACGCAGGTGTGGATTTCGGTTACCCTGCACCCTATCACGCTACGCCTGAAAGGTTGCGTGAAGCAGCAAAACGGATTGACTCACCAATGATTTGCGCTCATTGGGGTTCGGCAGGAATGGGGGAGGATGTTTTAAAATATCTTTGCGATACTCCCGTATATTTCGACACCGCTTTCGGTTATGCCTCAATGCCGAAAATAATCGCTCAACGTATTTTAGAGAAAAAGGGTGTTGATAAAATTCTTTTCGGCTCCGATGCCCCCTGGCACGCTCCATCCTGGGACATAGGAATGATTAAAACTCTTGAGCTTTCACCCGATGAAGAGGAAAAGATTTTCTCAGGTAATGCAATTAAATTGCTGAACCTGTGATTATTAAGTATTTATTAAAATAAAATCCGCCATATTGACATTGTTTTTTATGAGTGTTACAATTTTTGTAGAAATAAACATTCTAAAAAGAAAAGAGTGATAATATGAACGGAAAAAGATTATATAAAAAAGAGGACGGCAAAAAAATCGCAGGTGTTTGCGGCGGTATAGCAGAATATCTCGATATTGACCCAACTTTAATTCGTCTTGCCTGGGCACTTTTCTGTTTAGCAGGCGGTAGCGGACTTATTATCTACATTGTTGCAGCATTTGTAATGCCAAATGAAAGTGATGTAAAAGAATAAAGACTGTTGCTTTTAGCGCAGAACAAAAAGCAGGCACAAGCCTGCTTTTTTAACTGTTTTTCGCCCTCTCGGAGTATCTGCATACACCTTCGGGTCGAGAAAACAGTTTCTGCATCTAAAATCAAAAGTCTTTTGAATACTATCCCTCTTTTTTGCTTGCAAAAAGGAGGGGGGACCGCGTTAGCGGTGGGTGGTACAAAATGAAAACAGATTTACAAAAAGAATTATTAGATTTACAAGATATAAAATATAAAGAGTTTCATCAAAAATTGATGCCTACTGTGAATCCCGACAAGGTTATTGGTATTCGCACACCTGTTTTGCGGAAATTTGCAAAGGAATTCGGGAAAAGGGAAGAGGCAGAAAGCTTTATAAAAAATCTTCCCCATAAATATTATGAAGAAGATAATTTACACGCTTTTTTGTTGGAAGAAATAAATGATTATGAAATATTAATTGAAGAATTAAACAAATTTCTTCCCTTTGTAGATAACTGGGCAACCTGCGATATGTTGCGCCCGAAAATATTGAAAAAGCATAAACCCGAGCTTTTGGAAGATATAAAAAGATGGCTGAATTCAAAAGATACTTACGCAATCCGTTTTGCAGTAAATTGTTTAATGAATTATTATCTTGAAGAGGATTTTAAGCCGGAATATCTTCATTTGGTTAAAAATATCGAAAGCGAAGAATACTATATCAATATGGTAAGAGCTTGGTATTTTGCAACAGCACTCGCAAAGCAATATGATGAAACAATCAAACTTTTAGAAACAAATTCTCTCGATAAATGGACACATAATAAAACAATTCAAAAAGCCATTGAAAGTTATAGAATAACAAGTGCACAAAAAGAATATTTAAAAACTTTAAAATGTTTGGAAGCAAAGCTTCCCCGATAATTTTGCATTTTGCATTCTCAATTCTGCACTAAAAAATCCCCTTGCATTTCTGCAAGAGGATTTTTTTGTTTAATCTTATTCAGCCTTAGGAGCGTAGAGGTCTTTGAGTCTGAGGAGATGCTCATATCTTTCGAGAGCTGTCTGTTCTGACTGTGCAAAGAGAGCTTCTGCTCTTTCGGGGAAGGAACGAGTAAGAGCTGAGTAACGTGCCTCGTTAAGAAGGAATGCTTTGTAATCGCCTGTAGCAGGTTTGGAATCGATTGTGAAAGGATTCTTGCCTTCTGCTTTGAGAGCGGGGTTGTAACGGAACATATTCCAGTAACCGCATTCAACAGCTTTCTTCATTTCGTTCTGGCAGTTAATCATACCACCCTTGATTGAGTGCATTTCGCAGGGTGAGTAAGCAATGATAAGAGAAGGTCCATTGTAAGCTTCTGCTTCTTTGATTGCTTTAAGAGTCTGGTTCTGGTCTGCGCCCATTGCGATCTGTGCAACGTAAACATAACCATAGCTCATTGCGATTTCTGCAAGGCTCTTCTTAGCGATAGCCTTACCTGCAGCAGCAAACTGAGCAACCTGACCGATGTTGGAAGCCTTAGAAGCCTGACCACCTGTGTTGGAGTAAACTTCAGTATCGAATACCATGATGTTTACATCTTCACCGGAAGCAAGAACGTGGTCAACACCGCCGAAGCCGATATCATAAGCCCAACCGTCACCACCGAAGATCCATACGGATTTCTTGGAAAGGAATTCTTTGTTATCAACGATTGATTTGCAAAGGTCGCAGCAAGCACCGTCACCGATAGCAGCAACAAGAGCATCTGTAGCAGCACCGTTCTTTTCACCGTCGTTAACAGTTGCAAGATATTCTTTAGCAGCAGCTTTTACTGCATCGGAAGCCTTATCGGATTCTGCAATCTGTTCAACCTTAGCAATAAGGCTGTTACGAAGAGCGTTCTGACCGAGAAGCATACCGAAACCGTGTTCTGCATTGTCTTCGAAGAGTGAGTTAGCCCAAGCAGGACCCTGGCCCTTAGCATTTACTGTGTAGGGAGATGTAGCAGCGGGACCACCCCAGATTGAAGAACAACCTGTTGCGTTAGAGATATACATTCTGTCACCGAAGAGCTGAGTAACAAGACGAGCATAAGCAGTTTCTGCACAACCTGCGCAAGAACCGGAGAACTCAAGGAGAGGTTTCTTATACTGGCTGGAGATGATGTTTGCAGGACCTGCAACACCTTCTTTTTCTGTTACGTTAGCTACGCAGTAATCAAATGCTGCCTGCTGAGCATCCTGGCTTTCACGAGATACCATCTTAAGAGAGTTTGTGGGACATACGCCTACGCAAACGCCGCAACCCATACAATCGAGGGGAGAAACAGCAAGTGTGTAAGTGTAGTCTGTTTTAACAACGGGCTTGGGAGCCTTCTTAAGAACTTCGGGAGCGTTTGCAACTTCGTCTGCATCAAGAGCGAAGGGACGGATTGTTGCGTGAGGACATACATAAGAGCACTTGTTACATTTTGCGCAAGTTGCGGGATCCCATTCGGGAACGAGAACTGCAACACCGCGTTTTTCGTATGCGGAAGCACCCTGCTCGAATGTACCGTCAGCGTGGTCTGTAAATACAGAAACGGGAAGAGCGTCACCGTTCATAGCACCAACGGGCTTCATGATATTGTCAACCATCTTAACAAGCTTTGCGGGACCTTCTGAAGCAACAGCAGCAATATCATCAGTTGCGTTTGCCCAGTCAGCAGGAACATCAAATTTCTTGAATGCACCGAAGCCTGCGTCGATAGCCTTATGGTTCATGTCAACGATTTCTTGGCCTTTTTTGAGGAACTTCAATGCAGCGTTCTTCATATAGCCGATTGCTTCATCCTTAGGAAGAACATTAGCAAGAGCGAAGAAGGATGCCTGAAGAATTGTATTTGTTCTCTTACCGAGACCGATTTCAGCAGCAAGGTCAATAGCGTTAACTGTGTAAAGCTGAATGTTGTTCTTAGCAATGTACTGCTTTGTTTCAGCGTTGAGCTTAGAAGCAAGCTCTTCGTCGCTCCACTGGCAGTTAATAAGGAATACACCGCCGGGCTTAACGTCATTAACAATCTTGAAGCCTTTTTCGATGTAAGCAGGTGTATGACATGCAACGAAGTCAGCCTTGTTTACATAGTAGGGGCTCTTGATGGGCTTGTCACCGAAACGAAGGTGAGAAATTGTAACACCACCGGTTTTCTTTGAGTCATACTGGAAGTATGCCTGAACGTATTTGTCAGTGTGGTCACCGATGATTTTGATAGAGTCTTTGTTAGCACCAACTGTACCGTCACCGCCAAGACCCCAGAATTTGCACTCGATTGTACCTTCAGCAGCTGTGTTGGGAGCTTCTTCTTCGGGAAGTGAAAGGTAAGTAACGTCGTCGTTAATACCGAGAGTGAAGTGCTTTTTGGAATCTGCTTTTGCAAGGTCTGCAAAAATAGCAAAGATTGATGAGGGAGGAGTATCCTTTGAACCGAGACCATAACGACCGCCGGAAACAAAGATACCGGATTTATTGCAAGCGTCAAGAGCAGCAACAACATCAAGGTAGAGAGGTTCACCGATTGAACCGGGCTCTTTTGTTCTGTCAAGAACAGCAATTTTCTTAACTGTTGCGGGAAGAGCTGCAACGAATTTTTCAGAAGCGAAGGGTCTGTAAAGACGAACTTTAAGAAGACCAACCTTTTCGCCCTTAGCAAGAAGGTAATCAATAACTTCTTCAGCAACGTCACAGATTGAACCCATAGCAACGATAACATTTTCTGCATCAGCAGCACCGTAGTAGTTGAAGAGCTGATAATCTGTGCCAAGCTTTGCGTTAACTTTGCCCATGTATTCTTCAACAATAGCGGGAACTGCATCGTAGTATGTGTTACATGCCTCTCTGTGCTGGAAGAAGATGTCGCCGTTTTCGTGAGAACCGCGCATTACGGGACGATCGGGGTTGAGAGCTCTCTTTCTGAAAGCGTCAACTGCGTCCATATCGCACATTTCCTTGAGATCTTCATAATCCCAGATAGCAATTTTCTGGATTTCGTGAGAAGTACGGAAACCATCGAAGAAGTTGATGAAAGGAACTCTGCTCTTGATTGTTGCAAGGTGAGCAACAGCACCGAGGTCCATAACTTCCTGAGTATTTGTTTCAGCGAGCATTGCGAAGCCTGTCTGACGGCAAGCGTAAACGTCTGAATGGTCGCCGAAGATGTTAAGTGCGTGTGAAGCAACGCAACGAGCTGATACATGGAAAACGCTGGGAAGAAGTTCACCTGCGATTTTGTACATGTTGGGGATCATAAGAAGAAGACCCTGAGAAGCTGTGTAAGTTGTTGTGAGCGCACCGGCTGCGAGTGAACCGTGAACAGTACCTGCTGCACCTGCTTCGGACTGCATTTCGGAAACCTTAACAGTTGTTCCGAAGATGTTCTTCACGCCCTGAGCTGACCACTGGTCAACATAGTCTGCCATGGGGCTGGAAGGGGTGATGGGGTAAATACCTGCAACTTCTGTGAATGCATAAGACACATAAGCAGCGGCATTGTTACCGTCCATGGTTTTCATTTTTCTAGCCATAGTATTTCCTCCTATAAAAAATATCAATTTAAAAACACTATAATAGGTATTATACATACCACCAAACATAATAACACTTATTTCCCGAAAAGTAAACCGCAAAAACCCAAAAAATCGTGGAAAATTTAACAATATTTTTCATATTTTGAGTGGATTTTCACAAAGAGGGGATTTTGGTTGCTTGGAGAGCTGCAAGCACTGTAAATATTGCCCTAAAATATTGACAAAACAGTATAGATAATTATATAATATATGCTAATGTGGTATAGTGTATATTGATACTGCATAATACTTTTGATTTTTTGAAAGGAGTAAATCCGACTATGGATGACCCCGGACCTAATTTCATTTTGGCCCAAGTAATTGAACTTTCGCAAAACTCAGCAGGAGGAAGCTTGGTATTAAAAATTCTTTTACTGCTGGCACTTATTCTTGTAAACGCATATTTTGCTATGGCGGAAATTGCCGTTATTTCTCTTAACGATGCAAAAATGGAGAAATTGGCAGAGGAAGGCCATAAAAAAGCTAAGCTCGTTTTAAAGCTTACAAAGAATCCTACTAAATTCCTTTCCACAATTCAGATTGGTATAACCTTAGCAGGATTTTTAACCTCTGCTTCTGCTGCAACCTCTTTTGCAGAAATGCTTACAGATGCAGTAACAGGCAGATTCGGTTTGCCCGAAAATATTGTTTCACCTGTTGCGGTTGTGTTGATTACTTTGATTATGTCATACTTCTCTCTTGTTTTAGGTGAGCTTGCACCTAAGAGAATCGGTATGCAAATTCCCGAAAAAGTGGCTTTTGCAGTGGCAAAACCCCTTTATGTATTATCAAAGCTTGCTTCACCCTTTGTCAAATTTCTTTCTCTTTCCACAAATGGCGTGGTTCGTCTTTTAGGCTTCGATCCCAATGCTGATGAAGAGGTTGTTACCGAAGAAGAAATCAGAATGATGGTTGATGTTGGTGGCGAAAAGGGCGTTATTGAAGATGACCAGAAGGAAATGATAAATAATATCTTCGAGTTTGACGATATGGATGCAGGTGACGTTATGACCCATCGTACCGATGTTGTTGCTGCAGATGTTAACGATACAACCCTCGAAGAATTTATGGCACTTGCCATTGAAAACGGCAGGTCAAGAATTCCTCTTTATGATGAGGATATTGATAATATAGTGGGCATTGTTTATATTAAAGATTTGCTCAAATATGTTGGCAAAGAGGTTAAGGTTAAAGGTACTTTAAAAAATATAATGAGAGAGCCCTATTTCGTTCCGGAAACCAAAGCTTGCGGAGAGCTTTTCAAGGAAATGCGTCAGAAACGTATTCAGATGGCAGTTGTTGTTGATGAATACGGAGGAACCGCAGGTATAGTTACTCTTGAGGATATCGTTGAAGCTGTTATGGGTGATATTCAAGATGAATATGACGAGGAAGAAGAGGAAATCTCAAAAATTGACGAAAACACCTTTACTGTTGAGGGTACCATTGATATTGAAGAGATTGATGAGCTTATTGGCAAAGAGCTTCCCGAGGGCGATTATGAAACCCTTGCAGGCTTTATTATGGACGAGCTTCAATGTATTCCCAAAAGCGGCGAAATGAACGAGGTTGTTTTTGAAAATGTTAAATTCACTGTTCTTGAGGTTGAGGACAGACGAATTGAAAAAATCAAGGTTGAAATCACCCCCGTTGAACCCGAAGAAGATGAAGACGAGGACGATGATTAAAAATTTCTGCACTAAAGGTTTTCCTTTGGTGCAGTTTTTGAAAGAGGACATTTTATGAAAAAAGCAGTGAGCCTTATTTTTACATTACTTATGCTCTTTTCTCTTGCAGTCAGCGTGAATGCAGAGGAGTTTAACGGAGCAGACCTTTTCACAGTTGATTTGCCGGACGGCTTTGAGCAGACCGGAGCAGATATAAGCGATTTTAATTTTATTAATGAAAACGGGGACACCTTTACCGTAAGCTATAGTGACAATACAAGTGAGGATTATATTTTCTGCCCTGCCAATATGAGTAAGAAAGACATTGAAGAATATACAAACACTCTTTCTACAGAGTCTGCCAATGTTATGAAAGACTATGCCGATAGTTTTGAATTGAAATTCTTATGTGCGGAAAAAATAAAACATCCAAACGGGAAAAAAGCTCTTTTTTGTCAAACAAAAACCACAATTACCCAAAATAAAAAAGATAATATATATTATCAGACATTGTATGAGTTCGGTGGTGTGGATTATAAATATACATTTACATATACAACCACTGACGAAAAGAAAAAAGATAGCTTCAAAGAAGCTTTTGAAAGTATAAACATTTTTGAGGGAGAAACCGAAAGCAATTTAGATAAACTTACGGGATATGCAGTAGCAGGTGGCTTAGCACTTCTTGTTGTTATTGGAATTATCAGATTTATAAGAACACCGGAAAAAAGAGCACAAGGTAAGTTGAAATAAGAAAAAGGAACTGAAAAAACGCAAGGTTTTCAGTTCCTTTTTATATTTATTCATTCATTCCGCAGCATTTTTTGTATTTTTTACCGCTGCCGCAGGGGCAGGGATCGTTTCTGCCGGGTTTTTTATCTGCTTTTTTGGGCTCTTTCTTTACTGTTCCGTCATCGGAGCCTGATTGTGAAGTAATTTTAACAGTCTGCTTTCTTTCCATAGGAGCTTCCTTACGAACTCTTGACTGTAAAACAAAGTCAACTGTACCCTCGCGGATTCCGTTTGTCATCTCCTCAAACATATCAAGACCTTCATCACGGAAAACAATAACCGGGTCTTTCTGACCATAGCCCATAAGGTTCATACTGCGTTTGAGCTGGTCCATTGCATCAATATGCTCCATCCAACGAATGTCAACATTACGAAGAAGACCTACTCTCTCAAGCTCTTTAACAGTTTCCTCGCCAAGCTCTTCTTTTCTTGCATCATAAAGCTCCTGGGCCTTGTTAAGAAGAACCTCTGCGATTTCTTCAGTATCATTGATACCTTTTATATCACTTTCAGAAATAAGCCAAGCGTATTTTGCAAGAAGACCCGAAATATTCCATTCAGCCTTGTCAACCTTTGCAGGACAATAGAAATCAACGGATTCGGAAATTGTATCAACAATCATTTTCTGAATAAGAGCACTGATGTCTTTACCATCAAGCACTTGATTACGCTGGCCGTAAATAACCTCACGCTGTTTGTTCATAACATCATCATATTTAAGAACATTACGGCGAATTGCAAAGTTATTGCCCTCAACCTTTTTCTGTGCGTTTTCGATAGTTGATGTGAAGAGCTTTGCTTCAATGGGCATATCGCCAATGCTCTTGAAAGCGTCAAGCGTGTTGTAGAAACGGTCACCTGCGAAAAGTCTTAAAAGATCATCCTCTGCAGAAAGGAAGAAACGGCTTTCACCCGGGTCACCTTGACGACCTGCACGGCCACGGAGCTGGTTATCGATTCGTCTTGATTCGTGGCGTTCTGTACCGATAATGCAAAGACCGCCTGCTTCACGAACTTTCTCAGCTTCTTTTGATGTTTCTTCTTTAAACTTTGCTTCAAGCTCACGGAAGGTTTTTCTTGCATTAAGAATATCTTCGTTATCTGTTTCAGCAAAGCCTGTTGCTTCTGCAATAAGCTCATCGTCGAATTCCATTTTCTTCATCTGAGCTTTTGCCATAAATTCGGGGTTACCGCCTAAGATAATATCTGTACCACGACCTGCCATATTAGTAGCGATTGTAACTGCGCCGAATTTACCTGCCTGAGCAACGATTTCTGCTTCTTTTTCGTGGAATTTAGCGTTAAGAACCTCGTGCTTGATGCCCTGTCTTTTGAGGAATTTTGAGAGCTTTTCACTCTTTTCAATATTAACTGTACCAACAAGAACGGGCTGTCCTTTTTCGTGGCATTCAACTATTTTTTCAACAATAGCGTTGAATTTTGCTTCCTCTGTTTTATAAAGCACATCATCATTATCTTTTCTGATAAGAGGTTTATTTGTTGGAATTTCAACAACATCAAGACTGTAGATTTCCTGGAATTCTGCACTTTCGGTCATAGCAGTACCTGTCATACCGGAAAGCTTTTTATAAAGACGGAAATAGTTCTGGAAGGTGATGGTAGCGAGAGTTTTGCTTTCATGCTCAACCTTAACGCCTTCTTTTGCTTCAATAGCTTGATGAAGACCCTCACTGTAACGTCTGCCCATCATAATACGGCCTGTGAACTCGTCAACAATAAGCACTTGACCATCTTTAACAACATAGTCAACGTCACGAATCATTGTGCCGTGAGCTTTAAGCGCCTGGTTAATATGGTGCTGAAGAGTAAGGTTTTCTGCATCCATAAGATTTTCAATATTGAATGCTGCTTCTGCTTTTGCGATACCGGATTTTGTGAGAGTTGCGGATTTTGCCTTTTCGTCAACAAGGTAATCGCCACCCTCTTGAGCTACGACATCTTCTGCATCAATTTTAGAGTCAAGCTCTTTAACCTTAACCATTTTAAGACGGCGAACAAAATCGTTTGTCATTCTGTAAAGGTCAGTTGATGCTTCACCGATACCGGAAATAATAAGAGGTGTTCTTGCTTCGTCAACAAGAATTGAGTCAACCTCGTCAACAATGGCAAAGTTATGGCCTCTCTGAACTCTCTGCTCAGCATACATAACCATATTATCACGAAGATAGTCAAAGCCCATTTCATTGTTTGTACCGAAAGTAATATCGGCATTATAAGCTTCTTTTCTTTCTTCGTTATCTTTTTCGTGAATAATAAGACCAACCTTAAGACCCATAAAGCGATAGATTTTACCCATCCATTCAGAGTCACGCTTTGCAAGGTAATCGTTAACTGTAACAATATGAACGCCGTCGCCGGAAAGAGCGTTAAGGTAAGCGGGAAGAGTAGCAACAAGAGTTTTACCTTCACCTGTTTTCATTTCGGCTATTCTGCCCTGGTGAAGAATAATACCGCCTAAAATCTGAACGGGATAATGCTTCATACCAAGAACACGCCATGCAGCCTCACGGCAAGCGGCAAATGCCTCGGGAAGAATATCATCAAGAGTTTCGCCCTTTGCAAGACGCTCCTTAAATTCAAGAGTTTTCCCTTGAAGCTGTTCATCGGAAAGCGCACCAAATTCACTTTCAAGAGAAAGAACCTTGTCCTTAAGACCGCCTATTCTCTTGATTTCTTTCGAAGAGTAATCTCCGAAAAGTTTTTTAAATAAACCCATTTTAAAAATCTACCTTTCGTGGTGGAAATTATTACATAAATATACAAATTACATTGTACCACATACGATTGTTTAATGCAAATGATTTCAAAGATTTTATAATTTTGTTTACATTTTGCCTTAAAATTGATACCATAAATGTAAAAAAGAAAAAATTTTTGAAAATTTTGAAACAAATTGAAGTTTTTAGCAGTCTTAATATATGAGAGCGAAAGTTCTGCGCAGAAAAAGAAAACGGGGTGAAAATATGGATTTTGATAACACCTTATTAATTGAACGTTCAAAACAAGGGGATTGCTCTGCCTTTTCGGCACTTTATTCCCAATATGCTACGGAAATTTACAGATTTGCCCTTTATATGACCGGAAATAAAGAGGACGCAGAGGATGCGGTTCAAGAAGCTTTACTTTCTGCCTGGAAAGGCATACATAGTCTTAAGGACAATTCACTTTTTAAAGCCTGGCTTTTTAAAATACTCTCTAATAAATGTAAAACTCTTTTAATGAAGAGAAACAAAATGCCCGATACCTTGCCCGTTGAGGAATATGAATTCCTTGTGGATTATAAGGAAGAGAATAATTTAATAAGCTCCGCAGAATTAAGAGATGCGCTCTCAGCTCTTACTCCGCCGGATGCACAAATAATTCTGCTGTCAATTATAGGCGGTTTCACAAGCTATGAGTTAGGTGTTATTTATAATATGACACCGGGTGCTGTTCGCACAAGGCAAAAAAGAGCACTTGAAAGGCTAAAAGCTATACTTGTGTGAAAGGAGAATTAATATGAATAACAATAAAGATTTTGAATTTCTTACCGAAGAAGAACTTAAAAATTTAGACGAAAGCTTACAAAAAACAGAAAATATAGAATTACCCGAAAGTCTTTCTGCAGAAAGCATTGAAAGTTTAATAAAAGATGTTCCTCAGGATGTAATACCCATAGAAACTGCAAAGCCCAAAAAGAGAAATAAAAAGAAAATTATTTTAAAATCAATTTCTGCAGCAGCGGCAGTAATAGTTGCAGTAACATCTGTTGCAGTTATAAGACCCTGGGAAAAGGTACCGCCAAAGGTTGATGACAGCGTTATAGGGAATCCACCAAAGCAGACACAGGATTATACAGAAATAGAAGAGCTGTTTGCCGGGTATGCAAATAAGTATAAGGAATACAAAGTTTCTTATACTTATAGGTATAATGAATCGCTTAAAGGCTTCGGCAATATTTTCGGCAATAAATCTGATTCGGCTATTGAGATGGAAAATGCTGTTGATATGGATACTGCTGCACCTCAGGCAGATGCAGAGAGCGGAGCTGTATTAAACGGAGCAGTAATTCAAACTACTACAACATCTGATAATAAAACCCAGCACGGCGAAACCAATGAGCAGGTTCAAGGCGTGAGCGAAGCAGATATTATAAAAAATGACGGCAAATACCTTTACATCGTAAACCCCGAAAATGCAAATTGGGATACTTATTACAGAGAATGCAGACTTTATTATAATTACAAAAACGGACTTGAAGAAACAACCTTAAGAGTAGTTCAGACAACGCCAGGCTATAACCCGAATGCAGATGATATTATAGATGAAGAAAAGCCCGAAGTAACGGAAAAAGAGGAAAAAACCACGGAAGAAAAAGAGGTTACAGAGCATCCCGTGCTTGAATATTCCTGCGAGATTTCAATAGTTGAACCAACCGGCAAAGGCGAATTGAAGAACATTAATAAAATAGAAATTGCAAAGCCTCAAAGGGAAGACATTTTCTATATGAGTGTTCAAGAAATGTATGTTGTAAACAACCGTCTTATAGCGGTGCTTAACTGTCAGTTGAAAAGAGAAGAAAACAATGCCAACGAAAAGGTTTCCTGCGATTGCCTTTATGGTGGCAGCAGCGGAAAAAATATCACAATGGCAGTTGCATACGATATTTCCGACAGAAATAATGTTAAGGAAGAATGGAGAGTTTTCCAGGATGGCGGATATATTTCTTCCCGCCTTATAGGTGATGAGCTTGTTCTTCTCTCAAACTATTATGTAGATATTAGTCAAGATGTTGACACCGTTAAAGAAAATTGCGTTCCCGAAAACAGCTGTGACGGTAAAAAGTTTTCAAGAGTTTTAGTAAACGATATCTGCATAATGGAAGATGTGTATGACACAAGCTATCTTGTTGCTTCCGTTTTAGATACAGATGACGAAAGCACCCTCAAAACTGAAGCAGTTTTAGGTGCAGGTCAGAATGTTTACTGCACAACCGAAACCCTTTATGCTACAAGCACCGAATATAATACAGGAGATGCCCGCAAGGCAGAGGTTTTCGGACTTTCTTCAACTGAAAAAACTCAGATTTATAAATTCGATATAAGAAACTACGATATTAAATATCTCAAAAACGCTTCAGTTGACGGAAGTGCATTAAATCAGTTCAGTATGGATGAATATAACGGATATTTAAGAATTGCCACTACAAGCGGTAATTGGGGAGAAAGCCTTGTAAACCAGGTTTATGTTCTGGATGAAAATCTTGAAACAGTTGGGCTTTTAAAGGATATTGCAAAGGGCGAAAGAATCAAATCCGTTCGTTTCACAGGCAATACCGCTTATGTTGTAACCTTTGTTCAGACTGACCCGTTATTTGTAATTGATTTAACCGATGTTAAAGCACCGAAAATTTTGGGTGAGCTGAAAATCCCCGGTTATTCAGCGTATCTTCACCCTGTTGGCGACGGTCTTGTAATGGGTGTTGGTCTTGATGGCACAGAAACAGGCACAAACGGGGGAATGAAGGTTTCTCTTTTTGATGTCAGTGACCCCACAAAGCCTGTTGAATGCGGAAAATTCACAATGTCAGGTTATGAAGCAGATAACAGACGAGTTTATGTTGATTCCGATGCTTACTATGACCATAAGGCTCTTTGCTGGGATGCAGAGAACAAAACAATGTATATTCCATACAGCAAAAATGAAAATCAATGGTCTTATTCAGCAGAAGAGAATTACCATAAAACCACCGCAGGCATAGTTGCTCTCAAGGTTGATGAAGCAGAGAAAGCTCTTACGGTCGTTGGTGAATATATTGCAAACTCCACTGATTATGCACAGCCCGATGAATTTGCGAGAGCAACATATATCAATGACGTGATTTTCGGTTATTCAAGCTATACGGGGCTCCTTTGCTCCTTCGATAAAGGCACACAAAAACAACTCGATACCCTCAATATTAGCCGATAAGGAGTTGATATTATGAAGAAAATTTTGAGAGCTTTAATCATAATTATTTCTTCTGCGGTACTTCTTTATGGTGTGTTTGTTGGGGTTGATTGCGTAAGATTATACAAGGTAGGTGAAAGCGACAAGCCTTTTATAACAATAAATGAAACACGAAAAGAAGATTATTGGAAGTGTGAAGGCTTGGGTTATAGCGTTACCTATAAGATAGACCACGAAAAAGCAGTTGCTGCTGATGAAGAGGGAGAAGAAAACGCTTACCCCGGTTCACACGTTTATAGCGCAGAATTCAGACTTTTTGATAAAATTCTTCTGTGGGCTTGGATTGAATGATAACCGACAAAAGTTTAAGCATATATTGAATAAGTTAAAATAATATGAATTTTTTGACAGATGTTGCATAATTTGCAACATCTGTTTTTGTACATAGTGTCCCTTGCTAAAAAAACGCTGTTTTAGTATAATGCATTATGGTAAAATAAAAAATTATTTTTGTTGGAGTTGATTAAATGAAAAGAGTTCTTTCTTTCGCATTGGCGATTGTAATGCTTTTCTGTGCAGTTCCTTTATCGGTATCTGCTGCAGAATCGGTTACATCAATTTCAACTGTTGCAGAATTAGCAGCGGTTGCCAATAATCTATCAGGTAATTACAGACTTGAAAAGGATATCGACCTTTCCGATTACGGTGCATGGACTCCCATCGGTGGTTCAACTGCCTTCTCAGGTACATTTGAGGGTAACGGAAAAACCATTAAGGGCTTGACTGTTAATACCACAAGTCAGTATGGCGGTCTTTTCGGTAATGTTTCAGGTACTGTTAAAAATCTTAATGTTAAAGGTTCAGTTACAGTAAATATGACATCTTCCTCTGCTACAAGCGTTTATGCAGGTCTTGTTGCAGGTAATGTTGGTCTTTTCGGTACTGTTGACAGCTGTTCAGCTGAAGGTAATGTTTCTGCAACTCTCAGTTGCTCTTCATCTTCTTTTATCACACCTAAAGGCTATGCTTATGCAGGTGGCGTTATCGGCAGCAGCTCTTCATTCTATGAATTCTCAGAGCTTTCCCATAAATCCGGCACAGTTACTGCAACTGCAAATATGACCAATAAAGGTAACGCTTTTGCTTATGCAGGTGGTATTGCAGGTAAGTCCGGTGCAACTATCACAGATAGCTATAATAAAGGCGATGTAAGTGCTACTGCAACTGCTTCAAGCGGTGAAACAAACGCATATTCCGGCGGTATTTCGGGCTACGGCAAAAACTTTGCAACATCTTATAACACAGGCGATATTAAGGCTTCAGGCACAACTGTTGCAAATGCGGGTGCCATTGCGGGTTATGCAACAGGTACAGCAAAATATTGCTATTATCTCAGCGGTTGTGCAACAAAGGCTTTCGGTGGCTATAGTGCAGACACTGCACCTACCGCAACAGCACTTACTAAAACAAATTACCTTGGCGACAGTAAATATGTAGGTTTCGATTTCGAGAATGTTTGGAAGAGCTCTTTGATAAGTACTCCTAAACACTATGATAAAGAAAAAATCATTACCGGCACAGTTGCAGTAACAGGTACCTACCAATACGGTAAAACTCTTACTGCAGATATGTCGGGTGTAACACCTACTGATGCTTGGAACGGAACAATTAAAAAGGTTAAATACCAGTGGTACAGAGGTGTTGAAGAAAAGGATTCCGAATCAAACCAGACAGTAATTAACTATACTGCTATCAGTAAAGCAACTTCAAATACATATAAAATCACAGAAGCAGATATCGGCAAATATATCAAGCTTGTTGTTCGAGGCATATGGACTTTCGGCGGTATGCTTGAATCAACAGGAACAAAGGTTGAAAAGCTTACTCCCGCAACACCGTCCGCACCCACAGTTGAAAGACTTGGCGATACCTATGTAGTTATAAAATCAGTCAGCGGTGCGGAATATGGTTATGCAACATATAAAGAGGGTATCTTCGGTATCGGTGCAGGTTGGAATACTCCTACATGGCAGGCGAGCAACAGAATTGAAGGTCTTTCTCCCTCAACCAAATACGGTCTTTATGTAAGAATTCCCGAATCTGCAACAACAAATGCAAGTGCAAACAGTGCTGTTACAGAAATTACAACCTATGAAGAGGGTTATGACCCTTATGCAGTAAAGGGTTCTGTTTCTGTCAGCGGTACAGGAGCATACGGAAATACTCTTACAGCTGATATATCCGGTCTTGCAGCAGCTGAAAGCGGTGCAACCTACTCTTATCAGTGGAACAGAGATGGTGTTGCAATAGAAGATGCAACAAGTAAAACGTATAAGATTGCTGCAGAGGATATCGGAACAAAAATTTCCGTAACAGTAGCTGCAAAATCACCATTTACGGGTACATTTACAAGCTCAGCAATATCCGTTTCTCTCGGTCAGCCCGCTAACCTTTCAATTAAGAACACAGATACAGGAATTACTCTTTCCTGGTCTAAGGTTGACGGTGCAACAGAATATATTGTTTATAAAAAAGGTACAATTTCCTGGTCTGAGGTTGCAACAGTTACAACAAATTCTTATTCAGTAGGTGCTCTTACAAGCGGAACAACATATCAGTACACAGTTTCTGCAAAACGAGGAAACCTTGAAAGCGGTAAGGATTCAACAGGTGTAAAAATTATTTTCCTTGAAAAGCCTCAAAATGTTTCTGCTGATGAATATACCGCAAACTATGCAACTGTTTCATGGAGTGCAGTAAGCAATGCAAAGTCCTATAATATTTACAGAGGCACTGCAACGGGCACACTTTCTCTCATTGCTTCAGGCGTTACAGGAACAGAATATCAAGATACAACCACTAAAAAAGGCACTACCTACGGTTATGCAGTTGCAGCAGTAAGCGGCGATTATGCTTCTGCTCAGAGCAACAGAGTAACTCTCAAAATTACAGGCACAGCAAGTCACCGTTACAATGCTTGGGTTATTGATAAAGAGCCAACTTGTACTGAAGCAGGCTCAAAGCACAGAGATTGCACAGAATGTACCGATGTTCAGACTGTAACAATTCCTGCAACAGGTCATAACTACGGTGACTGGACAGTTACAAAGGAAGCAACCTGCAGTGAAGCAGGCTCCCATTACAGAACCTGTAGTGTTTGCGGTAACAAAGAGGAGCAGGCTATTCCTACAAAAGACCATGTATATGGTGCATGGGTATTTGATGTAACTTCAACCTGTACTGAAGAAGGTCTTAAACATTGTGAATGTACTCTTTGCGGTCACTATAAGGAAGTTATCATTCCCGAAAAAGGACACATTGAAGAAGAGTGGATTATTGATAGTCCTGCAACAGTTTACAAAGCAGGTAAAAAACACAGAGATTGTTTCCGTTGTAAAGAAACAGTTGAAACAGTAGAAATTCCGCAGCTTAAATGCAGTAAACCTAAGCTTAAAACGATTGCTAATACTCAATATGGCGTGAAAATCACCTGGGGTGGAGTTAAGGGTGCTGACTCTTACAGAGTTTACCGCAAAACAAAGGGCGGCTCGTATAAATATCTTAAATCCACAAAGAATAAGTATTTCACAGATAAAACCGCAAAGTCCGGTAAGAAATATTACTATGCAGTAAAAGCAAGAAATGAAGCAGGAAACACTTCATATTCAAGCTCACTTTCAAAGTTCTATCTTTCTGACCCGACCTTAAAAACACCCTCGAGCTCCAAAAAGGGTATTGCTCTTAAATGGACTAAGGTAACAGGTGCCGAGGGATATGTAATTTATCGTAAAACAGGTAACGGAAGCTATACTAAACTTAAGGTTGAAAAGGGTGTTTCAAATCTTTCTTACAGAGATACTTCTGCAAGAAAAGGTAAGAAATACACTTATAAAGTAAAAGCTTATAAGAGCAAAACCTATAGTGCATATTCTAACGCTAAAAAAATCACAGATAAATATTAAAAGTAATATTAACGACACCATCTTAACCGATGGTGTCGTTTATTTTTTTTCTTGCTTTTTGCTTACTTAAATAGTATTATTATAGTGTATAACTATGCATAGAGGTGAGCTTATGTATCTTTGCCCCCAACCTAAAATTCTTGAACTTAAAAAGGGAATGTTTAATTTTCCTGTTGGCGAAATGCCCAAGCCGGAAAAGAAAAAAATACCCGAGCTTTCCGAAAAAGAAAGCTATAGAATCAGTATAGATGAAAATGGTGTTTTAATTGAGGGTGCTGACGATAGAGGCCTTTATTATGGTGAGCTTACCCTCAAACAATTAATGCTCAATTATCGTGGTTGTTTGCCTTATCTTTACATATATGATGAGCCCGAGTTTTCATATCGTGGCTTTATGATTGATTCCTGCCGTCATTTTTTTACAGTGGATGAAATCAAGAAAATGATAGATGGTGCGGCTCTTTTTAAATTTAATAAATTCCATTTCCATCTTTCCGAGGACCAAGGGTTCAGAGTTGAAATGGATTCTTATCCCTTGCTTACAAGTGTTGGTTCTGTAAGACCCTCTTCAAATTTCGGCAGAGGTGAAAATGATAATACCCCCTATGGCGGTTACTATACCAAAGAAGAGCTTAAAGAAATAGTTAAATACTGCGAGGAAAGATATATCGAGGTTATTCCCGAATTTGATTTTCCGGGTCACACGACAGCAGTTATTTCTGCTTACCCCGAGCTTTCCTGCACAGGTGAAAAAATCGAGCTTAAAACCACCGCAGGTGTTTTCAAGGATATTCTTTGCGTGGGAAATCCCGAAACATTAAAGCTGATTTTTGCAGTTATTGATGAATTTTGCGAGATTTTCCCATCAAAATATTTTCATATCGGTGGCGATGAAGCACCTAAAACCCGTTGGCTGAATTGTCCTAAATGCAAGGCAAAATTAGAAGAAGAGGGGCTTCATACAATGGATGAGCTTCAAGGCTGGCTTGTTAATGAGGTTGCAGGGTATCTTAAGAAAAAAGGCAGAAAAGCAATTTGCTGGAATGAATCATTGAACGGCGGAAATCTCGATAAAGATAATATTACAGTTGCTCTCTGGACAAATAAAATGGATAAGGGTGTTGAATGGGCAAATGGCGGGAACCCTGTTATTATGGAAAAATTCACTCCCTATTATGTTGACTATCCTTACGGAATGCATACATTAAAGGATATTTATATGTTTAATCCTAAAAAAGTAAGAGGTTTAACCTCTCTCGGTGCGGCATCTGTAAAAGGTGTTGAGTCACCAATCTGGACTGAATATGTAAGAGATTTTAAAACAATGAGTTATATGTGCTTCCCTCGTTGGCTTGCAGTTGCAGAAACAGGCTGGAATGGTGTGAATTCAAAAGGCTATCAGAGCTTCTTAAAATCTGCCGAATTTTATTCGGATATTTTAAAGGGTATGGGCCATAATCCTGCTCCTAAAGGCGAATGGAATGTTGCACCCCACATTCGCTTGAATAAAACGGTAGGCTTTTTCAAAAACTCTCTTACCGCAGAAACAGTTAAAAACTTTTTAAAGAAAGATTAAAAATATTATGCTTAAATATTCCGTTATCGGCACATCATGGATTACAAAATCGTTTATTGAAGGCGCAAATCTTTATGAGGATTTGAGCCTTGATGGTGTTTATTCCCGTTCTTTTGAAAAAGGTAGTAAATTTGCAGAAAAAACAGGGGCTAAAAAAGTTTTCACGGATTTCAATGATCTTGCTTCTTCGGATACGGATTTAGTTTATGTTGCAAGTCCCAATGTTTGCCATTATGAGCAATGCAAAAAGCTTCTTCTCAACGGTAAGCATATTATTTGCGAAAAACCCATAACAATAACAGCAAGTGAGTTTAAAGAGCTTTGCAATATTGCAAATGAAAACAACCTTGTGTATTTTGAAGCAATTATGTATATGCATACTCCTTTAAGGCAGACTTTAAAGGCTGCAGTAAGCAAAATCGGTAATATCAGAAGCGCAACAATAGATTTTTCTCAGCTTTCTTCCAAATATCAAGCACTAAAAAACGGAGAGCTTCCAAATATATTCAACCCCGAAATGAAAACAGGTGCACTTAACGATTTAGGCATTTACTGCGTTTATCCTGTTATTGATTTATTCGGTATGCCTGAGAAAATCACGCCCGTCCAGCATTTTCTTCATACAGGTGCAGATGGTAGCGGAAGTGCCGCTTTTGAATATAAAGATAAGCTGGTTACAATAACTTATTCAAAGGTAGGTCAAAGTCGTTCACCCTCGCAGATTATGGGGGATGAGGGCACTGTAACAGTTGAGAGCATCTCAAAGCTTGACGGAATAAGACTTTTTAATAATGCTGGAGAGGAAACCCCCTTAAATGGCGAAACCGATAAAAAATATCTTATGGGTAATGAAGCTAAAAGTGCTATAGATTTTATTGTCAACAGAAAAGAAACTGACAAATTTCTTAAAGAGTGTCAGTTGATGAACGAAAAAGTGCTTTTATGTATGGAGAAAATGAGGGTGGAAAATGCTTGAACAAGAGCTTAAGGAATTTTTACTTAATAAAGGCGTAAGTGATGTTGGGTTTTCAGAAATTGATAATGCAGACACAGGCGAATTGAAATATGCAGTCAGTATTGTAGTAAAGCTTTCTGATGCAATTATCGATGAAATTGATGATGCACCAACACCCACATATTTTAACCACTACAGAACTGTAAATGCTTTTATTGACCGTTGTCTTTTAGAGGCAGGTTTGTTTTTGCAAAGTAAGGGTTATAAATATATAACTGTTGCTGCATCCCAGAGTATGCCGGGAACACCCTATAACGGCAGATATTCTCATAAAGAAGCGGCCCATAAGGCAGGGCTTGGCAATATTGGTAAAAACGATTTATTCTTACATAAAAAATATGGTGCAAGGGTTCGCCTCGGAACTCTTTTTACTGATTGTCAGCTTCAAGGTGACGGAATATTAAAAGAAAACCCCTGCATTAATTGCGATAAATGCGTCAAGGCTTGTCCCAGTGGCGCAATTTTAGGGGTAAGCTATTACGACGGCATAAAACGAGAGGAAATGTTCAGTCCCTCCGTTTGCAGTGAATATATGAAAAAAGCGTATCAGAAAATAGGCAGGGGTGCGGTCTGCGGAATTTGTATGCAGGTTTGCCCCGTATATAATATGAAGAAATAGAGCGGCATAAATAAGATTGGTGAAAACAAATGGCAAAAATTTTAATTGCAGATGATGAACAGCTTATCAGAAGGCTTATCGGAGATTGCTTAAAAAAAGAAGGGCATGAGGTTTTAGAGGCTGAAAACGGTGAAATAGCCTTAACTCTTTTTGAAGCAAACAGGGATTTGGAATTAGCTCTTCTTGATATAATGATGCCCGAGGTAGACGGATGGGAAGTGTGTCGCAGAATTCGTGAAAAAAGCGATATGCCCGTAATTCTTGTTTCGGCTCGTTCTCAAGATTTTGATCAGATTATGGGCTTTGAATCCGGTGCTGATGATTATGTTACAAAACCTTTTTCTTTAGCAGTTCTTTCGAGGAGAGTTGACACTCTCTTGAAAAGAGGAACAAATCTTAAGAGAAAAGACAAAAATTCTGATGAGATTGTCATTGAAAATCTTACAATTAATCCATCCTCCCATGAGGTTACGGTTGATGGCAAAAAAGTAGAGTTAACTCTTAAAGAGTTTAAAATTTTAACAAAGCTTTGCAAAACACCCGGAAGAGTATATACAAGGGACGCTCTTTTGGATGAGCTTTGGGGAATGGATTATACCGGGGATACAAGAACTGTTGATTCCCATGTTGCCCGACTTCGCACTAAATTAGGCGAATGGGGATTAAAATATATTACAACTGTTTACGGAACAGGTTATAAAATTAACGATAAGTAAGATTTCTGAAAGGAGGTAACCCTGTGAAAAGAAAAGGCTTAGGTATTCGCGCCAAGGTATTTCTGGAAATTGGTGCAATAATAGCTGTTTGTCTTGTGGGTATCTCCATAGCTAACTCTCAGCTTCTTGAGAGTGTATATATTTGGAATGTTGAGCGTTCTCTTGCGAATATGGCTCAAAATGCAGAAAACGCAGAAGGGGATTATTTCCCTCTTCTTTCCGAATATGAAATTAAAGAAAATGTAAGCATAGATTTATACGACAACAATGATAACTATTTATATGAGGGAACGGGAAGCTTCCTTTCTTCAAATAAGCTTAATGTTATAAGCAGAACTCAGAATGAGGATGGCAGTTATTTCAATGTGGTTGCAGAAGAGGGCAGCACAACTCAATATATTGTTTTCGGTAAGGATTTTAAGAATGGCTATCATATTGAAATTACCGCCCAAAAGGACCCTATTCAAGAAAATGCAAATCTTGCAACAACTGTAACTACAGCAATAACCGTATTTGCACTTGTTTTGGCACTTGTTTTTATTTCTGCTTATTCGAAGCATTTTACAAAACCGCTTATTCAGATGAGTGAGGTTGCAAACAAAATTGCAAATCTTGATTTTTCTGCTAAATGTGAAATTAACAGAGGCGATGAAATCGGTGCATTGGCGGAAAACATAAATGTTGTTTCGGAATCTCTCAATACTGCTCTTTCAGAGCTCCGTGAAAAGAACGAGCAGTTAATGGAAGATATCGAAAAAGAAAGACGCATAGAGCAAATGCGAGCAGACTTTATTTCTGCTGCCTCTCATGAGTTGAAAACTCCAATAGCTATTATAAGAGGCTATGCGGAGGGCTTGAAAATGAATGTAAGTGAAGAAGATGAAACCGCTTCGGAATACTGCGATATTATTATGCGTGAATCCGATAGAATGAATGTGCTTGTTCTGAATATGCTTGAACAATCGCTTTATTCCTCGGGCGTAAAGCAACCGGATATGACGAGCTTTGAGGTAGGCGGTTTTATAGAGGATTTACTTAAAACGGTGACTCCAATATTTGAAGAAAAAGGTGTTTCCGCAAAATATATAAAAACGGGAAAATTCACGGCGTTTGCTGATAAAACTCAGATGACAACAGTGCTTTCAAATATTGTTCTGAATGCCTGCAGTCATGCAAGCGGGGAAAAGCTTATAGAAATTACAACAGAAAAAGAAGATAATAAAATAAAAGTTAATGTATTTAATACAGGAAGCCGAGTTGAAGATAAAGACAGGGACTCAATTTTCACTTCCTTCTATCGTGCTGATAAGGCTCATTCAAGAGCAGAGGGAAGATTTGGTTTAGGTCTTTCAATAGTAAAATCAATTACAGAAAACCATAATTGTCAATGTGGTTTTCTAAATAAAGAAAATGGCGTAACATTCTGGTTTACAATGCCCGAATGCAAAGCCACGGAAGGAAATACTAATGAAAATTAATTTTGTAATACCCTGCCTTTTGGGCGTTGAGGGAATAATTGCTGATGAGCTTCGTTTTTTAGAAGCAGAAAATGTTCAAGCCGAAAACGGCAGAGTGCTTTTCTCGGGCGATGAGAATATGCTTGCGAGAGTTAATATATGTTCTCACTTTGCAGAAAGAGTTCAGATTAATATGGGCTCTTTTACAGCAAAGACATTTGAAGAGCTTTTCCAAGGTGTAAAAGCACTTCCCTGGGAAGAATGGATCGGAAAGGATGACGCTTTTCCTGTAAAGGGCTATTCTCTTAAATCGACTCTTTTCAGCGTAAGTGATTGTCAAGCAATTATTAAAAAGGCTGTTGTTGAAAGGCTTAAATCAAAATATGGCATATCTTGGTTTAATGAAAGCGGTCCTGTGCATCAGATTCAGTTTTCTATTATGAATGATAATGTTACTATGCTTATTGATACAACAGGTATGGGACTTCATAAGCGTGGTTACAGACTTTCTCAGAATGGGGCACCAATTAAGGAAACCTTGGCGGCATCAATCTGTGCTCTTGCAAAGCTTCGCCATTATCATACTCTTTATGACCCCATGTGCGGCAGCGGTACTCTTCTTATTGAAGGTGCTTTATATGCTCATAATATCGCTCCCGGTCTTAATCGTCATTTTGCGGCAGAAAGATTTGATGTCCTTCCCAAAAAAATCTGGAAAGAGGAGAAGGAAAGGGCAATAAGTCTTGAAAAGGTCGATACGGATTTTGTAGGCTACGGTTCTGATATTGATGCGGAGGCTATAAAAATTGCTGTTGAAAATGCGTCAAGGCTTCCTATCGGCAAAAAGCTTAACTTTGAAAAAAGAGATTTAAGAGATTTTAAAAAGTTAAGTGAAAGAGGAACAGTTATCTGTAACCCACCCTATGGTGAAAGACTTCTTGATTTGCAGGAAGCACAAAAGCTTTATAAGGAAATGGGCAGAGTGTTTGACAAAGCTCATGGTTGGAGTTATTATATAATCACTCCCGATGAGGAGTTTGAACAATGCTTTGGCAGAAAAGCTGATAAAAGCAGAAAGCTCTACAATGGTATGATAAAATGCAGATTGCATATGTATTTTAAATAATTGGAGAATTTTTTATGAAACATTTATTTATTGTTAACCCCGTTTGCGGAAAAGGAATTTCTCACGAGAGATGTTCAGAGGGCATTGTTAAAACTATGACCGAAATGGGTATTACAGATTATGAAATTCATGTAACAACTGCTCCTCGTGACGGTTATGAATATGCAAAAAAAGAGGTCGAAAAGGGCGAACATATCCGTGTTTATGCTTGCGGCGGTGACGGTACTCTTTATGAAGTGGTTAACGCTTGTGCTTGTCATGAAAATGCAGAGGTTGCAGCATTCCCCTTGGGTAGCGGTAATGACTTCATCCGTATTTTCGGTGATAAAAAGGATTTAAGAAATGTTGCTGACCACGTTAACGGTACAGTTATGGATTTCGACCTTATTAAATGTGGCGACCAGTATGCAATCAACCAATGCTCGATGGGTGTTGATGCTGAGGTTTGCGCAAAGCAGGCAGATTTCAAAAAGCTTCCTATTCTTTCGGGTGAAGCAGCATATACTGCAGCACTTCTTTATTGCTTTATCGGCAGAATGAAAAGCAGATTTACAATTCAGATTGATGATGAAGAGCCTTTCACAAGTGATGTGCTTTTCTGCGTTGCAGGTAACTCCCGTTGGTATGGCGGTGGTTATATGGCAGCACCTAAAGCTCTTACTTATGACGGTCTTCTTGACTTTATTATTGTTAAAAAAGACTGCTTAAGAATTAAGCTTCTTACTCTTATTAATCCTTACAAAAAGGGTCAGCATCTCGGATGGGACAGAACAATATTCAAAAGAGGTAAAAAGATTCATATTACAAGCGATAAGCCTGCGGCAATGAATGTTGACGGCGAAACAGATTATGTAACAGAATGCACCTTTGAAATTATTGAAAAGGGAATTAAATTCGTTGTTCCCGCTTGCTCCGACTTTATGGAGAGAGTAAAGAATAATAACGTATAAAACACATTCACCCCATTAAAAAGTAAAAAACTTTTTAATGGGGTGAAATATTTTCCAGAAATCTTAACTTTTTCTATAACTAATTATAGCATAAAAAAAGAAAAATAACAATACTTGCATATATCAGGGATTTATAGTATGATTAACTTTTGCAGAGACTATATTTTTAAAGTTGATTTATGTTTTTGGAGGTAGTGTTTTGCTCGGTAAAGATATGAAAATCGAAGAACAGAATGCCCAAAATGTACAACAGTTTTTAGATGATGAAATTGTTCGTCTTGGTGAACTTATCGAAGAATACAAAGCCAATGTAAAGATAATGGGCGAAGATTTTAATATGGATAATCCCAATGGTGGTATGTATTCGGGAATGGAGCTGACGCAGATTCATCACGAAATGGAAAAGCAGATGGTTTATTCCGAAGAAGCCTCAAGAGATATTTATTTCTTTAAAAAGCTTCGTAATGCACCATATTTTGCAAGGGTTGATTTCAAAGGCGAAAAAGCTACCCGGGAAAAAACAATATACATCGGTTTAAGAACACTCCAGAAGCACGATACCTTTGAAATGCTTGTTTGCGACTGGCGAGCACCTATAGCTTCCCTTTTCTATGAGGATTTCGAGGATAAGGCGTTTTTTAAGGCTCCATCGGGTGAAATTCGAGGGGATTTGCTTCTTAAAAGGCAGTTTAAATTTGAAAACGGCAAGCTTAAATACTATGTTGACAGCGACCTTAAAATTGATGACGATATTTTAAGAGATGTGCTTTCCTCATCCTCGGGCGAGCATCTCAAGGTTATAGTAAACAGCATTCAGAGAGAGCAGAATAAGGTTATCCGCTATACAGATAATGAAAATCTTCTTGTTATCGGTCCTGCGGGAAGCGGTAAAACCTCTGTTGGCTTCCATAGACTTGCATATCTTCTTTATCAGAACAGAACCGAGCTTTCTTCAGCGGAAATTATAATGTTTTCAAATAATGATATTTTTTCAAGCTATGTGGCAGATATTATTCCCGAGCTTGGTGAAATGCCTATAAACTATTCTTCTTTTTATAACATTTTTGCAGCGGAAATTCCCACGGTTACAACAGGGGACTATTATTCTCTTGCAGAAAGCATTATAAATGGTGATAATCGTCGCAGTAAAAGTGCAGGAATTAAGCTGAGCAAGGCTTTCGTTGATTTTCTTGAAACAGATACAGAGGTTTGCGAGCCGGAATTCAGCGACATCACTCTTTTCGGCGATATAATTTTCTCAAAAGAAGCCCTTTTGGAAAGATTTTTAAGCGATACAGAAAACTCACAAAAATCAAGGGGAGAACGTCTTGCGGCATATATTCAAGGTGTTGTTGATGAATATTTCATTAACCACCGAGAAGAAATCTATCTTCATATAGATTCTGATTCCGAAATTGATGAAGATACTGCAAAGCTTTTCAAGGCAAAGCGAAGAGAGGTTAAGCAGTATGCAACAGAAATGATTAAAGCTGCCATTCTTGTGGACCCAATAGCAGTATATTTCAAGCTTTTGGAAAAATATGCAGAAGAAATAAATTGTCCCGAGCTTCTCGATACAAAAGTAACCCTTGATAAAGGCTATCTTGAATTTGAAGATGCTTTAGGTGTTGTTTATGTGAAATCTGTTCTCGGTATGTCAGCGGTGCTTTCCGGGGTTAAGCATATTCTTATTGACGAAGCGCAGGATTTATCATATATTCAGCATCAGCTCATTTTAAAAATGTTTCCCAGAGCAAGAGTTACTTTGCTTGCAGACACAAATCAAGCGATTATTTCAGAGCTTAACACTACAAGTAAGCAAGAGCTTGCAGAGCTTTACAACGCAAAAACACTTACTCTTAATAAAAGCTATCGTTCAACAAAGGAAATCAATTCCTATGCTTTAAAGCTTCTTCCCGAAGAGAAAAGATATGAAATCTTTGAACGAACAGGAGAAGAAGTTAAAGAAATAAGTGGTAATATTGAAGAATTTAAAAATGCAGTTAAAGAGTTGGCGGAAAACAGTCTTTCAACCTGCATAATTACTCGTAACCTCAAAGAAACAATAGAAGTTTATAAGGAGCTTAAAACGCACATTGACGGTTTAAGAATTTGCGATAATAAATTCTTTGAGCTTTCCCATAATCCTATAGTTATGCCCTTGGCACTTACAAAAGGACTTGAATTTGACAATGTTATTGTTTACGATAAGGATGATGCTTTTAAGGGTGAAGAAAATCAAAAATATCTCTATATGGCATCAACAAGAGCGTTGCACAGACTTACGATTTTTGAGGTAAAAGAATGAAGGAGTTAAAATTTTTTGTCATTACCGACCCACACTATTTCAGCGAAAAATTAGGTGCATACGGTGAGGGCTACGAGGCTTTTATGGACTATGAGCAGAAATGCTATGCAGAAACTGCCGCTATAAATAAAGCCGCCAATGAGTATCTTAAAAACAGTACCGAAGCAGATATAATTCTCATAGCAGGAGACCTTTCATTTAATGGTGAAAAAGAAAGCCATATTGATTATTCAAAAGAGCTTAAGGCTCTGAAAGCTAGCGGTAAGAAGCTTTTTGTTGTTACCGCAGGTCACGATATTGAAAAAAATCCTTTCCAATATAACGGCGGTGAAAGAGTGTCGGCCGAGGGTATCGAGTTCAAGGAGCTTTTAACATATTACGGCGAATTTGGTTATAATGATGCTATTGCTTTTAATGAAGAGCATCTTTCTTATGTGGCTGAGCTTTCAGAAGATGTTCGTCTTTTGGTTATATGCAATGATACTGTCGAGGGTAACAACAAAACCTATGATGACGAATTCCTTAAATGGATTGAGGAACAGGCAAAGAAAGCAAAAGCAGACGGCAAAATGATGATTGCTATGGAGCATTATCCGGTTCTTCCCGGTCAGCCTATACTTGCCCTTATTCCAGATGCTCGTCAGAAAGAAAGTAAAAAGCTTATCGAAACTCTTGCTGATAACGGAGTTCATCTTATTTTCACAGGGCATATGCATAATCAGAGCATTAATGTTGTTGAAACTGAAAAAGGTAATAAATTTTACGATGTTTGCACCGGTTCTCTTATAGGTTGCCCTGCATTTATGCGTTTTGTAACAATTAAGGATGAGAACACAGTTGAAATAAAAAGCATTCCCGTTCCGGAATTTGAATGGGAGAAAAACGGAAAAACAGGCGAACAGTATCTTCAAGATCAGTTTGACAGAATGCTTGTAACATTGATTGGCGGAATGAAAGATAATCCCGAAAAGGTATTACATAAATTCGGAATTGGCGACAAGACAGCACTTTATAAGCCTGTTAAAATTGTGGGTAAAATTCTTTATACTTGGCCAGTAGGTAAAATTGCAAGCCTTTTCTTTGTAAAAGCTCATCCCGATATAAAGAATGACAGATTTTTCGATTACCTTGTAAGCCTTGTGAGAAATATGTTCTGCGGGGATCAGCCATACACAGAAGATACACCCTTCGGAGAAACATTCCTTAAGGTTCTTAAAAGATTAAACCCCGTTCTTAAAATACTTAATAAGAAGCTTCGCGGAGCTCAGGGCGAGGAGCTCGATTTCTATGAAGTGCTTAAGCACTCTGCAGGTAACTATGGTATTTCGGATTACAATGCAACATTAAACTTAAAATAACAACAAAGCAGTAGGCGAAAACCTACTGCTTTGTTGTTAAATTATATCAGAACGCAATTTTTTCTTCAATGTAAGCTTCGAGCTCGTCTATTGAAATACGAACCTGCTCCATTGTATCTCTGTCACGAACTGTTACGCAGCCGTCTTCAATGCTGTCAAAGTCATAAGTAATGCAGAAGGGTGTACCGATTTCGTCTTGGCGGCGGTATCTTTTACCGATTGAACCTGCATCATCAAAATCAACATTGAATTTCTTTGAAAGCTTTGTAAAGATTTCTGTTGCCTGTTCATTAAGCTTCTTTGAAAGGGGAAGAATTGCACATTTGAAGGGTGCAAGTGTGGGATGAAGACGAAGAACAACACGAGTATCGTTCTTTTCTGCGTCAACAACCTCTTCATCATAAGCTTCTGTGAGAATTGTAAGGAAGAGTCTTTCAACACCGAGAGAGGGCTCGATAACATAGGGGATGTATCTCTCGTTTGTTTCGGGGTCAAAGTAGTCAAGGCTCTTGCCTGAGGTGTTGATGTGCTGAGTAAGGTCGTAGTCTGTTCTGTCAGCAACGCCCCAAAGCTCACCCCAACCGAATGGGAAGAGATATTCAAAGTCTGTTGTTGCTTTTGAATAGAAGCAAAGCTCTTCAGGGTCATGGTCACGAAGACGAAGATTTTCTTCTTTGATACCAAGAGAATAGAGCCAGTCACGGCAGAAGCCACGCCAGTATTCGAACCATCCAAGGTCAGTACCGGGTTTGCAGAAGAATTCAAGCTCCATCTGCTCGAATTCACGAACACGGAAAATGAAGTTACCGGGAGTGATTTCGTTACGGAAGGATTTACCAATCTGAGCAACACCGAAGGGAACCTTCTTTCTTGTTGTTCTCTGGATATTTGCAAAGTTTACGAAAATACCCTGTGCAGTTTCGGGACGAAGATAAAGCTCGTTTTTGCTGTCCTCAGTAACACCCTGGAATGTTTTGAACATAAGGTTGAACTGACGAATATCTGTGAAATTATGTTTACCGCAGGAAGGACAAGCAATAGCTTTTTCTTTAATGTAGTCCATCATCTGTTCATTTGACCAGCCTGCAACATTAGTGCCGTCAAAATCTTCAATAAGGTTATCTGCTCTGTGACGTGTTTTACATTCACGGCAATCCATAAGAGGATCGGAGAAACCGCCGAGGTGACCTGATGCAACCCAGGTCTGAGGGTTCATAAGAATTGCACTGTCAAGGCCAACGTTGTAGGGGTTTTCTTGAATGAATTTTTTACGCCAAGCGTTTTTGATATTGGTTTTAAGTTCAACACCAAGGGGGCCGTAGTCCCAGGTGTTTGCAAGACCGCCATAAATTTCGCTACCTGCGTAAACAAAGCCTCTGCCCTTACAAAGAGCAACAAGCTTTTCCATTGATTTTTCTGTGTTCTTCATATATAAATCTGTCCTTTCGGTAGATAGTTGCAAGTGGCAACTAATTATTTAATTATCTGTATCAAGCTTTCTGTCAGATACTTTTCCGCCAAACTGACTGTAATACATATCCGCATAAAGACCGCCTTTTTCGAGAAGCTCTTTATGCGTGCCTCGTTCTTTAACAGTGCCTTTATCAATAAAGAGAATTTCGTCGGCTTTCTTGATTGTGGAAAGTCTGTGTGCAATAACAAAATTTGTTCTGCCTTTCATAATTTCGCTCATAGCCGCCTGTAAAAGAAGCTCAGTTCTTGTGTCAACGGAGCTTGTTGCTTCGTCAAGAATAAGAATTTTCGGGTCTTTCAAAAGAGCACGGGCAATAGTAAGTAACTGCCTTTGACCTTGTGAAAGGTTTTCGCCGTTTTCTTCAAGAATCGTATCATAACCCTCGGAAAGTTCTGAAATGAATTCGTCTGCATGAGCAGCTTTTGCGGCAGCAATAACCTCTTCATCAGTAGCATCAAGTCTACCATAGCGGATGTTATCTTTAATTGTACCGTTAAATAACCAGGTGTCTTGAAGCACCATTCCGTAAAGAAAACGCAAATCATCACGAGGAATATCACGGATATCTGTTCCGTCAATGGTAATTTTACCCTCGTTTACGTCATAGAAACGCATAAGAAGATTAACGAAAGTGGTTTTACCTGCACCCGTAGGACCAACAAGAGCTACAAGTCCGCCGCATTTAACTGAAATATCAAGATTTTCCATTAAGGGCTTATCGGGTGAATATGAGAAAGAAACGTTTTCGAATTTAAGAGCATCCTTGAATTCAATGCCCTTTCCGTCTTTATCTGCAACCTCTTCAGGTTCGTCAAGAACTGCAAAAACTCGTTCTGAAGAAGCCATACTTGATTGCAAATTATTTACTATTTGAGCAAGCTGAGAGATAGGAGAAGTAAAAAGCTTTGAATAGGTGATAAAGGTAAGAATTCCGCCTATTGTAAAGCTTTCTCCCATATCATATAGAACTGTGCCGTTAACGGCAAAAACGCCGTTGTTTACTATAAGATAGCCACCGATAATAGCAATGAGAATGTAGCCGAAATTATCAATAAGGTTAATAAATGGAGCTATTGTACCTGAAATAAACTGTGCTTTTCGGCTTACATCAGTTAATTCATCATTAATATCGTTGAATTCGTCAACTGCTAACTGCTCCTGGCCAAAAAGACGGACAATTTTATGGCCTGTATACATTTCTTCAACGTGGCCGTTAAGCTCACCTGTTCTGTCCCACTGGGCTTTGAAAAGCTTTTTTGAAACCTTCATAATGCTTAAAGCAATTGCTGCAGCAGGGGGAACAATGAGAACAATAACAAGGGTTAAAAACCAGTTTGTTACAAGCATCATCACAAAAACGCCTACAAGTGTGATGATTGATGTTATAACTGATACTAAGTTATGTTGAAGAGTGTTGCTGATATTATCAATATCGTTAATGAGGCGGGAAAGAATATCACCTTTTGCATTGGAATCGAAGAATTTGAGCGGTAAGCGTGAAAGCTTTGTGTTTAAATCCTCTCTCAGTCTGCGAACGACCTTTGCGGTTATTCCTGCCATTGTAAACTGCTGAATAAAAGAGAAAACTGCCATTCCGCCATAAACCGCAAGAAGCATAAGAATATAAGGGATAAGGCTTTCAGCAGATATTTCGAAGCCTTCAATCTTAAGGGCTACCTGCTCGTTAAGAACATCAAGAGCTTCACCGATATAGGAAGGACCGATAACATTGCAGATTGTACTTAAAATGCAGGTTATGAAAACAATTACACAACCGCCCTTATGCTCAAGAAGATATTTTAAAAGGCGTTTCATTGTTTTACCGAAATTACTTGCTTTTTCTTCACCTTTCTGAACGGAGCGGTATGAAGAATAACGCATTTTTCGGGTGTTGCGACGCATTTCAAGAATTTTTTGACGGTTTTCGTCAAGCTGTCTTGGTTTTCTTGTCATTTTGTTGCCTCCTCTTCACTAAGCTGGGATGCAACAATGTCCTTATAAACATCGCAGGACTGCAGAAGTTCTTCGTGAGTACCCGTACCCACAACTTGACCTCTGTCAAGGACAATGATTTTATCTGCATCAATTATTGTGCCTACTCGCTGAGCCACAATAAGAATGGATGAATTTTTAAGGTTTTCCTTCAACGCTGCGCGAAGACGGGCATCTGTTGCAAAGTCAAGAGCGGAGAAGCTATCGTCAAACATATAGAAAAGAGCTTCCTTTACTATTGCTCGAGCAATGCAAAGTCTTTGCTTCTGACCACCGGAAAGGTTTGTTCCGTTCTGGGAAATCATACTGTAAAGTCCATCGGGTAGCTTTTCAACAAAATCCTTTGCTTGAGCGATTTCAAGAGCACGCCATAATTCAGCATCGGATGCATCTTCTTTACCATAACGGAGATTATCTGCAATAGTACCGCTGAAAAGAAATGCTTGCTGAGGAATATAGCCGATTTTAGAGTAAATTGATGCAAAATCCATTTGACGAACATCATAGCCATCAAGGAAAACCGCACCGGCTGCAACATCATAGAAACGGGGGATAAGGTTGAGAACTGTTGATTTACCCGAACCGGTACCTCCGATAATAGCAGTAACCTTGCCGGGATTAGCAGTGAAGCTTACATCCTTAAGAACGTCCGTATATTCGCCATCGGGGTTCTTATATTGGAAGCTTACATTACGGAATTCAATAACACCTTTTTCGGAGCTGTTTTCCTCTTTTTCAAGGATTTCCATTTCGGGTTGCATTTCAAGAACGTCATTAATACGTTTTGCGGAAATCTTTGCTCTGGGAAGCATAATGAACATTGCCGCCGCATTGGAAAGGGCAATAACAACGAATACAAGATAAATAATAAATGCCTGTAAATCGCCGATAGTGTTTTGAATTTCAACTGCGTCTGTAAGGCGGTTAATCTGCACATAACCGATTGCTACAAGAAGAATGATAAGAAGGAATGCAAGAAGAGTTACAATGGGGATGAGAGAAGCAAAAATTCTCTGAACGGTAACAACCATTCCTGTTAAATCATCGTTTGCATCCTTGAAACGCTTGTCCTCATGCTTTGTTCTGTTAAATGCACGGATAACTCTGATACCGCTGATTTTTTCACGAATTATTAGGTTAAGCTTATCAACCTTTTTTTGAATTTTATCAAAGAACGGAAGAATTTTCTTTGCAACAAGAAGTGCAATGACGGCAATAACAGGAAGAACAACAAGAAGAACAAGGGAAAGGCCCGGGTCCATAATAACCGCCATAATTGTTCCGCCGATAAGCATAATCGGAACGGAAATAATTGTGCGAAGGCTCATAAGAATGAAATCCTGCACCTGACGGATATCGTTAATGGTTCTTGTTATAAGTGAGGGGATACCGATTTTATCAATATCACCTTGGGAAAAGGATTCGACCTTGTTGAAAATATCAGCACGAAGCTCTCCTGCAAAGCTTGTGGAGACTCGGCTTGAGCAGTAGCTGTTGGCAATGGAAACAAACATTGCTATAACACAGCAAACAAGCATAAAAACACCGTCGGATTTAATGGACTGAAGATCGCCCTTGTTGATACCTTCGTTGATGATTTCGGAAAGAAGCAACGGAAAAGCAAGGGTAAGCACATTGTTTATTGCCGCAAGAAACAATGTAAACAATGCGAAATGCTTATGCGGTTTTAAATAGCGCAACAGCTTTAACATCCACAAATCCTCCTTAGGGTGAAATGAGTTATCCGAACCTGCCTAAAAGCAAATCTTTTTAAGTCTTTTCGGCGTTTCGGTCTTGAAAGGCGCCAGCCTATCTTCGCCCTCAACCCCAAAAATCCAATAAAAATCTTTCGCTTTTAGGTCGAAGATTTTATACAGAGCGGATTTTTGGTCAGCCAAGGCAAAAACGCAGCTAATCCTTTCGGATTGGCGAGTATTTTAACACAGGATGAACGGAAATCCGCCTGTAAAAAACACGGTTCGGATAATTCCTTTCACCCTCATTTTTTATTACATAAAAATACATACTAAATATACCAAAAAATAGCAGAGTTATCAACTGTTTTTCGCCTTTTTTTATTACATTTTTAAGAGAAATTTAATTTTTATCTAAGAATTAAATGTAACTGTGTTTAAAAATGGCAAGTTGGAAGTGGCAAGTTTCGGGGCACAAAAAAATGCGCCATAGAAGAAAAAAGTAAAGGCAAGTCACAACCTCTCTTCGAAGAGAGGGGGACCGCCTTGAATACATTTGCCTATTGAAAATTGTAATAAACGAGCAAACCTTTTTTGTTTTCTGATATAGTTGGGCGAGTGGTGGAGAGTTCTCGATGCTTTAGCATTGTGGAAGCATAGCTTCCATTGACATAAAATAAATAATTTTAACTTAATACGTTATCTTGTTCACTTCGAGTATAAATAATTAATTTTAATACAACCGTTACCCAAGCAGCAGTTCCCACAATTAAAATTATTTTTATACAATAATCGGTTAAAGGCATTATGTAAGCAGTTGTTTTGTTGTCGTTTTGTATTTTTGTAATTTTGGTTCTTCCAAAATTCCAGTGCATTTTATATGTAATTCCGTTTTCACAAACAAATTCAGAGTCTTTGGGTCTAAATGTATATAACCGTTCATAATTACTGTCAAAGCGTTTTAGCACGTGACCTTCTAAGTCGAGATTATATGCTCTGTCACCGCAAACAACGTAAAGAATGTCACCTTCAAGTATTGTGAATTCATAGCCTCGACTTGTTTGAGCGGAAAGTGTTTTTATCGGCTGTTGTCCATCAAAAACTTTAATCTTTCCTGAATCGAAACCAATATACAGATAACCTTTGCTGTCAACAGCAAATCCGCTATATGAAAGGGTGTGATTTCCTATTAATAACGAGGCTAAACTGACTAAATAAATAGCCACTATTCCAAAGGCAAAAAAAAGACCTAATAATTGATATTTTTTAGTTTTCATTGATTAACACCTCGGCCCGTTAATTCTAATGCGTTACACAAGTATTCTAACATACATTATCGAGGTTGTCAACGTTGTTCTGATATATCGATATTTTTTAACATAAATTATGCTTTTACTGTGCTTGACAGACTTTGTTAAATATAGTAAAATATTAAACTGTTATATTATGTAATTTCAACGAAATGAGTGTGATTTCAATGCATTGGTCTGAAATAATCGCCGACCGTATTATTAAACGCAACCCCGATAAAGAGGAATATGTTTGTGCCGCAGGTATAAGCCCCTCCGGTTCAATTCATATCGGTAACTTCCGTGATATTGCAACAAGCTATTTTGTTGTTCGTGCACTTATTAAAAAGGGTAAAAAAGCAAAGCTTCTTTTCTCATGGGATGAATTTGACCGTATGAGAAAGGTTCCCGTTAACGTTGCGGCTATTGACAGCGATATGGAGAAATATATCGGTTGCCCCTATGTTGACGTTAAGAACCCCTTTGATACAGAAGAAAAAACCTATGCTGAATATTTCGAGCATGAATTTGAGCGTTCAATCGTAAAATTCGGCATTAATATGGACTATCGCCATCAGGCAGAAATGTACAGAAGCGGTAAATATACAGAGCATATTCTCCATTCTCTTAAAAAGAGAGGGGAAATCTTTGATATTCTTGCTTCTCACCGTACTCAGCCCGTTCAGGAGGGTGAACGTGAGGCGTATTACCCCGTCAGCATTTATTGTTCCGAATGCGGTAAGGATACAACAAAAATCGTTTCTTTAAGTGACGATTGTACTCATGCTGAATATACCTGTGAATGCGGTCACAAGGGCTCTTTTGATTTTACAAAGGACTTTAACTGCAAGCTGGCTTGGAAAATCGACTGGCCTATGCGTTGGATGTACGAGGGTGTTGACTTCGAACCCGGCGGAAAGGACCACGCAAGTCCTCACGGTAGCTATGACACAAGTAAAGATATTGCAAAGAAAATCTTTGGTTATGAGCCTCCTCTCTTCCAAGGTTACGAGTTTATCGGTATCAAGGGAACAACAGGTAAGATGTCCGGTTCATCAGGTCTTAACCTTACTCCCGAAACTCTTCTTAAAATTTATGAGCCCGAAGTTATTTTGTGGCTTTATTCAAAAACAGAGCCTCTCAAAGCATTTGATTTCTGCTTTGATGATGGTATTTTAAGACAGTATTTTGAGTTCGATAAAATGTATAATGCTGTTAAAGACGGCACTGCAAATGACGCACAGAAGGACATAATGTATAACACAACTGTTGACGACAGAGTTCTTGAAACAGTTCCTATGGGTCTTCTTGTTCAGCTCGGTAGCGTTGTTGACTTTAATGTTCCTATGCTTGAAACTGTTTTTGAGAAAATCGGTACTCCCTATAAAAGCGAACAGTTCGGCGCAAGACTTGACAAGGCGAAATACTGGCTTGAAAACTGCGCACCCGACCAGGTTAACCGTTTACGTGATGGTCGTAACTGGGAGGTTTATGAAGCTCTCAACGAAACGCAGAAAGCAGAAATTAAAGCTCTTTTTGAGTATATTTCAGCAGGCGGTTATGACCTTGATGAGCTTAATAAAAAGCTTTACGCTATTCCGAAAGAAATCAACGGTGGCGAGCTTGATGAAAAAGAGCTTAAAACAATTCAAGGTGCATTCTTTAAGAATGTTTATAAGCTTCTTATAGATAAAGAAAAAGGCCCTCGTCTTTACCTCTTCCTTTTCGCAATCGATCCCAAGAGATATGTTGGTCTTCTCGATTTCTCCTACCCCAAAACAGAAGAAGAAGTTAAAATGGAAGAAGCAGCAAAGGCAGAAGAGGTTGTTGAAACAGAAGATAAGCACGTTTATGGCGAAGCAGATGCTTTTGTTCCTCTTAAAGAAAACACAGTTTCTATTGAAGATTTTGAAAAGCTTGACCTTCGTGTTTGCCAGATTCTCAAAGCACAGGAAATCAGAAAATCTCATAGCTGCTTAAAGCTCACTCTTGATGACGGTAGCGGTGAAAACAGAGTTATCGTTTCTTCAATCAAGAGCGAATATACCTGCGAACAGCTTGTTGGTAAAAAGATTATTGTTATTGCAAACCTTGAGCCTGCAAGATTCTCGGGTGTTCAGAGCAACGGTATGCTTCTTGCAGCAACAAACGGTGCTTGCGGTTGCCAGGTAGTGTTTGTTCCCGACTGCGTTCCTGCAGGTACTCAGATAAAGTAATATGAAGTTAGTACCGATTACCGAAGAGCGTTTCGATTTGGTTTTCAGTAAAATGACAGCGGCGTTTCCTCTCGAGGAACGCCGTGATGCTTTAGACCAGAAAGAATGCTTAAATAATGAGTTTTTCAAGTTTTCAGAAATTTTTGATAAAGAAACTGTTATTGGCTTCATAGCAATTTGGGATTTTCCCGAATTTGTTTTTATCGAGCATATTGCTGTTGATGAAGATAAAAGGGCAGGTGGCTATGGTTCAAAAACCATTGAGCTTGTAAAAGACACCTATAAAAAGCCTATAATCCTTGAAGCAGAAGCACCCGAAACAGAACAACAAATCAAAAGAATAAGATTTTATGACCGATTAGGCTTTAAAATAAATTCTTATGATTATGAGCAACCCTCTTACCATGGCGGTGAGAGTGTGCCTTTGAAAATTCTTTCTTTCCCTAAATTAATCAGCCAAGAGGAATTTGATTTGTTTATAAAAAGAACAAGAGAAAATCCATATAAAAAGAGCTTTTCGTAAGAAAGGCTCTTTTTTAATAAATTCATTGCAAAAAATAAAATATGTGCTATACTACTTTAATGTAAATGTATACATTAATTCTATAAATAAAGGATTTTAATATGATTACTCCCGAAAAAATTGACAGAATAAATTTTCTTGCCCGCAAGGCTCGTGAGCAGGAGTTGACTGAAGAAGAAAAAATTGAGCAGAAGGCTCTTCGTGCGGAATATGTTGCCGCATTCAGAAAATCTCTTGAAAATACTCTTGATAATACAGTTATTCAGCGTCCCGACGGAACAAGAGAAAAGGTAAAGAAAAGAAGAAAATCTTTAGGAGAAAAGCAGTAATGGCAACTATCAGAAGAATGAGAGCAGACGATATTAAAGATGTTGAATATGTCTGCCGTATGACTGCAGGGGAATTAAGCATAAAGGATGAAAAAGTAGGAAATAGAATGGCTAAAATGTTTTCAACCTATTATGCCCGAGAGTGTTACGATTCCTGCTTCGTTCTTGTTGATGATGCGGATAAGGCGGTTGGCTATGTTCTTTGCGAGCCCGATTACCGCAGATTTAGTAAGGTTTTTAGGAATGTTGATGTTCCGGAAATTTATAAATTAGATAAAAAAAGCGGCAGAAGATGCTGGTTTTTTCCTGTTCCCTATACATTTTACAGCTGTAAATATCCGGCACATTTGCATATTGATTTGCTTCCCGAATATCAAAATGGTGGCTATGGCTCCAAAATGATTCAGATGCTTTTAGAGGATTTGAAATCGAAAAATGTAAAAGGTGTAATGCTTATAGCAGGCATCTGGAACCACGGTGCAATCCGTTTTTATAAGAGAAACGGCTTCAAAACAATTTTCAAGGGCTTTGGCGAAAATATAATGGCCATTGATTTAACAAAATAAAACAAATTCAGATATTTTTTCTCACAGGTAGTGATTTTTTATGGCAAACTATCCCGTAACAGCAATAATAGTAGGAGCAGGGCATAGGTCAATGGCTTATGCCGATTTCTCTTTAAGATACCCCGAGAAGCTTAAAATCGTGGGTGTTGCAGACCCGGATAAATACCGTCAGAAAATGGTCAGAGAGAAATTTGGTTTTTCTGAAGAATTTTGTTTTGATTCTGCAGAGGACCTTGCGAAAGCTCCGAAATTTGCAGATGCAATTATTAACGGAACAATGGATGAGCAACACGTTGAAACCTCAATCCCTCTTCTTGAAAAAGGCTATGATATGCTTCTTGAAAAGCCCTTTGCGGTGAATGATGAGGAAATGGAGCGTCTAATTGAAGTGGTAAAACACAACAATAATAAAGTTATGATTTGCCACGTTCTTCGTTATACACCTTTTTACTCAACAATAAAGCAACGTATTTTAAACGGCGAAATCGGTGATGTAATAAACATTCAAACGGTTGAAAATGTAAGCTATCATCACCTTTCAACCTCTTTTGTTCGTGGCAAATGGGCAAATTCAAAGAAGTGTCATACCTCAATGCTTCTTGCAAAATGCTGTCACGACCTTGATATAATGATGTGGTTAATGGGCGAGGACAAGCCCGTAAGCGTTTCCTCCGTTGGTGCGAGAATGCAGTTTGTTCCAGAAAACGCACCTGAAAATTCCGGAACACGTTGCCTTGTGGATTGCCCCAATGTTGATGACTGCCGTTTCAGTGCAAAAAGACTTTATATAGAGCATCCTAATGAGTGGACAGTTTATGTCTGGCGTGATATAGAAGATGTTGAAAACCCGACGGAAGAGCAGAGAAAAGAGCTTCTTATGCACAGTGACTACGGCAGATGCATGTATAAATGCGATAATGATGTTGTTGACCATCAGAGTGTTCTTGTAAATTTCAAAAGCGGAGCAACCGGCACACACAATATGGTTGGTGGTTCTCCGGAACCCTTGAGAACAATCCGTGTTACAGGCACGAAGGGTGAAATTTACGGTGAGTTTGAGCATGCTTTTATTGAAGTCAGAAAGCAGAATCCCGGAAAAGAAAGCTATTATGATAAAGAGGTTATAGATTTAAGCCATATTTCCGGTGAAGGTCACAGCGGGGGAGACGAGAGATTAACAGAGGATTTTGTCAATTTCCAACGTGGCGAAAGTCATTCAATATCTTGCACATCAATTTTCGATTCTGTTCCCGGTCACAAGGTGATTTTCCTTGCTGACAAATCAAGAGAACAGGGTGGAGAGTTGGTACATATTAATTTGTGATTCAGAAAAGAAAGGACGGCACAATGAATAATAAAATAAAGCGTGCCGTTGGTATCGGCTTAAGAGCGGCTCTTGTTCTTGCAATTCTTTTTGTTATTATTTTTAAATATAATGACCTTGTTAATATAGATGTCCGTGCCCTTGTGGAAAAAACAAATACTCTTTTTGAAGCGGGTGCGGCAGTTGTAGGAGTTTATTCTCTCAAAGCAATCGTGTTTGTAATTCCTGCCTCAGTTCTTTATATGGCGGTGGGAATGGCATTTGATTTTGCTCCCGGTCTTCTTGTGAATGCAATAGGACTTTTTGCCGAGCTTAATATAACTTATTTTATCGGTAAGTTTTTAGGCGGCGAAAGGGTAGAGAAGAAACTTAAACAGTCCAAAAAAGGTGAGAAAATTATAACTCTCAGAGATAAGAAAACACCCTATCTTTACCTTGCAAGGCTTTTACCGGTTTTTCCCATCGACTTTGTAAGCCTTTTCTTTGGCGCAAGTAATATGGGTTATTTGAGATACATCCTGCTTTCTTTTTTCGGTGTTATGCCACGAATAATTCTCATAACCCTTCTTGGCGATAAAATTTATGATATTATTCCTGTTAAATTTATGATGACGGTAGTGGTTTTTGCATTACTCGGTGCGTCAATAGTAGTGCTTGTTAAATATATAAAAAAGAAATCTAACTGATTTTTGAAAGGAAGATAAGCTTTGAAAATTTCTTCTCTTTTTAATAGTGACAGAACTGTTTTGTCCTTTGAGGTTTTTCCGCCAAAGAAAACAGGCTCCGTTGAAACTGTTTATAACACAATTGCAGAGCTTCAAAGTCTTCGCCCTGATTACATAAGCGTAACCTACGGAGCAGGCGGTTCTGCTGCAAATAACTACACCTGCGATATAGCTTCTCTTATAAAAAATAAATACGGAATTGAAGCCATGGCACACTTAACCTGCGTTAACTCAACCAAAGCGGATGTTGACAGAGTTTTAAATGAGCTTAAAGAAAATAATATCGAAAATATACTTGCTTTGCGCGGCGATAAAAACCCCGATTTTGAGCCGAAAACAGATTTTATTCACGCTAATGACCTTGTTTCTTACATAAAATCTCAAGGTGATTTCGGAGTTTCTGTTGCAGGCTATCCCGAAACTCATTTTGAAGCTCCCAACGGAAAGATTGATATAGCCAATCTTAAAAATAAGGTTGACTGCGGAGCACAAAGCATTGTTACACAGTTGTTTTTTAATAACTCGTATTTCTATCGTTTCCGTGACAGATGCGATATTGCAGGAATAACCGTTCCCATTTCAGCAGGTATTATGCCTGTTACCAATAAAAATCAGATTGAGCGGATGGTTTCAATGTGCGGTGCAAGTCTCCCGAGAAAATTTGTTAAAATGATTCAGAAATATGAGGATAGACCCGAAGCACTTATTGATGCAGGTATTGCATTTGCAATAGATCAGATTGTCGATTTGGTTGCAAACGGTGTTGATGGAATTCATATTTACACAATGAATAATCCTTATATAGCAAAGAAAATAACCGAAAGCATAAAAGGTTTGTTGTAAAAAAATTATGACTCCCTTAAAACAGATTTCTGTTTTAAGGGAGTCAATTAGTTTATCTTAGTCTCTTTTATCGCGTTTGTGGAAATTATTGCGACGGGGACGTCTTTCTCTTTCGGGCTCGTCATCGTTTTCGGGTACAAGACCTTCAACTTCAATAAGAGCATCTCTTCTTGAAAGGTTGATTCTGCCCTGGTCATCGATTTCAGTAACCTTAACGATTACTTCGTCGCCAACGTTTACACAGTCTTCAACTTTTTCTGTTCTCTTAACATCAAGCTTACTGATGTGAACAAGACCTTCTTTACCGGGAGCGATTTCAACGAACGCACCGAAGGACATAAGTCTTGTAACAACACCCTTGTAAATTGCGCCAACCTCGGGGTCATTTGCGATTGTGTTGATAATATCAAGAGCACGGTTAGCATCTTCAATGTCAACTGCTGTAACAAAGATTGTACCATCTTCTTCAACGTCAACCTTACAGTTGCATTCTGCGCAGATTTTCTGAATAACCTTACCCTGTTTGCCGATAACATCACCAATTTTCTCAACATCAATTTTTGTTGTGAGAAGCTTGGGTGCGTATTTTGAAAGCTCTGCTCTGGGCTCTGCGATGCAGGGAGCCATGATTTCATCAAGAATGTACATACGAGCATCGTATGTTTTCTGGAAAGCTTCTTTAATGATTTCGGGAGTAAGACCGTGAACCTTAAGGTCCATCTGAATAGCAGTGATACCATTCTTTGTACCTGCTACCTTAAAGTCCATATCGCCGAAGAAATCTTCAAGACCTTGGATATCAACCATTGTCATGAAACGGTCGCCTTCAGAAATAAGACCGCAGGAGATACCTGCAACGGGAGCTTTAATGGGAACACCTGCTGCCATAAGAGCAAGAGTTGAACCGCAAACTGAACCCTGTGATGTTGAACCGTTTGAAGAAAGAACTTCTGAAACAACACGGATTGTGTAGGGGAATTCTTCCATTGAGGGAATAACAGGAAGAAGAGCTCTTTCAGCAAGAGCACCGTGACCGATTTCACGTCTGCCGGGACCTCTTGAGGGCTTTGTTTCACCAACGGAGTATGAGGGGAAGTTGTAGTGGTGGATGTATCTCTTTTCTACATCTTCGTCAATACCGTCCAGCATCTGAGCATCACGGGCAGTACCGAGAGTTGCGATTGAAAGAACCTGGGTCTGACCACGAGTGAACATACCGGAACCGTGAACTCTTGAAAGAAGGTCAACCTGAGCATTAAGAGGACGGATTTCATTGATACCACGTCCGTCAACACGTTTGCCTTCGTCAAGAAGCCAGCGGCGAACAACAAATTTTTGAAGCTTATAGAGACAGTCGTCAATTTTTTCTGCTTCTTCGGGGAATTTTTCATCAAATTCAGCGTGAACCTTGTCATAAACAGGAAGAAGTCTTTCGTCACGGATTCTCTTGTCATCTGTATCAAGAGCGAATTTAACATCATCAATAGCAAATGCTTTGATAGACTCGAAAAGCTCTTCGCTGGGGTCATTTGATTCAAAAGGAATCTTTTCTCTGCCGATTTCAGCAACGATGCCTTTGATAAATTCAACGATTTTCTTGTTCTCTTCGTGAGCGAACATAATACCGTCGAACATAACCTCGTTTGAAATTTCGTTAGCACCTGCTTCAATCATAGCAACAAGGCTGTCAGTAGAAGCAACTGTAACAGTCATTTCTGTTTTTGCTCTTTCTTCAAGAGTGGGGTTGATAACATATTTGCCGTCAACAAGACCGAGGCAAACGCTTGATACGGGGCCATCCCACGGAATGTTTGAAATAGCAATAGCTGTGGAAACACCCCAGAGAGCAGCAATTTCGGGTGAGCAGTCGGGGTCAACGGACATAACTGTTGCAACAACAGAAACATCGTTTCTCATATCCTTGGGGAAAAGGGGACGAATAGGTCTGTCGATAACACGGGAAGTGAGAACAGCCTTTTCTGATGCCTTACCCTCACGGCGTTGGAAAGAGCCGGGGATTCTGCCAACTGCATAAAGCTTTTCCTCAAAATCAACGGAAAGGGGGAAGAAGTCTACGCCTTCACGGGGTTTATCTGCCATTGTTGCGGTACAGAGAACTTCTGTTTCACCGTAGCGAACAAGACAAGCGCCGTTTGCAAGACCTGCCATTTTACCGGTTTCAATAACTAATTTTCTGCCGGCAACTTCTGTTTCAAAAGTTCTGAAGTCTTTAAAAAACATATTTTTTACCTCTTTTTATTTATTTCCGCTTCAATGGATTAGCAACAAAGAAAAACACAAAACGCTTGTACTTTTCTTTATCGCTAAAACCTAAATCAGCGGATTACAAACTATATTATATCACGATTTCTGTGAAAATAAAAGCCCTTTTAAGAGCTTTATGTGTGCCTAAAAAAACGGCTAACGGGACAAACGGAAAACCGTTTGTCCCGAAATAAACAATTATTTACGAAGACCAAGACGAGCAATGATTGCACGATAGCGTTCGATATCTGTTTTCTGAAGGTATGCAAGAAGGTTTCTTCTGTGACCAACCATTTTAAGAAGACCGCGACGAGAGTGGTGGTCCTTCATATTGTTTTTAAGATGTGCGTTAAGGTCGTTAATTCTCTTTGTGAGAACTGCGATCTGAACCTCGGGAGAACCTGTGTCGCCTTCGTGAGTAGCATACTCTTTAATGATTGCCTGTTTTTCTGCCTGTGTCATTTTTTTCACCTCATTAATATATTCCCAAATAACCCAGTAATACGGTAGGTGAATGCCCTTTAAAAAGGCTTACTCCATACTCCGAGTCATAAGGCTTTGATATTATATCACAAGGTTTTGGAAAATGCAAGAGTTTTTTTGAATGAAGCTGCCAGTCTCCAGCCATCAGTCGCCAGTATGTAAAAGCATCGCTAAAGTTAATTACCCAAACTCTTTTTCGTCTTAATATATTGTATTCCTTTTGACATAAAATCCACAAACAAATATATTCTTACCCAACTGTAAATGCTGAAAACTATATTTATAACTGTAAAGATAGCGTGCTGTATATCGGAGTGCGTATAATATACTACTTTTTCCATAACTAAAGTTGATGTTATATATTCACCCAACCACAAAAATACAAACCCGATAACTGCAGCAAAAAAATTCCTTTTGAATTTTTTATTTATTTCAATATTCTTCTTTGAAAGCTTAACAATAGAAAAAATAATTAAGAATAAGATAATAATAAATTGACCCCAACCGATTGCCAATCTGCCATAGTTCATACTATATTCCCACATTAAAGTTTGTTTTATTACACTCCAGCTTATGCCCATTGCAAAGCGAATATATAAATCTGCTAATGGGATAAGTGCCCAAAGGCAGTAAAAGAAGTGGTTGCTTTTGGCCTTATAGTAAATGATACTGCAAGCGAAAAGGGGTATTGCAACAAAAAATCCCGTTATTCCAAGACCTAATAATAGAAAAAGGAAAATGGAAATTATACCTGCAATTAGAAGTCCTTTACCGATTTTCTTTTCTCGGTCGTTTGTTTTATTTGTGGGATTTTTTTCGGGAGTATTTAAAACTGTTGTTTCTTTTTCTTGATTTTTGATTAGCTCGTCAAGAGATATATTGAAGATTTCTGCAAGCTTAACAATTTTTTCTAAATCAGGTGTTGAGTTGCCGTTTTCCCATTTAGATATAGACTGCCTTGAAACATTCAGTTCATTTGCTAAGTCACCTTGGGAGAGGTTGTGTTGAGTTCGCAGTTCATAGATTTTTTCACCGAGAGTCATAGTTCGTCACCCCTTTGTTTACGGGTTTATTATACTATGCAAAAAGGGGATTTGTCTATCAAGAATACTTTAAAATTTAGCAACCAACAGTTGCAATTTATAAAAATTCGGAATTCCGAATGCGGAAATCGGAATTAAGCTTCGCAACACTTTTATGAAGAGCAGAGGGAACGGGGCTACCCACCACCATTCCGACTGAACATAAAATAGAGGTGAGCATATTACTCGAAATATACTCACCTAAAAATATAATTTATTCTAGAATGGTCCCCCTCCCTATTTGCCAAGGCAAACAGGGATGATAGGCTTCGCAATACTTTTACATACTGGTAGCTGGCGACTGGCAACTGGCGGCTAATTACATCTCCACTGCTGCTCTCTCTACAGCCAAACCTTTTTTGTAGCTTTCCATAAACAAGTTGAAGGAGTCAACGATTTCTTTGTCGGGTTCGAGAGTTGTCATTTTCTGTGTTGCAAAAATCTTGTTATCAAGATAATCGGGGAAGAGCTCGTTTTCTTCTTTATTAGCAGAGAAAGCTGCAAGAACTGCAATACCCCATGCACCGCCTTCGCCTGCAGTTTCCATAACAGAAACAGGTGCGTTCATACAAGCAGCCAAAACGCTCTGACCGATAACGGGAGTTTTGAAGAAGCCACCGTGACCGAGGATTTTATTAATCTCAACATTCTCTTTATCAAGAATTTCCATACCGATTTTAATTCCGCCAAATGCGGTAAAGGTCTGAACTCTCATAAAGTTTGCAAGAGAGAATTTGCTGTCGGGCTCTCTTACAAAAAGAGGTTTACCTGTTTCAAAGCCGGTAAGGAATTCACCTGAGAAATAGTTGTAGGAAAGAAGCTTACCGCAGTCTTTATCAGCTTCTGCAGATTTTTTGAAAAGAGCAGTAAACAAATCGCCCATTGAGCATTCTGCGCCCACAAGGTCAAGAACCTCTTTGAAAAGATATGTCCAGGCGTTGATGTCTGATGTGCAGTTGTTGCAGTGAACCATAGCAACGGGTGCACCATCGGGAGTTGTTACCATATCAATTTCACGGTAAAGCTTTGAAAGGAGCTTTTCGAGAACAATCATAGCAAATACGGATGTACCTGCAGAAACGTTACCTGTTTTAACTCTTACGGAGTTTGTTGCAACCATACCTGTTCCTGCATCACCTTCGGGAGGACACATAGGAATACCTGCTTTAAGGTCGCCTTCTTCGTCAAGAAGCTTTGCACCTGCTTCTGTGAGAATACCTGCGTTTTCACCTGCAACGAGAACCTTGGGAAGAATGTCTCTGATTTTCCAGGGGAAGCCTTTTTCTTCAACAAGTGCATCAAATTTATCGAGCATTTTTTCGCTGTAATTGTTGCTTTCCATGGGGAACATACCTGATGCTTCACCAATACCGAGAACCTTTTCGCCGGTGAGGAGAGTGTGTATGTAGCCTGCGAGAGTTGTGAAATATGCAATATCTTTAACGTGTTCCTCGCCGTTTAAAATTGCTTGATAAAGATGAGCAATGCTCCAACGGTCAGGAATGTTGAAATCGAATACTTCTGTTAACTTGCTTGCAGCTTCACCTGCAAGAGTATTTCTCCAGGTGCGGAAGGGACAAATTAATTTACCCTCTGCGTTAAAGGGGAGGTAGCCATGCATCATACCACTAATACCGATTGCTTTAAGGCTTGTGAGGGTGATACCATATTTTTCTTTAACATCATTTTTAAGAGAAGCATAGCAACCCTTAAGACCTGCGAAAAATTCTTCTTCTGCATAAGTCCAGATGCCGTTTACAAGGCTGTTTTCCCAATCAAAAGCACCAACTGCGAGAACCTCACCGCAGTCGTCAATGAGAACGCCTTTGATTCTTGTTGAACCAAATTCAATGCCGAGTATTGCTTTTCCGTCGAGAATTAATTGTTTTTTGTCCATAGTATTTCTCCTTTTAGAGTTTATGATTAGTTGCGGAACAGATAAATCCGTTCTCCACATTAAATTTCTATATTTAATTCTTTAATTTTATCTCTCAACTTCTGGAAATCCGAAAGGGCATCGGGCTTGTTGAGAGGGTTTCGGAGCAGTGCGGCAGGGTGAAAAGTACCCATAAAAAGAATGTTCCCTTTTTGAAAAAATTCACCGTGTTGTTTTGTAACTCGGAAATCTTCTGAAATCAGCTTCTGTGCCGCAATTCTGCCCAAACATACGATTATTTTAGGTTTTATGAGCCTTGTTTGGCTTCTTAACCATTCAATGCAAACCTCTTGTTCCTCAGGTTTGGGGTCCCGATTCTGAGGCGGTCTGCATTTAACAATATTTGCAATATAAATATTCTTTTTTCGGTCAAGGTCGATTACATTTAAATATTTATCTAAAAGCTGACCTGCTTTACCGACAAAGGGTTCACCCTGCAAATCTTCGTTTTCACCCGGTCCTTCGCCAACGAAAAGAATGTCGGCATTTTCGTTGCCCACACCGAAAACAAGATTTGTTCTTGTGACACCTAATGGACAGTTGTTGCAGTTTGAACAATCTGCTTTTAATTGTTCAAAGTTTTCGTATTTCAAAGGATTATCAACTCCTTGGGTGTGTTGGTAAGATTTTCATATCCTTCTTCTGTTATAAGCGCCATATCTTCAATTCTTACCCCGAATTTGTTGGGTATATATATGCCGGGTTCAACTGTAACAATATTACCAACCTGAAGAATAGCGTCACTTCGTGGGGAAAGATTTGGTAATTCGTGAATTTCAATTCCCACACCATGACCTGTTCCGTGGCCGAAAAAGTCGCCATATCCTGCATTAGCTATGATATCTCTTGCAGCGGCATCTGCACATTTACAGGAAACACCTTTTTTGAGAGTTTCCAAAGAAGTCTTTTGAGCCGAAAGGACAATTTCATAAATTTTTCGTTGCTCGGCGGAAACGTTGCCAACTGCAACAGTACGGGTCATATCGCTATGATACCCTTTATATACCGCACCAAAATCCATTGTAATGAAATCACCGTTTTCAACAACGGTGTCATCGGGTACACCGTGGGGCATAGAGGTTTTCTTGCCCGTTACGGCAATAGTTTCAAAGGAAAGAGCCTCTGCTCCGTGGGAAAGCATATAAAAATCAAGCTCGAGAGCAATTCTTTTCTCGGTTACGCCGGGTCTGATAAAGGTGAGAATGTGCTCGAAGGCATCCTCTGCAATGCTTTGCGCTTTTTTTATATACTCGATTTCAGAAATTTCTTTTACCGAGCGCATATTGTTAATTATGTTTTCTAATTTGTTTGATGGGCTTATTTTAATATGTGAAAATATTTTTTTGAATTGGGAAAGGAGAGAAACAGACAAACGCTCTGTTTCCGTATATACTTTTTCAATACGATTTTCTTCAAAAAATATTTTCACTTCAGTTGAAAGTCTTGTTAAAAGTTGCGCTCGGCAAAAGGTTATGCTTTTTTGAGCCGCTTCAATATATCTGCTGTCGGTAAAGAATACCGCATCATTTTTAGTTATGATTAAATAACCGTCGCTTGACGGGAAATCTGTAAAATATCGTCTGTTTTCAGGGGAGTGAATAAGAATTGCCTCGTAGGAATTTTTTAAAAATTCCTGCAATTTATTTATTTTCTCCATAGTAGCCGTACTCCTTTAAAAATGCTTCTCTGAGGGGAGCTTCTTTGATTCGGTTTTTCTTGTAGTGATTTTTCCAGAACCATTTGTTTTCAACGGGGTCAACAAGAAGGGGAACTGCTCCGCAACGGTTAGCGGCGGCAACATCTGTGAAAACCTGGTCCCCAACCATACCGATTTTTTCAATATCAACATTTAACTTTCTTGACATTCTAAGAAGTCCAAACGGTAAAGGCTTTTTTGCAAATGCGTGGAACTTCACATTAAAAGCCTTTGAAAACCAGTAGGCTCTTATGCGGGGAGTGTTTGTAACAATGGCAACCTTTATGCCCGCAGCCTTTAAAGTTTTAATCCAGGAAATTGCACCGGGAATTGTTGAAAGGGTTGCATCCTTAACGGTTGTGTTATCTAAATCGAAAAGAATTGCTTCAAGCCCTAATTCCTTAACAATTTCGGGAGTTATATCATTAACCGTATGGAACATATATTTAATTGTAGTATCTTTCTCTCTCATAGTCTCGCCGCCAAATAATGTCAAATTACTACACACAGAGTGACTGTATTAAACCATTTTTGGTTTAAACCCACTCATTCTAAATAATACCATAAAAAAATATAAAAGAAAAGATATGAAACCTAAAAATAAGGCTTCATATCTCATTTTCTTAATACTTTCTCTTACGAGCTGCTTCGGATTTCTTTTTTCTCTTTACAGAGGGTTTTTCATAGTGTTCTCTTTTACGAACTTCTTGAATAACACCGTCTCTTGAAGTCTGTCTTTTAAATCTGCGAAGTGCGCTATCTAAAGATTCGTTTTCTTTAACTTTTACCTGACTCATTTATAGTTCCCTCCCTCCGCTGTTACCAACAAAGGTATAAATATCAATATACAGTTAGCATTATACTATGTCAACGCTCAAGTGTCAAGAGGGAATTTTTAAAAAAGTGTAAAAAATCGGAACTATTGCAAAAAGCAACAGTTCCGATTTTGGATTATTTCGCCATTGCGCCGATTTCCATCATATAACCACCGATTTGAGCACCAAATTCGGGAGCACCATCCATAATGAGCTTACCCTTCTGAACAGATTCAAGCATATCGTCAATAGACATCAATATACCCAAAGCACTGTCAAGGTTATTAAAGCGCATTGTGAAGAAGGGAAGAGCACGTTTGTATTCGCCTCTGCCGGCTTTACTCTTACCGGCTTTAATTCTGATGTAAGCAGAAACAGAATCTTCACCGTCAACCTTCCAGGCATAAACACGGTCAGGGCTCTTTGAAGTCCAATCGTGGATTTCGGGGTGGCCCATTTTGTTAAGTGTGCTGATACCTGATGAAAGAAGGTAGAAATAGCATTTAACTGTAAGGCGTTTATCCTCTTCTTTTTCCGGCGGTTTAGCGGCTGTCAAAAGGCTTGACATTTTAAGAAGTGCCATCATAAACACGCCGAATTCATAAGCATTGTTAAGACCAATCATTTTGGGGAGTGTTGCAGGTCCGATTTTGCCTTTGAAGAAAGCATTCATAGACTCAACATTCTTGAATTGGAGCTCAACAAATTTCTGTTTTTTTACTCTGTATGCAACTTTGTTAGCGTGAACGAGCCATTCATCGCCGTTTACCATAAAGTGTGTTGCCCACTTTCCTTCGGGAGCATCCGGGTCAAGACAACTAACCTGATAGATGCAGTGAACCTTCTCAAATTTCTTTTTGAGAGAGGGAACATCTGCAACGATAGTTTTCAAGAGGGGCAACGCACCGCAAAGGAATATCTTATTAGTATATAAAGCCTCTTGTGTGTTAGACAAGAAAATCATCCTTTCTTTTTGAGGTGGTGCGATTATAATGCAGAATTGAGAATTCAGAATGCAGAATTATCGGGGAAGCGTTGCTTCCAAACATTTGAAAGCTTCGCAAACAAAACAAGTTCCTAACACGGTAATTTTGCATCTATAAAGTGCTTTTTCTGGTGAATTATAATCGCGGCGCAGCCCATTAGTTTTGCATTCTGCATTCTGCATTTTGCATTAGAACAGGCATTTTCCTCTTTATAATTAATTAAAATTCGTCGTCCCAGTCGTTGTCTTCTTCAAAGTCAGCCTTCATAACTTCACGAACTGCTTCGATAATACCGTTGGAGTCAATACCGAGGTAGCTCATAATGTCTTCGTGAAGACCGATAGGTGCGAAGGTATCTTGAACACCAAGCTTTTTGAATGCGCAACCCTTACCGGATTCAACAACAACCTCTGCAACTGCACTGCCGAGACCGCCGATAACTGTATGGTCTTCAACTGTGATAATACGGCGAGTGTCCATAACTGCTTTAAGAACAGCTTCTTTATCGAGAGGTTTAATTGTATGCATATCAAGAACGCGAACTTTAAGTCCGTCTGCTTTCTCAAGGAATTCTGCAGCCTGGAAAGCCTGGAATACACAAGAACCGCAAGCGATAATTGTAATATCTGAACCCTCGTGAACTTCGACTGCTTTACCTACTTCAAAGCCATAGTTAGCATCTTTGTAAAGTACACGGTCAAAACCACGGTTGATTCTGATATAGAAAGGACCGGGTGTGTTATATGCTGCCATAACTGCATTGTAGGTTTCGTAACCGTCAGCAGGGCAGATAACTGTAAGGTTGGGGATTGAACGGGTCAAAGCAAGGTCGCAGATAGCGTGGTGAGTTGAACCTGCCTGGCCGAAGGATGTACCGGAGTGTGTAGCAATAACTTTTGCGTTAATATTCTGGTAGCAAAGGTCTGTGTGAAGCTGGTCTGCTGAACGGAAGGATGCAAACTGAGAGAAGGTTGAAAGGAAGGGAACAAGACCTGCCTTTGCCATACCTGCAGCAACACCGAACATATTCTGTTCTGCAATACCTACGTTAAAGAAACGGTCGGGGAATTTCTTCTGGAAATCGCCGATTTTTGTTGATTTTGCAAGGTCAGCAGTAAGAGCAACAACCTCGGGATGTGCTTCTGCCAACTCAACAAGAGCCTGGCCGTAAATTTCGGCTGTGGAGAGAGATGTTGATTGTTCAGCTGTGTAACTTAATCCGCCTGCCATAATTATTCAGCCTCCTTTTCTGCACGTGCAACACGTTTCTGATAAGTTTCTTCAAGGGATTTTTTACCCTTTTCGTATTTTTCATCATCAAATGCACCGTAGTGCCATCTGAAATCGCCTTCAATAAAGTCGATACCGCAGCCCTTAACTGTATCGCAAAGGATAAGAACGGGTTTATCGGTTTCGTTTTCATAAGCAAAGTCAATAGCTTCGCAAAGCTCTTTAATGTTGTTACCGTCAACCTTTTTAACGATAAAGCCGAATGCTTCCCATTTGTCAGCAAGGGGCTCCAGAGCCATAACATCCTCTGTGTTACCGTCAATCATATTGTGGTTACGGTCAACAAAAGTAATGAGGTTTGTAAGCTTGAAGTGAGCTGCACTCATTGCTGCTTCCCAGTTGGAGCCTTCGTCAAGCTCACCGTCACCTAAAACAACGAATGTTTTATAGTCTTTTTTGAGGAGTCTTGCTGCAAGAGCAGTACCAACACCGATTGAAAGACCGTGACCGAGAGAGCCTGTTGAAGCGTCAACACCTACAACCTTGTTTGAGTCAAGGTGCATACCCATTTTTGAACCGGAGAGGTTAAATGTTTTAAGCATTTCTTTGTCGTTGAAGCCGAGGTCGCAAAGAACAGGTGCATAAGCAATACCTGCGTGACCTTTACTGAGAATGAATCTGTCACGATCCTCCCAGTTAGGATCTTCAACCTTAATGTGCATATATTTGTGATAGCACACTGTCATAATGTCCATAACGCTCATACCGCCGCCGATATGACCTGAGCCTGCCCAATATGTTGTATCAAGGCAGAGGTTACGGAGCTCATTTGCTTTCTTTTCAAGAGCAAGCCACTCCTGTTTTGAAAGAGCCATTATAAATTCCTCCTAATTATAAATATAATTTGCCGAATACTCGGTATTGTTTCTTGAATTAGCCTAACTCGGGATGATTCTTTTTAACAGCCTTAAATGCATCTTCTGCAATTTCAATAGAACGGTTAATATCCTCGTGAGTAAGGGAAGCGTTAATAAAGTGGTTGTGGTGAGATGTAATAAACAAACCACGGTTTACACATTCTGCAACCCAATCTTGATGAAGAAGAAGTGAATCATCGTTTGCAATTCTTAAATAGAAGAGAGCGGGAGCACCTGAAACAACAAGGTTAAAGCCGTGCTCTGCACCTGCTTTTTTGAAGCCCTCTGTAAGCTCTCTGCCGAGAGCATCGAAGAGCTTGGGTGCATCAAGCTTTTTGAGCTTGTTGATTGTAGCAATACAAGCAGCAAAGGGAACTGCACTCATCCAGTAAGAGCCTGTGTAAGAAAGGCTTGATGCAGCATTTCTGAGGAATTCCTTACCGCAGAAGGCAGACATATTGTAGCCGTTTGCAAGAGCTTTACAGAAGCAGATAATGTCAGCTTCAAAACCAAAGAAATGGTCGCTACCTGCAAGGTCAAGACGGAAACCACAGCGAACGTCGTCAACAATAAGAACGATTTCATTCTTTGTGCAAAGCTCGCGAACTTCTTTCCAGAAGCCATCAATGGGGAAGGAGTTGTCGCTAAAGTTGCCGTGGTTGTAAGGCTGAGCAATTACTGCAGCAATTTCGCCTTCGTTTTCTGCAAGAAGCTTTTTGAAGTTTTCAATATCATCCCAAGGGGTATAGAGGTTGTTAGCAACATCCTCAGGAGTAACACCGGGATAGTCAAGCTTCTGAACCATGGGGGAAACACCATGATAGAAACCATGGAAGAAAATGAGTTTCTTTCTGTGTGTATGTGCACGAGCAGTAAGAATAGCACCTTGAGTAGCATCGTTACCGTTCTTTGCAAAAAATGCCCAGTCAGCACAGTTAACCGTGTCAACAAGAAGCTCTGCACATTCAACCATAATTTTATCGGGAGATGTTACACAGTTGCCTTTCTTTATTTGTTCAATAGCAGCTGCATCAACATCCTCATCACCATAGCCGAGAACATTGGGGCCGTAAGCACACATATAATCAATGTATTTGTTTCCGTCAACATCCCAGAAGTATGAGCCCTTTGCCTTTTCGGAGAAGCGGGGCCATCTGTTAACAGGGATAAACTGACCTTCAGCAGGTCCTAAGTGACCGTAAACACCTGAGGGGATTACCTGGGCAGCACGAGCGTACCATTCATCCGATTTTGTTGTTTTATATAATGGGAATTTATTACTCATTTTACTGCCTCCTTATGCAAGATATAATGCAACTCTGTCAAGTATGCGGTTGATGTTATCAAGCATGCTGACAAGACCGTGCATTTCAATTTTACCTGTACCGATGCAGGTGAGAGCGTTAACATTACCGTCAAAGAGAGCACGAGCGGTTTCGATTGAATCGAAAATCATAGCTGCACGATATTTTTCAGGAGCTTTTTTGAGAGTTACAAGACGATGGTCTTTAGCAACAAGCTCAACTGCGGGACCGTTTTTAATACCGATGAGAACGCTGCCGTCTGCAATATATTTTGCACTGAATTTGCCCACTTGGTCATTGTTACCAATCTGAGCAATAGCAACACCGATGGTGTAAAGCATAAGCATTGTGCTTCTCTCAAAGAAAACGGGATCCTTAAGGTCTTCTTCACTTGCTCTCATATATTTTGAAAGTAAATCAGTGAGAGCGGTAAATTCTTTGAGAAGGAATTTGATGTGAGTAAAGCCTTTGGAGGGGATTGGTGTTACTGTGCCGTCAATAAGTCCATTGAATTTTTCACAGCTTGAAAAGGGGAGCTTAACATCACAGTTGCTGCAGCCTTGCTCCATACGGCATTTGCCGTTTTTAAAATAAAGAGTAGCCGCAGGACCGTCCTTAACCTCTAAACCGATGGAAATGGGCTTTTTGCCCTGCAGAAGCTCTGATGCTTCGGGAACGATTTCGCAAAGGTTTTCCAAAGTACCGAGAACCGCATACATATTTATGTACGCAAGTGTTTTTGAATCCATTAAATTTTGCAAAGCGATTGCCTCCTTTTTAAAAATAGAATTCAGTCCATTATATTTTAGCAGAGCTTTCGGGCAAAGTCAACAAATACTAAAAAATATTTAAAGATGAATATGTTGAAAAATAACACAAACCCGGTGTGTTATTTCTAAATTGGAAAAAACGAAGTGTTTTCACAAAAATCTTATAGAAAGTTCATAAAAAACGGACATTTATTTTGTATAGTTTAAAAGCAAGGTGTCCTTGACATTTATATCTATTAATGTATAATAAAAGTGAATACAAATTCACTTTTGTTATCAAACTCTATTTTAGGAGGTGTCTTTATGGACACAAGATTCGCAATCAATGAGTATCATGACGCTGCGGCGGTAACAAAACAGCTTGACGAACTCATTAAGAAACCTATTTATACAATTAAACCCGACGTACTCAAACAGTATGAAGAAGAGTACTATGACAAAAAATGTGCAAAAAGTAAGGAAATGATTGAAGAAGCAAAGCAGGTAATCCCCGGCGGCGTTCAGCATAACCTTGCATTCAACTACCCCTTCCCCCTTGTTTTCACAAAGGCAGACGGTATGATGCTCTATGACATTGACGGCAACGAGTATTTCGACTTCCTTCAGGCAGGTGGCCCCACAGTTCTCGGCTCCAACCCCAAGGTTGTAAGAGACCAGGTTATTGACCTTCTCAATACTTGCGGTCCTTCAACAGGTCTTTTCCACGAATTTGAATATAAGCTTGCAAAGAAAATCTGCGACAGCGTTGAAACCTGCGATATGTTCCGTATGCTCGGTTCGGGTACAGAAGCTTGTATGGCAGCTATCCGTGTTGCAAGACTTGCTACAAAGAATAAAAACATCGTAAAAATGGGTGGTGCATACCACGGCTGGTCTGACCAGCTCGGTTACAGTATCCGTGTTCCCGGTTCGAAATTCACTCAGGCACACGGTGTTCCGCTCTATCTCTTCAAACATACACAGGAATTCTTCCCCAATGACCTTGATTCTCTTGAAAGAGTTCTTCGCCTTAACCAGTTCCGTGGCGGTACAGCTGCTGTATTTATGGAGCCTATCGGTCCCGAAAGCGGTACAAGACCTCTTGATAAAGACTTCAACAAGGGTGTTGAAAGACTTTGCCGTAAATATGGCGCACTCCTTATCTTTGATGAGGTTGTTACAGGCTTCCGTATCGGTATGGCAGGTGCTCAGGGTTACTTCGGCGTTTCTCCCGACCTTACTATCTTCGGTAAAGTTATCGCAGGTGGTTATCCCGGTGCAGGTGGTATCGGTGGTAAGAAAGAATATATGAAATACCTCGGTGCAGGTCTTGATGCAAGCGGCGAAAAGGTTAAGAAAGCATTTATGGGCGGTACAATGGCTGCTACACCTCTTTCTTGCGTTGCAGGTTACTACACACTTGAAGAAATCGATAAACAGAACGCTTGTCAGAAAGCAGGCGAAATGGGTGACAGACTTACTAAAGGTCTTCAAGAACTCATTAAGAAATATAATCTTCCCTTCGTTGCGTTCAACCAGGGTTCAGTTTGCCACATTGATACAGTTGGTACAATGCATTATTCAATCAACTGGTCTAAGCCTTGGGAAATCCCCGGTGTTCTTTCCGCAACAAGCGAAAGAAAGAAAGAGATGCAGCACATGGGTGCAGCATATATGGCAGAAGGTCTTGTTACTCTTGCAGGTAGCCGTCTTTACACTAATGCTCAGTACACACCCGAGCTTATCGACGAAGCTCTCAGAAGATTTGACAGAGTTTTTGCAAACGTTGCAGTTAAAGAATAATTATTAAAAAAGAAAAGCCACGGTTTTTCCGTGGCTTTCTAAAACTCCCGAAAGGAGATACTTATGGATATTTTAGAAGCAAAAGAATTAGTCATAAAAGCCGGTCACGAGCTTTTGGCAGCAGGCCTTATTGTTAGAACCTGGGGTAACATCAGCTGCAGAGTTAACGATAAGCAATTTGTTATCACTCCCAGCGGTATGGCTTATGATGTTCTTACTCCCGATGATATTGTTCTCGTAAATATTGCAGACCTTTCTTATGAGGGTGATGTCAAGCCCTCTTCTGAAAAGGGTATTCACGCATCCTGCTACGAGCTTCGTCCCAATATCAATTTCGTTATTCACACACATCAGAAGAATGCTTCTGTTGTAAGCACTCTCGGTCTTGATATTAATAACATTGATGGCGAAGATGCCGAAATTCTCGGTACAGATGTACCTTGTGCATCTTATGGTCTTCCCGGTCAGCCCAAGCTTCGTCAAGGCGTTATCGGTGCTTTAGAGCGTTCAACATCAAAGGCAGCTATCATGAAGCATCACGGTGCAGTTTGCCTTGGTGAAAGCTATGAAGATGCTTTCGCAGTTGCAAATGCTCTTGAAAGAGTTTGCGAGAGATTTATTGCGGCTCGTTGCGCAGAGGTTTCGGGCAAAGCAGTTGATACCTTCAGCGGTGTTGTTGATTATGTTACCGATGTTTTCAAATCGGGCAACAAATATAAGCCTGCAAAGGAATTTGTTCCTTGCGATAGCGAAAGAAAAGGTAATTGCTTCTTCGTTGGTGAAGAGGGAAAGACTGCTGCTATTATTGATACAAAGAGTGGTGCTTGGGTAGGCGGCGGAGAAATCCCCGACAGTGCTGATATGCATTGGGCAATTTATAAAAAGAGAGAGGATGTTAAATTCATCCGTCATACAAAGAATGACTTTGTTGTTGCAATGTCAAGAAAAGGCAAAACAATGAAGCCTCTCCTTGATGACTTTGCTCAGCTTTGCGGTCCTGTTGTTAAATGTGCAACGTTTAACCCGGGGAATACTCTTAAAACAAGCAAAAAGGTTGCAAGAGCTCTTGGCAACAAAAACGCAGTTCTTATTAAAGATAATGGCGCTGTTTGCGTAGCCGGTAACCAGTACGACGCAGAAGCAGTTGAATTGGTTATGGAAAAAGCTGCAAAAACCGCAGTTGGCGCAGAGCTTTATGCAGATGTTAAGCCTTTAAGCGCACTTGATTCTAACCTTATGAGAATCATCTATAAGATGAAATATTCCAAGAAGGCCGGTAAATAATAAATTAATCCCCCTGATTTTTCGTTAGAGAAATCAGGGGGATTATTGTTTTTATATAGTAAACACAGTAAACATCGAATAACCGAATCCGCCTAAAAATGCAAGAATTAAAAGTATTCTCACAATAAGACCGACTTTCTGTTTTGCGGTTTCTTTGCCAAAGCATTTGAATGTGTTGATAAGCAACACCGCGCCTGCAAGGCAAAGCATTGACAAGAACCAGAAAAGATATTTAAATACCGCATCTGTTGTGTTAAAGAAACCAAGCTGATTAATGCTTTTCGCATAAAGGATTTCCGAAACGAGAATAACAACAAAACCAATAATCGCAACAGCTACTAAAACAAGAGGAATTATATTCATTTTAGTTCTGTCTGCTTCGGAGGATCCTGCGGTTTTATAAACCTTAGAACGCTTAGGAATAAAAAGTCTTTTACACTTTTTATTCTCAAAATTTATGTGTTTTTTAAAAAACATATCTTTATGATACACTGCATTTCGTCTTGCGATTAAAACGAAAACAAATGCTACGAAAAATGCTACATCCATATTGTCAACTCCTTATTTTGCTTCGCTTATCTCATAAAACACTACTGCATGTGGGTCAAGGTTTGTGTTGAGAGTGATTTTTCCGTTTTCAACTGTTACAGTTTCTTCTGATGGAGTAAGCTTTGAGCATTCGGTATATTTACTGTAAAGCTCATTGAAATAGATGTTTCTTGCCTCTTGGTTTTCAAGAGTAACAGGACTATCTATTTGAGGGTCATCGGGTGACCAGTTGAAGCAGTCATCACCAATATTATAAGTTTTTCTATCTTCAACCCACTCGTCAAAATAGTTACAATCATCATCTATTGTATAGGTGGTGATTTTTACTTTTTTGCCGTCAAATTGAGGGGCGTTTATATTAAAGGCAAGCTCTACATCGTGCTTATAATCCAAATCGTTTTTAAAGTTATAAGCCATAATGTGAAGAGAGTTTGTTTCCTCGTTGAATGCAGAAACTGCATCAATTTCGCCACCGATAATTCTACCCTCTTCGGTGTTATCTGTGCGCACAAGCCTTGCACCTGCCATTTTAGCGGCATTTTTTGCAACGTGGTAGCTTACTGTTGGGTTACCATCTAAAAGACCGTTTGAAAGGTATGACCAGGCTGAGAAATAGTCTATGTCATTGTTGAACATCTGTGCAATAAGGCGAGCATCATACGCTGCTTGATAGGTGTAACCACAGGTACGGCTTAAAAGCTCATCATTATTAGCCCCGCTGTTTACACCGCAGAGAATTCTTCCTTCATCAATGCCATAAATAAGGTCTGTCAAGCCGTTACTTTCTGCAACACCTCTTATATAATTAATTGTTTCGGGGAGAGTGTAGCCGTCAGTGTATTCACCGGGAGTTGAGTCATAGAAGGAGGCGGAAAGATATTTAATAGGTGAGCCTGTTTTGCCTGTTTTATAGTTTTTACCTTTAGCACAATGCTCGATAAATATTGCTTCGTCCCACACACCTTCGGTTACTGTCATTGAATGGGCGCCAACAAAAACATCCTCGCCCAAAACATCAACAAGTGCTTGTGCGGTATAGTCATAAAGCTTGCAATAAGCCTCGGCGCTTTCTTTTGCAAGGGTTTCGTCATCCTCGCTGTCAGAGCCCACAAACCAATCGTAGTTTTCGTATTCAGTCATAACGCCGAAACGCCAGGTAAGAACCTCTTCCTTACCGAATTCCGTAACAAGTGCTTCTGCAATCGCTTTTATGTAGTCATAATATACGTCATAGTCATCGGGCGGATAGCGGTTCATATTAAAGCCCACATCGGTAGCCGCTTTTTCGGAATATTTAAGAGGAACGCTGCCTAATTTGAGCAACGGCTTACCGCCCAAATCAACAACGCCTCTGCAGTTTTCAATGAGGACTGTGAAATCATAGTCATCAAGAACGGTTCTGTCAAGAGGATCCTTGAATAAATCCCTTGTTTCTGTACCGCCTGAGCACTGCATAAACTGAACATATTCAACGAAATCAAAAATGTTATTTTCTTCATTTTTTGTTGCATTTACAAAGGGGTTACCCTCTATAGACCAAACGTTGACATTACTTACAGGATTTGAAAGGGTTGTTCCTGTCTTAGAAGCATCTACGCTGAAGGTGAATTGGTTATCGTCACCGGAAATAATACCGCCAATAATTCCAAAAAAGCTAAGAATTAATGGTATGAGAAGACTTAAAAATTTTACAAGAGCGGATGGCATGATGAAAAAACCTCCTATTACTTATTCTTCAATAGCTGCTTTCTTTGTGTTGATTTTATAAAGAATTTCAGAATCGAATTTTTTTGTTCTGTCGTATCTGAAAATACCGTTTAATTCCTGCTCAACATCTGTAAGCTGAGTGTAACAGAAGCCTATCATTTTGGGACAGTCAATCAAAGCTGTTGTAAGTCCGTCATAGCGGGCATAGAATTCCTCAAGGCTTGTTGCGGCATTCCCGTAGCCCCAGGCTTTTTTGCTGTCATTTTCTTCAAATTCTTTAAGCTCAACTCTGATACCGCCGTATTCGCTCATAAATACGGGCTCACCCTTCCAAGTCTGTTTGTGACTTTGGTGGTCGAAAAGAATGTTTTTATTTGTAAGGTCTTCATAATGACCTCTGAAAAGGTCGCAATCCTGGTCATAATCGTGAACATCGAAAATATCGGTTTCAACATGGAAGTTACCGCTTGTATCAATGCAAGGACGGGTTTTGTCAAGGTTTTTAACAGTTCTGTAAACGATTCTTAAAATATCATCATCCTGTTTTCTGCCGTCAATATCCCAGGTTTCGTTATAGGGACACCAACCGATAAGTGCGGGATGGTTGAAATCTCTTTCGATTTCCTCTTCAATTTCAAGAAGAAAATACCTTAAGGATTCAAAATTAGTGTGGTCTGCACCCCAGTTGCCGTGCTCACCCCATACAATATAGCCTAATTCATCGCAATAATGAAGGAAGAGGGGTTCAAAGATTTTCTGATGAAGTCTTGCACCGTTAAAGCCAACCTCCATTGAAAGAAGAATATCATTTTTAAGAGCTTCTGCAGAGGGCGCGGTATAAATTCCGTCGGGGTAGAAGCCCTGGTCAAGAACAAGTCTTTGGAAAACGGGCTTGCCGTTAATGTTAACAGCTTTATCGGTAAGCTTAACCTCACGAAGACCGAAATAGCTTGAAACCTTGTCACTGCCGAAAGAAAGGTTAAGGGAATAAAGTCCGCCTTTACCTACTTCCCAAAGGTGCTTTTCGGAAAGGTTAAGAGTGAGGGTTACAGTCTGACCGAGAGTGTCGGTTGAAGAAGCACCAACCTCTTTGCCGTCCCAGAAAGCACGTGCTTCAAATGTGCCGTTGCCTACAAGCTCTGCGTGGATTGTGAGAGTGCCGTCTGTGATGTTGGGGTAGTATTTTACGGATTTAATATAGTTTTCGGGGCAGAATTCCATATAAACTGTCTGCCAGATGCCTGTTGTTCTTGTGTAGTCACAGTCATGAGAATAAACGAGCTCACTTTGTTTACCACGGGCTTGAAGAGGCGAGCGAGTATCATCCTCGGCACATACTGTAATTGTATTTTTGCCAACCTTCAAGAATTTTGTTGCATCAATTCTGAAAGAGGTGTAACCACCGAAATGCTCACCTGCAAGCTCACCATTTACATAAACACTTGCGTGGAAATCCACTGCACCAAAAATAATAAATGCTTTGCCCTTTAACTGTTCTTCTGTGATTTCAACAGTTCTTTTATACCATACTGCAGCCATAAAATCTTTATAGCCGATGCCCGAAAGCTCACTTTCGGGGCAGAAGGGAACATTGATTTTTTTTGAGAACTCTGCGTCAATATCAAAAAGCTTTCTTTCTTTACCGCTGTTGCCAAAGTCAAATTCAAAATCCCATTGACCGTTAAGAATCATATAATCTTTTCTTTTAAAATTTGGATTTGGGTGTTCGTTTCTTGGTATCATAGAAATAGTCCTCATTTCTTTAAATATATTAACAGCACCGCAATATCAGCAGGGGAAACACCGCTTATGCGAGAAGCCTGACCGATAGTTTCGGGTTTAATTTTCTTTAATTTTTCTCTTGCTTCAAGTCGAAGATTCTGAACATCGTCATAATTGATGTCCTCGGGAATTTTTTTAACCTCAAGGCGTTTTTGCTCCTCAACTTGAGCTAATTGACGTTTTATGTAACCTGCATATTTAAGGTTAATTTCAACCTGTTCGAAAACCTCACGGGGCAGGTCGGGACGCTTTTTATCAAAAGGCGTAAGCAATTTATATGAAAGCTGAGGTCTTTTTATAAGCTCAGAAAGTCTGCAGCCTGTAACAGTCGGTGCAGTTCCTGCTTCTTCTAAAACCTTTGAAAGCTCCTCTGAGGGTGGAATTGTGATTTTGGAAACTCTTTCGGTTTCTTCCTCAATAAGCCTTTTCTTTTCTTGAAGCTTGTCATATCTTTCTTGATTTATAAGACCGATTTCATAACCCTTTTCAGTGAGCCTTAAATCTGCATTGTCCTCTCGGAGAATAAGTCGGTATTCGCTTCGGGAAGTCATCATTCTGTATGGGTCACGGCAACCCTTTGTAACAAGGTCATCAATAAGAGTGCCGATATATGATGTGCTTCTGTCAAGAGTGAAAGGCTCTTTTCCTTGAACCTTTCGGGCGGCGTTGATACCTGCAATAAGACCTTGTGCAGCAGCCTCTTCATAGCCCGATGAACCGTTAAACTGACCTGCACCGTAAAGTCCGGGAAGATTTGTGAATTCAAGGGTGGATTTAAGTGCCAGAGGGTCAACGCAGTCGTATTCAATAGCGTAAGCGGTTCTCATTACCTTGACATTTTCAAGACCTTTTATGCTCTTGAGGATTTTTAACTGAACATCCTCGGGAAGAGAGGAGGAAAGACCTTGAAGATAAAGCTCTTCTGTACGAAGTCCGCAGGGCTCAATGAATACCTGGTGGCGTCCTTTTTCAGCAAAGCGGACAATTTTATCTTCAATGCTGGGGCAATATCTGGGGCCTACACCCTCAATTTTGTTTGAATAAAGAGGTGAGCGATGCAAATTATCAAGAATAACCTGCTTTGTATCCGCATTTGTATATGTAATGTGGCAAATTGCCTTATTTTCTAACACGCCCTCGGGAGTTTCAAAGGAGAATGGTGTTATTTCTTCGTCACCAACCTGCTCTTCAAGGCCTTCAAAGTTAACGCTGTTTCTGTTAACTCTTGGTGGAGTACCTGTTTTAAAGCGTCTTAAGGGTAAATTCAATTTCATAAGAGAGTCGGAAAGCTCGTTTGAGGGAAACATTCCGTCGGGACCGCTTTCATAGGAAACATCGCCAACATAGACCATACCTTTAAGGAATGTGCCTGTCGCAATAATAACGCATTTTGCGGTGTATTCCGCTTCAAGCTTGGTTGAGAAAACCCAAAGTCCGTCTTCATTTTGTGAGAGTGAAACAATTTCGCCCTGCTTTAAATCAAGATTTTCCTGGTTTTCAAGGCAACGCTTCATATATTCCGTATAATCACGGCGGTCAATCTGTGCTCTTAAGGAATGAACCGCAGGGCCTTTTCCCAAATTGAGAATACGGCTTTGAATTAAGGTTTTATCTGCGGCTTTTCCCATTTCACCGCCGAGAGCATCAATTTCACGGACAAGATGCCCCTTTGATGTTCCGCCGATTGACGGGTTGCAAGCCATATTGCCAATCCAGTCAAGATTAACTGTGAAAATAACGGTATTTGCACCAAGCCTTGCGGAAGCAAGGGCGGCTTCAATGCCTGCATGACCTGCACCGATAACCGCAACATCATAATTTCCTGCAAAATATTTCATAGAGTTTTTCGCCTTACTTAATAAATTTAATATGTCCGTCTTCTCTTTCCTTGAAGGGCGGTTTCTCGTTGGGATACCCTAAAGACATCCCTAAAATAAAATGCCAATCTTGAGGAATGTCAATAATTTCTTTCCATTTCCTTGCACCCGTTTCATCATCAAAAAGAGCACCGAGAGAAGCTATCATACAAGAGCCAAGACCTAAAGAATGTGCCGCAAGAGCGATATTTTCTGCCATAAGTCCACCTGACATTCCGTCTTTTGACGGTGCAACAATGAAAATAAAAACAGGAGCGTTATGGTAAACGGGACGAAGATTCCAGCCTGTGTAAGCAGGAGTGTCCCAACCAACAATATCTTTAAAATCCTTGTTCATTTCCTCGAGTCTTTCACGATTAGTCAAAACTCGCAAATGGCAGGGCTGAGAATTTCTTCCGCTGGGTGCACGGATTGCCGCATCAAGAATAACCTGCAAAAGCTCGTCCGGTACTTGTTTATCTGTATATTCACGGATTGTTTGCCGTGACATTATATTTTCAATTACGGGGTTCATTTTTTATCACCTTTCTCTTTTTCGATAAGTGAAAAATAGCCGTTGGCAAGGGAATTATCAATTTTTGTTTCAACCACTAAGGATTTCTCTATTTTTTCGTCAATTTCGTTGCCGACAATAATTTCAATCATTTCTGTTCTTTTTTCATTGAAATAGGTGCTATTTGTATCCGCATCTCCACGAAGCACAAGGAAAATATATTCCTCTGTTCCGATTACTGTTGCACGGCGAGATTCTGTGTTTTTTACCTTTTCAAAGAAACCGGCAGGATAGCTTGTATCGTCCTTGTGAAGAACAACAGTCTGCACGGAGCCTTGGTAGCCGGATTCAGCAAGGAAATCTGCCGCCTGCTCCATATTCTGCTCGCCTGCATTAACCATAGCGGACATATTTTGAAATTTAAGAGTAAGAGCTTCTCGTTCTGTTGCATTAATTTTTACGGTCTGCCCGTTAATATCAGTTTGGGTTAAATAGCCTGTGATTGCTTGAAAAACAATGTAATTGGTTTTGAATTGAGCATAAAGTCGGGTTAAAGGAATTTCCTCTTCTCCGCCTGTGCCGTAGTAATGGACAAGCAAAGCTTCACGGAAGCTGTCAGCAGTAAAAATTTTAGTGAGAGTTTCCTTAGTTACACCGATTTTTGAGTAATATTTGCCGTAAATTCCCCAATAAGCGTTAACCTTTTCAGAAACAGCCTTTTTTTCCGCAATGGTAAGGCTAACACCTTGAGAATGGGCCAGGGAGTTTGTTTTAAAATATGTTTCGGCATAGCTTGTTGCTTTTTCCTTTAAGGATTTTAAAGGAGCATCCACGCCTAAATCCACAACTGCTTTGTCAAGGAAATATGTGAAAACATCGTCGCTTATTTCAACACCATTTATTTCCATTGCAGTGCTTTTAGCTTTAAGAGAACAGCCGGAAAAAACAAGAGTAGAAACCAAGCAACAAAGTGCCAATATAATTGATAAAATTTTTCTGAATTTCATATTACACTTCCATAGATTAAATACATAAATATACATAATACAGTATAACAGAGTTGTTTTCTTAAAACAAGTATAAAAGGGGAACATTTTCAAATAATATATTTGAAAATAAGTGGCAAGTTTCGGGGCGCGAAAATGCGCCGGAATAATAATGTATGGTACGGATTTATCCGTACCGCATATAAAGGAGGAATGTAAAATATGCAAAAAGATATACAGAGAAAACAGCGTCGAATTGCAAAAATTAATGGTGTTAAAATAGTTAATGCGGAAAACTCAAAAAAACAGCAGGAAAAGCCCCAAAAGGATGCAACTGCAGGCACAAGAAGTTTTATATGGTTAATGGATAAGGATAATTTAGAATTATAAGAAAGAGGCTGTAAAAAAACGCGAGTTTTTTTACAGCCTCTTTTCAGGGGATAGGAAAAAAAGATGCAGAACGGACAAACTGAGCAAAATCAAGGCTTCAGACTTGCCCGAAGGCGTACAAAGGTACGTCGAGTGGCGAAGTTTGTTCGTAGTATAAAACATAATTTTTTTCATAAATTTTATGTT
>JAZQJD010000033.1:0-50268 GCA_045541435.1 Acutalibacteraceae bacterium
CACCACATTTTTAAAAATTTTTTCAGATTTTTTTAAAAAAATGTTGACAAAACTATATTTTGGTGGTATAGTATCTAAGCACTCGCGAGAGTGGCGGAATCGGCAGACGCGCACGTTTGAGGGGCGTGTGGTAATCCCGTACGGGTTCAAGTCCCGTCTCTCGCACCAAAAACAGAGTAATCACATTTGTGGTTGCTCTGTTTTTTTGTTATGATTTTGACGGGGCTTGGACCCGTTAAAATCTCTTGTATTGAATTTTTTATAAGTAATGATATAATTATAATAATCTCAATAACCAACATTCAGGAGAAAGCTTATGGAAGTTAGATTGATTAAACCTGAAGAGGCTGTGGATTATCTTAAGATATCTGCTGCATCATTCATCTGGAAATTTGATAAAGAAGTGGATAAGGAAGTTGAAATGCCCGTTTTGGGTGCTTTTAATAATGATAAGCTTATTGCGGGTATGGAGTTGTTTGATTTCAAGTGCAATTACTGTGGAAATATCATTAACACTCTTGTTCTCAGCGGAATATGCAGTCAGCCCGAATATCGAAGAATGGGTGGCGTAAGGGCACTCTTTGATGAAGTTTCGAGAACTGCTGTTGAAAAAGATATCGTAGCAGGCTTTCTTTCAGCCTTTTCAATTTCATATTATGAGAAATTTGGTTTCGCAAATCTCAACCGCCTTTTTGCAATAAGTGTACCTTTTCACAAGCTTGAGCACATTCCCCGTAATAATGATGTTGAGCTTTATACGGGTGAACAGCTCCCCGAGCTTTGTGAGCTTCATAATAAATGCGTTTTCAAAGAAAATCTTATAACTATGAGAGAGGATGAAAAGCATTTTTGCAAAACGCCTCTTGAAGATGCAGATTATACATATATTCACCGCAATTCTTCGGGCGAGGCAGACGGGTATGTTCGTTTCAGTATAAAACGTCCAGATGAGCTTATTGCGGAAGAGTTATTTGTGCTGACTCCCGATGCCCTTAAGGGAATTATCGGTTTTTTGCGAAATTACGATGGAATTGTAAAAACTCTGCGTGTAAAAAAACAGTATCCCGATTCACCATTTGCCTGCCTTGTTGACAGAATCGACGACATCAACTATGAATACGATAAAGGCTATGCAGGGCGAATATACAACCTTAAAAAGCTGCTTGAAAATAATGTATATCCTAAAAAATACGGTAAATTCAGCATATTAAGCCTTGATAATTTAGAACAGAACAAAGGCATATTTGATGTTGAATACCAAAACGGTAAAGCAACTGTTTCAAAAAGAGCTGACGGAGATTATGACATTTCCCTGACACCCCCTGCTGCCGCAAGACTACTACTTGCAGGTGAAGGACACACAGCCGAAACCGCTGTTTATATTGACGGTGTTGAGCTGAAAGGTAATGCAGATGATTTTTTCCGTGCATTTCCTCACCGTGCAACAAGATTTATAGACAGCTTCTGGTCAATATAAACTAAAAAACCGCAATTCCTTGAATTAGGAATTGCGGTTTTTTTATGGCATATAAGGGTTATCCTCGTATTCGTAATCCTCGGGCATAATCATAGGTCTGAAGTAATTTATTGTGTAGTCAACTCCCCATTGACCTTTTTTGCCTTTCCAATAATTTGAATGGGGCTCAATGGAGAGCATACCATCATAATTTTTTGTATAAAGCAAATCCATAACGGATTTCCAATCTATCATATCAAGTCCTGCAGGTGCATCATCATAATGCTCGCCGTCTATGTAAACTGCGCCTTTAAGGTGGAAATGGTAAAACCTTTCGCCCCAATCCCTGATTTCAGCAAGGTAGTTGCCACCTCTGCTCAGGCAATGAGAGGGGTCATATTTTATGCCGAGTGTGGGGAGTGCAGAAAGCACAGGATACCAGGCTTTTGGCTCAATAACAAAGTTTTCCCAATTACAATTATATACTGCAATTTTCACATTTTTATTTTCCCCATAAGAAATAAGCTCTTTAAGATAATTGATTGCAATTTCGCAGTTTTCATAAAAGCTTTTAGAATCAGTGTAATTAACACCTGTGTTAAACACAGGGCAACCGATAATTGATGCGGCATCTATGATATTTTTATCATCCTGCAGGGCTTCGGGAATAATTTCGCCGTTTTCGTCAATGCAAGTCTGTCCCCATCTGCCCATTGAGCCTACTTTTACGCTATATTTTTCGCAATAGCCTTTAATGTCGGGGGCTTTTGCAAGAAATTCTGCGGAATTGTAGTTGTGATTCACGCAAAATTCAACGGCTTCAAGGCCCTTTTCACTGACATATTTAATGTTGCCTTCTTCCCAGCCGTTAATAATACCTAATTTCATATAATCACCCTCTGTATCTGATATATTTTTAGGTTATCACAATTATTTTTCAAAAGAAATAACATTATTGCAATATCTCCTTTTGTCATATATAATATTTTTATTAATATTTTTGGGGGTATTTTTATGCTCAGAAAAAGACAGGTTCACCTTGATTTTCATACCAGCGAATTTGTTCCCGTTGGTAAAAACTTTTCAAAAGAACAGTTTCAAGCCGCTTTAAAGGCAGGTCATATTGATTCAATAACCGTATTTTCAAAATGCCATCACGGTTGGTCTTATCATCCCACCGAGGTTAATGAAATGCATCCGCAATTAGATTTCGATTTGCTTGGTGCTCAGCTTGAAGCCTGCAAGGAAATTGATGTAAATGCTCCCGTTTATATTTCTGCAGGGTTTGATGAAAAGGAATTTCTGAAACGCCCCGAATGGCGTTGGCATCCTACCCTCGATGAAAAAGAACAGCTTGAATATGAAAATGAAGTTCATTTCCATGTTCTTTGCTTCAACACAGGCTACCTTGATTTTCTTTGTAAGCAAATTGAAGAGGTTATGATTAAATATAACCCCTGTGGTATTTTCCTTGATATTATTGCTCCGAGAATTTGCTATTGTGACAAATGCGTCAGCGATATGAAGGCCCTTGGTCTTGATATTGAAAATGCAGAGGATTTGAATAAATTTGCTCAATCAGTATTTAATAAATACCTTGAAGAAACAAATAAAGCAGTAAGAAAGCATAGCGCAACTGCGACAATTTTCCATAATAGCGGTCATATTCCAAAAGGTGATTACCGCTATATTGATTCAAACACCCACCTTGAACTTGAAAGCTTACCCACAGGCGGTTGGGGCTATGACCATTTTCCCCTTTCAGCCGCTTATACCCGCACTGTTGAAAACAAGGATTTTCTCGGTATGACGGGTAAATTCCATCATAGCTGGGGTGAATTCGGTGGCTACAAGCATCCTAATGCACTTATTTATGAAACTGCTTTAAGCGTTGCAAACGGTGCAGGCTGTTCAATCGGTGACCAGATGCATCCCCTTTCCGAAATGAATATGGCAACCTACAACCTTATAGGTAAGGCATATTCATTAATTGAGGAAAAAGAGCCTTGGCTGAATAATGCGGTTAATATTGCTGATATTGCTGTTTTAAGTCAGGAAGCAACCACAGGAAACAGAGATACTACAGCAGATATCGGTGCTAACAGAATGCTCCTTGAAAATCATTTCCTTTATAATTTCATTGATGAAACCGCTGATTTGTCTGATTATAAGCTTCTCATTTTGCCCGACGTTTCAAGCTACACGGAGGAAATGATTGAAAAAATAAAAGCATTCTCAGAAAATGGTGGTAAAATTATTGCCACCGCAGATGCTTTAGTCAAAGATAATAAATTCTTCCTTGATTTCGGTGCAGAATTCAAAGGTAAAAATGAATTTAATCCTACATATTTCATTCCCGATTTTGAAACAGTAAACGGCAAAACCGAATATGTTATGCGCTGTGATTTCAATAAGTTTGAAGTAAAAAACGGTGAAATTGTTGCATATATGCAAAACCCATATTTCAACAGAACATTGGAGCATTTCTGCTCACATATGCACACACCAAATAATCCATCTGAGGCTTTCCCCGGTGCTGTTATCAACGGTAACATTGCCTATATCGGATGGGATATTTTCACCGCCTACGCTAACCACGGTCACCTTTGCTTCAAAGAGCTTTTTACATACATTATTAATAAAATGATGGATGATAAAGTAACTGTTTTTGCAGATGTTCCCGATAAAGCTGTTGTCACTTATACAAAGCAAGAAAAAGAAAGCAGAAGCATTCTCCATCTTCTTTTTGCTCACACAACTGTTCGAGGAAAAAATACCGAGGTTATTGAGGACACCGTTCCCCTTTACAATGTTAAATGCAGTGTAAAATGTGATAATAAACCCTCAAAGATTACTCTTGTTCCTTCGGGAGAAGGTATTGATTTTGAATATATCAAAGGTAGAGCAGAATTTACCGTGCCGAAAGTTGATATTCACCAGATGATTGAAATTAAATAACAGGAGTTGAGAAAAATGTCAGCATTTTTAAAAGCAGCAGTTGCTTTTATTGAAGTCATTTTTTATATAACAGGCGTTTTTACTGCGGACACCACTATAAACTATGGTGGGAATGAATATGTGGCACAGAAAATTTCCACTCCAATGACTATAGTTGAAAATGGTGCTTCGGATTTTGTTATCGTAACCGGAGAAAATCCCGATTCAACAACCAAAACAGCCGTTAAGGAGCTGCAGACCTATATTAAAAAAATCAGTGGCGCAAAATTAAAAGCCGTAACAGAAAATGAAGTTGCCACAGAAGATAAAGCAATTATTTTAGGTGAAACCTCACTTGAAAAAGGTATTGTTGAAATAAATCGCAAAAAAATTACTACGGACGGATTTAAAATTATTTCCGACGGAAAGCACCTGTTTATTTCAGGGGCTGACAGTCGCGGAACACTTTATGGAGTTTATACCTTCCTTGAAGAATATCTTGGAGTTCGTTGGTTTACCCCTGAGCTTGAGGTTGTTCCCGAAAATGAAGATATTTTAATTGACGGAAAAATTAACAGAACAGTTGAGCCATCATTTTCCATTCGCCGAAATGACTGCCGAGGTACAAATGATGCCCACAGAGCAAGAACAAAAATGAATGTTTCATTCTGGAATGAAGCAACCGAATACGGCGGTGCATTAACCTATGTTTTATGGGATGTTACCCTTGATAAATTAGTGCCCGATGACCTTATAACCGAGCATCCCGATTATTTTGCAACAACTGCCGAGGGTACAAAAACCCGTGACCATGTATGTCTTTCGAACCCCGATGTTTTAAAAGTTGCGGTTAAAAATGCAAGAAAAGCAATTCTCGAATGTGAAACAGGAGCAAAATATATTCACATAGGTCAAAAAGACAACACAAATTATTGCAAATGCAAAAAATGTGAAGAGCTTTATGATAAATACGGTAGCGTTTCAGCTCCTACTATACTTTTCACAAATGCTTTTGCAGATGCTCTTGATGACGAATTTCCCGATTTTACATTCACCTTCTATGCCTATAATGAAACCGACAGACCACCAACGGATTTGTCTTTAAAATGTAATGATAATGTTGTTCCCGTTCTTTGCGGACTTCATAAGGCCTGCAGAAGCCATCCTTTAACCGAATGCGGTTCAAAGGACGGCAACGAAACCTTCGAAAATCTATTTGGAAGCCCCGAACCAACAATACATAAGGATTTCGAAAACTGGACTAAAATCGCTAAGAGAACTTATATTTATGACTACACCATAAATTTCATCAATACTGCTCAGTTTTTCTCAAACCTTGAATATATGCAGTCAACAATGAAATATATGCACGATATCGGTATTACCGGCTATATTTATAATTGCGGTGACGGTCATATTGCTGCCTTCAACGAGCTTCGCAATTATCTTCTTTGCAAGCTTCAATGGTATGTAAACTGCGATGTTGAATATCATATGATGGACTTTTTGAAAGCCTATTATGGTGAAGAAGCTGCACCATATATCAAGCAGATTATTGATATTCAGACAGCTCAGACCAAGGTTTCTGCACATGCTTTCGATTTTGATTGGCATTACCAGGCGGGCTTTTACCCGATGAATGTTGCCGTTGCTCTTGACGGTCTTTGGGAAAAAGCATTGAGTGCCGATATTACTGAAGAACAGCTTTTCAATGTTGAAACTGCAAATTTAAGCTGGGAATATTACAAAGCAAATCAATTTTTAGATAAATACACCATTCTCAACCCTTTCAGACATAAAAGAATTGAAGAGCTTTATGATTCTATGCTTGAACACGGCATAACGAAAGTTTCAGAATTCAAGGAAATACCACCTAAAGATGAAATAAACTTTATGCAAAGACCATATAATTGGGGTTAAAAAGCAATATAAAAACTCCTCTCGATTTCAACCGAAATCGAGAGGAGTAAATTTATGCTCTTATTTATAGAGAGGTCCGTAAGCTTCGCAAGCACGGAAATCTGCGCTTTCAAGCTCTTGTGTGCCGAATGCGTTCCAGCAAGCAGGACGGAAGATTTTGCTTTCGTCAACGTTGTGCATTGAAACGGGAATTCTGAGCATTGAGCAGAGTGTAATAATATCTGCACCGATGTGACCGTAGGAAATTGCACCGTGGTTTGCACCCCAGTGGTTCATAACTTCATAAGCAGAGGTGAAAGGACCTTTACCTGTAAGAGTGGGAGCGAACCATGTGCAAGGCCATGTGTAGTCTGTTCTCTTCCAGATAACGTCAGAAACTTCATCGGGAAGTGCTACTGTGTAACCTTCGCAAATCTGAACTGTTGGTCCAAGGCCTTTAACAAGGTTAAGACGAATCATTGTTGCAGGCATTTCAGCTCTTGTAAGGAAACGGCTGGAATATCCGCCGCCACGGAAATAACCGTTGTCTGCTGCACACCATTCTGTTGCATCGTTCATAGCTTTAATATCAGCCTCTGTTACATCATACCATTCTTTGATGATGCCGTTACCATTTTCATCTTTAACTTCTCCGCAAGCATCAAGACAGCAAGCACCGGAGTTGATAAGGTGAATAAAGCCCTGAGATTCTTTTGCTTTTCCTTCAAGGTCATAGCCTGTAACTCTCTTAACTGCCTCGGGGCTCCAGTATGTACGAACGTCTGCGAACATCTGGGGTCTGTTTGTAAGGAGCTTCATAAGGAGCATGCTTACACCGTTGAGAGTATCGTTTTCTGTTGCAAGGATGTAGGGTTCTCTTGCGCCGTTCCAGTCAAAGCTTGTGTTGAGCATTGCTTCTGCAAAGTCTGCATTGGGGTAGAAGTCTGTCCACTGTCTCTGACCCTGGAAGCCTGCTGCAATAGCATTGTGACCAACCATTTCTTCCTCTCTGCCTTCGGGAAGATTTTTGTTACCGTTCATAAGGTCTTTGATGATACACATCATTTTAACTGTGAATTCCCAGTCTTTTTCTTTCTGCTCATCGCTCTTTCTTACGAATTCGGGGTTCTTATCGAAACCAACCTTGCAGTTTTCTTTAACCCATTTATATGCTTTCTGATATTCAGCTTCGTCATAAATGCCTTCTTCCATTCGACGGATAACTTCAACCTCGTCAACGGATTCAACACGCATACCGAGATATTCTTCAAAGAAATCTGTATCAATTGAAGAACCTGCAATACCCATACAAATTGAACCAATCTGAAGGTATGATTTGCCCTTCATTGTTGCAACTGCAACTGCACTTCTTGCGAAACGGAGAAGCTTTTCTTTAACATCCTCGGGCATTGTTGTGTCGTCAGCATCCTGAACGTCTTTGCCATAGATGCCAAATGCGGGAAGACCCTTCTGAGCATGAGCTGCAAGAACTGCTGCAAGATAAACTGCACCGGGTCTTTCAGTAGCATTGAAGCCCCAAACGCCCTTGATTGTTGAGGGGTCCATATCCATTGTTTCAGAACCATAGCACCAGCAAGGAGTAACAGAAAGAGTAATCATAACTCCTTCCTTACGGAATTTTTCTGCACAAGCTGCAGCTTCTGCAACACGGCCGATAGTTGTATCAGCGATAACAACCTTAACGGGCTCGCCGTTGGAATATTTAAGATTTTTTGTGAAAAGCTCTGCAGCAGCTTTAGCCATATTCATTGTCTGCTCTTCAAGAGACTCACGAACCTTAAGAGGACCACGTCTGCCGTCGATAATGGGTCGAATACCGATTACGGGATATTCGCCGAGAAATCTGTTCTCTGCCATAATAATATCATCCTTTCAACTGCGTTTTGTAACACAGATTATTTCATTTAATAGTATAGCACAAATATTTTTCTTTGCAATTGATATAAAGTAAAATTTTAACTTAAATATTCGGTGAAAATGCCAAATGTTAAAAATATAACATTTGTTGACAAAAAACGACTTACAATATACAATACAATCGTATAATCCTGAACTGAATAATTAGGTAGAGGCGCGATTGACAAGATTAGGTTTCAGAGCCGCGGGGCAAGGAAGAAGCCGAAAGGGGAAATCGCCGAAACAAAGACGATATACCCGGAAGCGTTTTTGTTGGTTGCTTTGTTAACAGCAAAGTGACTGTCACATTTGTGGAGAGCTATCATTGATTTTACTATCATGACTGTTTTTCACGCAGCCATGATTTTTTATTTCAGGAAAGGAGTACGGGTTCTTCCCGGCTCTAAAGGAAAGGAATGTAAAATATGAAAAACCAAAGAAAACGCAGATTTTTTGCGGTGCTTATTATGTGCATTTTTATGTTCACTCTCGGCACTATCTGCTCCGCAACAGCGGATGAAGATGCAGCGGTTATGACTATCGGTGCAGCTGAATCCTCAGTTGTTACAGTCGGCGAAACAGAATATGACCTCTCCGACGGTGACTCCGCTCTCGCTTATGTTGACAGCTACGCTGACAACCTTGAGGCAGACCCCGATTTCGAAACAAACGTTGATACCGCAATCAACAAGGTTCGTGAGACAATTCCCCAGTATGCAACCTTCTGGGCATTACTTGCTCCCATTATTGCTATTGTTCTTGCTCTTATAACAAAAGAGGTTTATTCCTCTCTTGTTATCGGTATTATCGTTGGTGGTGCAATTTATGCAGGCGGTAATTTTGAAGGAACCCTTGTTCACGTTGTAAGTGACGGCTTTATTGCAAACGTTGCAGACTCCTATAATATGGGTATTCTCATATTCCTTATTCTTCTTGGTGCTCTTGTTTCTATGATGAACAAGGCAGGTGGCTCCGCTGCTTTCGGCAGATGGGCAACTGCTCATATCAAATCAAGAGTTGGCGCTCAGCTTGCAACAATCGCTCTCGGCGTTCTTATTTTCATCGACGACTATTTCAACTGCTTAACAGTTGGTTCAGTTATGCGTCCCGTTACAGATGGTCACAAAATTTCCCGTGCAAAGCTCTCATACCTCATTGATGCAACAGCAGCTCCTGTTTGTATCATCGCTCCCATTTCTTCCTGGGCAGCAGCAGTTGCAGGCTTTGCAAACAGCGCAGGTGCAGAAAACGGAATTGCACTTTTCATTAAAGCTATTCCCTATAACTTCTATGCTCTTCTTACGATCGTAATGATGATTTTCCTTGCTCTCACAGGTCTTGATTATGGTCCTATGAAAAAGCATGAAAAAAATGCTAAAGAAACCGGCGACCTTTTCACAAGTGGTACAAAACAGGCTATTGCTGAAATGGAAGTTAACGAAAAAGGTAGAGTTTGCGACCTTATCGTTCCCATTGTTATTCTTATTGTAAGCTGTGTTATCGGTATGATTTATTCCGGTGGCTTCTTCAGCGGTGAAAGCTTTGTTGATGCATTCTCCAATTCAGATGCTTCCGTCGGTCTTGCTTACGGTGCATTTGTTGCAATTATTCTTACTGTTGTTTTCTATCTCCTCAGAAGAGTTCTTTCTTTCAAACAGATTATGGAATCTCTTCCCGAAGGCTTCAAAGCAATGGTTCCCGCTATTATGATTCTTGCTTGTGCTTGGACTCTTAAAGCTATGACAGACTCCCTCGGTGCTAAGATTTTCATTTCTCAGCTTATCGAAGGCAGTGCAGCAGGCTTCCAGGCTCTTCTTCCCGCAATTATCTTCGTAATTGCAGTTGGTCTTTCCTTTGCAACAGGTACATCATGGGGTACATTCGGTATTCTCATTCCCATCGTTCTCTCCGTATTCGGTGCAGGCGAGCCTATCACTATCGTTGCTATTTCTGCTTGTATGGCAGGTGCGGTTTGCGGTGACCACTGCTCACCTATTTCCGATACAACTATTATGGCGTCAGCAGGTGCACAGTGCGACCATATTAACCACGTTTCAACACAGCTTCCCTATGCACTTACAGTTGCAGGCGTTTCCGCAGTAAGCTATGTTATTGCAGGCTTTGTTCCCAACTGGATGATAGTTCTTCCCATAGCGCTTGTTCTTATGATTGGTACACTCTTTGTTATTAAAGCGGTTACAAAAAACAAAGCATAAAAATAATTTTAATACATAAACATGCCCCATACACATTTTCACGAAAATGTGTATGGGGCATTAAATTATTTCATAAGTTTATTGAGAAAATCTACTGCTGCTCTGATATCCTTTGCAGGATCATCGCCAACCTCACGCTCAATTGTAAGGAAGCCGTTGTAACCGATTTCTTCAAGTGCTGCAAGGTATTTGGGGAAATCTACACTACCCTCACCGAGAGGAACTTCAATGAAAGAATCGTCTGTAACGATAACATCCTTCTTAATTCCGTAAACGATTTCGGGGTCACGAAAGAAAATCTGCTTACCGTCTTTAGCGTGGGTATGAACGATATATTTTTTAAGGTTATGTACTGCCTGAACGGGGTCATCACCTGTTACCATAACAAGATTTGCAGGGTCGAGGTTTACGCCAACACCTGTGGAATTAAGGCTGTCAAGGAAGCCTTTAAGAACTGCACTGGTTTCGGGACCTGTTTCAACTGCAAAATGAGCATTGATTGAATCTGCATATTCTGCAAGCTCGTGGCAAGCCTCCTGCATAATTTTATAGCGATCATGGTTGGGGTCTGAGGGAACAACACCGATATGAGTTGTTACAATATCTGTTTCAAGGTCCTTTGCAAGATCGAGAATTCTTTTTGATTTTTCAACTCTTTCTTTGTTAAGGTCCTTGTGGATAAATCCGCCACCGCCAAGGTCACCGCAAAGAGCAGAAATAATAAGTCCGTTATCTTTAACAAGCTTTAAGAACTCTCTTCTCTTTTCGGGAGAAAGATTTTCGGGAGCCATTTCACCGTGGGTGGAATAAACCTGAATACCCTGAGCACCGCATTCTGCCGCTTTTCTTACGGAAGTGGGAATGTCGGTTCTGAAGCTGTTAATGATGATACCAATAGGAAATTTTTTCATTTTGAACACCTCTGAAAAATTTATTTAGAATTTATTTTCATTATTAATTTGATTTTCCTGCATCTCGGGTGAGAGATTCATCTGTGTAGGTTGAGTGGGTTGCTGGCCCTCTAAATTATTTACTGCATTTGTAACATAAGAGGGTGTCTGAGGAGAATTCTGTATGGGATTTTGCTGATATACTGGATTTACAGGCGGTTGATACGGCTGATTAGCCGGTTGATTATAAGCATAACCACCGTAATTCTGCGGGTAGGCATTGTATTGAGGAATACTGCCATAGGTTAATTCGTAGCGTTTTAATTTCTTTTTATTCTTTGAATATTTTATAATTAAAATAACGGCTATGATAATTAAAACCAATGTAGGGACAATGGTAAACAATGCAATAAATTCGGCAACTATAGAAACCATACTGTCGTCTTCAAACATATTTCCCATAAAGCTTTCTTGAGAAGCTATAACAACATCTTCATATGCAGGAGATTTTGAAAAATCATGGTCTGCATTTTTTTCGGGCTTATCACCTTCAAAATGTGTTCCGTTGAAAACAATTCCGTAAACAGCAGTCATTAAATCTCCGTAATATTCTGTTTCTCCATTTATATCTTCATAGCTAACAAGGAATATATTTTCCTTTGTAGCAAATATATATGAGTTGAAATAATATGCAAATTCTCCATTCAAATCTTCTTCAGAATATGCATAATTACCTTGAAGATAATAGCAGGAATAGCCATTTTGTTTTCTTTTTTCTGTTAATTCATATTTAACAAAGCATTCATCTGTTCTTTCAAGGTCACTTTCATATAAATAAAAATGCTCAAATATCCTTTGTATTTGCTCTTTATCTAAAGAAGTTATACCCTTAGGAGCAAATTTATTTTCACCAACACAAAATTCAAGATAATTGCCATCTTCATCGTAATAAGATAAACTATCTGAGAAAACCGAAAGCTCATATTCCCAGGGAACACTTGCAAATATTTTATCATTTTCTTCAATTAATTTTATATCGTCATGAGCAAAAACAGAAAAAGAAAACACAAATGAAATAATTAATATAAATGCTATTAAAAGGGATATTCTTTTATTATTTTTCATCAGAACTGCCCCCTTGCTGATTATTTATTTCATTCTGAGGAATATATGAGTTTCCTGCAGGAGTTGTTCCCATGGGTACCCCCGTAGGATTTACAGGCGTTGCTGCATAAGGGGTGTTGTTTACATTAGGATTGTAGTATGTAGGTGCATTTTGTGGTACAGGACCAAAAAATTTCTCATATTGTTTTATTTTTTTCTTGGTTTTGCTGTTGATAACACCAAATACAATTACAATTACAAGAGCAGGGAAAAATAATGACATAAAGAATGCTCCTATCATTGTAACTATTAAAACCTTTCCTCCGCCCTCACCAAACATTCTTTCAAATTCTTCCATTAGTGCATCTTCTGTCTGAATTTCGGGATACTCCGGTGTAATCTGGTCAGAGTCAACGAAGGGCATTTTTGAATTTCTGTTGTCTTCTCCTGCAAAGGCACTTATTGTGAAAAAACACATCAAAAGTGCAAGAACAAGAGCTAAAATTCCGATTTTCTTTTTCATTCAAAATCCCCCTTTATTTTTTTCCAATATTCCTTTGCTGCCTGCTCTTGTTTATTATCGCCGAATTCATAATATTTTGCATTTTTAAGAGCATCGGGCAAATATTGTTGCTCAACCCAATGATTTGGAAAGCTATGTGGATACTTATAAAACTGACCTTTAACCTCCGCATCATCACCATCAAAATGCTTGTTCTGAAGCTGACGTGGAATTGGTCCGCTTTTGCCCTTTTGAATATCTTCCATAGCGGCACCTATGGCATCATGCCCCGTTGTAGATTTAGGCGAATTACAAACTAAAACAACTGCATCGGCAAGAGGTATTCTTGCTTCCGGCATACCAACCTGAAGAGCAATATCCGTTGCCGCTTTAACTATTGGTAAAATCATCGGGTAAGCAAGTCCCACATCCTCTGCCGCACAAACTAAAAGGCGGCGGATTGCTGATGTCATATCTCCTGCTTCAAGAAGTCTTGCAAGATAATGAACCGCTGCATTAGGGTCAGAGCCTCTCATTGACTTTTGAAAAGCAGAAAGAATATCGTAATGCTCGTCACCCTCTCTGTCATAACGCATTGCACTTTTCTGAGTTAGCTCCTTTGCGTGTTCAAGGGTGATTATTCTTTTTTCATTTTCCTGAGGTTTGCGGGCAGCTAAAACGCAAAGCTCAACTGCATTTAGAGATTTTCTTACATCTCCGCCACAAGCGGTTGCAATATGTAATGAAACACCGTCTTCAACATGAAACTCCTCGCCTTTTTCCTCTGCTAATAGATTAAAGCCACGAATAACTGCTTTTTCTACTTCTTGGGGAGTTACATGCTTGAATTCAAAAACAGATGACCGGCTTAATATTGCGCTATATACATAAAAATAAGGATTTTCTGTTGTGGATGCAATAAGAGTTATTGAACCATCTTCAATATATTCTAAAAGGGTTTGTTGTTGTTTCTTATTAAAGTATTGAATCTCGTCAAGATATAGAAGAATTCCGTTGGGGGCTGTAAAAGCATTAAGGTCTTCCACAATATCTCTTATATCTTGAGTTCCTGCAGTTGTGCAGTTAAGCTTACGAAGGGTTCTGTCAGTCTTTTTAGCAATCATTCTGGCAAGAGTTGTTTTGCCTGTTCCCGAGGGACCATAAAATATAAGGTTGGGAAGCTCTCCCGACTCAATAATATTTCTTAAGGGCTTACCCTCTCCTATCAGATGTTGTTGACCAACTATTTCATCAATACTTTGAGGACGGATTCTGTCCGCAAGAGGTGTATGCATAATTAACAATCCTTTAAATTACGAATTACAAATTATAAATGAGAAATTTTAGGGCAAAGCCAATTATAAATGTTACGGAAATTATTGAAACTTTATAATGCCGACTGCAAGTCCCGATATTTCTCATTTTCTATTTCTAATTTTTAATTTTTTAAAACATCTGCCACTCAAAAAATCCTATTATAGCTACCAATATAAATGGCAATGTTCCGCATTTTCTGAAAAGAACCGACCTTTTCATATCGGGTGAAAGGTCCATTTTATCAACCTTTTCAATATTTTTTGTTAGCTTCTTATAATACAGATTTGTTGCATAAATACCCATTATTATTCTTATACCGTAGGTTATCAGATATGTCATTATCTGGACGGGAACAGGTGGCTTATATTCATTGGTAAGCTTATTGAGCTTCATCTGTTTTTCCGTTAAGGAAACATTGGAATCCTTTGTATTATAAAGGAGTATGTTTTCATAAAAATTAGGGTCTTCTTCAGCACATTCGGTAACAGAATTTATAATTTCTTCATTTGACATAATAGAAAAACCGATTGTTCCTATCAAAAGAACATATAATGCTAAAATAATTGCTGCAAAATTATACATTTTTCTGTATAAGCACCAAGCAAGAGGAACAAAGAACCCTGCAATATTCCAGGATACTGCTTTCTTTGTTTTATCCATAAGCATAAAATGAGGAATATAGAATTTTTGGTTTTTTCCTATTGCGGCTTCATAGAATGAAATATGCTTCCCATTAAGCATATAATCTCCTGTTCCGCCTTTTAATTCTTCAATTACTTCTTGCACAACTTGTTGTGGATTTTCAGTAGCTTTTTCCTCTGAAATAGTTTCTTCTTTTTCATCTACATCAACAAATTCCACCTCAATAGTTTCATTTGTACCATGCTTGTCCGCATTTGCACAATTTCCCTTTTGAATATAACATTCTCTGTGATGTGGAGTTCCGCATTCGGGACAAACAACAACATCATCATCCTCAGTAAACTGATTATTGCAAACAGGACATTTATAATTTGAATATTTCATTTTTCGCCTTTCTTTTGATTTTTAAATATATGTTATCAAGGTAAATATTACAGTAAATTTTCCATAAATGCAATATTTTATAAACGAATTTTAAATAAATTTAATATATTCAATTTTTTTGAACATTTCTTTTTTAAATTGTCGATTTTTTTATCTTTTTTGTTGAAAAATACCTCACTGTATGATATACTTTAATAGAATATATTATAGTTATTATATACATTATAATGTAATTTTTGGGGTGAAATGATTGGATAATATACTTGAACTCTGGAATGCGGTTCTTCAAGAAATCGCAGGAAATGTTTCAAATGCGGTTTTATCAACCTGGATTAAAGATTTAGTTCCCATTGACTTTGATGGCGATTGCGTTACCGTACAAGCTTCCTCAGAATTTAAAAAGAATATTATTGATAATCGCTTTTTAAACGAGATAAAGAAAGCTTGCGAGAATGTAATTGGTTTTCCTGTTAATGTCAGCGTAATTGTTGACGAAGCAGCTGTTAAAAATGCAGAAGCAGCTAAAAACGGAAATAAAGCTTTAGATAATAATCATATTTCAGCTGATAACGAGCTTGATTCCTCAAAATTAGATCCCACATTTAATAACTTTATTGTTGGCTCAACTAACCAGTTTGCGTATGTTGCAGCGGTTGCAGTTACTAATAATCCCGGAAGCGTTCACAATCCCCTTTTCATTTATGGTGAATCCGGCCTTGGTAAAACTCACTTACTTAAAGCTATAATGACTGAGCTTAAGTCAAGAAAGCCCACAATGAATATTATTTATACCAGCGGTGAAAATTTTCTTAATGAAATGATTAATCATATGGGCGAAAAGAATATGTCTGAATTTCATAATAAATACAGAAATGCAGATATTCTTCTTATGGACGACATTCAATTTATTGGTAAAACAAGCGTTGCCCAGGAAGAGTTTTTCTATACCTTTGAAGCTCTTATTAACCAGGGTAAACAAATTGTACTTACATCTGACCGTCCGCCAAAAGACATTCCAACATTAGAGGAAAGGCTTCGCAGTCGTTTTGTTCAAGGTCTTCTTGCGGACATTCAGCCCCCTATGCTTGAAACGAGAATAGCAATTATTCGTCGTAAGGCTCAAGCATTTAATATGGTAATTCCCGATGATGTTGTTGAATTCATTGCAGAACGTCTTAAAAACAATGTCCGCCAGATAGAAGGCGTTGTCAATAAGCTTTATGCAGTTTATTCAATAGATGGTAGCGCTCCCACAATAGGAGTTGCAAATGATATTATAAAAGATATTATTTATTACGCTCAGCCTACTGAGGTAACAATAAATAATATTATTGATAAGGTTGCAAGAAGCTTTGGAGTTTCTCCCGAAGATATCCGTTCAGAAAAGAAAAAATCGGAAATTTCAAATGCCCGCCAGGCAGCTATGTATATTATGAGAGAGGTTACAAACCTTACCTTTGAGGAAATAGGCGGTCAGTTTGGCGGTAAAAAGCACTCAACTGTTATTTATTCTATCGAATCCTGCGAAAGCAAAATGGAGGACAACCCCTCACTTAAAAATAATATATACGATATTATGAAGAGTATTAAGGACGAGAGATTGGATTAAATACCTTCAGAATATAGGAAACCCCCAGTGAGAGTTTTCTGTAATACTAAAAATATTTTTTGAACAATTTGAACACTATTGTTTATAAATTTTTGAACAATCTAAACATAGCAATTTTAAAGAGTTAAATTACTGACATTTTCTAACATTTTATATACAGAAAATTAATGTGATTCAAAACCTTTAAAATCAATGCTTAAATGCTTTATTCTACAATTTGACAGTACCTACTACTGCTACTGTTTAATTTAATATTTTTAACAAAAAAATTTGTTTTATTCATAAAATCAAAAATCTTTTATTTCTATCTTTATGGAGGTAGCATTATGAAAATAATTTGTAACACATCCGTTCTTGCAGAGGCTTGTAACATAGTTCAAAGAGGTGTGCCCCAGAAAAGCACTCTTCCTGCAACAGAAGGTATCTACCTTCAAGCAAAAAACTCAAAACTTACTCTTACAGGCTATGACCTTGAAGTTGGTATCACAACAACAATAGAATGTTCATGTGAAACCGAAGGCAGTATCGTTCTTAATGCTCGTCTTCTTTGCGATATTTTAAGAAGATTACCTGCTCAAAGCGTTACAATTAACTGCGACAGTCATAACCTTTGCAAAATAACATCCGGTGAAGCAGAATTTTCTCTTGTTGGTATTCCTGCAGATGATTATCCCGAGCTTCCAACAGTTTCAGGTGGTATTCCTTTTGCTATTAAGCAAGGTATTCTTAAAAATATGGTTAAGCAAACTATTTTTGCAGTTGCAGTTCAAGACATTAAACCCGTCCACAAAGGTATTAAATTTGAAGTTGAAAACAACAACCTTCGCCTTATTTCCTGCGACGGCTTCCGCCTTGCTATAAGAAATGAAATCATTGAATATGCAGGCGAAGATATGACTTTTGTTGTTCCTGCTAAAACTCTCTCAGAGGTTGTTAAATTAACTGATGATGACGAGGCAAACATTACATTTTCTATCGGTAAGAAATTTATTCTTTTTGAAATTGGTAATTACAGAATTATTTCTCGTCTTTTAGAGGGCGAATTCTTTAATTATAAAAATGCAATTCCATCTGAAAATTCAACAAAAGCAAGGGTTAATCTTAAGCTTATTCTTGATAGTGTTGAAAGAACATCTCTTCTTATTACAAGTAAAATAAAAAGCCCTGTTCGTTGTATTTTTGATGATAATACCATAAGAATTTCAAGTGCAACCTCTCTTGGTGCTGCAACAGATAAAATTCCTGCCTCTATTGAAGGTAAAAGACTTGAAATTGGCTTTAATAATACCTATTTAACTGACTGCTTGCGTACAGTTGATGTTGATGAGGTTAAAATTGAGCTTTCAAGCCCTGTTTCACCAATTATTATTAAGCCCGTTGAGGGCGATAATTTCATTTTCTTAATCATTCCTATGAGATTAAAAAATGAAAATATAGGATAATTAAAAGATTTAAACAATAACTGAAAGAATGTTCAAAAAATGAAAATAAAAGTTAAGGTAGCCCAAAAAGAACAAAAAGACTTTATTTTAAAAGGTGACTATATTCGTCTTGATGACCTGTTAAAAAATGTTGGTGTTGTAAATACGGGTGGACATGCAAAAATCATAATTCAAGAAGGCGAAGTTAAAGTAAACGGAGAAATCTGCACTATGCGTGGCAAAAAGCTTCGCCAGGGTGACAACGCTGAATATGAAAGAGTAATTTATAATATAAAATAAGTTAAAGAAGCGGTGAAGTATGACGGTTAATTCTGTTAAAATTAAAAATTTCAGAAATATTGCCGATTTAAGCTTTACTGCTGATAACGGAGTAAATGTTATTTACGGCGAAAATGCACAGGGAAAAACCAATATATTAGAATCTATATGGCTTTTTACAGGGTGCAAAAGCTTTCGTGGTGCAAAGGACAATGAATTAATTAAATTCGGTGAAGCTTTTGCAAAAATTAATTTAGAATTTTTAGATAATTCAAGAGAAAAAAAATCTGAAATAATTATTGCAGAAAAAAAGAAAACAGCTTCATTAAACGGAGTTTCTCTTCGATCAACCGCAGAGCTTATAGGCTCGTTTTATGCTGTTATTTTTTCCCCTGTTCATTTATCTTTAATTAAAGATGGTCCCTCTGCAAGAAGAAAGTTTTTAGATACTGCTTTATGCCAATTAAAGCCATCCTATGCAGAGCATCTCGCAGGTTATAAGAGAGCATTAATTCAAAGAAATGCTTTACTTAAGGATTTGCATTTAAATTCAGAGCTTTATGATATGCTTGATACCTGGGATGACCAATTAGCAAGATATTCTGCCTGCGTTATTAAAGAAAGACTTCAATATATAGAATTACTTTCTGATTACAGTAAAAGCATTTATTCGGGTATTTCTGAAAATAAAGAAAAATTTTCCGTATTTTATTCAAGAAATGAAATAAATAAGGAAAATACTGTAAAGGAAATCTATTTTAGAGAAATTGAAAATCTTAAAAAATCTCGTAAAGAAGACATATTTTCAAAAACAACAACCGTTGGTCCTCACAGAGATGATTTAGAGATTTTAATTAATAATGTAAGTGCGAGAAGCTTTGGTTCACAAGGTCAACAGCGTTCTTGTGCATTAGCTCTTAAATTAGGTGAATCTGAAATAATAAAAAAGGTTACAGGTGAAACTCCTGTTGCACTGCTTGATGACGTTATGAGCGAACTTGACGAAAAGCGTCAGGATTATGTTCTTAACCACATAAATGACAGACAAGTTTTTCTCACTTGCTGTGATCCGTCACAAGTTTTAAGGCTTTGCGGCGGAAAATCCTTTTTAATTAAAGGCGGTGAGATAATTTAATGTTTATTCACATAGGTCAAGATACAGTTGTTATTGATAAGGAAATAATAGGTATTTTCGATATGGATAACACCACTGTTATGAAAAAAACAATAGATTATCTTAACAACGCTGAAAAAGAAAAAAGTGTAATAAATGTTGCACCTTTTGAACTTCCTAAATCCTTTATTGTTTGCCAGACACCAAAAGGAAAAAGGATTTATATTTCCCCTGTTTCTGTCGGAACAATTTTGAGAAGAATTGAATCCGGCAACCCACATTAAATAAATAAATTTTTTATATATTTATTTTGAATCTTCTACGGAGGTTAGTATTTTGGACGAAAACATTATTAAAACCGAAGAGGAGCTTCTCGAAGAAGCTAAAGAAAATGAATTAGTTCTTGATGAAAATGCAGAAATTGACACTGTTGTTACTGAAAAGTATGATGCAAGTGCAATTCAAGTTCTTGAAGGACTTGAAGCGGTTAGAAAACGACCCGGTATGTACATAGGTTCAACAGGACCTAAAGGACTTCATCACCTTGTATATGAGATTGTTGATAACTCTATAGACGAGGCGCTTGCAGGCTTTTGTACTCATATTGAGGTTGAAATCCTCCCCGATAATATTATAACAGTTCGTGATAACGGACGTGGTATTCCTGTTGGTATTAATGAGCAACAGGGTCTTCCTGCTGTTACTGTTGTTCTTACAGTGCTTCACGCAGGTGGTAAATTCGGTGGTAGCGGTTACAAGGTATCCGGTGGTCTTCATGGTGTTGGTTCTTCTGTTGTTAATGCTCTTTCTGAATGGTTTGAGGTTGAAGTTTCTCAAGATGGTCACGTTCATTACCAGCGTTTTGAAAGAGGTAATCCTACTTGTGACCTTAAGGTTATAGGCGATACTGAAGAAACAGGTACTCTTATAAGATTTAAAGCAGACTCTGAAATATTTACTGAAACAACCGTTTATGAGTTTGAAACACTTGAAAGAAGATTAAGAGAACAGGCTTTTCTTAATGCAGGTCTTTCAATTTCTCTTACTGATAAGCGTGAAATTGACGAGGTTAAAGAGGTTTATTGCTTTGAAGGTGGTATTTCATCCTTCGTAGAATTTGAAACTAACAAAAGAGGTCTTAAGCCTTTACACGAAAATCCAATTTCATTTTCTGCAGTAAGTGGTGACAGAGAAGCAAATATTGCTTTGATGTATAACGATAGCTATAATGATTTGATTCTTAGCTTTGCTAATAATGTAAGAACTATTGACGGCGGTACTCACGAAAATGGCTTTAAAACTGCATTAACAAGAGTTTTTAATGATTATGGCAGAAAATACAAACTTTTAAAGGATAATGATAAAAATCTTTCCGGCGATGATGTACGTGAAGGTCTTACTGCAGTAATAAGCGTTAAGCTTACTGAAGCACAGTTTGAAGGACAAACAAAGGGTAAATTAGGTAATACCGATATTACTCCCCTTGTTTCAAAATGTGTATATGAAAAGCTTTCAACTTATTTTGAAGAAAATCCGTCAGAAGCAAAGGCAATTTTCAGCAAGGCTCTTGATGCTTCAAGAGCAAGAGAAGCAGCCCGTAAAGCAAGAGACAGTGCAAGAAAATCTGTTCTTAAAAGTAACTCTCTTCCAGGTAAGCTTGCGGACTGTATTGATAAGGATGCAACAAAAACAGAAATCTATATCGTCGAGGGTGATTCTGCGGGCGGTTCTGCAAAAGCAGGACGTGACAGAATGATTCAAGCAATTCTCCCCCTCTGGGGTAAAATGCTTAACGTTGAAAAAGCGAGAGTTGATAAAGTTATAGGTAACGATAAGTTAACACCTGTTGTTCTTGCATTAGGTACAGGCCTTGGTGAAGATTTTGATATAAGCAAGCTTCGTTACGATAAAATTATTATTATGGCCGATGCTGACGTTGACGGTGCTCATATCAGAACACTTCTTCTTACTTTCTTTTTCCGCTATATGCCCGAGCTTATTAAGCAGGGCCATGTTTACCTTGCTCAACCCCCTCTTTACAGATTAAGTAAGGGTCAGAAGCATCAATATGCTTATTCAGATGAAGAAAGAGATAAAATTATGGCTGATATCGGAACAGGATTTTCTATTCAGCGATATAAAGGTCTCGGTGAAATGGACCCCGAACAGCTTTGGGAAACAACAATGAATCCCGAAACAAGACTTATGCTCAGAGTTACGGTTGAGGATGCAGAAAAAGCTGATGAAACCTTCTCAATTCTTATGGGTGACCAGGTTGAACCCCGTAGAGAATTTATTGAAAAAAATGCAAAATATGTTAAAAATCTTGATATTTAAGAAAGGGAGGATTTAAAAGATGGACGAATTTAATGAAAAAAATGAAGGCGTCACTCAAGGTGTAAATAATCTTCCTGACCCTTATGAAAATCAAAGAATTATAAATGTTGAAATTAATAAAGAAGTAAGAACGGCTTTTCTTGACTATTCAATGTCTGTTATTACTTCTCGTGCTCTTCCAGATGTTCGTGATGGTTTGAAGCCTGTTCACAGAAGAATTCTTTATACAATGTATGAGAACAGCCTTTATCCCGATAAACCGCATCGTAAATGTGCTGATACAGTTGGTTCTGTTCTCGGTAGATATCATCCTCACGGTGATGCATCTGTTTATGATGCAATGGTTAGACTTGCTCAGGATTTCTCAATGAGATATATGCTTGTAGACGGTCACGGTAACTTTGGTTCTATAGATGGTGACCCCCCTGCTGCATACCGTTATACCGAGTCAAGAATGAGCAAAATGGCATTGGAAATGCTCACAGATATTGAAAAAAATACTGTTGACTTTGTTCCTAACTATGATGACAGACTTAAAGAGCCTACTGTTTTACCTGCTCGTTTTCCGAACCTTCTTGTTAACGGTTCTCAAGGTATTGCAGTTGGTATGGCAACAAATATTCCCCCTCACAATTTAGGTGAGGTTTGCGGTGCTATTGAATGTCTTATAGATAACCCCGAAGCAGAGCTTGAGGACCTTATGGAGCATATTCAAGGTCCTGACTTTCCAACAGGCGGTATCATTATGGGCAGAGCAGGTATCAGAGCTGCTTATGCTACAGGTCGTGCAAAGGTAATTGTACGTGCAAAAACAGAAATTATTGAAACTAAAAACGGTAGATTCAAGATTATTATTACCGAAATTCCTTATATGGTAAATAAAGCAAGACTTATTGAATCTATTGCTGACCTTGCAAAAGATAAAAGAGTTGAAGGCATTGATGATATCAATGATTATTCATCTGATAAAACCGGTATGCACATTGAGATTGAGCTTAAGCGTGATGCTAATCCTCAAGTTGTACTTAACAAGCTTTTCTCATTTACTCAGCTTCAATCAACATGTGGTGTAATTCTTCTTGCTCTTGATGATGGTCAGCCCAAAATTCTTACTCTTAAAGAGATACTTCAAAAATATATTGACCATCAGTGCAATATTATTATAAGAAGAACTCAGTTTGACCTTAAAAAAGCTCAAGAAAGAGCCCATATTTTAGACGGTCTTGCTAAAGCTATTGATATTGTTGATGATATTATTGCAACAATTCGTGCTTGTAAGGGCGGGCAAGCTGAGGCAAAAACTGCTATTATGGAGAAATTTGACTTTGATGATGTTCAGGCATCAGCTATTGTTGCTTTCCGTTTAGGTCAGTTGGCAGGTCTTGAAATTCTTAAAATTACAAATGAACTCAATGAGCTTCGTGAAAAAATCAAGGATTTGGAAAATATTCTCAGCTCACATGAAAGAGTTCTTCAGATTGTTAAGGATGAGCTTGCTGTTATAAGTAATAAATTTTCTGACGACCGAAGAACCGCTATTGAAAATGTCAGCGGTGAGGTTGATATTGAAGACCTTATTCCCGAAGAAAAATGTATGTATACCTATACAAATATGGGATATATCAAACGTCAGCCCGTTGACCAGTTCTCAATTCAAAACAGAGGCGGACGTGGTGTTAAGGGTATGACAAGAAGAGAAGATGACTATGCGGAAACTATGTTTATAGCTTCTTCTCATGATTCAATTATGTTCTATACCACAAGAGGTCGTGCATATCGTCTTAAGGGATATGAAATTCCCGAAGGAAGTAAAACAAGTAAGGGTACTAACATTGTTAACATTCTTCCCCTTGAAAACGGAGAAAAGGTTTCTGCAATGATAAAAGTTCCAAAAGAAGACGATGGTCTTTATCTCTGCATGGTGACAAGAAAGGGACTTATTAAGCGTTCCTCTCTTGATATTTACAGAAATACAAGAAGAAACGGTATTATTGCGGTTACTCTTCGTGAGGATGACGAGCTTGCTTGGGTTAAGCTTACATCGGGTAATGATGATTTACTTGTTGCAACAAAGAAGGGTATGTGTATTCGTTTTAATGAAAACGATGCAAGACCTCTCGGTAGAACTGCAAGTGGTGTTAAGGCTATCACTCTTAAGGAAGGCGACGAGGTTATCGGTATGAGCATTATGAGTGAGGGCGGAAAGCTTCTCACAGTAAGTGAAACCGGTTTTGGTCGTATCAGTGATAACGATAACTATCGTGTTCAGTCAAGAGGTGGTAAAGGTCTTAAAAACTATCATATTGAAAAATATGGTGAGGTTGCAGCCATCAGCGATATAAATGAAGAAGATGATATTATTCTTATTTCACAGGATGGTATTATTATAAGAATTCCTGCAGCTGCAGTCAGAGTTTGCGCTCGTCCTTCAAAGGGCGTTAAGGTAATGCGTCTTGGTGAAGGAGATAAGGTTGTAACTCTTTCCACAACCGAACATGATGAGGATGAAATTAACGGTGAGGTTGAGGATGATGGTACTGCAACAGAGGGTGCAGGAGATACATCAGGAGATAATGAAGATATAGGAACTGAAGAAGTTAACGAAAACGCTTCGGAGGAATAATATATGTCTGAAAATAATAAGCGTGAAGATGGCTTGAAGGATTATATGGATTTGCTTGATAAAATGGCAGAAAAGGATGCTGAAAATCAAGAAAAAAAGCCTTCTCCACCCCCTATTAATGAAAAAAAAGCAGAATCAATAAAAAATAAAAAAAGAAAAGTTACTGAAAATAAAGAAAAAAATATTTTCAAGCGTCTTTCAAATTGGTATAACAATTTGCCAAAGAAAAAGAAAATTATCGTGAGTATTATTGCAATTTTTCTTGCAATAATTCTTACGCTCACAGCAACTCTCGGTATATTTGTAGCACAAAAATTCGGGCTATTAGGTGATAACATCAATAACTCTGAATATGATGATACTATTTATGATGACGTTGATTTTGAAGATATTAATATAGATATTGGTTCTGCAGATTTCAAACAAGCTTTAAAAGACTGGGCAACTCAAGGTAATGAAAATAAAATGTCCAGCAAGAATGTAATAAATGTGCTTCTTGTTGGTGCGGATAGAGGAACAAATTCCGGTAATACAGATGTTATGATGCTTGTATCTCTTAATAAAAAGACTAAAGAATTAAAATTAGTTTCGTTTTTAAGAGATAGTTATCTTTACATTGAAAGCCAGAACGGTTCTTCCTGTTCAAAATTAAATTCAGCATTTTCTATGGGTGGGCCCGAATGCTTAATGCAAACAATCGAAAATAACTATAAAATAGAAATTGATAACTATGTTATGGTTAATTTTGAGTCCTTTGTGGAAATAATTGATGCCATGGGCGGAATTACTGTTGATGTGCAGAAATATGAAGCAGATTATAATTACAAAAAGTTTAAGGTTACCCTCCCCTACGGAGAGAATGTTACTTTAAATGGTGAGCAAGCACTTTGCTTTTGCCGCATACGTGGTTGTGATTCTGATGGAGATGTAAGCCGCACCCGCAGACAAAGGCAAGTTATTGAATCAATTATTGATAGAGTTAAAACTGCATCTATGGGTGATCTTAATAAATATATTGATATTTTGTTGCCCTATGTTGATACAGGCTACAGTAAAACTCAGATTCTTTCCTTGGGAGTTCAAGCTTTAACGGGAAAATGGTTTAATTATGAAAGAACTCAGCTTCAGATGCCCGATGAGGAAAGCAGAACATCCGGTAGCGCTAATGCTTGGATTTGGGTTGTGGATTATCAATTAGCTGCTCATAAATTGCAAACAGAGCTTTACGGAAAATCAAATATCACATTAAATGAGGGAAGAACAACTATTATAGATGTTTACAGAGGTGCAAATTACAAAGGGGATTATTCAAACAGCTCTTCTAATACTGTTTCAACTACCCTTTCAAATAATTCATATGTACCCCAGACAACTGAAGAACAGGATGCTCCCGAAACAACTGAGATTTTGACAACAATAGAGCAAACAGAAGAACCTGTTACGGAAGATACTACCGTTGAAATAACAGATTCTGATGTTGTTGATATTTCCGATACAACCGCTCCAGTTTCAGATACCTCCCCTGCCCCACCACCCTCTACTGATGATATTACACCGGTTACAGAGGTGGCGTCATAATGGCAAAAAATAATGAATATGTAAAAAAGCGTAAAAGCTATTATGGCTTTGCAAAAAATTATCCCGGTAAATTAGGTTCAAGCAAATATGTTATTGGTGAAAGTAAAATAGTAAGAAGAAATGAAACAATAAGAAGAATTGTTATTGCAATTATAGTTATTTTCTTATTTCTTGCTTCTTATATAATAACAACAGTTGGACTAAATATTTCAAATAAAGAACCAAAAAATAAAACAACAGCTGTATCGATTATCGATACAGCTGTTGTTTTTTAAGTTGCAAGTTGCAAATGGAAAATGGAAAGTTTCGGGACCTGCGGTCAGCATTATATATTATATTGTTTGGAAGCAAAGCTTCCCCTTAACTTGCCACTTCCAACTTCCAACTTGCAACTAAAAAAGCCTTCCGTAATGGAAGGCTTTTTGATTTATTATTCTTCGTCACAATCGCAGCAATCGCAACCGCAGTCGCAATCATCAAATTCGATATCAAGCTCAAGCTTTTCGCCGCAAGCGGGACATTCAATGAACTCCTCATCGAGCATTTCATCATCAAGATAAATTTCTTCGCCGCAAGAAGGACATTCAACTTCATAAAGCTCATCGTCTTCGCAATCACAGCAACCGCAGAAATCGTCATCCTCATCGCAGAATACATATTCTTCAAGCTCGTCAAGATCTTCGTCAATAGCATCAACGAGATCTTCAACTGCACTGAGATCCTCATCGATATCGCTTACTGTGAGAGCCATATCTTCGAGAATATCAAACATAGCTTCGAAAATTTTTGTTTCTTTGGAGTCTTTGTCAAGTTCAAGACCTGCTGCAAGACCTTTAAGGTATGCAACTTTTTCTGTAAGTGTCATTTTAATGACCTCCTATTTTTATTGAAAATACTCAGAACAATTATGCTCTTGAGAGATATTCGCCTGTTCTTGTGTCTATGTTAATCATTTCGCCCTCATCAATGAAAAGAGGAACTTTGATTTCTGCACCTGTTTCAACAGTAGCGGGTTTTGTAGCATTAGTAGCTGTGTTACCTGCGAAACCGGGGTCAGTTTTTGTAACCTGAAGAGTTACGAATGTGGGGGGTTCAACACCGAAAACATTACCCTTGTAGGAAAGAATTTTACAAGTCATATTTTCCTTAACGAATTTGAAGTTGTCGGAAAGGTTTGAAGCGTCAACGGGAATCATTTCATAGCTTTCGGGGTCCATGAAATAGTAAAGACCGCCGTCTTCATAAGAATATTCCATATCTTTTCTCTCAATGAAAGCTGTGGGATATTTGTCTGTGGGGCTGAATGTTTTTTCAACAACACTGCCGTTGATTACATCTCTGATTTTTGTACGAACAAAAGCTGCGCCTTTACCGGGTTTTACGTGCTGGAATTCGATGATGGAATAAACTTTACCATCCATTTCGAATGTAACGCCGTTTTTGAAATCGCCTGCTGTTACCATAATTAAATCCTCCGAAAATGAATTTCATATTTTTACATAATAATTCTATAATATTTCGCCCCTATTTTCAAGTGTTTTTTTATATTTTGACTCTGAAATAGGGGAAAAATTCAGTATAATTATTTATTTTTCTTCTTTTAAATCAATACCTAATTCTTCAAGCTGAATATTATCAACTCTTGAGGGACATTCTGTCATAGGCTCGCTTGCATTCTGAACCTTTGGGAATGCAATAACATCACGAAGAGAGTCAACCTGAAGAAGCTGCATAATAAGTCTGTCAAGACCGATACCCATACCACCATGAGGGGGAGGACCGAATTTGAAAGCATCAAGAAGATAGCCGAATTTCTGCTGTGCTTCTTCGTCTGAAAGACCGAGAAGCTTGAAAATTCTGTCCTGTAAATCAGAATCTGTAATACGAATTGAACCCGAAGAAAGCTCAACACCATTAAGAACAAGGTCATAGGCTTCTGCTCTGACTGATGCCTTATCAGTTTCAAGATAGGGAAGACATTCGGGAAGAGGAGAAGTAAAGGGATGGTGCATTGCAACAAACTGCTGAGTATCTTCATCCCAATCAAAGAAGGGGAATTCAACAATCCATAAAAGATTGAAGCCATCGCCGATAATATCAAGTTTCTTTGCAGTTTCATTACGGAGTGAGCCGAGAACAGAAAGTACAGAGCTGTTCTTTGTATCTGCAATAATGAAAACAACGTCGCCTTTTTCAGCACCTGCTCTTTCAAGAATTGCTTTCATTTCATCCTCTGTCATAAACTTTGCAAATGAAGAAGCAATACCATCGTCGGTAAGACGAATCCATGCAAGACCCTTTGCACCTATGCCTTTTGCAAATTCTGTAAGCTTGTCAACTTCTTTTCTTGTGTAAGTGGTAACTGCATTTTTAGCTGTGATACCACGAACGGAACCGCCACCTGCAACTGCAGAGGAGAATACGGAGAAGCCGCAGTCCCTAACAATGTCTGTAAGGTCAAAAATTTCCATACCGAAACGGGTATCGGGTTTATCGGAGCCATAGCGTTCCATCGCTTCTTTATAAGTGAGTCTGGGAAGGGGAAGGGGAATTTCAACTCCGAGAGCTTCCTTGAAAACTCTTGCAATATAGCCCTCACCGATTGAAAGAACATCTTCCATAGTAACAAAAGACATTTCAAGGTCAATCTGAGTGAATTCGGGCTGTCTGTCTGCTCTTAAGTCTTCGTCACGGAAGCAACGGGCAATTTGCATATATCTGTCAAAGCCTGCAACCATTGAAAGCTGTTTATAAAGCTGGGGTGACTGGGGGAGAGCATAGAATGAACCTTGATGGATACGGCTGGGAACAAGGAAATCTCTCGCGCCCTCGGGAGTCGATTTAATGAGCATGGGAGTTTCAATTTCAATAAATCCGTTTTCATCAAAATAGTCACGAGTGATTTTTGTTACTTTGTGACGGAAGAGAATATTCTGCTGTAAATCGGGACGGCGAAGGTCAAGGTAACGATATTTAAGTCTTGTAAGCTCTGCTGTCTGACAATTTTCAACAATATCAAATGGGGGAGTTTCACTTTTTGAAAGAACTCTCAAATCCTTAACATCAATTTCGATATCACCTGTAGGAATTTCACTGTTTTTTGAGGAACGCTCACGAACAATACCCTTTGCCATGAGCACAAATTCACTTCTTACTGCGAAAGCCTTTTCAAAGATTTCTTTATCGGTTGTTTCGTCAAATGCCAACTGAACAATACCTGTTCTGTCACGCAGGTCAACGAAAATAAGTGCACCAAGGTCACGCTGTTTTGCAACCCAACCGCAAACGGTTACTTCGCTACCGATATTTTCACTGCGAAGCTCACCGCAGTAAACGGTTCTTTTAAGACCGTTCATATTATCCATATTTATACACCCTTTCGAGAAAGAATAAATTTTTATTTTATGTTTACCTTATGCTGAATAAGGTATTTTGTGGGAAAATGAAGAGTAATTGCTATAACAAGTCTTACAAGAGAACCAACAACATTTATACCCATTGCGTTTATACCCATAGCAGCTTTGGTTGAATGAATATCACTTGTTATCTTAATAACATCGGGTGTTATAACAAGTCCTAAGGGGAGTAAATCAGCGATTGCATTTGAAACAGACTGAATTATTGCAAAAAGCCCGAAGAATATTATGATTACGCCAATATTTCCGAATTTAGAAATAGGGGAAACGTGGGAAAGAGTTAAACCTAATTGCAAGGATTGTACTGCAACAAGAACCAAGACAGCAAGAGAGAGGCAAAATGAGAAAATACCCATAAAAATTGTTAAGAAAGAGGGGACACCGAAAAGCTTTAAAAGATTTTCGGCACTTTCCATAACTTCTTCACCCAAAGCATCCTTAACCTGAAAAACCCAAAGGAAAAGAGAGCCTAAAAACAGTGCATAAACAACAAAAACCCAGATAAGACTTGAAATTGTTTTAGATGTTAAAAGAGAGCCTGTTTTTACGGGAAGAGTTAATGTAAGATAGCCCGCCCTGCCAAACATTGTTTTTGAAAACATCATTGCAACGGCAATAATAATGATAACGCATGCAAAGGCTAATGCAAGGCTTACAAGCATACCACCCATAACTGTTACAACCTTGTTATCAGAGGTTAAAGTGAAAATTTCTGCAACAACTGCAACAATAAAGGTGCAAAGGAAAACAACAGACATTGAATGCCATTGTGCTTTAAGGTCATTTTTTAAGAGCTTACCAAACATTTGAAAATACCTCCTTAAAAACGTCCTCGATTGATTTACCGTCTTTTGTTATTTCTTCAACGCTGTCATTAAGAAGAACCTTTCCGTTACCCATAAATAAAGCGTGAGTAAAAACAGATTGTAAATCGTTTATAAGGTGTGTTGAAACAAGAAGAGTTGATTTTTCTGCATAGTTTTCCATTATGAAATTAAGAATAGAGCTTCTTGTTGCAGGGTCAACACCGCCCATTGGTTCATCAAGAATATAAAGCTTTGCATCCCTTGACATAACAAGAGAAAGTAAAAGCTTTTCCTGCATACCCTTGGACATTGTTTTTGATTTCTGCTTTTCGGAAAGGCCGAAGCGTTTAAGCATTTCAAGAGCTTTATTTTTATCAAAATCAGAAAAGAAATCATTGAAATAATTAACGGCATCAATGTTTCTCATCCATTCATGAACAAAGGTTTGCTCAGGAAGATAAGCAGTAAAGGCTTTACTGCTTTCACCGGGTTTTACACCACCTACGAGTACATTACCTTTGTAATCGTGAATAAGACCGGTAAGAATTTTCATAAGAGTAGTTTTTCCGCATCCGTTTGGGCCGAATAAACCGATAATTTCACCCTCGGGAAGTGAAAAACTCATATCATTGAGAACAATGTTGTCGCCATAAGCTTTTGTGAGAGCGTCAACTTGAATGATAGCCAAAATGAAGCCTCCAATCTGTTAATTTCTGACTTTTTTACAAATTAAATCAATTATATATTTTACAATAATTATATTATTAAGTCAAGTTTCTTTATAAAGAAATACAGCGTCTGCGGGGACAGACGCTGCATTCCCGATACGAGTATAACACTCAGTATCGAAGGTTTACTTGAGGAGGGGTTAGTTCCTCTCAGAACTAATACTTGTACTCAGGTGCGGCTCCCTTTCCAAGTACAGCTAAAGTTTAGCAAAAAAATATTAGCAAACTATGAATATAGTGTAAAAGTAAATTAAACTACAAAAAAGCGAGTTTTTGTCGAATATTGTGAATTTTTGTAAAAATCTTGTGAAAACACTTGACAGTCACGTGAACCTGTGTTATTATCATAACAACACGATAAGCAATCGTGGGACGAAAGGAGTGAGAGAATGCAAACGAAAGAAAAAGCATTTGAACCTATAAGAACGGCAATGAAGCTTACCGGTGGCTTCACCCTTTCCCAGCTTGCAGAGATTTCGAGTCTTGAGGCAACAACAATTCAGAACTGGGTAAAAAGAGGTTGGATTGAACCCCCTAAGGACCGTAGATATGGAGAAACCTCTATTGCAAGAGTTCTTATAATCAATATGCTTAAAGGTGCAATGCAGCTCTCAAACATTGTTTCCTTAATGTCATATATCAACGGTAAGGTCGATGATAGGCGTGACGATGCTATTCCCGACGGTGAGCTCTATAGTATTATGTGTTCCGTTACCGCTGAAATTGATAAAATCGGAAATTGGAATAAGGAAACTGTTGTCAGCGTTATCGACGAGCAAATCAAAGATTATGAAGAGCCTTTTTCCGGAGGCAAAGAGAAATTACGTAATGCTCTTGAAATTATGATGTTGGCTCATATTTCTTCTAATCTTAAAAATGAAGCAGATAAAATGCTCCAGGAATTTATGCAAGACTAATGTTCCACGTGGAACAATTTTAAAATAACAGTTTCACGGGAATAGAAAGTCAGAAATGCCAAAATGTTTCACGTGGAACAAAACACAAAAATCAAAAACTAAAAAGGAGTACATATCATGATTAAAAATGCAAAGGTTGTTGGAGAATTCAATTTTTCCAATGCAAAGAAAATTATTATTGTAGCAGTTATAGCAGTAGTTGTAATCGTTGCTCTTTTAGCTTCAATCACAATCGTTCCTGCAGGTCATACAGGTGTTGTAGTGACTTTAGGTAAAGTAAGTAATAATGTTTTGTCTGAAGGTTTCCATTTTAAAGCACCTTTAGTGCAGAGTGTTGTTAAAATGAGTAATCAAATTCAGAAATGTGAGATTGAGGGTGCAGAATCTGTTTCTAAAGACCTTCAAGCCATTTCGACTACTATTGTTGTAAACTACAAAATAGGTGATAGCTCATCTGCAAAGATTTACAGAGAAATTGGCAGAGATTATGAAACTATTATGCTTATGCCCGCAATTCACGAAAGTCTTAAAGCAGTTACTGCAAAATATACTGCGGAACAGCTTGTAACAAGTCGTTCAAAGGTTGCCATTGAAATCCAAGATACACTTGCAGAGAAAATGGAAGAGTACGGTATTGTAATTGAAAAGTTCAATATTGTTAACTTCTCTTTCTCAGAAGAATTCGCAAAAGCTATCGAGGCTAAAGAAGTTGCTCAGCAGAATCTTCTTAAAGCAAAAACTGAGCAGGAGCAATTAATTGTTGAAGCAAATGCTCAAGCAGAAAAGAAAGTTATTGCTGCTGAAGCAGAAGCAAAGGCAATTCTCAGAAAAGCTGAAGCTCAGGCAGAAGCAAATGAAAGAATTGAAAAATCTCTTAGCAAAAACGTTCTTGAAAACAATAAGATAGAAAAATGGGACGGTAAGCTTCCCTATGCAACCGGTGGTTCAGCAATTCTTGATGTTTCCGCAGACGGTGAGGGAGATAGTTCGGAAAACTAAAGCATTGAAGGGGAAATTATATGAAAACTTGGGATGCTAACTATTACGGCAATAATATACATGTTGAAAATGAAGTTTTGACAGAAAGATTATTCATAAATGGTAGACTTCATGACGAAACAAAAGGTGATGGCACAAGAGCAAAATTAATCGGCAGATTACCCGACGGAAGACTTGTAAAAGTGTCATTAGGTGGATTTTGGACAATTCATTGCACAATTTTTGTTGAAGATGAAAAAATAATGGATTATCAAAAATAATCCGCTTGCCGTTTTGCACATTAAATAAAAACTATATTTGTTGAAGATTAACGAAAGTAAAAAGCTCTCGTTAATCTTCTTCTTTTTTCATTGAATAACGAATCCTTTTGTGCTACAATTAAAATGTTATATAATAGCATAATTTTGTGAAAAAGGAGCAGGAAAATGAATATAAAACAAAAAGCTACAGACGGTATTTCAATGATAAAAAAACATTGGAAAACCCCAATGCAAGGCAGACAAATGCCGTTTAGAGAAATTGCTGCTTATTCAGGTGGCGGTATTGGTGCATATATGATTATCACTATGGGTACAGCTTGCTTGTTAGCAGCAAATAATACATTGCTTTCAAGTGTGTTGGGTATTGACCCGACAGATATGTATGTAATGTATGTTATCGCTGTTATGGCAAACGTTTTGCTTACAGGAATACGTGCTAATATAATCGATAACACACGTAACAAAGCGGGTAAATACAGACCGTATATCGTCAGAATGGCAATTCCTGCCGCAATCATATGTAATATAATGGTTTGGTTCCCATATGCTAAGCTTTCAGACTGGCTCGGAGATGGAATGCTTTTCGGCGAAACAAGAGCTTATGTGGCAAAATGTGCCATTGTAATGATACTTAATTTAGTCTTGCACTTTTTCTATTATTTCTTCTATGACGCTTATGAAAACCTCATTCACGTTCTTTCATCAAACTCCCAAGAAAGAGCTGATGTAGCATCTGTTAAAAGTGTAGTTTATTCATTTGCTCCCACAGTTGTTAACTTTTTAACACCTATAATTGCATCTAATTTATTTAAAACTAACACAACCGATATCCGTGTTTACAGATTTCTTTATCCTATTTTAACAGTTCTCGGACTTCTTCTTTGTATGATTGTTTATAAATACACAGAAGAAAAAATTGTTCAAGCGAGAACACATATTGTTCAGATTAAATTTATTGATGCTCTTAAAGCCGTTGCAAAAAATAAATATTTCTGGATTATATCTCTTGCAGGTTGGATAGGTTTCCTTGAATCATCCTATTCAAATGTTATGTATTGGCTTTATAACTATGGTGGTGCTTGTTCCGGTAATGCGTACAGTATTGTTACAACTGTTTACGGAAATGCATCTCTTTGGGGTATGCTTATTGCACCTTTCTGCATTCGCAGATGGGGTAAAAAAGCAGTGCTAATTGTTACTAACTTGTTTAATGTGGTATTTATCTTGATGATGTTGCCATTTACCAATGAGATACATAATCTTACGATCTGGCTGATATTGGGTTGTCTTTACCTCAATGCATTTATGGGTTCATTTGCACATATTCTCGGTCCATCTATTCAAGCGGATATTCGTGATTATCAGCAATATAAAACAGGTGAACGCATAGACGGTATGTTCTCTGCAGTTACAACAATCGGTACGGTTATAACTCTTGCAACATCTTCCGTACTTCCGATTATCTATGAAAAAAATGGCCTTACAAGAGAAAATGCAGCTATTGTCACATCAAATCCTGAAGTGTTAAACAGGGTTTTAGGTGACGGAAAAACTGTTGGTCAACTTCTTTCAGAGCAGTTAGCCAACGGACAGGATAATTACAATAATGCTCTTTCTGCACTTTATGATCCTGCTATTCTTTTAAGCCTTGTTAAAGTTCTTATTGTTGTTGCTGCTATAGGCGCGCTAATGAATGTTATCCCTTATATATGGTATGACTTCAATGAGAGAAAACAAAAATCTGTTGTTCGTGTTTTAAAAGTACGTGCAATGTTTGAGGACTACGGAAACGGTGTCCTCAAAGATACGGAGCTCGTTGAGGTTATTGATATAATCCGTAAAGCAAAAGAAATGGCAGTTGCTTCGCCTAAGGCATTAGACAAAAAGTCTTATAAGTCCATAAAAGATAAAGAAGAAAGAAAAATCGCAAAGAAAGCTTATTTCGCAGATAAAGACTTTAATGATGAAATAGAAATCGGTAAATTTGTTTGTGAAGAGCTCGATAAATTCTCAACTCCTGCAGTGCAACTTCAGGTAAGAGAAAACGAAAAGGTATATGCAGCAGGTCTTGATGCTCTTCTCAATGCAGATATTTCACTTATAAATCAGGAACTTGCTGTTGCAAAGGCAATGCCAAAATCAACTAAAGAAGAAAAAGAAATTCGCAAAACTGCTATTGAAATTGTAAAGAGTAAGAAAGCTTCTTATAAAGCGGTTAAAAAGTATTTCAGCAAGGGTCAGGATTTCAAGCAACCCGACTTTGCAGACCTTGATAAGTTTTTCAATGCAGAAGACGATTGCGAAGCAAAGCTTAAAACTCTTTATATGGATTTAAAGGATGCTAAAAAAGCAAAGAATTCTTCAAAGGTTTTACAGTTGAAAGCAGATATCAAGAAAACTGATGCAGACAGAAAAGATGCTCGTAAGTTCTCCAAAGAGGAAATGGACAAACATGCATATTTCAACCGTGCAGCAAAAGTTTATCTTGATGCAGAAAAGCTTATAAAGCAAAAAGAGAACTACAGTCATTTCGAAGAAATCGAAAAGATGTATGATGATGCAAAAGCAAGACTTTAATGAAAAGGGATTGGCTCTCGCCAATCCCTTTTCAAATTGAAAGTTGAAAATTGCAAGTTGAAAGTTTCGGGACCTGCGGTCAGCATTTTAAAATGTTTGGAAGCGAAGCTTCCCCTTAACTTGCCACTTTCCACTTTAAAATTGCCATTTTAAAAAGCCTTCCACAAGGGAAGGCTTTTTGTATTAATTATTCATCATCGTCAGCAAGCTTTGCTTCTGCAATAACTTTTTCTGCGATATTGTTGGGAGCATCTTCATAACGAGCAAATTCAAGAGTGAAGGAACCTCTGCCTGCTGTTACGGAACGAAGAGTTATAGCAAAGTCGCTCATTTCTGCCATAGGAACTTCAGCGATAAGCTCTTGAGTTCCGGTTTCTTCTGCGGGACCCATACCTAAAACTCTACCACGGCGTTTGTTAACGTCGCCCATAATATCGCCTAAATCCTTATCGGGAATATAAGCTTTAAGAGTTCCGATAGGCTCGAGAATTGTGGGAGCAGCTTCGGGAACTGCAGCTTTGAAAGCAATTCTTGCAGCCATCTTAAATGCCATTTCAGAAGAGTCAACGGGATGGTAGGAACCGTCATGAAGACAAGCTTTAATGCCAACCATAGGATAACCTGCAATAAGACCGGATGCTACGCATTCACGTAAACCTTTTTCAACTGCGGGGAAGAAGTTCTTAGGAACGGCACCACCAACAACCTCATCTGAATTGAATACGAATTCTTCTTCGCCCATATAGGGTTCAAAACGAATCCAAACATCACCAAACTGACCATGACCACCGGACTGTTTCTTATGACGGCCCTGTTTATCAACAGTTTTGCGGATTGTTTCTCTGTAAGCAACGCGAGGAGCAGTGAGAGTAACCTCAACACCATATTTATTTTTGAGCTTGGAAACAATGCTTTCAAGATGCTGTTCGCCAAGTCCGGAAACAATTTGTTCTTTTGTTTCTTTGTTTGTATAGAATTTCATTGAGCCGTCTTCTTCCTGGAGCTTGTTAAGACCGGAAGCAACCTTATCCTCTTCACCCTTCTTAACAACATTAACTGCCATTGAGTAGCAGGGAGCAGGGAAGTCAACAGAAGCAAGCTCAACGGGGTTTTTAGCATCGCACATTGTGTCGCCGGTTTTGAATCCGGAAAGCTTTGTAACAACGCCGATATCACCGGCAACAATCTCTGTTGCATCCTCCTGTTTTGCACCTTTAACAAAAACGATTTTACCCATTTTCTCTTCTTCTTCAGTACGAGCGTTGTAGGCCTTTGTTGCAGGAGTAATTTTACCCGAAACAACCTTGAAGAAGGACATTTTGCCAACAAAGGGGTCAGCAACGGTTTTAAAGCAGATAGCAGCAAGAGGACCGTTAGCATCGCAAGCTATATCGTCTTCGTCCTTGGGAGAGGGTGCAAGCTTTGTGATACCGTTAAGAAGAAGGTCAACGGCTTCACCTGTGTAACCTGAGCAAGCATAAACGGGAATAACAGTACCGTCTGCAACACCCTGTGAAAGACCTGCAACCTTTTCATCATGGGTAAATTCTTCGCCATCAAAGAATTTCATCATAAGCTCTTCATCAGCGGAAGCAACGGCTTCAACAAAAGCGTTATATATTTCTTCGATATGAGCGTCTTGAGGAATTGCAACTTCAGTAGCTTTTATGCCATCATATTTGAAGGCTTTGTTCTGAAGGAAGTTTACATAGCAATCAACAACGCCGTCAACCATATAGGGAACAACAACGGGGCAGATAGCTGTACCGTATTTTTCCTGCAAATCGCCAAGGGTTTTATAGAAGTCACGGTTTTCACCATCGCATTTAGAAACAGCGATAAATTTCGAAAGACCTTTTCTGCCTGCGATACGTAAGGTTTTTTCTGCACCAACGTCAACATTATGACCGCAGGAAAGAACGATAACTGCAGTTTCAGCAGCACGGATACCTTCGCTTCTTGCACCTTCAAAGTCAAAAAGACCGGGAGTATCAATAATATTAACTTTTCTGTCACGCCATTCGATACAAGCCATAGCGGAAGAAATTGAAACTTTTCTCTTCTTTTCTTCAGCGTCAAAGTCAAGAACGGTATTACCATCTGCAACTCTGCCGAGTCTGTCTGAAGCACCAGCTATGTAAAGCATTGCTTCTGCAAGAGTAGTTTTACCTCTTGCACCGTGACCCGCAATGGTCACGTTTCTGATGTTTTCTTTAGCATAAGATTTCAAGTGAATTCCTCCTAAAATGAGCAGAGATTTCTCTCTGATTGAATTTGTAAAATAATGCTACCAAGCTACGTACAAACACTATGGCAACTTATATTTGGTATTTTAGCACATATTTTTCTCGTTTACAACGATTTTTTTGAGTAAAATGCAAATATTATTGATATTACATAATAAATAAGGTGTGTTTTTATGTAATATGTAACGAATATTTTAAAATACGGTTTTTTTCATTGAAAAATACAAGTGTTTGTGATAAAATATGTGCATAATGAGTATTTATGCTCTGTTACTATAACAAAATATTCAGATTTATTCCTACGGAGGTTTACATATTATGGATGATAAGAAAGTAACAAATGGTGCAAAGGATGCAAAACGCCCCGCACCTCCACCTGTTGTGCCTAAAAAAGAAAATGCACAGCAGCCAAAGGGAAAAAACAAAAAGCTTTTAATTCTTATTCCCGTTATAATCGCAATAGCTGTCATTGCAGTTGTTATTGCGGTTGTACTTAAAAATAGTGATGGCAATAAAAATAATGATGAAACCACTCTTGCACCTGTTGTTGTTACTGATGCAAATGGTGTTCCCGTTACAAATGCAGATGGAGAGGCTGTAACAGTTGTTCCGGAAACAGAGGTTCATGAATATACTGATGCAAATGGTGAAAAGCAAACAACCGTTGTTTATAAAGATGTAACTGTAAATGTTCCCGTTACTAATGTTATGGGTGAAAAAGTTACCAACAAAGATGGTGAAGAGGTAACTGAGCAGATTGTTGTTAAACCAACAATTAAAAATGACGGAACAGTTATTGTTGGAACAACCGCAGTTCCTGTTACAGATGGTCAGGGAAATACAGCTGTTGATAATCAAGGAAATCTTTTCACAACAATAGTTGAACTTACTTCAACTCCTGCAGTTGTTGCTCCGGCGGAAATGGAATGGAAGGCTTCTTTGGGCGGTACCGCAGCAGATTATTTTTCAAGCGTTGAAGAATTGAAGGATGGAAGCTATATTACTTCAGTTGTTACAAACTCCGTTGATGGAGATTTTGCAAAATATAAAGATTATAAAATTGCAACGCCTTTTACAGTTCTTACAAAATATTCCAAGAACGGCGATGTTGTTTGGCAGAAAGAGCTGGCTTATAAAGGTGTTATGACTATAACAGACCTTATTGCTACTGAAGATGGTGGCTTTTACGCTGTGGGCTATGGTAAGAATGTAGGAGGAAAAACCGGTAAAGGTTATTATGATGGTGCTGTCTTTAAATTTGATAAAAAAGGCGAACAGTTGTGGTATAGCGTGTTCGGTACAAGCACTGTAGACCTCTTTAATGGTGCAACTCTTACAAAAGACGGCGGTATTGTTGTCGCAGGCTCCGTTGGTAACAATGATGGAGATGCTAAGGGCTTTGATAAACCTGCTTATGAATCTGCAGCGGTAGTTGTAAAATATAATGCTGACGGAAGCCTCGCCTGGAAAAATGTTCTTGGCGGCAATAAGGATTCATTTACAGGTGTTGCAGAAGATATCGAAGGAAATATTTTCTGTGTAGGTAATTTCTATTCGGGAGAATTATTTAAATGTTTAGGTTCTTCTGATAGTGGTATTGTTAAACTTTCCGGAGAAGGAAAATATGTTGATGTTGTCCGTATCGGTGGTAGTGGTATTGAGTCCTTCAGAGGTATAACCGCTTGTAAAAATGGCGGTGTTGCAGTTGTAGGTAAATCTAATTCTTCCGATGCAGGTACTACAAGTAGTATGTTTGTTTCAAACCTTGCTTCTCGAGGCGGTTATGATTCATACATAATGAAATATGACTCCGATTTATCGCTTTCCTTTGCGAGAGTTTTCAGAGGTCAGAATGATGATGATTTGACTTGTGTTATTGAAACAGATACCGGTTCATTTATTGCTGCAGGTTCAAGTAATTCCTCAACTCGTGATTTTAAGGGCGTTACAACTCGTGGCGGCGATGATATTGTTATTGCGTGCTTTAACAAATATGGTGATTTATCATGGGCACGTTCTTTTGGCGGAACAGCCGATGAAAGTGCTAATGCTATTTGCTTAGGCTCTGATGGCGGTTATATTGTAGCAGGTAAAACACTTTCAAAAGATATTGATATGAAAGGTATTGCGCAGTATGTTAATGGTAAATCTGTTGGCGTTATTGTGAAATTCCCGGAATAATGATTAAAATTAAATGTGATTATTTAAATGGTGCGGTTGCCGTGCCTACAGAAATTATAGACAAACACTTAAAACTTGCCTCTGCGGCAAGTTTTAAGGTTTTGCTTTTTATTCTCAGAAATCCTCAAGGAACCGCTGAAGCAAAGCAAATTAGTATGTGCACAGGACTATCGGAAGAGGATGTTAAAAACTGTCTTGAGTTTTGGGAAAGTAATTCTGTAATTGAAATAACAAATGAAAAGGTTACTGAAGAGGAATATGCAAATTCAGTAGGGAATGCAAAAGTGGTATCAACTCCCGAAGAGAAAAAACCGGAGAGAACTGTAACCGTAAAAAAACTACCGGTAAAAAAACCGACCCAGCGTGAAATTGCAGAACGCCTTATAGCTGAGCCTGAGCTTGAAATAATCTATCATGAGGCTCAAGGTATTCTTGGTACCTTCGGTTATGATACTCAAGCACTTCTTTTGATGATTTATGATTTTTACGGATTTCCCCCCGAGGTTATAATAACTCTTCTTCAGCATCAGAAAAATGAGGGGAAAACGGCATCCTCTGCAATTAAAAACAGAGCAGAGGATTGGGCAAAAAGAGGCATAGATACTCTCGAGCTTGTAGAAGAAGAGCTTTTAGCCCTTGACAAAATCAAAGAAACTTTCCTGGCTGTTAAAGAAACAGCTGAATTTGCGGGTGATATTCCCACAACAAGAATAGCGAAATTTTTGCGAACCTGGGCAGTTGATTGGGAGTGCTCTGTTGAGCTCATAAAATACGCCTTAGAAAACAACAATAAAAGCTTAAATGATACCAACAAGATGCTTAAAAAATTTGTTCAGTCAGGTATATCCTCTCCTGAGCAGATAATAACGAGGGAAAAGAAAAGCTTGCCGAAGGCTGTTAAGAAAACCTATGAAACAGAAGAAATCGGTAAGAACAGCGTTCTTGATTGGATTAAAAAATATGCAAACGGGGAGGAAAATGAATGAAATATTCCGAAGCAATTTATTCAAAAGCGGAAGCAGAGCTTAAAGAACGCAGAGTAAGTGCCGAAAGACTTGGTGAAATGCGTCGTAATGAGGTTGCAGCAAAATACCCCGAACTTTTAGATATTGAAAAAATTATGAGAGAAACTGCACTTTCAGTCATAAGAAGTGTTGGTGCAGGAGGAGAAAGAGTTGATATTTCTCAGCTTGCAAAAAGTAATCTTGAAGCTCAAGAAAAGAAAAGAGAGCTTCTGAAAAGAGCAGGTTATCCCGAGGATTATCTTGAAATTCCTTATAGCTGTAAAGTATGTAAGGATTCGGGCATAAATAACGGCAAGCTTTGCAAATGCCATCTTGAAATTCTTAAAAGAATTTCTGTTGAGAGTCTTTCCTGCAGTCCCATTCTGGCACGTTCAACCTTTGAAAGCTTCGATTTAAACAATTACAGCAATATAAAAGATTTGGATTTGGGTTTTTCTCATCGTGAAATTATGGGCGGCGTTTTTGCAATGCTCAAAAACTATGCAGAGAATTTCCGTCCCGAAAATCCCAGTCTGTTTTTCAGCGGTGGCACGGGTTTGGGAAAAACTCATCTTGCTCTTGCAATTTTTAATGTGCTGACTCAGAATGGCTATAGTGTTTATTATGAATCTGCAAGAAAGGTTGTAAAACAGCTTCAGAATGAGCATTTCGGTAAAGCAGATTCTGATTTTGAGGAAGAATTAAGTCGCAACGATTTAATAATTATTGATGACCTTGGAGTAGAGTTTGAAACACCCTTTGCAAATGCCGCAATAAATGAGATTATTGATGATGCTGTATTAATGGGCAAACCAATGATTTTGATTTCTAACTTGAATAGAACAGAGTTTGAACAAAGATATGGCGAGAGAGCTGCATCAAGGCTTAATTCATTTGAAATTGTTCAGTTTTTCGGAACTGATATAAGACAAAAGAACAAATAAAGGAGATAAAATTATGTTAAAAGGTATTCCGAATATTATTTCACCCGAGCTTCTCAAAATTCTTGACGAAATGGGTCATGGTGACGAAATTGTTATCGGTGACGGTAATTTCCCCGCTGCATCAAATGCACAAAGACTTATTCGTTGCGATGGTCATAATGTTCCCGAGCTTCTTGATGCTATTCTGAAGCTTATGCCTCTTGATACTTATGTTGAAAGCCCCGTTATGCTTATGCAGACAACTAAAGGCGATCCAACACCTGTTATCTGGGCAGAATATCAGAAAATTGTTGATAAGCATAACGGTGAAACAAAGATGAGCGAAATTGAGCGTTTTGCTTTCTATGACAGAGCAAAAACTGCTTATGCAATTATTGCAACAAGCGAAATGGCTCTTTATGCAAATGTAATTCTCAAAAAAGGCGTAGTTACTGAATAAAATTATTATGAACACATTTAAGAGCATAAAACTTTTAAATGTGTTCATTTTTATCTTGCAATGTATTGAAAAATATGATATTATCATATAGAACAAATGTTCTAAGGCGGAAGTGAAATGAAATATATTTTAATTTATTTTGCAGTTATATCTTTAATTACTTGTATTGTTACAATTTATGATAAAAAAGCCGCAAAAAAATGGACTAAACACAGAGTACCCGAAAAGATTTTGTTTTTATTGGCTATTTTAGGCGGAAGCTTGGTAGAATTTCTTACAATGCTCAAAATCCGACATAAAACAAAGCATAAAAGATTTATGATAGGATTACCTATAATAATGGTTTTACAAGTAGCGATAACTATTTGTTACTATTACTTTGCATAAATCCTATTCAAAATGTATAAAAAGGGGAATGATTTTGATATTGCGTTGGCTTTTAAAATAGCTGTGCGCAGCATCCAAAATTTTACATTTTGCATTTTATATTTTGCATTTATATGGTGGTGATTTTATGGTTAATTTTGACACAAGAATTCAGTTTCTGAAAGGCGTTGGCGAGGCGAGGGCAAAAAGCCTTGCAAAGCAGGGGATTTACAGTATTGGCGACCTTTTAAGAAATTACCCCAGAGCTTATGAGGACTGGAACAACACAACACTTTTAAGAGATGCGCAGATTAACGAAAGTATCTGCGTAAGGGCTATTGTTGCCCAGAATCCCCAGGTGGTTAAAATCAATGGTGGCAGAATTCTTGTTAAAACCGTAATTTCAGATGGTAGCGATTATATTCCGGTTACATTTTTTAATAATAAATATGTAAAAGATCAGTTGGTTGAAGACCAGGAATATTTATTCTTCGGCAAAATTACTTTAGATAAATATAATAATAAATGTATGCTTTCACCAAGGTTTGAAAAATCTCTTGAAAAGCAAAGAATAAGACCTATTTATAAAGCAACATCATCAATGCATTCAAAAACAACCGAAAGACTTGTTGAAACCGCCTTGAGAGAAATAAAAGGCAATATTCAGGAGATAATTCCCGAATATATTGTTAAAAAATACAGACTTATGAGCTTTGAAGATTCGCTCAGAGCTATTCATTTTCCCGAAAGTGAAGAACAGCTTGCTCTTGCAAAGCGTAGGCTTATTTTTGAAGAGCTTTTACTTTTGCAAATGGGACTTTTGTGCGAAAAAACTGAGGGTGGAAACAGAAGTTCAATTCCTATAAAAAATGATTATACAGAAGAGTTCTATGCTACTCTTCCATTTGACCCAACAAATGCACAGAAAAGAGCTATTGCAGAAGCGGTAGAAAATATGAAAAGCAGTAAGCAAATGAACCGCCTTTTGCAAGGTGATGTTGGCTCGGGTAAAACTGCGGTTGCAGCAGCTTTAATGTATAATGCAGTGAAAAATGGTTTTCAAGCTGCTTTGATGGCACCGACAGAGGTTCTTGCAAATCAGCATTTTAAAACTCTTTTAAATTTCTTCGGTGACGATATAAATATCTGTCTTTTAACAGGTTCAGTTACTGCAGCAAAAAAAAGAGATATAAGAGAAAGACTTAAAGACGGCGATTGTGATATTGTTGTGGGAACTCATGCAATAATTCAGAATGATGTTGAGTTTAGCAACTTAGGTCTTGTTATAACCGATGAACAGCACCGTTTTGGTGTTGGTCAGAGGGCGAGCCTTTCAAATAAAGGCAATAATCCGCATACTCTTGTTATGTCTGCAACTCCTATTCCGAGAACTCTTGCTATGATGATTTACGGCGATCTTGATATCTCTGTTCTTGACGAACTACCAAAGGGTAGACAACCAATAAAAACATATCACGTACCCACAAGCTATCATGAAAGAATTTATAACTTCATAAGAAAAAATATCACCGCAGGGCAACAGGCGTATATTGTCTGTCCTTTGGTTTCGGAAAGCGACAGCGACCTTGTTCCTGCAACGGAATATTACGATTATTTAAAATCAACCTATTTTGCCGATTGTACTTTGGGTCTTCTTCACGGACAAATGAAACCGAAGGAAAAGGATGCTGTTATGGCTCGTTTTTATTCGGGCGAAATTCAGCTTCTTATTTCAACAGTTGTTATTGAGGTTGGTGTTGATGTTCCAAATGCAACGGTTATGGTAATAGAAAATGCCGAACGCTTCGGTCTCTCCCAGCTTCATCAGTTAAGAGGTCGAATCGGTCGTGGCAGTAAGGAAAGCACCTGTATTTTGCTTTCGGATGCACAAAATGAAGAGGCAGTTGACCGCTTTGAAACAATGTGCCGTACCACAGACGGCTTTGAAATTGCAAAAAAAGACCTTGAAATGAGAGGACCCGGTGATTTCTTCGGTTCCCGTCAGCATGGTCTGCCCGATATGCGAATTGCAAACCTTATGACAGATACAAGAATTCTTTATGAAGCCCAAAAAACTGCAAAAGAGCTTGTGGATAATGAGGTTTCCGTAACAACCGAAGAACGCCATCTCTTAGCACAAGAAATGAAACGGCTTTTCACAAGAGTTGCGTTGAACTAAAACAAAACCTCGACTACCATTTTGGTAATCGAGGTTGTTTTTTAATTCTGTCCGAATACTGCCAGCAAGAAGCCTGCGGCAACTGCCGAGCCGATAACGCCGGCAACATTGGGGCCCATTGCGTGCATTAAAAGGAAATTTGTAGGATTGTATTTTCTGCCCTCATTCTGTGCAACTCGTGCTGCCATAGGAACAGCGGAAACACCTGCCGCACCGATAAGGGGATTAATTTTACCACCTGTAACAACATAAAGGAGCTTGCCGAAAAGCACGCCGCCTGCTGTTGAGAAGCAGAAAGCTACAAGACCGAGAACGATAATAAGAATTGTTTTGAGCTGTAAAAAATCCTGTCCGTTAGCAGTAGCACCAACTGTTACGCCAAGCATAATAGTAACAATGTTCATAAGTGCATTCTGTGCGGTTTCGGAAAGCCTTTCAGTAACGCCACATTCTTTGAAAAGGTTACCAAGCATAAGCATACCTAAAAGGGGAGCAACTGAGGGAAGAAGGAAAGCACAAAGAATGAGAACGGCAACAGGGAAAATAATTTTCTCCGTTTTCGAAACCTTTCTTAACTGCTTCATTTCAACCTTACGCTCTTTTTCTGTGGTAAGAGCTTTCATAATTGGTGGCTGAATAATAGGGATGAGAGCCATATAGGAATATGCCGCCAACGCTATTGGTGCTAACAAGTGAGATGCTAATTTCGATGTAAGGAAAATAGCAGTAGGACCATCTGCACCGCCGATAATAGCGATTGAAGCTGCTTCCGCAGGTTCAAATCCAAATGCTACTGCAAGAATAAATGCGCAGTAAACACCAAGCTGAGCTGCCGCACCTAAAAGAAGGCTTACGGGGTTTGAAAGAAGGGGACCAAAGTCGGTCATTGCACCAACGCCCATAAAGATAAGGCAGGGGAAGATACCGGATTTAACACCAACATAAAGAATGCGAAGAACACCTGAATCGTACCAATGAGTGCCTTCAACAACCGCTTGTCCGATACTACCTAATTGACCGCCCGTGGTATCAAGCATCATATTTGCACCGGGAAGGTTAGCAAGTATAATACCGAATGCAATGGGAACAAGTAAAAGGGGCTCATAGTTCTTTTTAATTGCAAGGAATAAAAAGAAGAATGCAACGCCCAACATAACAAGGTTCTGCCACTCTAAAAGAGCAAAGCCGGACTGTTCCCAAAGGTTAGATAATATTGAAGAAATATCCATAGATAAAACCTTTCAAGTTTTAAGTATTGAAAAAAACTGTTCAGATGACAGCGATAACATCATCTGTGTTAACTGTTGAACCCTTGGGAGCGTTAATGGATTTAACTGTACCATCGCAGGGAGCAACAATATCATTTTCCATTTTCATAGCTTCAAGAACAACGATTACATCGCCTGCTTTAACTGCTTCGCCAACATTTTTCTTAACCGCAAGAATTGTGCCGGGCATGGGAGCTTTAACCTGTGTGCCGTCTGCGGAAGCGGGAGCAACTGCAGGAGCAGCGGGAGCTTCAGCAGGAGCTTCGGGAGCTGCAACGGGTGCAACTGCAACAGGAGCAACAGCGGGAGCAGCAACTGCAACGGGTACCTGAGTAACGCCTGTTACAACTGCATCAGATTCTGTAACGTCAACTTCGTAAATTTTACCGTTTAAAGTAACATTGTATTTCATATTATTATTCCTCCACTAATTTTATAGAATTAAAGATAAGGTTATCAAGAGAAATGCCTGTTCTATCGGAAATAATTGCCATAACAACTGCGGCATCCTGTTCTTCGATGTTAATAAGCTCGGGCTCCTGATTAAGACGCTTAATGTATTTAAAGCAAAGTCTTTCAAGAGGAATGCCTGTTTCGTGAGAAGTGATAGCCATTATAACTGCTGCGTCCTGCTCCTTAACACCGTCAAGGGTTACATAACCCGGAGTATAGGGGAGAGGAGCTTCTGTTTTCTTGGGTTCTTCTGCAATAGTTATTTCAGGTTGTGCAGTTTGCACGGGTGCAGAAGTCTGAATCTCTGTAACAGGTTCTTCTTTCTTTTCTTTTTTAGATTTGCCACCAAAAATTTTAGTGAGAATCCATACAAATAACATAATTCCAGCAAGAACTGCAATAACAAGAGGAAAACCAAGACCCGCTACTCCAAGACCATCAACGATACTGTACAAAGGAAGAAAAGTCATTTTAAACCCTCCTTAGTCAATAGCCTTGATTTCATAGCTGTATGTTTTAGAAGCCATTTCATCACGATAATCGAAGAAGTTTTCTGCTTGAGTGGGGAATGCGATGTATGAAAGAACATCTTCGTCACTCTTTGCTTTTTTGCCGATTTCAGCTTTTGCAGCTTCAAATGCAGGCTCAAGAGTGTCTGCATATCTGCCTTCGATTTCTTTTTCGTCACCGAGAATCTGCTTTTTAACATCCTCGTTAACCTTACCGGGAGCTTTACCATATTCGCCCATAAGGTAGGATTTAACTTCTTTAGAAACGTTTTTATAACGTTCGCCTGCAAGGACGTTTGCAGTTGCTTGAACGCCAACCATCTGGCTCATGGGAGTAACAAGAGGGGGATAACCTAAATCTTCACGAACTCTGGGAGTTTCAAGAAGAACTTCATCGAATTTATCCATTTTGCCCTGTGCAGTAAGCTGAGCAACAAGGTTTGAAAGCATACCGCCGGGAACCTGATAGTCAAGTGCTTTTGCGTCAGTTGCAAGAACAGTGGGGTTAAGAAGACCGCTTTCAAGAGCTTTTGCTCTTATGGGCTTGAAGAAATCAGCAATATCTCTGAGAGTTTCGTTGTCAAGACCTGTTTCATAACCGAGCTCTGCAAGAGTGTAGTTGAGTGTTTCTGTTGCGGGTTGTGAAGTACCGCCGGACATTGTAGAAATAGCAGTATCAATAACATCAACACCGGCTTCAACAGCTTTAAGGCAAGTCATAAAGCCAAGGCCTGTTGTGCTGTGAGTGTGAAGAATAAGAGGTACGTCAACTGCTTCTTTAAGTGAAGAAACAAGCTTATGTGCTTCTGCAGGGCTGAGGATACCTGCCATATCCTTAATAGCGATAGTCTGACAACCGATGCTTGCCATATTTTTTGCAAGCTCAACATAAGAGTTAAGAGTGTGAATGGGGCTGATTGTATAGCAGATAGCACCGGAAGCAATAGCACCGTTTTTAACTGCTTCATCAACTGCAACCTCAATATTCTTAACATCATTGAGAGCATCAAAAATTCTGATAATATCAATACCGTTCTCAACGCTCTTTTTAACGAACATTCTAACAACATCATCGGGATAGTGATGATAGCCGAGGAGGTTCTGTCCTCTTAAAAGCATCTGAAGCTTTGTATTGGGACAAGCCTTTTTAATTTTTCTGAGTCTTTCCCAGGGGTCTTCTTTAAGGTAACGAAGACAAGAGTCGAATGTTGCACCACCCCAGCACTCGAGAGAGTAGTAACCTGCTTTATCGAGTTTTGAGAGAATGGGCTCGAATTCATTGAACTTCATACGGGTTGCAATAAGTGACTGGTTAGCGTCACGCAACACGGTTTCGGTAAATTGAACCTTTTGCATTTGCGATTTCTCCTTTATATTATATATTGTATAAGGAAGTTGTATATCTAAGGTAGAGAAATGGAAAAATATCCCTACCAATTTTCCCCACTATAGCATACACTAAACGGAGAAATTTATCAAGTGCATTGACAGATTTTTGTCAAAAATAAAACTAAAAATCCTTAATATTCTTCCATTGAATTGGTGTTGTATGCAAAAATAAACCTCTGCTATCGTAAAAAAACAGAAAGCAGAGATTTTTAGTCTTTTTATATACTATTGTATATAGTGACTCAGCGGCAAAAAACATGTCTTCCGATAGTGGTAATAACGGGACGGGTGCGAATCCATCTGTTTGAAGTTTTTGCAGGGTTATAATAATATAAAGCTCCACCGCTGGGGTCCCAACCGTTAAGGGCATCCTGAGCAGCTTTTCGGGATGTGGCATCGGGAGAAACTGACCAGTTGCTGTCCCTTACGGCAGAAAAAGCTCCTGCTTGATAAACAACACCTGCAACGGTATCGGGAAATGATGATGAATCTACTCGGTTTAATACAACTGCGCCAACTGCAACCTGACCGGTGTAGCTTTCGCCACGAGCTTCTGCGGCAATAACCTTTGCGAGAAGATAAACATCAGAAGAACTGTAACCACCCGTTGAACCACCGGATGAGGAACCAAGACCAAGATATAAAAGTGTTTTTGGTCCTGCGATACCATCAGCAGTAATACCAACGGATTTCTGATACCTTTTAACAGCACTTTGTGTTTTGGCTCCGTATATACCGTCAACAGTGCCATTAAAAAAACCAAGAGATTTCAGTTTGTTCTGAATTCGTCTTACCTCATCGCCTCGGGAACCGACCTTAGAAAGAACCTCTTGTGTTTCTATTTGTTCAGTTCGATTGGTATAAATAAAGCCAATACCTAAAATAACAGAAAGGCTCAAAACGATAGCAATAAAACTACCGTATTTTGAGTATAGGAAGTTTTGAAGATTTAACTCAGATTTTATTTTTTTCATATTGCACCTCATATATTTTTTTAGTAGTTTTTTCATTAAAAAACAGAATATTCATTCTTTTTATAAGGTTTTAAGCACAAAAATTGTGGTTGTTCAATATGCACAACCACAACATATTGTGATTGGTAAAAAAGTTGAAAAAAATGCTTGACAAATAGCACTTGTGGTGATATTATATCAAGGCACTCTTCGAGAGGGGCAGAAAACGAACTGCAAAAGCGGTTCGCAGGAGACCTTAAAAAGAGTCAACGAACCTTGAAAATTAAACAACGAGAAAAGAAAGAAACCCTTGAGATTTTTTTGAGCGTAAAAGAAAATTTTGCGACAGTAGAATTCGGGCTTCGAAAGAAGTTTGAGAGAGCGATACGCTAGAGTATCGAAAATGAGC